>CAZZVN010000004.1:42963-107877 GCA_964657625.1 uncultured Steroidobacteraceae bacterium
CGCCGCGGCGCGAACGACTGGAAGCTGAGTTCCTGCGCATCCACGTGCAATTGAGGCGCGATGCCGGCACGCGGGCCGCGCAGGCCATTCTCGATCTTGTTGCGGCACGTCGCCCGCCGCGGGCCTCATGAAGAGGCGGTTTGCCGGCATCGACGAAGCCGGGCGGGGGCCTCTCGCGGGACCCGTGGTCGCCGCCGCGGTGATCCTGCGTCCGGGCCGCGCCATTCCCGGCATCGCCGATTCCAAGGTCCTGTCCGCCGCCACGCGGGAACGGTTGAGTGCCCTCATCCAACGGCGTGCGCTGTGCTTCGGCATCGGCTGGGCCGATCCGGCCGAGATCGATGCGCTCAACATCCTGCACGCCACGTTCCTGGCCATGCGCCGCGCCGTGCTTGCCATGGCGTTGTGTCCCGATGTGCTGCTGGTGGACGGCAACCGGCTGCCGCACCTGGGCGGCCTCGGCGGCCTGAGCGCCCGCGCCATCGTCGGGGGCGATGCCTCCGAGACCGCCATCGCGGCGGCCTCCATCCTCGCCAAGACCGCGAGAGATGCCTATATGAATCGAATGGATGCAGCGTTTCCTGCCTATGCCTTCGCAAGTCACAAAGGCTATGCCACCGCGTTGCATCGACGCCGTTTGGAGGAGCACGGCCCCTGCGTCCTGCACCGGCGCAGCTTCGCCCCGGTGGCGCGCGCATGACGCCTTTCGTGCATCTGCGCCTGCATACCGAGTACTCGCTGCTCGACGGCATCGTGCGGGTTCCCGAACTGATGGCAGCCGTGGCCGGCGCAGGCATGCCGGCCGTCGCGCTCACCGATCAGAGCAACCTGTTCGCGATGGTCAAGTTCTACAAGGAGGCACAGGCCGCCGGTGTCAAACCCCTGATCGGCGTGGATGCCTGGATACGCGAAGCCGGCGAGCGGGCGCAGCCCTCGCGCGTCGTGCTGCTGTGCCAGAACCTCGCAGGCTACCGACATCTCACGCAATTGGTGACCCGTTCCTTCCTGGAAGGCCAGCAACGCGGGGGTCCGCAGCTCGATCGTCGCTGGCTCGACGCCGACACGCTCGGCGGCCTGATCGTGCTCTGCGGCGGTCCGCAGGGCGACATCGGCCAGGCGTTTGGCCGGGGCAGGGACGAGGACGCCGCCCGCTGCCTGTCCCGGTGGCAGGACCTGTGCGGAGACCGTTTTTATCTCGAGGCGCAGCGCACGGGACGCGCGGGCGACGAAGCGTACACCGAGGCCGTCCTCGAACTGGCGCAACGACGGGGGGTGCCCGCCGTGGCCACCAACGACGTACGCTTTCTCACCCGTGCGGAGTTCGAGGCCCACGAGGCCCGGGTATGCATCCACGACGGTGCCCAACTGGCCGATCCGGCCCGTCCTCGACGTTACTCGGAAGAACAATACCTAAAGAATTTCAAGGAGATGTCGCAGCTATTTGCGGACGCGCCTGAGCTTTTGACCAACACGCTCGAAATCGCCAAACGCTGTTCGCTCGAGATCAAGCTCGGTGCGTCGATGCTGCCCGCGTATCCGGTCCCGGCGGGCAGCACCACCGAGCACTTCCTGCGCGACGAGTCCGAACGCGGCATGGCGGCCCGCCTGGAACAGGCCAGGACCCTGCGCGGCACCGTGCTCGACGGCCCCGAGTACGGCGCGCGCCTCGCGCTCGAACTCGGCGTCATCTGCAGCATGGGATTCGCCGGATACTTCCTGATCGTGGCCGATTTCATCCGCTGGGCGCGCGAGAACGGCGTGCCCGTGGGACCGGGGCGCGGCTCAGGCGCAGGATCCCTGGTGGCGTTCGCGCTCGGGGTGACCGACCTCGACCCCATCGAGCACGACCTGCTGTTCGAGCGGTTCTTGAACCCGGAACGCGTGTCCATGCCCGACTTCGACGTCGATTTCTGCATGGAGGGCCGCGACCGCGTCATCGAGTACGTGGCGAACAAGTACGGCCGCGAGCGGGTGTCGCAGATCATCACCTACGGCACGCTGGCCGCCAAGGCCGTGGTACGCGACGTGGGGCGCGTGCTCGGCCACAACTACGGCTACGTCGACAAGATCGCCAAACTGATCCCCTTCGAGATCGGCATCACGCTCGACAAGGCGCTGCTGCAGGAAGAGGAACTACGGCGCCTATACGGCAGCGACGCCGAGGTGCGGGAACTCATCGACCTCGCCCGCAGTCTCGAGGGCCTTGCGCGCAACGCCGGCACCCACGCCGGCGGCGTCGTGATCGCCCCCTCGGTGCTCACCGACTTCACGCCCCTCTACTGCGAAGAGGGCGGCACCACGCCGGTGACTCAGTTCGACAAGGACGACGTCGAGGCCGCCGGCCTGGTCAAATTCGATTTCCTCGGTCTGCGCACCCTCACCATCATCGACTGGGCGGTGCGCGACATCGACGCCGAGCGTGCCCGGGGCGGGGAGGGGCCGCTGCTCATGAACGCGCTGCCCATGGACGACGCCGCCACCTACCAACTCCTGAAGAGCACCCGGACCACGGCCGTGTTCCAGCTCGAATCGCGCGGCATGAAGGATCTCATCCGCCGCCTCCAGCCCGACCGCTTCGGCGACATCGTGGCGCTGGTCGCGCTGTTCCGCCCGGGTCCGCTGCAGTCCGGCATGGTCGACGATTTCATCGCGCGCAAGCACGACACCACGGGCGCCGCCGTCGATTACCTGCACCCCGACCTCAAGCCGGTGCTCGAAGCCACCTACGGCGTGATCCTCTACCAGGAACAGGTCATGCAGATCGCGCAGATCCTGGCGGGCTACACCCTGGGCGGCGCCGATCTGCTGCGCCGGGCGATGGGCAAGAAGAAAGCCGAGGAGATGGCCGATCAGCGCTCGGTGTTCGTGACCGGCGCGGTGGGACGCGGGGTGCCCGAAGGCCAGGCCACCATGATCTTCGACCTGATGGAGAAGTTTGCCGGCTACGGCTTCAACAAGTCACATTCGGCCGCCTATGCACTGTTGTCCTACCAGACCGCCTGGCTCAAGGCCCACCACCCCGCCGCCTTCATGGCGGCGGTGCTGTCCTCCGACATGGACAAGACCGACAAGGTGGTTACGCTCCGCGACGAGTGCGCCAGCATGCGGCTCAGCGTCGAGCCGCCCGACGTCAACGAATCGGTGTTCGCGTTTCGGGTGGCGGGGCCGCGCAGCATCCGTTACGGCATGGGCGCCATCAAGGGCGTCGGCGCCTCGGCGGTGGAGGCCATCATCGAGGAGCGCACCGCGCACGGGCCGTATCGGAGCCTGCCGGACTTGTGCAGTCGCGTTGACCTGCAGCGGGTCAACCGGCGGGTGTTCGAAGCCTTGATACGTTCGGGCAGCCTGGACCGGATCGGCGCCAACCGCGCGACGCTCACCGCGCAGCTCGATCGCGCGGTGCACCTGGGCGAACAAAACTCGCGGGCGATGAGCGTGGGGCAGGTGGATCTGTTCGGTCTGTCCGCGGCCGAGGACGCCGCCTTGCCGGAGTGGAGCGACGCCCAGCGGCTGGCGGGCGAGCGCGAGACGCTCGGCTTGTTCCTCACCGGGCACCCCATCACACCCTACGAGCGCGACCTCAAATTCCTGGGCTGCGCACGGCTGGTCGACGTCGGCGGGCCGAAGCCTGCCGCCGCGGCCGGCGGCGAGCGCGTCTGGAGCGCCGGCCGGACAGCCACCGTCGGCGGCCTGGTGTGGGAAATCCGCCGCCGGCCGAACCGTGTGACGCTGATTCTGGATGACGGGAGCGCACGCCTGGAGGTGACCTTGTTCGAGGAAATCTTTCATCAGCACCGCGACATCATCGTCAAGGATGCCATCCTCATCATCGACGGTACGCTGCGCTTCGACGATTTCATCGAGGGATGGCGGCTGCAGGCGAAATCCATCATGGACATCGACCGCGCCCGCGAGCGGTTCGCCCGCCGGCTCTGGGTGCGTTGGCCGGCGAGCTTCGACGGTCCGCAGGGCATGAACCGTTTTGAGGACGTGCTGAAGCCGTATCTGCGGGGACCCTGCGGGATGAGCGTGGTGGTGAACCGTCCGGAGTATTCCGGACGGGTGAACCTGGCCGACGCCTGGTCGGTGCGCCCGACGCGCGAGCTGTTGGATAAGCTGTCCGGGCTGGTGGGGCCGGACGGTTGGTACTTGGTATACGGCCCACGAAATGAGACTCGGGGCGAGGAAACTTCTTCATGGCGATGAATTTCTTAGAATTTGAGCAACCAATCGCAGAGCTCGAGGCCAAGATCGAGGAACTGAAGTTCCTGGGCACGGACGCGAGCGTGAACCTCTCCGAGGAGATCAATCGGCTGCAGTTGAAGAGCCGGACGCTCACCAGCAGCATCTTCGCCAACCTGTCGCCCTGGCAGATCACCCAGTTGGCGCGTCATCCACAGCGTCCTTACACGCTCGACTACGTCTCGATGATCTTCACCGACTGGCAGGAGCTGCACGGCGACCGCATGTACGGCGACGACCTGGCCATCGTCGGCGGGCTCGCGCGTCTGGAGGGCTCGCCGGTGATGGTGATCGGCCAACAGAAGGGCCGCGACACCAAGGAGCGGGTGCGCCGCAATTACGGCATGCCGAAGCCGGAAGGCTACCGCAAGGCACTGCGGTTGATGCGCATGGCCGAGCGGTTCCGTATTCCCATCATCACCTTGATCGATACGCCGGGGGCCTACCCGGGCATCGGGTCGGAGGAGCGTGGCCAGAGCGAGGCCATCGCCCGCAACCTGTTCGAGATGTCGAACCTAGAGGCGCCCGTGCTGAGCGTGGTCATCGGTGAGGGTGGGTCGGGCGGTGCCCTGGCCATCGGTGTCTGCGATCATCTGGTGATGTTGCAGTTCAGCGTGTACGGGGTCATCTCGCCGGAAAGCTGTGCGTCCATCCTCTGGAAAAGCACGGACAAGAAGGAAATCGCCGCGGACGCCATGGGCGGCACCGCGGAGCGCTTGAAGAAGCTCGGGCTGGTGGACGAGGTCCTGAAGGAACCTCATGGCGGCGCCCACCGTGATCCACTGGTCATGGCGGAGACTCTCAAACAGAGCCTGATCAAGAACTTGACCGTCCTATGTAATCAACCGGTCACGACACTGCTCGATGCCCGCCAGGCACGGCTGCGCGGTTTCGGCGTGTTTCGCGAGGGTTGAGCCCCCGGTGACGTTCACCGCCGCCGCGCTGCTCGCCGCACTCGAGGCGCACGTGCCCGTGCGGGCCACCGGGCTGGTGGTGGGCGTGAGCGGCGGGCGAGACTCGGCCTGTCTGCTGGTCGCGATTGCGCAACTGCGACGGCTGGGACTGTCCGAGCTGCCGTTGCGCGCGGTGCACGTCGATCATGGCCTGCAGCCGGCGGCGCCTGAGTTCCGCGCGGCGTGCGCACGGGCCTGTGCGCGGTACGGTGTGGCGTTCACGGTCCTCACCGTGGCGGTGGACACCGCGGGTGGGGAGTCGGTGGAGGCGGCGGCACGCGAGGCGCGTTACGCGGGGTTCGCGCGGGATCTGCAGGCGGGGGAATGCCTGCTGACGGCGCACCATGCGGACGATCAGGCGGAGACCGTGCTGCTGCAGTGGTTGCGCGGTGCGGGGGTCAAGGGCGCGGCGGCGATGCCGGCCTGTCGGTGCCTGGGTCAGGGCTTCCACGTGCGGCCGTTGCTGGAGGTGCCGCGGCGTGAACTCGAGCAGTTCGCCGCGGCGGAAGGGGTCGTCGCGTGCTCCGATCCGATGAACGACGACGTGCGGTTCGATCGCGCGTATCTGCGTGCGGAGGTGTGGCCCGTGCTGTTGCGACGCTGGCCGGGAGCCGCGACCGCGTTGTCGCGCGCGGGGCGGCACGCCGCCGAGGCACAGGGGTTCCTGGACCGTGCCGGTGCTGCCACGCTCGCCCGGCTGCAGGACGGCGAGGCGCTGTGCGTGACGGGGTTGCGCGCGTTGCCGCGTGCGGAGCAGCTCAACGTGCTGCGTTTCTGGATCGCACGGCGTGGTGTCGTGCTGCCGCCCGTTGCCCGACTCAACGAGGGACTGCGTCAGATACTCGACGCGGCTGCGGACCGCCAGCCGATGTTGCGGTGGGGCGGGCACGCGCTGCGCCGTCATCGCGAGCGGCTCTACCTCACCGCGGCGGTGCTGCCCGCGGTGCTGCACGGGGAATGGTACATCGGCACGGCGGGGCGCGGGATCGCGCAGGGCGGGCAGGCCGGGCAGGGCGCGAGCATCGGGCCGCAGCCGAGCATCGAGCTCGGCGCCGGCCTCGGCCGGTTGCGGTGGAGCGCGCAGCGTGGCGGTCTCGATGTTGCGCGTTTGCCCGACACGCTCACCGTGCGCGGGCGACGCGGCGGGGAGACGCTCAAGATCGCCCGCGGCGCACGCACGCGAAGCTTGCAGCACCTTTGCCAGGAATGGGGCGTGGTGCCCTGGATGAGGGACGCGCTGCCGCTGGTCTACGCGGGCGTAACGTTGATCGCGGTGGGCGATCTGTGGCTCGATGCGCGTTGGTGCGTGGCGGCGGAGGCGCCGGGGTTCGGCTGTGCGTGGGACGATGCGCCCGTGATCGTCTGAGCGGCTGCGCCGAATGCGGATATTCGTCCGCGCGGATTGTCGCAATGGGCGTGTTCTGGTAACCTAAATTCCCGTCGAATTGCGATTATCTCTGTGTGCGTTTCGTAGCGGATCGCGCGTCGTTCGCGAAGCTGCGCGGCCCAATTTTTTCATCGGCGGTGACTCATCATGACACGTTTCGTTTTCGTCACCGGCGGTGTGGTTTCCTCGCTGGGCAAAGGCATCGCGTCCGCCTCCCTGGGGGCCATCCTCGAGGCCCGCGGACTGAAGGTGAGCATGGTGAAGCTCGATCCCTACATCAACGTGGATCCGGGCACCATGAGTCCTTTCCAGCACGGCGAGGTGTTCGTCACTGCCGACGGCACGGAAACCGACCTCGATCTCGGCCACTACGAACGTTTCGTGCGCACCACCACCGGCCGTGACAGCAACTTCACCTCGGGCCGCATCTACGAGCGGGTGATCGCGAAGGAGCGGCGTGGGGACTACCTGGGCGCCACCGTTCAGGTGATCCCGCACATCACCGACGAGATCAAATACCGCATCCGGCTGGGGGCGGGTTCCTCGGACGTGTGCATGGTCGAGATCGGCGGCACGGTGGGCGACATCGAATCGCTGCCGTTTCTCGAGGCCATACGCCAGATGGGCGTGGAGCTCGGCCGCAATCACGTGCTCTACATGCACCTGACGCTGGTACCCATCGTCGGCGGTTCGGAGATCAAGACCAAGCCCACGCAGCACTCGGTCAAGGAGCTGCGCGGCATCGGCATCCAGCCCGATATCCTGCTCTGCCGCTGCCTGCGGACGTTGCCGGACGAGCAGCGGCGCAAGATCGCGCTGTTCACCAACGTCGAGGAACGCGCGGTGATCTCCGCGCTCGATGCCGACGACATCTACAAGATTCCGCTGCTGCTGCACGAGGAAGGTCTCGACGACATCGTCGTGGACAAGCTGCGCCTGGATCTGCCGCCGGCGGATCTGTCGGACTGGCGCGCCGTGGTCGCCGCGAAGCAGAATCCGGAGGCGGTGGTCGACATCGGCATGGTCGGCAAATACGTGCAGGTGCGCGATTCGTACATTTCGCTGAACGAGTCGCTGATGCACGGCGGCATCGCGACGCGCACGCGGGTGAACATCCATTATTTCGAGTCCGAGGACATCGCCCGTGCCGGACCCGACGCGCTGCAGAAGATGGATGCCATCCTGGTGCCGGGTGGATTCGGCGACCGCGGGATCGAGGGCAAGATTCAGGCCATCCGTTTCGCCCGCGAGAACCGGATCCCCTACCTCGGCATCTGTCTCGGGATGCAGCTCGCCATCATCGAATATGCGCGCAACGTGCTTTCCCTCAAGACCGCGAACAGCACCGAGTTCGACCGTGCCACGCATCACCCGGTGGTCGCGTTGATCACCGAATGGCAGGACCTCGCGCGGGGCCAGCAGGTGCGCGACGAGAAGTCCGAACTCGGCGGCACCATGCGGCTCGGCGCGCAGGAGTCGAGGCTGGTGGCGGGCTCGCGGGTGCATTCGTTGTACGGCAAGGAGTCCATCTTCGAACGGCACCGTCATCGCTACGAGTTCAACAATCACTATCTCGAGGAGCTGACGGCGGCCGGGATGAAGTTTTCCGGGTTCTCCGGCGACGGGCTGGTCGAGTTCATCGAGCTGCCCTCGCATCCTTGGTTCGTGGCCAGCCAGTTCCATCCGGAGTTCACCTCGACGCCGCGCGACGGCCATCCGTTGTTCACGGGCTTCATCCGTGCGGCACGCGAGTATCGCGCGGCGCTGCAGCCCGGCCGCGCCACCGCGTGAAGCTGTGTTCGTTCGAGGTGGGGCCGGAACGTCCGTTCTTTCTCATCGCGGGTCCGTGCGTGATCGAGAGCGAGACGCTGGTCGTCGAGGTGGCCGGCCGGCTGCGCGAGATGACTGCGACACTCGGCATTCCCTTCATCTTCAAGGCGTCGTTCGACAAGGCGAACCGTTCGTCGCGGGCGAGCTTCCGCGGTCCGGGCGTGGACGCCGGTCTGCGCGCCCTCGGCCTCGTGCGCAAGCAGATCGGCTGTCCCGTGCTCACCGACGTGCATGAAGACACCCCGCTCGCCGAGGTGGCCGCAGTGGTGGACGTGCTGCAGACCCCGGCGTTCCTCTGCCGCCAGACGAATTTCATCGTCAACGTCTGTTCCGCCGGCAAACCCGTGAACGTCAAGAAGGGCCAGTTCCTCTCGCCATGGGAAATGCAGAACGTGGTCGACAAGGCGCGCTCCACCGGCAATGCGCAGATCATGGTGTGCGAGCGCGGCTTCTCCTTCGGTTACAACAATCTGGTCTCCGACATGCGCTCGCTCGCCGTGATGCGCGACACGGGCTGCCCCGTCGTGTTCGACGCCACGCACTCGGTGCAGCTGCCGGGCGGCCGCGGCGATGCCTCGGGCGGGCAGCGCGAGTTCGTGCCGGTGCTCGCACGTGCGGCCATCGCGGCCGGCGTGTCGGGCGTGTTCATGGAGACCCATCCCGATCCCGCCCACGCGCTGTCCGACGGCCCGAACGCGTGGCCGCTCGACCGCATGGCGTCGCTGTTGTCGACGCTGGTGGAACTGGACATCGCCGTCAAAAGAAAACCCTTCGAGGAATCCCTGTTATGAGTCGTATCGTCGATATCCGCGGCCGTGAAATCATCGATTCGCGCGGCAACCCCACCGTCGAGGCCGACGTGGTGCTCGATTCCGGCATCGTCGGGCGCGCGGCCGTGCCCTCCGGCGCCTCCACGGGCTCGCGTGAAGCCGTCGAATTGCGCGACGGCGATGCCAAGCGTTACCTGGGCAAGGGCTGCACCAAGGCGGTGGCGAACGTGAACGGCGCGATCCGCACCCGGGTGCTCGGCCACGATCCTCAGGATCAGCGCGGTCTGGACGAGAAGTTGATCGAAGCGGACGGCACCGACACGAAATCGCGGCTGGGCGCGAATGCGCTGCTGGCGGTGTCGCTGGCGTCAGCGCATGCGGCCGCGCGCGACATCAAGCAGCCGCTGTACCGGCATCTGGGCGGCGGCGGCGACCTGGTCATGCCGGCACCCATGATGAACATCATCAACGGTGGTGCCCACGCCGACAACAGTGTCGACATCCAGGAATTCATGATCCTGCCCCTGGGCGCGCCCTCGTTTTCCGAAGCGCTGCGCTACGGCGCGGAAGTGTTCCACACGCTCAAGAAGGTGTTGCACGGCAAGGGTCTGAACACAGCGGTGGGCGACGAGGGCGGGTTCGCCCCCGACCTGCCGTCCAACGAAGCGGCGCTCACCACCATCCTCGAGGCCATCGACAAGGCGGGCTATCGGGCCGGCAAGGACATCTATCTCGGGCTCGACGTGGCGAGCACCGAATTTTACAAGGACGGGGTGTATCACCTGGAATCCGAGGGCCGTCAATTCAAGGCCGCCGAATTCGCAGACTATCTGGCTGGATTGGTAGACAAGTATCCCATCGTCACCATCGAGGACGGGATGAGCGAGGGTGACTGGGATGGCTGGGCCGTACTCACCCAGAAGCTCGGCGGCCGGGTGCAGCTGGTGGGCGACGATCTGTTCGTGACCAACACCAGGATATTCGCCGAGGGGATCCAGAAGAAAATTGCCAACGCCATCCTCATCAAGCCGAACCAGATCGGCACCCTGACCGAGACCCTGAACGCCATCGACATGGCCGCGCAGGCGAAATATGCCGCCGTCGTCTCGCATCGTTCGGGCGAAACCGAAGATGCCACGATCGCGGACATCGCGGTCGGCACCTCGGCCACGCAGATCAAGACCGGCTCGATGTCGCGGTCGGATCGCATCGCGAAATACAACCAGCTGCTGCGCATCGAGGCGGAACTCGGCGCCAAGGCAGCGTATGCCGGCACAGGCGCGCTGTCGGTTCGGATTTCCTGAGAGGTCGTGCTAGGCTCTTCGGCCTATGAGGATTTTCGCGCTAGTCATGGCGGCCATCGTGGTCGTGCTTCAGTACCGGGTCTGGGTGTCGGACCAGGGCTTGCACGAGGTCTCGCGGCTGACAGTCGCCGTCGGGGCGCAGGCGGCGGCGAACGTGGAACAGCGTGAACGTAATCGCCAGCTGGGCGCGGAGGTCAACGACCTCAAGGTGGGCTTGACGGCGCTCGAGGAGCGGGCGCGCAGCGAGCTGGGAATGGTCGGCAGCAACGAGACCTTTTATCAGGTGGTCACGGCCGCGACCCCTGCCGCGCCCGCGCCCGCCACCTCCGTCACCGCCCGCGCGCGGTGACCGCGCCGGTGCTCCCGCGCCGTCTGTGGGCGGTGGTTCCCGCGGCCGGCCGCGGCACGCGTTTCGCGAGCGCTGCGCCCGCCGTCGACGACGTGACCGCCGCGTCGATCGCGCTGCCCAAGCAATATGCACCCCTCGCCGGCGCCACCGTGATCGAGTGGTCGCTCGCCGCGCTCGTGCGTGAGCCGCGGGTGGCGGGCATCGTGGTGGCACTGGCCGAGGACGATGCGCACTGGCCGCAGGTCGCCGCTGCGTTGAACAGCGCCAAGCTGCGCACCGCCACCGGCGGCGCGAACCGGCACCAATCGGTGTTGAACGGCCTGAAGAGTCTCGACGCGCTGGCGGCACCACAGGACTGGGTGCTGGTGCACGATGCAGCACGTCCGTGCCTGACCGGCGAGGATCTGACGGCGCTGATCGATGCATTGGGGCAATCCGACGACGGCGTGGTGCTCGCCGCGCCCATCGTCGACACGGTGAAACGTCAGCGCGCCGGCGAACGCGTCGAGACCGCCGACCGCGACGGACTCTGGCGCGCCTTGACCCCGCAGATATTCGGTTTCGCCCGACTCTCCGCCGCCTTGAACGCGGCACTCTCGGAGCAGGTGGCGGTCACCGACGAAGCACAGGCGATGGAGCGCGCGGGGTTCGCGCCCGCGCTGGTGCAGGGTTCGCCGTTCAACATCAAGGTGACGCGCGCCGCAGACCTGGTCGCGGCCGCGGCGATTTTGCAGAACCGGGAGAGGACTTCGATGCGCATCGGCACGGGTTTCGACGTACACACCTTCGGCGCGGGCGACCACGTCATGCTGGGCGGTGTGAGGATCGACTACGGCAGGGGGGTCGTGGCGCACTCCGACGGCGACGTGGTGATCCATGCACTCTGCGATGCCGTGCTCGGTGCGCTCGGCCGCGGCGACATCGGCCAGCATTTCCCGGATACCGATCCGCGCTATCGGGGCGCCGACAGCCGCGTGTTCCTGCGCGAGGTGGCGGCACAGATGAGTGCGGCGGGGTTGCGCCTGGTGAATGCCGACGTCACGGTGCTCGCCGAGGCGCCGCGCATCGCCAAATTCCGGGCCGCCATGGCGGTCAACCTCGCCGCGGATCTCGGCACGGAGCCCGAGCGCATCAACATCAAGGCGACCACCACCGAACGGCTGGGCTTCGTCGGGCGGGGCGAGGGGCTGGCCGCGCAGGCCGCGGTGCTGCTCGAGCGCTGAGCCGCGCCTCAGACGCGCAGCAGCACGTACACCGCACCCGTGCCGCCGTCGATGGCGCGGGCGGAGGTGAATGCCATCACGTCGAGATGCCGCCGCAGCCACAGATCGACGGCCACCTTGAGCACCGGTCCGCGCGCTCCGGAACGATAGCCCTTGCCGTGGATGATGCGCACGCAGCGCCTGCCACCCGCGCGGCTGTAGGCGAGAAAGTCCGCCAGACTTTCGCGTGCGGCCATCTGGGTGAGTCCGTGGAGATCCAGTTCCGCCTCGATGGGATACAAGCCGCGGCGCAGTCGACGCATGACCTGGGTGCGCACGCCGCCGCGCTGAAAGGAAGCCGGGTCGGCGCCGCTCGCGCCCGTCGTGGTCAATTCGACTGCGGTGTCGGCCAGCGGCGTGCTCTCGATCAGCGGCATGCCTGCATCGAGCCCCCACGCGCCGGACGCCGCGGCCTGCGCCACCGCCGCGGCCTGCGCGGCGGCGGCGGATTTGCGCCGGCGACCCGGCGACGGCGGCATGGCTGGATGCAGCGTGTGCGCCAGCGGCTTCACGTCGCGTACCGCGGCGCGAAACGCCTGCACATCTTCGGGTGTCGAGTCGGGCTGCCCGACAGGGTCGCGTTGTTTTGGCATGGCGTTGGAAACTCGATCGGCTACCCGGGTATTACACCGTTACAGTATAGTCTGCACGGCGCGACCCGCCATCCTCGGGGCAGGCTGTATGAATTCGTGAAAATCTTGGTTTCGAACGACGACGGCTATCGGGCGCAGGGATTGGAGGCGTTGAGCGGCGCGCTGCGGCGGCTCGGCTCGGTGACGGTGGTGGCCCCCGACCGCAACCGCAGTGGCGCCAGCAACTCGCTCACCCTCGACGTGCCGGTGCGCGCGGTGAGCTATGACGTCGATGCCTACCACGTCAACGGCACGCCCACCGATTGCGTGCACCTCGCGATCTCGGGATTGTTCAACTTCGAACATGACATCGTCGTGTCGGGCGTCAACGACGGCGCCAACCTGGGGGACGACACCCTGTACTCCGGGACTGTGGCCGCCGCCATCGAAGGCCGCTTCCTCGGTCTGCCTGCCATCGCGGTGTCGCTGGTCGTACGGCCCGGCAGCCCCCGCAACTTCGCCGGTGCGGCGCGCGTCGCCGCGGGGTTGGTGGAGCGCCTGCTGCGCGCGCCGCTCCAGGGCCCGGTGATACTCAACGTGAACGTGCCCGATGTGCCCGACGGCGAGTTGCGCGGCCTCGAGGTGACCCGGCTCGGCAACCGGCATCGCGCCAAACCCGTGGTGGCCGCGAAGGACCCGCGGGGCCGCGACGTGTACTGGGTGGGATCGTCGGGTGCGGGCCAGGACGCCGGGCCGGGAACGGACTTCCACGCGGTGGCGGCGGGCTACGCGTCCGTCACGCCCCTGCAGATCGACCTCACGCGCCATGCCGCGCTGCCTGAACTCGCACAGTGGCTGGCTCTTGAGTAGTTACCTGGGCGGGCCGCGGCTGAGCGGCATCGGCATGACTTCCGCGCGCACCCGCGAGCGACTGGTGCAGCGTCTCCAGGATCAGGGCATCACCGATCAGCGCGTGCTCGACCGCATCCGCAATGTGCCGCGACATCTGTTCATGGACGAAGCGTTGTCGACCCGTGCCTACGAGGACACGGCGCTGCCCATCGGTTTTGGACAGACCATCTCGCAGCCCTACGTGGTCGCACGCATGACCGAAGCCCTGCTGGCGGCCGGGCCGGTCGGCAAGGCCCTCGAGATCGGCACCGGCTGCGGTTATCAGACCGCCGTGCTCGCGCCGCTGATCGAGGAGCTGTACACCGTTGAACGCATATCGAGCCTGCTCGGCAAAGCCCGGCGCACGCTGCGCGAATTGAAGATCCGCAACGTGCATTGCCGGCACGAGGACGGCAACGTGGGATGGCCGGCGCGGGCCCCCTACGACGGCATCCTGCTGACGGCGGCGCCCCATAGCGTACCGGCCGCGCTGTTCGATCAGTTGCGGCCGGGGGGCCGCCTGATCGCACCCGTCGGACCCGAGGGACGCCAGGAATTGCTGCGTTTCACCAAGAGTGAGACCCGCCTGCACCGCGAGTCGTTGGGGGCGGTGAGTTTCGTGCCCTTGTTATCGGGATTGCAGCGCTAGGCTTAAGTGCACGCCGCACGTGTGTTCGCTGTGCTGGGGCTGTGCTGGATGTCGGCCGGCTGCGCGGCCGGCAATGCGGCGGGCAGCGCGCACCCGCCCGCAGCCTACGTGGTGCGTGCCCAGGACACGTTGTTCAGCATCGCCTGGCGGCACCACCTGGACTATCGCGACCTCGCCCGCTGGAATCACGTGGGCGGGGATTTCCGGCTGCAGGTGGGCCAGGTGCTGACCCTGGCGCCGCCGGGCGGCCACGCGGCCGCCAAGGGAGCGGCATCCACGCCCGCTGCACCGGCGACCAAGTCGGCATCGTCGAAGTCGGCCACGGCGAAATCAGCGGCGCCGGTTGCGAGGAAGGTACCCGGGACGGCGTCCGTGCCCGGCCGGCGGCCGGCCACAGCCGCGGCGGCCGGCGCGGGTGCTGCGAACCGCGACAAGGCCGCGGCCGAGGCCGGCTTCACGTGGCAGTGGCCCACGGCCCATCTTGCCCCGCCGCGTGCGGTGCCCGGGGGCGGCATCCTGGTGCTCGGAACCCTGGGCCAGGATGTACGCGCGACGGCAACCGGCCGGGTGGTCTACACCGGCAGCGGCCTGCGCGGCTACGGCAACCTCATCATCATCAAGCACGGCGACACCCTGCTGTCCTCCTATGCCCACAACCGAGAAATGCTGGTGCATGAAGGGCAGGACGTGGACGCCGGACAAGTCATAGGGCACATGGGCAGCGGGCCGCGGCAGATTCCCGCCCTGTATTTCGAGATACGCGTGAACGGCAAACCCGTCGATCCGTTGCATTATCTGCCGCAGTCCGTATCGCCGTGAACGCGTCGCTCCGTGCCGGGCGGGGATACGCTTCGGCGCCTCACACCATCAACAACGCGACCACCTGACGCTGCTCGCCGACCAGCACGTTGTAGGTACGGCAGGCTGCACCCGTATCCATGACCTCGAAGCCGATGCCCGCCTCGAGAAAGGCGGCAGCGAAGACCGCCGCAGGGAAGGTCTGGCGGGCGCCCGTGCCGATGAGGACGACTTCGGGACGCAGTGCTTTGATACGAGCCGCGAGTTCTGCGCCCAAGTCCGCTACGCTGTGCACCGCCGGTTCGGCGAGCAGCGTCGCCGCGCTCACCAACACCGTCGTGGCAAAGGCATGTTCGTTGATGCGGATGCCCTCGACCCCGTAGCCGCGTACGAGGTTGGCGGGGGAGGCCTGATCCGGTGTGAAACGCATGACGCTAAGATACTCAATTTTCGAGCGGGACGCCTTTGGCCACTATCTATATTCGTTTTCCCGTCGCGGGGGCCGGGGAGGGGCGGCGCGCACCGCTGCTCGAACGCCTGCTCGCGCAAGCCGGTACGCGCGCACGCGTGGTGGACTGGCGTGCCGAGGCTTACCCGGTGATCGCGGCGGAACCGGGCGGCGTGCCGGCTGCCGGGGCGGCGGCATTGGCGGGACTCGCGGGATTGGCGGGACCGGCAGCACCGGCGCAGTCTCTCGACACGACGCGCTGGGTGTGCGTCGCGACGCCGATGCACCTGCTGGCGGGGATGAGCAGCGTGAGCGTGCCGGTGGACGGCGTGTTGTCGCTGGCGCCGGACGACTGTCGGTCGCTCGCGATGGATTTCAACCGCGTGTTCGCCGATGCAGGCGTGTCGCTGGTGCCGACGGGTACGGGGCTGCTTTGCCGGTGGGAACGGAGGATGGAGGTGGTGTTGCGCGATCCCGAGGTCGTGATCGGGCGCGAGGTCTGGGATTTTCTGCCGGCCGGCGCCGACGCGGCGGTGGTGCGCCGGCTCATGAGCGAAATCGAGATGTGGCTCTTCGAGCATCCGCTGAACGTGACGCGCGCCGCGCGCGCGCTGCCTGCGGTGACCGGATTGTGGTTGTGGGGAGGCGGCGCGCCGCTGTCACGGTTGCCGGCGGTGCGTGGTTGGACGGCGGGCGCCGATCCCTTGTTCGCAGCGTTCGGCGCGCGCGAAGACTTTCCCGTGCAGAGCCGGCGGGGCGCACCCGGCGCGGCGATGGGCCTGGCGGGGGCGGCGGGCGTGGCTTCGGCGGCTTCGGCGGCGGTGATCGTTCTGGACGTATCGCCCGGATCGGTGGAGTGGTCCGACCGCGAACGCCGCTGGCTGGTGCCGGCGCTCGCGGCGCTGCATTCGGGCCGCATCAAAGAAATCAAACTGTCGGCGGGGGGCCGCAGCTTCAGCGTGGATGCGCGTTCGCGTCTGCGTTTCTGGCGCCGTCGACGGCCGTGGAACGAGTGTTTTCATGACTGAAATCCGGCGTCGTCCCGGACTCGACGGCGCGCTCGCGGGCGACCTGCATCCGGTGCTGCGCCGGGTGTATGCGTCGCGCGGCGTTTCTTCCGTTCAGGAGCTCGACCTGTCGCTGGAGCGTCTGCTGCCGGTGAGGTCGCTCGACGGAGTGGATGCCGCGGTCACGTTGCTCGCGCAGCACCGCGCCGCCGGCCGGGTGCTCGTGGTGGGTGATTTCGACGCGGATGGCGCCACGAGCACCGCGCTGGTGGTGCGCGCGCTGCGCGCGTTGCAGTTCGCGCACGTGGATTTCCTGGTGCCAAATCGTTTCCAATTCGGCTACGGCCTGACGCCGGGGATCGTCGCGCTCGCGGCCGTGCGCGAGCCCAGCTTGATCGTCACCGTCGACAACGGCGTGTCGAGCGTGGAGGGGGTCGAAACGGCACGGGCACTCGGCATCCAGGTCTTGATCACGGATCATCATCTGCCCGGACCGGTGCTGCCGCGTGCGCAGGTCATCGTCAATCCGAATCTCGACGGCTCGTCGTTCGCCAGCCGATCGCTGGCCGGCGTCGGCGTCGCCTTCTACGTCATCGCCGCGCTCGCGCGCCGGCTGAACTTGCCGGGTTTTCGTCCGGCCGATCTGCTTGACCTGGTGGCGCTCGGCACGGTGGCTGACGTGGTGCCGCTGGACCGTAACAACCGCATCCTCGTGGCGCAGGGGTTGCGGCGCATCCGTGCGGGCCGCTGCGTTGCGGGCATTCGCGCGCTACTCGAGTCGGCTGGCCGCGAGCCGGCACGGCTCACCGCGGCCGATCTGGGCTTTGCGGTCGCGCCGCGTCTGAATGCCGCCGGGCGCCTGACCGACATGACGGTGGGCATCGCCTGTCTGCTGGCCGACGATCCGGGCGAGGCGGCGCGGCTGGCGGCGCAGCTCGCGGCGCTCAACGAGGAACGCCGCGAAATCGAGCGGCGGATGCAGATCGAAGCCGTCGAAGTGGCCGCCGCCCTGCAGTTCAACGATGCGGGCGGCGAGTCGTTCGGCCTGTGCCTGTTCGACGAAGGCTGGCACCAGGGGGTGGTCGGGCTGGTGGCGGGACGGATCAAGGACCGCCTGCACAGGCCGACCATCGCGTTCGCGCGGGCCGCGGACGGCACCCTGCGCGGCTCGGCGCGTTCCATCGCCGGCGTCCACATCCGCGATGCGCTCGACAGCATCGCCGCCGCGCATCCGGGACTGATCGACAAATTCGGCGGACATGCCATGGCGGCCGGGCTCACGCTGCGGCCCGCGATGCTCGAGGATTTTCGTGGCGCCTTCGCCGCCGAGATCGCGCGGCGCGCGGACCGCGAGGCGCTGCGCGGGGTGCTGCATACGGATGGTGAGCTGACGGCCGCAGACCTGAACGTCGAGACGGCGCGCGTCCTGCGTGGCGGCGGTCCGTGGGGTCAGGGTTTTCCGGAGCCCGTGTTCGACGGCTCGTTCGAGGTCATCGATGCGCGCGTGGTCGGCACACGGCATCTGAAGCTGCAGCTGCGGGCACCGGGAGACGCGGCGGTGGACGCCATCGCCTTCGGCTACGTCGGCAGCATGGAGGAGGATTCCGCGGTGCGCGCCGGCGCGTGCCTGCACGTGGCGTATCGTCTCGAGCTGAACACCTACCGCGGCAACGAGAGCGTGCAGCTCAACTGTCAGCACTTAAAGCGCAACTGAGCTTCTGTGCTAACATTTCGCGATGGAAATCAATCAAATCAAAAGATCGATCAAAGATCTCGAGGACCGCACCGCGTCCTTGAGGAGGTATCTTTGATTACGACACCAAGAGCGAACGTCTTCAGGAAGTCACCCGCGAACTAGAGCAGCCCGGCATCTGGAACGATGCCGAGCGGGCCCAGGAACTCGGGCGCGAGCGGGCGCGGCTGGAACTCGTCGTGTCGAGCCTCGACCGCCTCGCCGGATCCTTGCGCGACGCCGACGAACTGCTCGACCTCGCGGCCGACGAGGCCGATGCCGGCGCGGCCGCGGGCATCGAGAACGACATCGCCGCGCTGGCCGGGGACGTGGAGCGGCTCGAATTCCAGCGCATGTTTCCGGGCAAGATGGACTCGCACAACGCGTATCTCGACATCCAGGCGGGCGCGGGCGGCACCGAGGCGCAGGACTGGGCGTCGATGCTGCTGCGCATGTATCTGCGCTGGGCGGACGGTCGTGGCATCAAGACCGAGATCATCGATCAGAGCGCGGGTGAAGTGGCCGGCATCAAGGGTGCCACCATCAGCATGACGGGCGATCATGCGTATGGGTGGCTGCGCACCGAGACCGGGGTGCACCGGCTGGTCAGAAAGTCGCCGTTCGATTCGGGAAACCGCCGCCACACCTCGTTCGCCTCGGTGTTCGTGTCGCCCGAGGTCGACGACGACATCGAAATCGACATCAACCCGGCGGATCTGCGCACCGACGTATATCGGTCGAGCGGCGCCGGCGGCCAGCACGTCAACAAGACGGAGTCCGCCGTGCGCATCACGCACGTGCCCACCAACATCGTGGTGGCCTGCCAGAGCGAGCGCAGCCAGCACAAGAACCGTTCGACGGCGATGAAGATGCTGCGGGCGAAGCTGTACGAGTTCGAGTACAACAAGCGCAACGCGGCGGCCAAGGTGCTCGAGGACTCGAAGTCCGACGTGAGCTGGGGGAACCAGATCCGCAGCTACGTCCTCGATCAATCCCGCATCAAGGATCTGCGCACCGGTGTGGAGATCGGCAACACCACCGCCGTCCTCGACGGCGCGCTCGACGAATTCATGCAAGCCAGCCTAAAGCAGGGCCTATGACCGACAACGACGAAAATCACCTGATCGCCGAGCGACGCGGCAAGCTCGCCAGACTGCGCGAGCGCGGCAATCCCTTTCCCAACGATTTCCGCCGCAACGCACTCGCCGCCGATCTGGCGACGGCCTACGGCGACAAGGCGGCCGAGGCGCTGGAGGCGGATCCGATCAGCGTCAGCGTGGCGGGGCGCATGCATGCGAAGCGTGTCATGGGCAAGGCGAGCTTCGCGAAGCTCGAGGACTCGAGCGGCGCCATCCAGCTGTTCCTGCAGCGCACGGTACTCGGCGACGTGTACGACGATTTCAAGACCTGGGACGTGGGCGACGTGGTGGGCGCGCAGGGCGTTTTGTTCCGCACCAAGACGGGCGAGCTGTCGGTGCGCGTGGAGCAGATCGTGCTGCTGACCAAGTCGCTGCGCCCGCTGCCCGACAAGTGGCACGGCATCGCCGACACGGAGCTGCGCTACCGGCGCCGCTACGTCGATCTCATCATGAACGAGGACAGCCGGCGCGTGTTCGAAACACGTTCGCGGATCGTGCGCTATCTGCGCGCCTTCCTCGACATGCGCGGCTTCCTCGAGGTCGAGACGCCGATGCTGCATCCCATTCCCGGCGGTGCGGCGGCGCGGCCCTTCAAGACGCATCACAACGCGCTCGACGTGCAGATGTTCATGCGCATCGCGCCCGAACTGTATCTCAAGCGTCTCACGGTCGGCGGTTTCGAACGTGTCTACGAGATCAATCGGAATTTCCGCAACGAGGGCGTGTCCACCCAGCACAATCCCGAGTTCACGATGCTGGAGCTGTACCAGGCCTACGCGGATTACCTGGACTTGATGGAGATGATCCAGACGCTGTTCCAGGGCGTGGCGGACACCGTCCTCGGGACGCGCCGGGTCATGTACCAGGGCACCGAATACGATCTGTCGAAACCGTTCGCACGCCGCAGCATCGAGGAGATCATCCTGGCGAACAATCCGGGTCTCGAGCCCGGCTCGCTGCGAGACGTCGCGACCCTGCGCCGGGTGTGCGAGCAGCTGAAGATCCCCTGCAAGGCGGGCGACGGTGCCGGCAAGCTGCAGATCGAGATCTTCGAGAAGACCGGCGAGCACACCCTGCAGCAGCCCACCTTCGCCTACGCCTATCCGGCCGAAGTGTCGCCGCTGTCGCGTCGCAACGATCACGACCCGTTCATCACGGACCGCTGGGAATTCTTCATCGGCGGGCGCGAACTCGCCAATGGTTTCTCGGAGCTGAACGATGCGGAGGATCAGGCGCAGCGCTTCAGGGAGCAGGTGGATCGCAAGGATGCGGGCGACGAGGAGGCCATGTATTACGACGCTGATTACGTCCGCGCCCTGGAGTATGGAATGCCGCCGACGGCCG
The DNA here is from genome assembly GCA_964657625.1 of uncultured Steroidobacteraceae bacterium. Lineage (GTDB taxonomy): Bacteria > Pseudomonadota > Gammaproteobacteria > Steroidobacterales > Steroidobacteraceae > Bog-1198. The sequence continues at coordinate 63,641 of CAZZVN010000004.1, forward strand.
GCTTGGGACTCGGCGTGGACCGGATGGTGATGCTGTTCACCGACGCGGCTTCCATCCGCGACGTATTGTTGTTTCCGCACATGCGCCCTGAGTTTTGAAGCCGGGGCCGATCGGCGTCTTCGACTCGGGCGTGGGCGGACTGACGGTGCTGCGTGCGTTGCACGCCGCGCTGCCGGCCGCGGACTTCATCTACCTCGGCGATACGGCAAGGCTGCCGTACGGTACCAAGAGTGCCGATACCGTGATCCGCTACTCGCTGCAATGCGCCTCCGCGTTGGCGGCCCGCCAGGTCGCCTATCTGGTCGTCGCCTGCAACACGGCCTCCGCCTCGGCGCTCGATGCCCTGCGAGAGCATCATCCGGATATTCCCGTCATCGGCGTGATCGAGCCGGGGGCGGCGGCGGCCGTCGAGACGTCGCGCAGCGGCGACATCGTCGTCATCGCGACGGAAGGCACGGTGGCGGGGGGCGCCTATGAGCGCGCCATTTCCCGCCTGAGCGGCGCGGCGCGGGTCCGTGCGTGCGCCTGCGCACTGTTTGTGGCGCTCGCGGAGGAGGGCTGGACCGAGGGCCCCATCGCCGCCGCCGTGGCGCGTCACTACCTCGACCCGTTGTTTCCGGCCGGCGGTTCCGCGGATACCCTGGTGCTCGGCTGCACGCACTTTCCGCTGCTGGCCGAGGTCATCGCGCAGGCGCTGCCGGCTCACGTCCGAATCGTCGACTCCGCCATCACCACGGCGCAGGCCGTCCTGCGACAGCTCGGCAGTGCGCACGCGGGCACGGCGGGCGCCCCGGGCCGGGTCCAATGGCTCGCCACCGACGGGGCGGCCCGTTTTGCGCGGATCGGCACGCGATTTTTCGGTGCTGCGTTGCGCGCCGACAACATCGAGATCATCGACCTCTGAGAGCTGTGTCGCACAGCGGCCGGGCATTGCGGAACCCACAACACAGTTCCGTGTCCGCCCCTGCGGCACCATGCTCGTCTCCCCGGAACCACACAGGATTGGTCCGTTTCGCCCATGCCGCCTTTCGTTCCACAATTTCCGGGGTCGGATCTGTCCGAGGGCCGGGACGGCCCTGATTACAACGTCCGCCGGGCGTTCATCATCACGGTGGTTGCCATCCTCGCCGCACTGGGGGGCACACTCTGGTATCAGTACACGCAGATGCACGAAGCCGGCTGGTCGGTGCAGGCCATATTCGCCTCGGGACGGCAACGCTCGTTGAGCCGGCAGCTGGTGCAGGACAGCCGGCTGCTGCTCGAGGAGAAAGCCGAGGATCCGGAAGTCCGTCGGGAACTCGAGGAAACGCTCGTGCTGCTGCAGCAGACGCAGGCCATGCTGCTGGCGGGCAACAACGGGGCCTGGTCGCGACTGACGGACACGCCGTCGATACAGCGTCAACTGAAACTCGCGGAACCGGATCTGCGGCAGCTGCTGGCGCTCGCGGCGGAAGCGCTCGCCAGCCGCGACGTCATGCCCGACGCGCGGGCGCGGCTGCGCCTCAGCCTGCACCGGACCGACGAGGACTGGACGCGGCGCATGACCCGCATCACCAACGAAATTGCCACCAACCGTTCGGCCCACGATGCGCAGATGGCATGGCAGCCCTTCAAATTCGTGCTGGTGCTGATGCTCGCCGTGTGTGCCGCTGCGATCACGATCTTCCGTCCCATGCTCGACCGGTTGCGCAACGCCGACCAGCGCTCGCGCCACGAACGGCGGGTGATCGCCCGCCTCGCCGAAGTGACCCGCCGCACCAGCAACGGCATCCTGCTGTTCGGACTCGACGGCAGGATCGAATGGGCGAATCCCGGTTTCTCGGTGATGAGCGGCTATCCCGCCGACGAACTGCCGGGCAAATCCGCAAGCGATCTGATGGGGAACAGCCACGCGGATCCAGCCTGCCTGGCGGCCATCGAGGAAAGCCTGCAGCATGGTGAAAGCATCACGCTCGAGATGGTCAATCATCGCAAGGACGCGCGCAAGTACGTGGTCAGCGCGCAGATTGCGCCGCTGCGTGACTCCCATGCGCGGCTCACCGGCTCGTGCTGGGTGCTCACCGACGTCACGGCCATGCGCGCCAGCGAGCAGGCGTTCAAGCTGCAGAGCGAGCTGCTGAACATGGCGCTGTCGGTGGCCAACCTCGGCTACTCTGACCTCGAACTGGTCGATGACCGTGTGTGGCTGGATCCGGGTTCCCGTCGACTGCTTGGTTTCGATCCGTGCGACGAAGAGATCTCGGGGGAGGCGATGCGGGCGCTGTTCCATCCCGACGACAGGGCCGGGATCCAGGCGCGGGGCGGTAAGGTCCTCACCGGTGAGCTGCCGAGTGATCGTTCCGCCGTGCGCATGCGCCATGCCGCGGGACATTATCTGTGGATCGACCGCTGCTTCAAGGTGATCGCGCGCGATGCCGACGGGGCGCCTACCCGCGCCATCGGCACCTACATCGACATCAGCGAGCAGATGGAAGCGCGCACGCGCGCGGAAGCGGCGACGCGTGCGAAGAGCGAGTTCCTGGCCAACATGAGCCACGAGATCCGCACGCCGATGAACGGCATCATCGGCATGACGAACCTGCTGCTCGACACGGACCTGACCGCCGAGCAGTCCAAGTACGCGCAGATCGCCCGCAACAGCGGTTCGATACTGCTCAGTCTCATCAACGACATCCTCGACTTCTCCAAGATCGAGGCCGGCAAGCTCGCGCTCGAAAGCGTGGACTTCGACCTGCACGTGCTGATGCAGGAGATCGGCGACATGCTTGCCATGAACGCGCACGAAAAGGGTCTCGAGCAGGTCAACATCATCGACGTGTCGGTGCCCACCTGCGTGCGCGGCGATCCGGGACGACTGCGTCAGATCCTCCTGAACCTGGGCTCGAACGCGCTGAAATTCACGCACACAGGCGGGGTCACGTTGAGCGTAGCGTGCATCGACAGCACGTCGCAGCACATGGCGCTGCGCTTCTCGGTGGCCGATACGGGAATCGGCATTCCGGCGGACAAGCTGGGGATGTTGTTCACGGCGTTCTCGCAGGTGGACGGCTCCACCACCCGCAAGTACGGCGGCACCGGGCTGGGCTTGTCCATCTCACGGCAGCTGGTGGCCATGATGGGCGGCCTGATCAACGTGCAGAGCGCGCCGGGCGACGGCTCCACCTTCGATTTCACCGTATTGCTCGCGGTCAGCGCGCAGACGGCACCCGCAGTGATCCCGCCCGATCTGCGCGGAATCCGGGTGCTGGTCGTGGACGACTATCCGCCCAGCCGGCTGGCCGTGACCAAGTCGTTGACCTCATGGTCGTGCCGGTGGACCGAGGCGGCCAGCGCACAAGACGCGATGAGTCTGCTCGACGAAGCTGCGCGCCGGGGCGATCCGTTCGCGGCCGCGGTCATCGATGTGCGCACCCCGGGGACGAACGGCACCCAGTTGGCGGCGCAGATCGGGCGTTCCCCGGTGCTCGCCGGCACGGCATTGATCGGTTTGGTGGCCCTCGGCGGCGAACGTGCGCTCGACGGCGCGGCGGATCTCTTCGCCGTCTCGGTGGACAAGCCGGTCCGCGCGCCGCGTCTGTTGGAGGCGCTGCTGCTCGCGCTCGCGAGCCGGGACGAGGCGCGGCCGCGTGCGACCACCCCCGTGCGCAAGCGGGTATCGGGTGCGCCGCCCGTGTCGGGCGTTGGAATCGGGGCGCCCGCCGCGAACATGGGGCTCGCGGAGCCGCTGCGTGTGCTGCTCGCGGAGGATAACCCCGTCAATCAACTCGTGGCGCAGAACCTGCTCGGCAAGCTGGGGGCGCACGTCGACGTCGTGGTGAACGGCGAGGAAGCCATCGAGGCGCTGTGCCGGATGCATTATGACCTGGTGCTGATGGATTGCCAGATGCCGGTCATGGACGGATTCGAGGCCACGCGCCGGATTCGCGACCGGGCCAGCGGTGTGCTCGATCCGCTGATCCCCATCGTCGCGATGACGGCGAATGCGATGCGCGGCGACCGCGAGCGCTGCCTCGATGCGGGAATGAACGACTACCTGAGCAAACCCGTGAGCCCCCAGGAGCTGCGCACGTTGGTGACACGGGTGATGGACTCGCGGGCGGACGACGATCTTACGGTGGCTGAGTTTCGGGCCTGAGCGAGTAGGGCAGCGCCAGTTCCACGGCGCGCACCGCGGCGCCGGTGGGGATGGCGCCCGCGGGTGGGTCACCGGCGGGGGCGTCGCCGGGGTCGGTGCCGGCCTCTTCGGCACTGCGCAGGACGACCAGCGCCTCGTGGCCGGCCTCCGTGGCCACGACTTCGGTCAGGCGGCCGGTGCGGCCATCCTCCAGCTGTACGGTCTGGCCGACGGTCCAGCTGCCCGCCGGCAGGCGCAGCCTGTGCAAGCGGCGCTTGATGCGACCGAGATGCTGGGTACGCGCGATGATCTCCTGACCGGTGTAGCAGCCCTTGGCGAAACTGATGCCGTCGACCAGATCGAGATTCAGCATCTGCGCGACGAACATCTCCCGCGTGGGCAGGTAGATCTGGGCGAGGCCTGCGCGGATGTCCGCCAGCCGCCAGGCCGATTCGAAAGCGTGCGTGTCGGCCGCCTCGGCCGCCGGGATCCGCGCCTCGAGCGCGGCACGGGGTCCGACCCACCAACTGCGCTGCGGGCAGCCGGGGCCGCCCGCAGCGCTGCGCCGCCCAGGCGTCCCCGGCCGATGAGCTCCCCCTCCGCGTAGTCGGGATCGGTCTCTGCGGTGTCGTGGACACCCGCCACCGCGAACTCCTCGCTCACATCTTCGATTTGCACTTTGGCGCGCATCACGAACTTGCGCAGCCGTTCGAGCGTGGGCAGCACCACTTCGCGCGGCATCACCGCCAGGATTCCGGTCGAATGAGGCAGCAGATGCATGACCGCCACCACTCGGCCCTGCGGGGTGGACAAGGCGGTCAGCAGGGTTTGCGCTTTCGCCAGACGACGGACGTCATTGGAAAGCTGGCCCTGGAGGAAGGTGACCGCGTCCGGACCCGCGCAGCGCAGTACGCCCACGTGAGGGAGCAGTCCGGCGGCGCGCAGCCCAGCGTCGCGCAACTGGGGTGTGATTGTGTTCATGCAGCCATGAAGTGGGTACGTGCGCGGCGCTGTCAACCCCTGTTTCGGCTCCAAACCATGGTGGTGGATGCATTTCGGCGTCAACTCAATCGATCAGGCGTGGTTTTTGAGCCGCATTTTCTGGCAAACTTTCATCCGTGACCGCCGACTCATTTCATCCTGCCGCCGACATCGAGTCGGACGCCGCCGCTCCGGCGGGTGCCGTCACCGGGATTCCCGCACCCACCACCGCCGACTCGCCGACGCCCGCCGCCGACCGGCCGCACGAAGTGGGCGGCCGCGAGGGACCGGAGCCCACGCGTTATGGTGATTGGGAGCTGCGGGGTCGTTGCATTGATTTTTGACCTCAAGGATTGACCCATGACCGTACGCGCCCGGCCGCTCTCGCCGCATCTTCAAGTCTACCGCTGGCAAATCAGCAACACCTTGTCCATCTTGCACCGGCTCACCGGGGTGGCGCTCAGCGTCGGCTTGGTGGCCTTGAGCTACTGGTTCATCGCACTCGCCGGCGGCCCGGATTCCTTCGCCGCGGCGGAGCGGGTGTTTTCGAGCGTGGTGGGCAGGCTGTTCCTCGTCGGTTGGACGTTCGCTTTTTTCTATCATCTGTTGAATGGCGTGCGGCATTTGTTCTGGGATGCGGGCTACGGTTTCGAGCGCGACGCGCGACGCCTCAGCGGTTGGGCGGCCGTGGCGGGGGCCCTGGTGCTCACCCTCGGTGTCGGCCTGTTCGCATGGCATGGGATGCGCTCATGAGCCTGCGCAGTCCGCTCGGCCGGGTGCTCGGCACGGGTTCGGCAAAGGACGGCACGGGCCATTGGTGGATGCAGCGGCTGAGTTCCATCGCACTGGTGCCATTGACACTGTGGTTCGTGATTTCGCTGCTGGCCCTGCCGGCCCTCGATCATGCCACCGTCAAGGCGTGGCTGATGCTGCCGATCAGCGGTTTTCTGGCCACCCTGCTGATGGCGGTGATGACCCATCATTCGTACCAGGGAACGCAGGTCGTGGTGGAGGATTACGTGCATGGCCATGGCGTCAAGGTCCTGACCTTGATGTCGCTGCGGTTCCTTCACGTGCTGTTCGGCGGCGCGAGCATATTTGCCATTTTGCGCGTGGCATTCGGGACGTAAATACTTATGAGCGACTATCAATTCATCGATCACACCTACGACGTGGTCGTCGTCGGTGCCGGCGGCGCCGGGCTGCGGGCGACCTTCGGCCTGGCCGAGGCCGGCCTGTCGACCGCCTGCCTGAGCAAGGTGTTTCCGACGCGCAGTCACACGGTGGCAGCGCAGGGCGGGATCTCCGCGGCGCTCGGCAACATGGGGGCCGACGACTGGCGCTGGCACATGTACGACACCGTCAAGGGGTCGGACTGGCTGGGCGATCAGGACGCCATCGAATTCATGTGCAAGGAAGCACCGGCCGCGGTGGTGGAATTGGAGCACTACGGCGTGCCGTTCTCGCGCACCGATGACGGGCGCATCTATCAACGCCCGTTCGGCGGCATGACGACGAATTTCGGCAAGGGCACCGCGCAGCGCACGTGCGCCGCCGCGGATCGTACCGGTCACGCCATGCTGCATACGCTGTATCAGCAGTCGCTCAAGCACGAGGCCAATTTTTTCATCGAGTACTTCGCACTCGACCTGATCATGGAAAACGGCGAGTGTCGCGGCGTCGTCGCGCTCGACATGTCCGACGGTACCCTGCACCGGTTCCGTGCGCATCAGGTGGTGCTGGCCACCGGCGGCTATGGACGGGCCTGGTTTTCGTGCACCTCGGCGCACACCTGCACCGGCGACGGCGGCGGGATGGTGCTGCGGGCGGGGTTGCCGTTGCAGGACATGGAATTCGTGCAATTCCACCCGACCGGCATCTACGGCGCCGGCTGCCTGATCACGGAGGGGTCGCGCGGCGAGGGCGGCTACCTCACCAACTCGGGCGGCGAGCGCTTCATGGAACGATACGCGCCGAACGCGAAGGACCTGGCCTCCCGCGACGTGGTGAGCCGTTCCATGACGGTGGAGATCCGCGAAGGCCGCGGCGTCGGCAAGAACAAGGATCACATCCATCTGCATCTGGAGCATCTGGGACCTGCGGTGATCCAAGAACGGCTGCCCGGCATCGCGGAGACGGCGCGCATCTTCGCCAACGTCGACGTCAACAAGGAGCCGATTCCGGTGCTGCCCACCGTGCACTACAACATGGGCGGCATTCCGTGCACCGTGCATGGCGAGGTGGTCTCCCGTTCCGCGGGGACGTCCGACACCGTGGTGCCTGGTCTGATGGCGGTGGGCGAAGCGGCGTGCGTGTCGGTGCATGGCGCCAACCGGCTGGGGTCCAATTCGCTGCTGGATCTCGTGGTGTTCGGTCGTGAGGCAGCCCGGCATTGTGCGCGGGTGGTCAAACCGGGCACACCGCACCGCGGTTTCAAGGCGGACTCCTCCGACGCGGCGCTCGCCCGCCTGGATCGCTTCCGGCATGCGAAGGGATCGCGGCGCACGGCGGACATCCGGCTGGACATGCAGCGCATCATGCAGAGCGACGCGGCGGTGTTTCGCACGGGCGAGACCCTGAACGATGGCAAGGTCAAGCTCGGCAAGGTGTTCGATTCGTTCAGCGACGTGCAGGTGACGGACCGGTCGATGGTCTGGAACACGGACCTGATCGAAACCATGGAGTTGGACAACCTGCTCGGTCAGGCGGTCGCCACCATGCATTCGGCCGAGAACCGCAAGGAGAGCCGGGGCGCACAGGCCCGCGAGGACTTCCCCAACCGTGACGACCAACAGTGGATGAAGCACACCCTGTGCTGGGTGGACGCGAAAGGTGCCACCCGCTTCGATTATCGCGCCGTGCATCTGAACACGCTGACGGACGAGGTCGAGCCCGTCCCGCCCAAGGCCAGGACTTACTGAGGAGAGATCGATGGCTGAATTTACGCTTCCCGCGAATTCCAAGATCCGCAAGGACGGCCGTGTCTTCAAGGCGCCGGCCGGCGCGACCAACGTGCGCGTGTTCAAGATCTATCGCTTCGACCCGGACTCCGCCGAGAATCCGCGCATGGATACCTACGAAGTCGACATGGACGACTGCGGGCCGATGGTGCTCGACGCGCTGATCAAGATCAAGAACGAGCTGGATCCGTCCTTGAGTTTCAGACGGTCCTGCCGCGAGGGTATCTGCGGATCGTGCGCCATGAACATCGACGGCCGCAATGCGCTGGCCTGTGTGAGTGCATGCGCCGGCGTGAAGAGCGACGTCAAGATCTATCCGCTGCCGCACATGCCGGTGATCAAGGATCTGGTGCCCGACCTCACCAATTTCTACGCTCAGTACGCCTCCGTCAAACCGTGGCTGCAGACGCGTACGCCCGCGCCGCCGGACGGCGAACGTCTGCAATCCAAGGAGGACCAGCACAAGGTGGACGGACCGTCGGCCTGCATCCTGTGCGCCTGCTGTTCGACGAGCTGCCCGAGCTACTGGTGGAACAGCGACCGATATCTCGGCCCGGCGGCTCTGCTGGCCGCCTACCGCTGGATCGTCGACAGCCGCGACGAAGCCACCGGCGAGCGCCTCGATCATCTGGAGGATCCGTTCCGTCTGTACCGGTGTCACACCATCATGAACTGCACCGAGGCGTGCCCGAAGGATCTGAATCCGGCAAAGGCGATCGCCGAGATCAAGCAGATTCTGTCCAACCGCCGCCACTGATGACGGGCAGCCTGGCGTCGGACGGGCCGTCGATCGCGCCGGGGCAGCTGCGCTGGCGCTGTCGTCGGGGGATGAAGGAACTCGACGTGCTGCTCACCCGCTATCTGGACGAGCAGTACGCGGCGGCGTCGGCGGACCGCCAGGCGAGCTTCCGTGAATTGCTCGAGCTGCAGGATCCAGCGATCTACGCCTACTGCATGGGCCGCGAACCGGCCCCGTCTGCCGAGCTCGCGGCGCTCGTCGACGCACTGATCGGAACGACCCCCAACGACCGATAGTCCGACGGCGTGCGGCTGTTAGAATCACGCCGGTGCGCAAAATTACAATTAAGTCGATCGCGTGCGCCTAATCGGCGAACTTTTCCGTGAGGGTCCTGTCTATCGCGACAGGCTGGGGGTTATCCGGCTGGTTTGGGATCACGCATGAGCGTTGAAGAAAGTGATCTCAAACTGGTTGAAAAAGTCCAGCGCGGAGAGCGGGCTGCGTTCGATTTGCTGGTGCTGCGTTACCAGCACAAGGTGCTGAAGCTGGTCATGCGTTACGTGCACGATGCAACCGAGGCGGAAGACATTGCGCAAGAGGCGTTCGTGAAGGCGTACCGCGCCCTGCAATCCTTCCGGGGTGACAGCGCCTTCTACACCTGGCTGTACCGTATCGCCATCAACACGGCCAAGAACGCCCTGGTCGCCACCAAGCGCCGGCCGATGGACTACGACCTCGATCTGCAGGACCCGGAGCAGTACGACCTGCACGCGCGTCTGGCGGAATCCGAAACGCCGGAGGGGTTGCTGCTGACGGAAGAGATCCGCGACACCGTCAATCGTGCCATCGAGAACCTGCCGGAAGATCTGCGCACCGCGATCGTGCTGCGCGAGCTCGAAGGCTTGAGTTACGAAGACATTGCCCAGACGATGGACTGCCCTGTCGGAACGGTGCGTTCACGGATCTTTCGTGCGCGTGAGGCCATAGACAAGAAGCTGCGACCCATATTCGACGGAGGGCTTGGTCGGCCCGAGGACTCATGAGCGAACAAATTCGTGAACAAGTCTCGGCATTTCTCGACGGTGAGCTGCCGAACACGGAGACCGAACTGCTGCTGAAGCGCCTGACCCGCGATGCGGAGCTGCGTGAGAGTTTCGGCCGTTTCGCCCTGATCGGCGAATCGCTGCGCGGCGCCGCGCCGGCGCATCTGTCGCGCGGCTTCACGGCGCGGGTGAACAGGGTGATCGACGGCGAGCCGGCGCTGCCCGAGGCGGCCGCGCCGCCGGTTCGAAGCCGGCATTGGCGGCCTTTCGCCGGCGCCGCCGTGGCCGCCGGCGTGGCGGTGGTCGCGGTGGTCGCCCTGCAACAGCGTGCCATCGTGTCACTCCCGCCGGAAGCGGCCTCCGTGCGCGGTGGGACCGTTTACCCGTCCAACGAGCCGGCGTCGTACACGGTGCCGTCGACGGTCGGCGATGCACCGGCGGCGATGCCCTCTGCGCGGCTCACGAACTACGTATTCGCGCACGGCAAGTACTCCTCGGGCCTGGGTCAGAGCAACGTCTGGTCGGGCCTGGTGTCGGGTGTGGATGCCGAAGCGGTGTCCGCCACGGCCTCCGTGCCGGATCAGGTCGATACACGCACCCCATGACGAGGGTGAGCCGCCGAACCCGCTGGCTGATTCCCTGCGCGGTGGTGGGCGCCCTGGTGCTCGCGCTGCCGCCCCGGTCGCAGGCCGCCGACGATGCGAAGGCGTGGCTCGAGAAGATGAATCGCGCGCTCGCCACCCGCAACTACGACGGCACGTTCTTCCACCTGAGCGAGGGGCGCGTGGAGACCATGCGCATCGTGCACCGGGTACGTGCCGGGCGCGTGACGGAACGCTTGTTGTCGCTCGACGGATCGGGCCGCGAATTCGTGCGCAACAACGACGAACTGACCTGTTATCTGCCGGACCAGCACACGGTGCTGGTGGAGCCGCGCCAGGACCACGGTCCGTTCCTGGGTTCGCTGCCGCAATTCGGCGCCGACGTCGACGATGTCTACCGCATCGAGGCGCTGACGTCGGCGCACGTGCTCGGCAGGGCCGCCCGGGTCATCGTCGTCAGCCCGAAGGATCAGTTTCGCTTCGGCTACAAGCTTTGGCTCGACGAAAATACGGCCATGCCCTTGAAGACGCAGCTGTGCGACTCGCACGGTCAGGTGATCGAGCAGATCCTGTTCGCACGTCTGGACATGCCCGAGACCATCGCCGATGCCGAGCTCATGCCGGCGGTTCGCACCGAGGGCATGCACTGGGTGCGCCAGGGCGCCACGCCCGATACCGCCTCGCCGGTCCTGTCCTCCTACCGGCCGAGCGAACTGCCGCCCGGGTTCAGGCTGACCGTGGCCGGCGCGCAGACGCTCGGAGCGGCCACCGTGCCGGCCGCCCATCTGGTGTATTCGGACGGGCTGGCGACGGTATCCGTGTTCGTCGAGGCGCAGCGTGAAGAGCAGGCCGCCGTGCCGCAGCAGGCCGCGCCACCCGCCGAGGCGCCGCTGCAGGGGCTCGCGCGGGTGGGCTCCGGCTTTGCCTTTTCCACCGTCGTGCAGGGTCACCAGGTGACCGCGGTGGGCGAGGTGCCGGCGCAAACCGTCGAGTTCATCGCGCATTCCGTGAAACCTGCCGACGGCGCCGCTCTGCCGGTACATTGAACAAGCCAGGGTTCGTGCTGTACTCGCGGCCCGGGTGCGGTCTGTGCGAGGAAATGCTGCTGGAATTGGCGGCGCTACCGGCCGCCCGCGAGCATCCGCTCGAGGTGCTCGACGTCGATGACGACCCCGCGGCGAGGGTGCGGTACGGCCACAAGATCCCCGTCTTGATGTTCGCCTCGGAACTGGTATGCCACGGTCGATTGGACCGTGATGAGGTGCACAAGGCGCTCGCGCATCACCGTCGACCCGCGTAGACCCGTATAGTAGGCGGTTTACAAGCCCGGTCCCGATGAAGAACATCCGCAACTTTTCGATCATCGCCCACGTCGATCACGGCAAGTCGACACTGGCCGATCGCTTCATCCAGGAATGCGGCGGGCTCGACGCGCGCGAGATGCAGGCGCAGGTCCTGGATTCCATGGATCTGGAACGAGAACGGGGCATCACCATCAAGGCGCAGAGCGTCACCCTGGCCTTCAAATCGGCGGGCGGCGAGGTGTACCAGCTCAATTTCATCGACACGCCGGGGCATGTCGACTTTTCATACGAGGTATCCCGTTCGCTCGCAGCGTGCGAGGGCGCGCTGCTGGTGGTCGATGCCGCGCAGGGGGTCGAGGCGCAGAGCGTCGCGAACTGTTACACCGCGCTCGAACAGGGGTTGGAGGTGCTGCCGGTCATCAACAAGATCGATCTGCCGTCGGCCGACCCGGCCAAGGTTATCCACGAGATCGAGGAGATCATCGGGATCCCGGCCGATGACGCGGCATTGATCAGCGCCAAGACCGGCCTCGGCGTCCAAGATCTTCTGGAACAGCTGGTCAAGCGCATCCCTGCGCCGCAGGGGGACCCCGCCGGTCCGCTGCAGGCACTCATCATCGATTCCTGGTTCGACAACTACGTGGGCGTGGTATCGCTGGTCCGGGTGATGAATGGTGCGCTGCGGGTGGGTGCCAAGATGCGCGTCATGTCGACGGGCCGCAGCCATCAGATCGACAAGCTGGGCCGCTTCACGCCGAAGCCGGTGGCCCGCGAGGCGCTGGAATGCGGTGAGGTCGGCTTCGTGATCGCGGGCATCAAGGAAATCGACGGTGCGCCGGTGGGCGACACCATCACGCTCGAGGCGCAGCCGGCGGCGGCGCCGCTGGCGGGCTTCAAACAGGTCCAGCCGCGCGTGTTCGCCGGCTTGTTCCCGGTCAGCTCCGACGACTACGAACAGTTTCGCGACGCCCTGAAGAAGCTGAAGTTGAACGACTCCGCCCTGCATTTCGAGCCCGAAGTGTCGACCGCGCTCGGCTTCGGTTTCCGCTGCGGGTTCCTCGGCCTGCTGCACATGGACATCGTGCAGGAGCGCCTCGAGCGCGAATACGACCTCGATCTGATCACCAGCGCGCCCACCGTGATCTACGAGGTGCTGCTCACGGACGGCGCCGTCATCGAGGTGGACAACCCGAGCAAGCTGCCGTCCCAGGACCGCATCGGCGAACTGCGCGAGCCCATCATCACCGCCAACATCCTGGTGCCCCCCGAGCACGTCGGGGCGGTCCTGACCCTGTGCAGCGAGAAGCGCGGAGTGCAGAAGAAGATGCTGTTCCTCGGCAGCCAGGTGTCGCTGCAATACGAACTCCCGCTGGCGGAGGTGGTGCTCGACTTCTTCGACCGGCTGAAGTCCGCGACGCGCGGCTACGCCTCCTTCGACTACGAGTTCAGCCATTTCCAGGCGGCGCCGTTGGTGAAACTCGATGTGCTGATCAACGGCGAGACCGTCGATGCGTTGTCGCTCATCGTGCACCGCGACAACTCCTACCATCGCGGCCGTGAGCTGGTGGACAAGATGCAGGAGTTGATTCCGCGGCAGATGTTCGACATCGCCGTGCAGGCGGCGATCGGGGCGCATATCATCGCGCGCGCGAGCGTCAAGGCCATCCGCAAGAACGTACTGGCCAAATGCTACGGCGGCGACATCTCGCGCAAGCGCAAGCTGCTCGAAAAACAAAAGGCCGGCAAGAAGCGCATGAAGCAGGTGGGCCAGGTGGAGATCCCGCAGGAGGCATTCCTGGCCGTGCTGCAGATCGGCAAGAAGGGCGGTTGAACTACTGTGGTCAAAGTAAAGGGTGATGTATGAGTGAGAAGCGTTCGTGAGCGAGGGCGACAGCCTGTTCATGGTGTTGTTGGGTGCCGCTGCGGTCTGTGTGCTCGTCATCCTGGTCGACGGTTGGTACTCGCGGCCGCGCCGCGACCCCGCGGCGACCAGCACCCAGGAGCCGTGGCTGCCGAAGCTCGCCGGCTACGGACTGCTCGCGCTGGCGTTGGCGATGTTGTGGCGGCTGTTCCGTTACGAGGCGGTGGATTTCAGCTTGATGCTGGTGGTGGTGGGCGGCGTGTCGGGCGTGGTGTGGGCCGCCGACAGGCTGTTTTTCGCGGGTCACCGCGTCCGCGCCGCAGCCGCGGCCGGCACACCGGTCGAGCGGGTGCGCGAACCGATCGCCGTGGAATACGCCCGTTCCTTCTTTCCCGTCATCCTGCTGGTGTTGGTGATCCGGTCCTTTCTGTTCGAGCCGTTCCGCATTCCGTCCGATTCGATGATGCCCACGCTGTTCGACGGCGATTTCATCTTCGTCAGCAAGTTCTCCTACGGCCTGCGGCTGCCGGTCACCAACACCCTCGTGGTTCCCACGGGCCAGCCGCAACGGGGCGACGTCATCGTGTTCCGGCTGCCGCCGAACCCGAAGATCAACTACATCAAGCGCCTGGTGGGCCTGCCGGGTGACCGCATTCGCGTGGACGACAAGGACCAGCTCTACGTGAACGACGTCCCCATGAAGCAGGAGCCGGACGGCACCTACGCGGGCCCGAAGCAGGATCTGTGGAACTATGCGGGCGTGGCCACCGCGTTCGAGCAGCTCGGGCAGAAACGCCATCTCATCATGTTCGCGAACGGCGGCGTCAAGACCGGCGAATGGGAGGTGCCGGCGGGCCATTATTTCTTCATGGGCGACAATCGCAACAACAGCAAGGACAGCCGCTGGCTCGACGAGCCGGATGCCCCCGGGTTCGTGCCGGCGCAGAATCTGGTGGGCAAGGCGGTGCGCATCTGGCTCAATCTCGATACCCGTGACGGGCCTCTCTGGCGGCGGGTGGGAAATGCGATTCAATAAGGGACCGGGGGGAGGTCGGACATGAACGGGAGGTCGGACTTGAGCGGAAACATGGGAGGAAGCCAGCGCGGAATGACGTTCATCGGACTGTTGTGCGTGCTCGCCCTGGTCGGCGTCATCGGCTATGCCGGGTTGCGGTTGGTGCCGGTATACCTCAACTACATGAAGGTGGCGCGCACGATGGACTCGGTGGCCACCGAGTTCAAGAGCGACAACCCCGACGCAGGCGGCATCCGGCGGTCGTTGGAGCGGCATTGGTCGATCGAAGACATCACCGCCGTCGATTTCAAGGACATCGAAATCGTCAAGGAAGACAACGGCGTATCGATGCACGTGGCCTACGACGACGCCGTGCCCTATCTTGCCAACGTGTCGTTGTCGGTGCATTTCGACAAGACCGTGAAGGTGCAGTGATCGCGCCGCGTCAGGCTGACGAGGTGCAACGCTGGGTGGAACGTGTTTTCGGGTACACCTTCGCCGATCCCACCCTGTGCGAGTCGGCGCTGACCCACCGCAGTGCGGGATCGAACCACAACGAGCGTCTCGAATTCCTCGGCGATTCGATTTTGAATTGCGCCGTCGCGCGCTTGCTTTACCATGCTCACCCGCACGCCGACGAGGGCGTCCTGTCGCGACTGCGGGCGTCGCTGGTGAGCGGCGAAGCGCTTGCCCGGGTTGCCCTCCAACTGGAAGTGGGGGAGCATCTGCGCCTCGGCAGCGGAGAGTTGAAAACCGGCGGCTTTCGGCGCGCTTCGATCCTGGCGGATGCTTTGGAGGCCATATTGGGTGCGATATTCTTGGATTCGGGTTTCGATGCCGCCGGCGCGGTGGTCGAACGCTTGATGCGCTCCCGCATGGCCGAACTGCCGTCGGCGGATCTGCTGAAAGATCCGAAGACGCGCCTGCAGGAGGCGTTGCAGGGACGCGGCCTCGCGCTGCCGGTGTACACCCTGACGGCGGTGACCGGCGATGCGCACCAGCAGGCGTTCACCGTCTCCTGCGACGTGGCGACGTTCGGGTTGGCGGCGGTGGGCGAGGGCGGCAGCCGTCGCCGGGCCGAGCAGCTCGCAGCCGCGAAGCTGCTCGAACTGCTGCCGTCCGAGCTGCGTTGCCCGCCATGACTCAGCCGACCTTTCGCGCCGGTCACGTCGCCATCGTCGGGCGTCCCAACGTCGGCAAGTCCACCCTGACGAACGCGCTGGTGGGCCGCAAGGTCACCATCGTCACCGCCAAGCCGCAGACCACGCGGCACCGGATCCTCGGCGTCGTGACACGCCCCGACGCGCAGCTGGTGCTGGTCGACACGCCCGGGCTGCACGAGTCGACGCGGCGTGTGATGAACCAGTACATGAACCGGGTCGCCATCTCCTCCTCGCAGGATGCCGACGTGATCCTGTTCGTCATCGAAGCCCTGCAGTTCACCGAGGAGGACCGGTGGGTGTGGGAACGGGTGCGCGGTTTGAAGCAGCCGTTGTTCCTGGTGATCAACAAGGTCGACCGGGTCTTTCCGAAGGAAAAGCTGCTGCCTTTCCTCGAGGAGATGACCGAGCGCGTGTCCGCCTCGGGCATCGTGCCCATCTCGGCGCTCGCCGCCGACAATCTGGAGCGCCTGGTCGACGTGGTGGGGTCGCGCCTGCCGCTGTCACCACCCTTGTTCGCCGCGGACGTGCTCACCGACCGGGACGAGCCGTTCCACGCGGCCGAGGTGGTGCGCGAGAAGCTCACGCTCAAGCTGCGCGAGGAGCTTCCCTACGGCATCAACGTGCAGATCGAGCGTTTCGCCGACGAGGACAACCGCATCATGATCAACGCCGTGATCTGGGTGGAACGCGCCGGCCAGAAGGCCATCGTCATCGGGCAGGGCGGCGAACGGCTCAAGGAAATCGGCCGGATGGCACGCATCGAACTCAACGACCTCTGGCAGCGTTCGGTGCATCTGGAACTGTGGGTGAAGGTGAAGGAGAACTGGGCGGACAGCGAGATGGCGCTGCGCCAGTTTGGATTCGACACGCTGTGAACGGGAGGGGACGCGTATGGCTTACGCCGGCCTATGTGCTGCACCAGCACGCCTATCGGGATTCGAGCCGCATCGTCGAAGTGTTCACCAGCGAGCACGGCCGCCTGACCTTGTTCGCCCGCGGGGCGAATGGTCCCAAATCGGCGTTGCGGGGCGTGCTGCGTCCTTTCCAGCGCCTGCTGGTGTCGTGGTCGGGTAAGACCGAGGCCGGTACCCTGGTCGGTGCGGAGCTGGATGGCGGCCGTACCTCGCTCACCAAGGAGCGCATCATGAGCGGCTTCTACGTCAACGAGCTGCTGCTCAAACTCACCGAACGCTGGGACCCCCACCCCGAGATCTTCTGCTCTTATGCCTCCTGCATCGAGGCGCTTTGCGCGGGCGGCGTCGAAGAGCCGGCACTGCGGCGTTTCGAGAAGCGTTTGCTGAACGACCTGGGCTACGGACTCGAACTCGCACGCACGGATGCAGGCGCGGCGGTGCTGCCGCACGAGTTCTACCGGTATGTCGTCGAGCGCGGTCCGCAGCGCTGCGCGGCGGAGGCGCCCGGCGCAATGCTGGGCAGTTCGCTCGCCGATCTCGAGGCGGAGACGTTCGCCGATGCGCGCTCCTTGCGCGATGCCAAGCACCTCCTGCGCGCCGCCATCGATGTCTGCCTGGACGGCCGCGCCTTGAGTTCCCGTGAGGTGTTGCTCGCCCTGCATCATCGGCAACAGGCGGCGGGCCCGCGGGAGAGCGCGTGAGCCCCGCCCTGGGCGTCAACATCGACCACGTCGCGACCCTGCGCCAGGCGCGGCGTGGCCGTTACCCCGATCCGCTGCATGCGGCGCTGCTGGCGGAGCAGGCCGGTGCCGACAGCATCACCCTGCATCTTCGCGAGGACCGCCGGCACATCCAGGATCACGATGTTGTCGCGATGCGCGCAGCGTTGCAGACACGCATGAACCTCGAGATGGCGGTGACCGAGTCCATGCTCGAGATCGCCTGCCGTGTGCTGCCGCAGGATTGCTGCCTGGTGCCCGAGTCACGTCAGGAAATCACCACCGAGGGCGGTCTCGACGTCGCGGGTCGGCAGGTGCGCATCGAAGAGGCCTGTGTGCGGCTGCGCGAAGCGGGCATCCGGGTGTCGCTGTTCATCGACCCCGATGCGGCGCAGGTCGAGGCGGCGCGTCGGGTGGGCGCGCCGGTGATCGAACTGCACACCGGTGCCTATGCCGGTGCGGCCGGCGGTGCGCAGGCGCGAGAGTGGGAACGGCTGCGCCAGGCGGCGCGCCTCGCGACCTCGCTCGGCCTGATCGTGAATGCAGGCCACGGACTCGACTATCACAATGTCGAGCCCGTCGCCGGGCTCGCGGAGATCGTCGAACTCAACATCGGCCATGCCATCATCGGTCGGGCCGTTTTCGACGGCCTCGCCGCCGCCGTGCGCGACATGAAAGCATTGCTGCGCGAGGGCCGCCGCGCGGCGCGGCACGATGCGCCTCCGGCGGCGCACGGCACGACATGATCTTCGGCATCGGCATCGACGTGCTCAAGGTGGAGCGCGTGGAACGGGTGTACCAGAAGCACGGTGAACGCTTCGTGAACCATCTGCTGATGCCGGCCGAACGCGCACAACTGGAAAAAACGGCCCGGCCGGTGCGATTCCTGGCCATGCGTTTCGCGGCCAAGGAGGCCATCGTCAAGGGCATGGGAACCGGCTTCGCCCACGGCATCTGGATCCGCGACGTCGGCATCGTGCAGAACCCCTGGGGCAGGCCGGAAGTGGTGTATTCGGAGCGGGGCGCGAGAGTGCGCGACGGGCTCGGCATCGGCGAGGGCCACGTCACGCTCACCGACGAGGCGGGACTGGTGGTGGCCGTCGCCATCCTCATGCGCGGCGCGCCGTGAACACCCTGGTCTTCGACATCGAGACCGTGCCGGACACCGATCTTGGCCGACGTCTGCACGGGCTCGAAGATCTCTCGGACGAGCAGGTCGGACAGATCATGTTCACGAAACGCCGCCAGGAGACCGGCAGCGATTTTCTCTCGCACGAGCAACACCGCGTGATCGCGATCTCGGTGGTGATGCGCTCACGCGATTCGCTCAAGGTGTGGAGCCTGGGCGAGGAGGGATCGGGGGAGAAGGACCTGATCGAGCGCTTCTTCGACGGACTGGACAAATTCACGCCCGATCTGGTGTCGTGGAACGGCGCGGGATTCGACCTGCCGGTGTTGCATTACCGAAGTTTGTTGCACAGCATCACGGCGGCTCGATACTGGGAGACCGGTGAGGGCGACAGTAGTTTTCGATACAGCAACTACCTGAGCCGTTTCCACTGGCGGCACATGGACCTGATGGACGTGTTGTCCGGCTTCCAGGGCCGCGGCCGGGCGAGCCTCGATGCCGTGGCGAGCCTGCTGGGCTTTCCCGGCAAGGTAGGCATGCGGGGGTCGCAGGTGTGGGAGACGTATCTGCAAGGCGGGCTGGCGCAGATCCGGCAGTATTGCGAGACCGACGTGATCAACACCTATCTGGTGTATCTACGGTTCGAATTGCTGCGCGGCAACCTGACCGCCACCGAACACGGCGGCGAGGTGGACCGGATGCGCAGGCTGCTCCGGGAATCCGGCGCCGCCCACCTGCAGGAATTCGCGGCGCAGTGGCCCGAAATCTGAAGATCGGGGACATCGAAGAGGCCGACGTCGTGGATCTTGCCCATGACGGCCGCGGCGTCGCGCGGGTCGGGGGAAAAGCGGTTTTCATCGAAGGCGCGCTGCCCGGCGAACGGGTGCGCTACCGGGTGTTCAAGCGGCGCAGTCAGTTCGACGAGGCGGGGCTGGTGGAGGTGATTGTCGCCTCGCCGGACCGGGTGGTGCCGCGCTGCGTGCACTTCGGTGTCTGCGGCGGGTGCTCGCTGCAACACCTGGCACCCGCGGCGCAGCTGGCGGCCAAGCAGCGCCAGTTGCTGGACAATCTCGAGCGCATCGGCGGCGTCGTCCCCGGGCGGATCCTCGAACCCCTGCGCGGACCGGCCTGGGCGTACCGACGGCGGGCGCGGCTCGGCGTCAAATACGTGCACAAGAAGGCGCGGGTGCTTGCGGGTTTCCGCGAGCGCGAAAAGCCCTATCTCGCCGACCTGCGCCGCTGCGAGATCCTGCTGGAGCGCTTCGCGACGCTGCCGGTGGAACTCGCCGCGCTGGTGGAATCCTTGTCGATCCGCGATGAGGTGCGGCAGGTCGAGGTGGCGGCTGGCGACTCGGCTGCCGCGCTCGTGTTCCGTGTGATGCAGCCGCCGAGCACCGACGACCTCGTGACATTCGCCGACTTCGGCAAGCGACACGACGTGCAGATCTTCCTGCAGAGCGGCGGTCTGGACACCGTCCGACCGTTGTCCGACGCCTATCCGCCGCTTGCCTACGCGGTTGACGACGGCCGTGCGGTCCTGCAGTTCGGCCCCGTCGATTTCGTGCAGATCAACGGCGAGATCAACCGCTCGATGGTGGCCTCGGCCCTGGCACTGCTCGACCCCGGCGCGGGCGACAACGTGCTCGATCTGTTCTGCGGCCTGGGTAATTTCACGCTGGCGTTGGCCGCCCGCGCTGCGCGGGTGGTGGGCGTGGAGGGTGATGCCGGTCTGGTCGCGAAGGCGGGGGCCAATGCGCTGCGCAACGGCATCGGCAACGTGCAGTTCCAGCTCGCCGATCTGTTCCTGCCCGACCCCGACCCTCCCCCTGCATGGGCCGCCGGACCCTACGATCTCGTGCTGCTGGATCCGCCGCGGGCGGGTGCGAGCCTGATCATGGAACGCATGGCACAGTGGCGGCCGCGCCGAGTCGTGTATATTTCCTGTCATCCGGGAAGTTTGGCGCGTGATGCCGGGATCTTGGGCCGCCAGGGATTCAGACTGACAGGCGCGGGGGTCATGGACATGTTTCCACATACGACGCACGTAGAATCCATCGCCGTGTTCGAGAAAAGCCCGTGAGCCTCGGCGCGCTCATGGTCGACATCGCGGGCACGCAGCTCACGCCCGAGGACCGGGAAGTGCTGGTCCATCCGCTGGTGGGCAGTGTGATCTTGTTCTCGCGCAATTACCGGGATCCACAGCAGCTTGCCGCGCTCACCGCATCGATCCGGGCGTTGCGCTCCCCGCAGTTGTTGATCGCCGTGGATCATGAGGGCGGCCGCGTGCAGCGCTTTCGGCAGGGATTCACCCGGCTGCCGCCCTCGCGCCTGCTCGGACGCTACTACGAAGCCGAACGCCGTGAAGCGTTGAGCCTGGCCCGTGCCGTCGCCTGGTTGATGGCGGCCGAACTGCGTGCGGCCGGCCTGGATTTCAGTTTCGCGCCGTGCATCGACCTTGATTACGGCGTGAGCGAAATCATCGGGGACCGTGCCTTCGACCGGGATCCCGACAAGGTGGCGGCGCTTGGCGCGGCCTACATGATGGGCATGCGCGATGCCGGCATGGCGGCCGTCGCCAAACATTTTCCGGGTCACGGCGCCGTGATCGCCGACTCGCACGTGGCGCTGCCCATCGACCGGCGCGGGCTCGCCGACATGGAGGAGGACATCCGTCCGTACCGGTTGCTGATCGGCAACAGCCTGCCAGCCATCATGGCCGCTCACGTGGTATACCCGGCGGTGGACGACCTGCCCGCCAGCCTGTCGCGACGCTGGGTCACCGACATCCTGCGCGGCGATTTGAATTTCCACGGCTGTGTATTCGCGGACGATCTGAGCATGGCCGGTGCGGCCGCGTTCGGCGACGTGCTGGAGCGTGCCCGGCTCGCCGACGCGGCCGGCTGCGACGTATTGCCCATCTGCAACGACCGCGCGGCCGTGGAGATCGTGCTGGATCAGTTCAAACCGGAGGCGGGAGTCTCGGCGGCCTCGCAGGCGCGGCTCGTGCACCTGCGTGCCCGCGGTGTCCCGCCGGACGATCTGACGCGACAGCCGCGCTGGCAGGAGACGGAGCAGCGCATCGCGGCGCTCTCGGCCACGCCGCCGCTGGTGCTCACCGAGGGTCAGCCGTGACCGGCGCCGTCGACACGGACCTGTATCGACGGCTCCTGGAGAGTTCACCCGAAGGGATGGTGCTGGTGGACGCGCAAGCGGCGGACTGGCCCGTGCTGTACGTCAATCCTGGCTTCGAAGCGCTGACCGGATATGCCGCCGACGACCTGCTCGGCAAGAATCTGCGGCTGTTGCAGGGGGAGGATCGGGATCAGGATTCGCGGCACCGGCTGCGTGACGCACTGAGCCGCGGCGAAGCCTGTCGTGTGTTGCTGCGCAACCTGCGCAAGGACGGCACCCCGTTCTGGAATGAGCTGACGGTGGTGCCGCTGCGCGACGCGCAGGGCACCGTCACTCATTTCGCGGGCCACCACCGCGACGCCGGCGAGCGCCTGCGCATCGATCCGAAGCACGCTCGCGAGTCCGTCGTGGGCTCTGCGCCGGCCGCCCCGGCGGGTCCGCGCGATGACCGCTTGACGGGACTGTTCACGCTGCCGTATCTCGAGGACCTCTTGAAGCGCGACTGGGCCATCGCCCAACGTGAGAAACGCAGCATCGGCATGTTCGCCGTCGACATCGACGCCCTCGACTCGTACAACACGACGTTCGGGCGACAGGCGGGCGACATCACCATACGTCGGGTGGCGCACTGCGTGTCGGGGTGCATGCGCCGGTCGAGCGACGTGGTCGCGCGCATCGATGGCGGCAGTCTGGTCGCCTTTGCGCCCGGCCTCACGGACGAGCAGGCCATGCATCTGGGGCGGTTGATGGCCGAGCGGGTGCGGGAACTGCGCATCCATCATCCGCGCTCCGCGGTGCTGAAGTACGTCAGCGTGAGCGTGGGGGTGGCGACCGCCGTGCCGGACGCGGGCACCACTGCGGCAGAGCTGCTCGACAGGTCGCAGTCGCAGCTCAAACAGGCCAAACAGGCGGGCCGCAACCAGGCCGCCTGACGATCCGGCGGCCCTGCGCGGCTGCCGAATGTGCGCCGCCGCGGTCGTCCGGATGCAAGGCGCCGCCCGGCGGCGGGCCTGTGACCTGCCGCTCGTTTCCCGTCACCCCTCCCGTGACGCGCGTCTATAACCCGACGTTTCGCTGCAAATCACTGTCACGAATTTCGACTGTTGCACGGCAACAGCGGACCGCTTGGGTTACGTAGTGGGCCATGAGGATACCCCCACAGATGCCGTCGACGTCCGCGCCCCCGCCCGCGGATCGGGGCAGGCCGTGAATTCGCGGCACGCATCGAGCGACGACCGGTCCGGCATCGTGCGGGTGCTGATTGCCGACGACGATCGCACGGTACGCGAGGCCTGCCGCCAGCTGCTGATCGAACCGTTCCCTGCCGGCTCTTTGCGGTTGAGTTTTTGTGCGGGGGCTGAGGCCACCGTGACGGCCGTGTGCGCGGGACTGAACGCCGGCGATGCGTTCGCGATGGTGTTCCTGGACGCATGCATGCCGCCGGGACCGGACGGCGTGCGGGCGGCGGCCCGCATCTGCGAACTCGATCCTGCCATCGAAATCGTGATTTGCGGTGCGGACGCGGATGTCGATCCCGGCGACGCGGCGGTACCGGTGCCGCCGGAGGAGAAGCTGTCGCATCTACGGAAGCCGTTTCATCCGTACGACATACGGCAGCGGGTCGTTTCGCTGGCCTGCAAGTGGCGCGCCGAACGGCGCCTCGTCGAGCTGGCCCATTGCGACGTGTTGACCGGTCTGCCCAACCGTGCCGGGTCGCGCAGCCTACTGAGCGGCGCATTGGCGAGGGCCGGGCGGCTGCATCGAACGCTGGCGTTGCTTCATCTCGATCTGGACAATTTCAGGAGGGTGAACGACACCCTGGGGCATGCCGCGGGCGATGAACTGTTGCGCGAAGTCGCTTCGCGACTGCGGCTCGTGGTCGGCCGCGACGATCTGTTGCCCGGGCAGGACGCCGATGCGCCACTGCAGTTGGCACGCTTGGGCGGCGATGAGTTCATGGTGGTGCTGCCTCACATCCGGGGTCCGCAGGAAGCGGCAGTCGCCGCAGCGCGTCTGATCGTCGAGATTCAACGGCCCATGCAGCTCGGGTCGACCACGGTCGTGGTGACGCCCAGCATCGGCATTGCGACGTGCCCTGCCGGCGGTCCGGAGGCGGATGAACTGCTGCGCAATGCCGACCTCGCCATGTCCGCCGCGAAGCGCAGGAATGCAGGCTCGTACTCGTTCTTCGAGGGATCCATGAATGCGGTGGCGCTGCACCGCTTCACGCTCGAGAGTGAACTGCGTGGGGCGCTCGAGCGCGAGGAGTTCACCCTGCACTATCAACCACAGTTCAACGTGAGTACGGGCAGCATCGCGGGGATGGAGGCGCTGCTGCGCTGGACCCATCCGGCCCTCGGGAGGGTGCCGCCCGCCGAGTTCATCCCGGTGGCGGAGGAGACGGGATTGATCCTGCCGATCGGCGAATGGGTGCTGCGCACCGCCTGCCGCCAGGCCCGGGCCTGGCAGGACCAGGGTCTCGGCGTGGCGCGCATGGCCGTGAACGTTTCAGGTCGACAGTTCGCCCTGCCGGGGTTCGCCGCCGTCGTCGCCGGCATCCTCGAGGAGACTGGCATCGCGCCGTCGCTATTGGAACTGGAGATCACCGAGTCGGTGGTGGTCAACGACACTGCGTGGGCGGAGCTTGCGCTGCGCCACCTGAAAGATCTGGGCGTGCAGCTCGCCATCGATGATTTCGGGACGGGATACTCGAGTTTCGGCCGCCTGCGTAATTTCGCGGTGGACCGTTTGAAGATCGACCGTTCGTTCATCGCACGGCTGATTGAGTGCGGCGACGACCGGGCGATCGCGGCCGCCATCATCGGAATGTCGCGCTCGCTGCGCATCCAGGTCACCGCCGAAGGCGTCGAAAGCCTGCCGCAGCTGTTGTTCCTCCAGGAGCACCACTGTCAGGAGGCCCAGGGCTTCCTGTTCAGTCGTGCAGTGCCGGCTGCCGAGGCGCAGGAGCTGTTGCGTCGGGCGACGGCGAGCGACCAGTCGCCCACCGCGCTGCTGCGCGCGCTCATGTCCTGACGTCGGCACCCGCCTACGCCGGATCCCGCCCGCGGCAGATGGTCGCGCCTGTCCCGGCCTCCTAGGCTTGAGCATCGCCTACACCCAGGAGCCGCCATGCCCAACCTCGACACCGACGCCACGCGCGACACGCCCAACAAATACGACCACAGCGACCACCCCTCCACGCATGCCAGGGTCGAGGACGAGGTGCCGCCGAGCAATGCGAAACAGGACGATCAGGTGGAGGAACGGGCCGGTCGGCGATATGTGCCGGACGTCGCCGCGGAGGCGGGTGCGGGTCCCGCCGACGGGGGCGCTGCCGGGTCCACACGTGTGCGGCGCGTGGATGGGGGCGGCGGCGGGGCTCGATAGCCGACCGGCAGCGGTCGCAGCGAGCGCGGCAACCCATGTATCATTGGACGATCACCGCCTTCTGCGGCTGACAGCAATTCTCAAGGAGTTTTATATGGCGACTGCACCTGCGACACCCGCTCAGTTCAACTTACCGCCCCTGCCGTGGGCTGAAAACGCATTGGATCCGGTCATTTCGGCGAAGACCATCAGCTTCCATTACGGAAAGCACCACAAGACCTACGTCGACAATCTCAACAAATTCGCCGCGGGCACCGAGTATGCGGACATGCCGTTGGAGAAGATCGTCGCCGCCACGGCGGGCAAGACCGACAAGGCGTCCATCTTCAACAACGCCGCCCAGGTCTGGAACCATACTTTCTATTGGAACTGCCTGCGGCCGAACGGCGGCGGCGAACCCCCGGCCGCCCTGAAGCATAAGATTGAATCGGCTTTCGGCACGGTCGATGCCTGTAAGAAGGAACTCTCCGCCACCGCCGTCGCGCAGTTCGGCAGCGGTTGGGCCTGGTTGGTCGCGGACGGGGACAAATTGAAGATCGTCAAGACCGGCAATGCCGAAAACCCGCTCACCCAGGGGCTCAAGCCGCTGCTGACCATCGATGTCTGGGAGCATGCCTACTACCTGGACTACCAGAACAAGCGGGTCGATCACGTCAATGCGGTGATCGATAAATTGCTCAATTGGGAATTTGCGGCACAGAATGTCGGCTGAGGCCCTTCGTCGGGCGCCAGGGTGGGATGTGGGACGGGTGTCTGAAGCGATTCAGAGCTTGTCCTACATTTTTCCTGCATCCGCCCCATTATCTTATCGCGCTGAATCATCTTGTTTGGCTGAATCATTTTGTTTGAAGGACATGTTATGAAATCGTTATCCCGTGCTTTGGGAATTGTTGCTGCGATGGTCGTGCTCTCGGGACCCGCCATGGCGAGCAAATATTCGGACACCATCACCTTGTTCAAAAATGCCGGCGAAAGCGCCTCTTTTTTCGACAAGAGCTACGCGTATGCGGTGTTTCCCACCATCGGCGAGGGCGCACTGGGCGTCGGCGGCGCACTGGGCAGCGGGCACGTGTACGTGCACGGCAAATGGGTCGGTGACGTGAAGATGGCGCAGATCAGCCTGGGCTTCCAGGCAGGCGGCAAGGCGTTCAGTCAGATCATCTTCTTCGAAGACGAGCGTTCCTTGAAGGAATTCGAGTCGGGTTCGTTCGAGTTCGGTGCCGACGCCAGCGTCGTCGCCATCACTGCGGGCGCTCATGCGAGCGCCGGCACCACCGGCGCCGATGCCGGCGCCAGCGGCGGCAAGAAGGATGCGACCACGCGCGGACAGTACCAGAGGGGAATGGCGGTGTTCACGATCGCCAAGGGCGGCGCAATGTTCCAGGTATCGGTCGCCGGCCAGAAGTTCACCTATAAGAATCGCGGCGAAGAATAAGCTGCGCAGAGTCGAGGAGACACCATGAAGAAATATATATTGACGGGTATGTTGGTGGCCGGCGCGATGGCGCTGCCGACCGTGATGGCTGACACGGTGGATAGCGATGCGGCCACGGCCGGCAACTTCGTGAAGAACTCGGTGATCACCACCAAGGTCAAGAGCAAGCTGGCGGCCAAACACATGTCCACTCTGACGGACGTCAAGGTGGATACCGATGCGCATGGCGTCGTGTTCCTGAGTGGCACGGCGCCGACCAAGGATGCGAGCGACCTCGCCGGCATGATTGCCAAGGACACGGACGGCGTGACCTCCGTACACAACAAGATCGTCGTTTCTCCCTAAACGGTAATCTCTCCGGCCGACGGTGCAAAACGCCCTGAGTATCTCGGGGCGTTTTGCTTTGCGGCGGAGGTTTCATGAATTGTCCAGGAGTCGACATGTCCAATTCTCTCTATGATTTTTCGATTCCGGCGCTGATTCGCGGTCTGACCAATCTGTCCGCGATCCTGGACAAGGCGATGGCTCACGCGGCTGCGAAGAAGTACGAGCCGTCGATACTCGCCCAGGCGCGGTTGTATCCCGACATGCACCCTTTGATCCGGCAGGTACAGATCACCTGCGATACGGCCAAGGGGGCGGCCGGCCGTCTGTCGGGAACAGAAATTCCCCGGCACGAGGATACCGAAATCACGTTCGAAGACCTGAAACGGCGGATCGCCAAGACTCTCGACTTCGTCAAGAGCGTGACCGCACATCAGGTCGAGAGCGCGGCTTCGCGTACCATCGAGATCAAATTTCCCAATGGCGCGTGGAAGTTCACCGCCTCGGCCTATCTCACCGATTTCGTGCTGCCGAATTTCTATTTTCACGAAAGCATGGTCTATGCCCTGTTGCGCATGAACGGCGTGGAACTCGGCAAGAGCGATTTTCTCGGCGCGATTCAGTAGTGTCGGGGGTTCTGGCGGCAGGGCCTTCCGGCGCCGCCCTCAGGCCAGCAGTTCGACCAACGTCTCGATGCGGGTGAACAGCATTTCCTCGCTGCGGGCGTCGTGCGTGAACTTGAGCTTCAGGGGGCCGTCCAGCTTGTAGTCCTTGGGGCGTCCCTGAATCAGTTTCAGCACCCGCTTGGCGTCGATCTTGTTCTCCGGCTCGAAGGACACGTAGCCGCTGGTGGCTCCGGCGTTGATCTTGCGGATTCCGAGTTCGCCCGCACGCAGCTTGATGCGGGTGGCGCGGAACAAAGACTGTGCGTATTGGGGCATGGGGCCGAAGCGGTCGATGATCTCGACCTGCAGCTCGTCGAGCTCCTCGCGCGTGGCCGTGCTCGCGATGCGCTTGTACAGCACGAGTCGCAGGTGCACGTCGGGGACGTAATCCTCGGGGATGAGGACGGGCAGATGCAGTTCGACCTCGGGCCCCGCAGCCACGGGTTTCTCCAGATCCGCCTCGCGGCCTGATTTGAGCGCAGCCACCGCCCGCTCCAGCAGCTCCATGTACAGGGTGTAGCCGATCTCCTCGATCTGCCCGCTCTGCTCGTCCCCCAGCAGTTCGCCCGCGCCGCGTATCTCCAGATCGTGGGTGGCCAGGGTGAAACCCGCGCCCAGTTCGTCCAGCGACTCGAGCGCCTCGAGGCGTTTGACGGCATCGGCGGTCATGGCTTTGCGGGCCGGCGTGATCAGATAGGCGTAGGCGCGGTGGTGCGATCGGCCCACGCGGCCACGCAGTTGATGGATTTGCGCGAGACCGAAGCGGTCCGCCCGGTCGATGATGATGGTGTTCGCGGTCGGCACGTCGATGCCGCTCTCGATGATAGTGGTGCATACCAGGACGTTGAACCGCCGATGGTAGAAGTCGAGCATCAGCTGCTCCAGCTCGCGCTCGCGCATCTGACCATGTCCCACCGCGACGATGGCCTCGGGCACCAGCTCGCGCAGCGCCTGGGCGGTCTTCTCGATGGTTTCGATGGTGTTGTGGACGTAGTAAATCTGGCCGCCGCGGCGTATCTCACGCATGGCGGCTTCGCGCACCACGGTTTCGTTCCATTCCAACACGAAGGTCTTCACGGCCAGCCGCTCCGCGGGCGGCGTGGTGATCAGCGACAGGTCCCGCAGGCCGCCCATCGCCATGTTCAACGTGCGCGGGATGGGGGTGGCCGTCAGGGTGAGCACATCGACTTCGGTGCGCAGCGCCTTGAGCTTTTCCTTGTCGCGAACGCCGAAGCGATGTTCTTCGTCGATGACCACCAGGCCGAGATCCTTGAAATGAATTTTTCCCTGCAACAGCCGTTGGGTCGCGATCACGATGTCGACCGAGCCGGCGGCGACGCCTGCGATCACGGCGGCCGCCTCCTTGTTGGTGCGGAAGCGCGACAAGCTCTCCACCCGCACCGGCCAGTCCGCGAACCGGTCGGTGAACGTCGTGAAATGCTGCTGGGCCAGCAGGGTGGTGGGCACCAGGACGGCCACCTGCTTGCCGGCCTGTACGGCGACGAACACGGCGCGCAGCGCGACCTCCGTCTTGCCGAAACCCACGTCGCCACAGATCACGCGATCCATGGGCTTGGCCGCCTTGAGATCCGTGATCACCTGTTCGATGGCCGCCGCCTGGTCCGCCGTCTCCTCGAAGCGGAAACCGGCCTGGAACGCACGGTATTCCGCCTCTCCCGTGCTCATGCGTGTGCCCTCGCGCGCGGCGCGGCGCGAATACAAATCGAGCAGCTCGGCGGCCACGTCACGTATGCGCTGCGCCGCCTTGCGCCGGGCCTTCTGCCACTGCTCGCCGCCGAGCTTGTGGAGCGGCGCGGTTTCCGCCGGGGCGCCCGTGTAGCGCGACACCAGGTGCAGTGCCTGCACCGGTACGTAGAGCTTGTCACCGTCGGCATATTCCAGCACCAGGAACTCCCCGGTGTAGCCGGCCACGTCCATGGTCTGCAGGCCCACGTAACGCCCGACGCCGTACGACTCGTGGACCACCGGCGCGCCGATGCGCAGGTCGGACAGCTCCTTGAGGATCTTCGCCGGATCCCGCTCCGAACGCCGCCGCCGGCGCTCCTGGCGCGCGCGGTCGCCGAACAATTGTGCTTCGGTGAGTATTTCGAGGGCGGGGGACTGGAGCCGCAGTCCCGACACCGCGGCGGACACCGTCACGCCGAGCTCCAGAGTGCTGCCGACGAACTGCGCAAAGGAGTCGAACACCCGGGCCTGGATGCCGCGGCCGCGCAGCAGATCGAGCAGCAGCTCGCGGCGGCCGGCCGATTCCGCCGCGATGAGCACGCGCGCCGG
Source organism: uncultured Steroidobacteraceae bacterium (assembly GCA_964657625.1). Classification (GTDB taxonomy): domain Bacteria; phylum Pseudomonadota; class Gammaproteobacteria; order Steroidobacterales; family Steroidobacteraceae; genus Bog-1198. The sequence continues at coordinate 93,423 of CAZZVN010000004.1, forward strand.
GCTCGCCGACAGGTGTGCAACGAGTTCCGCCGCGGGCTGCTCGGCGCGTGCATCGATGCGCACCGCGGCGGGCGCGGTGCTCGAGAAATTTTGCACGGGGCCCGGCGTTTCCGGCGGCCATTCGAAAGCCTGCAACCGCACCTGCGGCCAGGCGGCGAACTCGGTGCGAAACTCCGCGGGCGAGAGGAATAATTCCGCGGGATCCAATATCGGCCGGTGGCGGTCGTGGGCCAGCTGCTCGTGCCGGTCGACGATGCCCTGCCAGAGGCCATCGACCGCGCTCACCGCATCGTTCACGTCGACCAGCACGCTGTCCGGGGGCAGGTACTCGAACAGGTGCGAGGTGCGATCGAAGAACAATGGAAGATAGAATTCCACGCCGCCGGGGGCCTGACCTGCGCTCACGTCGCGGTACACCACCTGTTCGCTCAGATCACCCGGGAACCGCAGCCGATAGCGGCGCCGGAACTCGCGGACCGCGTCCGGATTGAGCGGCGTCTCGCGCGCCGGCAGCAGCGAGATGCGCTCCAGCTTGTCGCCGGAGCGCTGCGTGTCGGGGTCGAAATGGCGTATGGTCTCGACATCCTGATCCAGCAGATCGATGCGGTAGGGACTGCCCGATCCCATGGGGAACACGTCGAGCAGCGAGCCGCGCACCGCAAATTCGCCGTGCGCCACGACCTGGGTCACGGCCGCGTACCCCGCCATGGTCAGCTGCGCGCGCAGACCCTCGAGATCCAGCCGCTCACCGACGTGCACCTTGAGCGAATAGGCCTCCACGTAGCTGCGTGGCGCCAACCGCTGCAGGAGAGTGTCGACGGCCACCAGCCACACGCCGGTGCGGGCGCGCGGCAGCGTGGCGAGCGTCGCCAGACGCGCCGAGGTGATGTCCGGATGCGCCGAAAAGCTGTCGTAGGGCAGCGTTTCGAGGTCGGGAAAAGCATGCACCGCAAGCTCGCTGCCGCCGAAGAACGCGATCTCGTCGCTCAACCCCTCCACGTCGCGCGAGTTCGGCGCGATCACGATGAGCGGACCCGAGGCCTTGGCGGCCGCTTCGGCGATGACGAGCGCCGCCGCCCCGCCGTACAGCCTGCCCCATTTGACGGACGGGGCGTGACTCGTGGGAAGCAACGGATCGGTCAGGGTCGGTTTCACAAAAGACCTGCGCAAAGATGCCCGCCGCGCGGGGAGGCGCGCCGGGCGTTCGAATTTCAGGGACCGCGGATGTTACGCGATTGGCGTCAAGAATTCGCAACGACGCTGTGAATCACGTGCTCGTGTTCGAAGTAGACCACGAATCCCGGATATTCCCAGCGCGAGATGGGCGGGTTGCCCACGGCCGGCACCTTGCTGGTGGGCGCACCAAAATGGCTGGCGACCTCGGTCATCGACATGCCCCGCGGCGGGGTCGCCACTGCGGGGTCCTTGACCGCGACGCCGTCCTCGACCGCAATGGTCTCGGCGTGGCAGGCGGGGAGTCCGCCCGGAGCGCACGCGGACATCCCTGCCAGCATCACGGTCAGCAGCCGTTCTCGATAAGTCATGGCCCACCTTAGGTTGTGTCGCGCGAAAAAGCCGCTGCCTGCCCGGAAGCAGCCTACCAGCGACGCGATGGGCATTATTTGACCTGCTTAACACTTTGATCGGCCTGTTATTTGTGGCTTAATCGCCGCGCATGTTTCAGCCGCTTCCGCTGTTCGTGGGCCTGCGCTACTCGCTGGCCCGGGAACACAGCTTTTTCGTCTCGTTCATCACGTGGGTCTCGTTGCTCGGCGTGGCCGTGGGCGTCGCCGCCCTGATCACGGTGCTGTCGGTCATGAACGGTTTCGAATCCGAACTGCGGACGCGGCTGTTGAGCCTCGCGGCGCACGCTACGTTGAGCGCGCAGGGGGCTCCCATCCTCGACTGGCGGACACGCATCAAACAGCTCACCGGCGCGCGGGGCTTCGAGGGGGCCGCGCCGTTCCTGGACATGGACGCGATGTTGAGCCGCGCGCCGTCCATGAGCGGGGCGGTGGTGCGCGGCATCGATCCCCGGGAGGAAGACCGGGTCTCGACCATCGCAGATGCGATGCGCGAGGGCAGGCTCAGCGACCTTACGCCGGGGTCGAACCGCATCATTCTCGGCCGCATGCTCGCCTACCAACTGCAGGTGGGGGTCGGCGACACCGTCACGGTCATGATTCCCGGCGGTGGCACGAGCGATGCCGCGCCGAAACTGCGTGAATTCACGGTCTCGGGTATTTTCGAGGTGGGTCTGCAGGATCACGACAGCGTGCTCGCATTGGTCGATCTCCAAGATGCTCAGGCGCTCAAGGGGCTCGGCGGACCCACCGGCATCCGGTTGAAATTCGACGACGTGCTGCAGGCGCCGGAACTCGCGCGCGAGGCAGAGCAGCGGCTGACGGGCACACCCCTGACGCTGCGCGACTGGACGCAGGAAAACGAGGCTTATTTCCGCGCCATCCGCATCGAGAAGACCATGATGGGACTCATCCTCATGCTCATCGTCGCGGTGGCGGTGTTCAACATCGTGGCGACCCTGGTGATGGTGGTGAACGACAAGCGCACCGACATCGCCATCCTGCGTACGCTCGGCTTGAGTCCGCGCGGCGTGCTCGGTGTGTTCATGACGCAGGGCGTTCTGATCGGCTGGCTCGGGACTGCGATCGGGGTGGGTCTGGGACTCGCGCTGGCCTTGAACGTCGATGTGATCGTGCCGTTCCTGGAACAGAATTTCGGTTTCCACATCATGGATCCCGACGTCTACTACGTCGCCGGCATCCCCAGCGAAACCCACGCGGGAGATGTCCTGCGCATCGGCGCCGCCGCGCTGATCCTGACCTTCCTCGCCACCCTCTATCCGGCCTTCCAGGCGGCCAAGACGCAACCCGCCGAAGCGTTGCGCTACGAGTGATGGGCACCTGGTACGAAGGCTTCCTCGGACTGCGGTATCTGCGCGCGGCGCGGCATCGCGGCTTCGTCTCGTTGATCGCGGGCATCGCCATCGTCGGGCTTGCGCTGGGCGTGGCGGTGCTGGTGGTGGTGCTGTCGGTGATGAACGGCTTCGAGGAGGAATTGCGCACCCGAATCCTGAGCCTGACGGCGCACGCCACCATCTCCGGTCTGGAAGGGCGCATCAGCGGCTGGCGCCCGCAGGAGGCGAAGCTTGCGAGGTTCCCGGGCGTGCTGGCCGCCGCTCCGTACATCGAGGCGCAGGGCATGCTGACCCATGACGGCGAATCGGCAGGGGTGCTGGTGCGCGGTGTGCTGCCCGATGTCGAGCGCAGGGTCGCCGACCTCGCGCCGCATCTGCTCTCGGGCCGCCTGAGTGATCTCGCGCCCGGCCGTTACCGCGTCATTCTCGGCAAGGCGCTCGCGGACGAGCTGGGCGTGCGGGTGGGCGACCGCGTGGTGCTGATGGTCGCGCAGGGGGATGTGACTCCGCTCGGCGTGCTGCCGCGCCGGCGTGCCTTCGAGGTGTCCGGCATCCTCTCGGTGGGCATGTACGAATATGACCGGCGGATCGCGCTGGTGGCGATGCAGGATGCGGCCCGGGTGCTGCAAATGGGCGATGACGTCACCGGACTGCGGCTCAACGTGGCGGACATGTATGCGGCGCCGCGCGTGGTGCGTGACGCCGCGCTCGCGCTCGGCGGCGGCTACTACGTCGAGGACTGGACCACGCAGCACGTCAACTTTTTCCGCTCCATCGAGATCACCAAGCGCATCCTGTTCGTCATCCTGTCGCTGGTGGTGGCGGTGGCCGCCTTCAACATCGTCTCGACCATGGTGATGGTGGTGAAGGACAAACGCCGGGACATCGCCATCATGCGCACCTTCGGCGCCTCCCCCGGCAGCATCCTGTCCATCTTCGTGGTGCAGGGAAGCCTCATCGGGCTGCTCGGCATCGTGTTCGGCGTGCTGCTCGGCGTCGGCATCTCGGTCAGACTGCAGCAGCTGGTGCACGGCCTGGAGGCCGTGGTCGGTTTCAAATTCCTGGATGCGCGCGTGTACTTCATGAGCGATCTTCCCGCGCACGTGCGTCTCTCCGACGTGCTGCAGATCTGCGGCGTCGCCTTCGTGCTGGCCTGCGTCTCGACGTTGTACCCCGCATGGCGCGCCGCACGCCTGCTGCCGGCGGAATCTTTGCGCACTGATTGAGGACACTGTTCCGATGACCGATTCGAACGTGGTGTTGAGAGGGGTCGGGCTCGTCAAGGAGTTCGTGCAGGGCGGCGTGCGGCTGGAGGTGCTGCGCGGCGCATCCGTCACGGTGCGCGTCGGGGAGCGGATCGCCATCGTCGGCGCGTCCGGATCGGGCAAGACCACCTTGCTGCAGCTGCTCGGCGGCCTGGATCTGCCGACCCGCGGCAGCGTCGACATCGCGGGCGCGGCCATGAATCAGCTGAGCGACAAGGAACGCGGCCGGCTGCGCAACGAGGCGGTGGGATTCGTGTACCAGTTCCATCATCTGCTGCCGGAGTTCACCGCCCTGGAGAACGTCGCGATGCCCCTGCTGGTACGGCGTATGACGCCGCGCGACGCGCGGGTGCAGGCCGCCGCGTTGCTCGGCCGGGTGGGCCTGTCCGCGCGGCTCGATCATCGCCCGGCGCAGCTGTCCGGCGGCGAGCGGCAGCGCGCGGCGGTGGCGCGGGCTCTCGTCACGCGTCCGCAACTGGTGCTGGCGGACGAGCCCACGGGCAACCTCGACGGCGTCAATGCTGCGCAGGTGTTCGAACTCATGCTCGAGTTGAACCGTGAACTCAAGACCAGCCTCGTCATCGTGACCCACGATGAACGGCTCGCGGCCAGGCTGGACCGGGTGCTGACGCTAGTCGAGGGGACGCTGGTCGAGCGTGGTGCGGCGCAGGTTTAGGCGGGCGCGCCGGCGCCGCAGATGATAGATCACGCGCACGCGCCAGGCACATTGCGCCAGCACGTAGCCGGCCGCCGCCGAGGCCAGACCCAGCACCAGCGCGCCGAGCAGCATCGGTGCCCAGAGCTGGTTGATGTAATTCCACAGATTACGATGCGTGACGTGTCCCAGGAACGGCACGAGATCCAAACGCATCAGTTTGGCGCCCACCCAGATGGAACCGAGCACCTGCGGCACCCAGGTGAGCGGGTTGCTCACGAATACGGTCGCGAACAACACGGGCAGGTTGAGCCTGAACGAAATGCCGAGCACGGACGCCAGGATCAGATGCACCGGCAGGAACGGCGTCGGCGGCACGAACGCGATCAACAGCCCGAGCGAGAAGGCGCGGATCACGCTGGTGCGGTTGAACGTCCAGCAGCCGCGGTTGACCACGGTGGCCGCGAACGGCCGCAGACACCAGAGTTTCTCCAGTGCCTGACGATCCGGGGTAATGCGTTTGAGCCAGCGTTGCATACAGCGTCAACCTCTGCCTCATTATGCCGATTCCAAGGGCCTTGCGGACGCCGATGCGGGGCGCGGACCATCCCTCGAAACGCAGGGTCGGCGGGGCTTGTGCAACCCGGCGCACGTCCCGGGCTGCTGTCAAGTATCATGCCGACAGTTTTCCGATCTACGAGGACACAATGTGGGAGATCATTCGCGCGGGCGGCGGCTTCATGTGGCCGATCATCCTGTGCTCGGTCGCCGCCGTCGCCATCATCCTGGAGCGCTCGTGGACCCTGCAGAGCAACCGCGTGCTGCCGCGCGATCTGTCGCAGAAGGTCTGGAACTGGATAGAGGCGGATCAGCTGAGCGACAAGCTCATCGCCGCCCTGGAACAAAACTCGCCGCTCGGCAGGCTGCTGGCGATCGGATTGGCCAATCGAAATAAATCCCGTGCATTGATGGTCGAGCGGCTCGAGGATGGCGGACGCCACGTGGCGCACGACCTGGAGCGTTTTCTCAACACGCTCGGCACCATCGCGTCCGTGGCCCCGCTGCTCGGATTGCTGGGCACCGTGGCGGGCATCATTCATGCGTTCAACGCCATCACGGCGAACGGCATCGGCGACCCGCGCACCTTGTCGGGGGGCATCGGCGAGGCGCTCATCACCACCGCGGCCGGACTCACCGTGGCGATTCCGTCGCTGATCGCCTACCGTTTCCTGCGCGGTAAGGTGGAGCGTCTGGTGGTGCGCATGGAGAAGGAGGCCATGAAGCTGGTCGACGCGCTGGACGAGCGTCCATGAACCTGCGGCCGCGGCATCGGGAGGATCCCGAGATCAACCTGATCTCGCTCATCGACGTGCTGCTGGTGCTGTTGATCTTCTTCATGGTGTCGACCACCTTTCAGCAGGAGGGCCGGGTCCGCGTGCAGCTGCCGCAGGCGAGCGACGTGCCGGTACCGAAGCCGGCGCACGAACCGCTGGTGATCACCGTCACGGCGGACGGCAATTATCGCGTCAACGAACGTCCTTTGATCAACACCAGTCCGGACACGCTGCGCGCCGCGCTGCTCAAGGAGGCGGGCGCCGAACGTGGTCCGCTCACCATCCGCGCCGATGCGCGCAGCACCCATCAGGCCGTGGTGACGGCGATGGACGTGGCCGGCAGGCTCGGCTTCGCCCAGCTGAACATCGCCACCGTGCACGAGGCCGGTGGTGGCTGATGCATGGCCGATCTATCGGCGACTGTTGCGGTACGCGAGGCCCTACCTCGGCGTCTTCATGATCGGCGTGGCCGGCATGGCGCTGTTCGCGGCCACCCAGTCCGCGCTCGCCTACCTGGTCAAGCGCTTCTTCAACGGCGCCTTCGTGGTCCGCGATCCACGCATCCTGTGGGAGATTCCGCTCGGGGTGGTGGTGCTGTTCATGCTGCGCGGTGCCGGGGATTACGTGGCCAACTATTATCCCAGCTGGGTGGGACGCCAGGTGGTCAAGGGCCTGCGCCGCGACGTGTTCTCGCATTACCTGCGTCTGCCCACCGCCTACCTGGACCAGCAGCAGTCCGGACATCTGCTCTCCAAACTGACCAACAACATCGAACTGGTGGCGGGCGCCGCGACCACCGCCGCGATCTCGCTCATCGGTGACAGTCTGACCCTGGTCGGACTGCTCACCTACCTGTTCTACCTCAACTGGCATCTTGCGCTGTTCTGCATCGCCGCCGCGCCCGTCATCGGCTGGCTGATGCAGATCGCGAACCGCAGCTTTCGCCGCTACAGCACGCGCATCCAGAGCTCCATGGGCGACATCACGCGGGTGGCCAAGGAAGCGATCGACGCGCATCGGCTGATCAAGATATTCAACGCCGAGGATCATCAGGTTGACCGCTTCGAGCAGGTGAATGAATTGAATCGTGCCTCCAACATGAAACTGGTGCAGGCCAAGGCCATCAGCAACCCGGTGGTGCAGGTCATCGCGGCGATTGCACTCGCCAGCGTCCTGTTCGTCTCCATCCGGCAGGTGTTCCTGCACGACATGCGGGTGGACGAGTTCATCGGGTTTCTCACCGCCCTGATGCTGATCCCCGAGTCGCTGCGCAGCCTGGTCAATGTCGGCGGACCGCTGCAGCAGGGCGTTGCGGCGGGCCAGAGCGTGTTCGAGCTGTTGGATGAACCCACGGAGGGCGACGGCGGATCGATGCGGCTGGCGCGGGCGCGCGGCGAACTCGAGTTCCGCAACGTCTCGTTCGCCTACGGCGGCGAGCAGGGGGCGGTGCTGCACGACGTGAGTTTCCACGTGGCGCCCGGCGAGACGGTGGCCATCGTGGGCCGTTCCGGCAGCGGCAAGACGACCCTCGCCAACCTCGTGCCGCGCTTCTACGACGTTCACGAGGGCGCGGTGCTGCTCGACGGCGTCGACGTGCGCGAGTACCGGTTGACCGACCTGCGCTCGCAGGTGAGCCTCGTCAGCCAGGAAGTGGTGTTGTTCAACGACACCATACGCAACAACATCGCCTTCAATGCCGTCGAGAAGTCGCAGGCACAGGTGGAGGCTGCGGCGCATGCGGCCAACGTCATGGAATTCGTGGCGCTGCAGCCGCAGGGGTTCGACACGCCGTTGAACGACCGCGGCGCGAATCTGTCGGGCGGCCAGCGCCAGCGCCTGTCCATCGCACGGGCCCTGCTCAAGGATTCGCCGGTGCTCATCCTGGACGAGGCGACCGCGGCGCTCGACAACGAATCCGAACGACGCGTGCAGGCGGAACTGGGCCTGCTGATGCACGGGCGCACGACGCTCGTGATCGCGCATCGCCTCTCGACCATCGAGGGAGCCGACCGCATCATCGTGCTCGACCAGGGCCGGATCGTCGAGATGGGCCGCCATGGTGAGCTGTTGGCGCTCGGCGGCCTGTACGCCGCGTTGCACGGCATGCAGTTCAACGCCTAGTCCGGGCTCCCAGCCGACATGTCGGTCCAGTCCTGGTTCAACCGCATCTGGTACGGCCACGCCAGGCCGCCCTGGTGGCTGGTGCCGCCGTCGTTGGTCTATGGCGCCGTCGCCGCAGCGCGCCGCCTCGCGTATGCCGGGCGTCTGCGGCGCGTCACGCGCATCGCCTGTCCCGTGGTGGTGGTCGGCAACCTGAGCGTGGGGGGTACCGGCAAGACGCCGTTGGTGTGCTGGCTGGTGGCGCGGCTGCAGGATCACGGTTACCGGCCCGGCGTGGTCACGCGCGGCTACGGTGGTTCTGCCCGGCACCCCCGCCGCGCGTCGGTCGCGGACGATCCGCGCTGCGTGGGCGACGAGGCGGTGCTGCTCGCGCGGCGGACCGCCGTGCCGGTGGCGGTGGGGCGCGATCGTCCGGCGGCGGCACGGCTGCTGGTCGAGGCGGGCTGCGACGTCATCGTCAGTGACGACGGCCTGCAGCATTACGCGCTGGCGCGCGACTGCGAATTGGTGGTGATCGACGGCGGGCGCCGGTTCGGCAATGGCTGGTTGCTGCCCGCCGGGCCGCTGCGCGAGACGCCGGCACGTCTGCGTGCGGCCGACGCCACGGTGGTCAACGGCGGCGGGGCGGCGCTGCCCGGAGCGTTTTGCATGCGTCTGGAGGCGCAGCATGCGGTGGCGTTGCGCGGCGGCGAGACGAGGCCCCTGCAGACGTGGGCGGGCGTCGCGGTGCATGCGGTGGCCGGCATCGGTCATCCGGAACGCTTCTTCAACCTGTTGCGCTCGTACGGCATCGACGTGGTGGGCCATCCGCTCGACGACCATGCGCCCCTCGCCGCCGGCGACCTCGAGTTCGGCGACGGCAGGCCGGTGCTCATGACGGAGAAAGATGCCGTAAAATGCGCCGGATTCGCCGATGAGCGGCATTGGTTCGTGCCGGTGAGCGCCCGTTTCGACGGCGCGGAGCCGGCTCGGTTGTTCAACATCGTGATGGCGAAGATTTCGAAGCGCGGGCATGCACCGCCGGGAGTGGTCGATGGATAAGCGTTTACTCGAGTTGCTGGTCTGTCCCGTGTGCAAGGGTCCGTTGCGGCCGTCCGGCAGCGGTGCGGCGCTCGAGCTGATCTGCCGCCCCGACCGGCTGGCCTACGCGGTGCGGGACGGTATTCCCGTGATGCTGCCCGAGGAGGCGCGCGTGCTCGGCGCGGAAGATCCGTTGCTGCATCGCTGACGGGCCACCCCGTGTTTCATGTCGTGATTCCCGCGCGCTTCGGCGCGGTGCGGCTGCCGGGCAAACCGCTGCTCCTGCTCGCCGGCAAGCCGTTGTTGCAGTGGGCGTGGGAGCGCGCGCGTGCGAGCGGCGCGGCATCGGTCACGGTGGCGACCGACGATGAACGCATTCGCGCGACCTCGGCAGGTTTCGGCGCCCGCTGCGTGATGACGTCGCCGGCGCACGTGTCGGGCACCGACCGCATCGCCGAAGTGGCGCGCGGGGACCGGCTGGCCGCCGAGGACATCGTGGTGAATCTGCAGGGCGACGAACCCCTGATGCCGCCGGCGGTCATCGCCGAGCTGGCCGCCGTCCTGGCACTGCGGCCGGACGTCGACATCGCCACCGCCGTGGCGCCCATCGCCGACCTGGCCGAATTCCGGGATCCCAACTGCGTGAAGGCGCTGCGTGCGTTGTCGGGCCGTGCGCTCTATTTCAGTCGCGCACCGGTGCCGTGGCCCCGCGATGCCGTCCGCGACGGTGCACCGACGGCCTACGAGGGCGCCTGGCGGCACGTCGGCATCTACGCCTACCGCGTACGCAGTCTGCTCGACCTCGCCGCGTGGTCGCCGACGGCGCTCGAATCCGCCGAGCGGCTCGAGCAGCTGCGGGCGCTCGAACATGGCATGCACATCCACCTGGTCGCGCTTGCGCAGGCGCCGCCTGCCGGCGTCGACACGCCCGCGGATTTGGAGCGACTGCGGGCAAGTCTGGACCGCACCCGGGACGCCTGACCTGCGACGGCGCCGCCCCGGGAGGACTTCAGGTCAATAAAACGACAAACGTTGGTAGTTGGCGATGGCCAGTCCGGCCGCGACGCTGGTGAACGGGTCGTGTTCGGTCACCCTGCCGGGGAACACCGCATCCAGCAAATCCTTGACCGCGACGATCTGCGACGAGCCGCCGGTACGCACCACCAGGTCGATCTGGCCGCGCGTGAGACCGGCCCGCCCCAGAACCTCGTGGATCAGGTCGTCGAGGGTCTGCATCGTCTCCCCCAGCATGGCGTTGAACTGGGCACGCGTGAAAGGCACCTGAAGATTCAGCTCCGGGATGTCGATCGAGGTGGACTCCATGCCCGATAGGGCCGCCTTGGCTCGCTTGATCGCGGCGAAGATGGCGTAGCTGTAGTTGTAATTGATCAGATCCTTCAAGCGTTCGAACTTGACCGCAGCAGGGCCGCCGCGGGCGATCAGTTCGGTGAGTCGGGTCTTGTACCTGTTCTGGTTGAGCGTGTAGGTGATCGCCCAATTCAACAGCCCTTCCTCGTACTCGCGGAACGGAAACAGCGTCGTGACCGGCCGGCCGTCGACGGAACGCAGCCACGTCTCGCCCTCGCCCAGGAGCGGAAACAACACCTTCCTGAAGATCAGCTGATCGATGCGGTCGCCGCCGAGACTTGCGCCGGCGGTGGCGAGCACGCGGAAATCCACGCCGGAAAAACGCACCACGCTCAGATCCAGCGTGCCGCCGCCGAAATCGACCGTCAGCACCGTGCCCTCCGGCATCAGTCGTTGTCCGTGGAGGAAGCTCAAGGTGGCGGCCAGCGGCTCGGGGTAGAACTCGATGCCGCGAAAACCCGCATGGGCACACGCCTCGGTCAGGCGGGCAGACGCGAGGTCGTTACGCGTGGCGTGCTTGCCCTCGAATTCTATCGGCCGACCGATGTGCACGCGTTCCAGCGGAGCTGCGAGTTCCCGCTGCACCCCTTCACGCATGCGCAGCAGTACGGGCGTGAGCAGGGCCACGAGACGGAACAGGCGGTCGAACACCGAAACGCGTTCCATGCCGGGATCGCCCAGCAGGCGTTTGAGCCCGAGAAACAGCCGTCCCGGCAGGCCATGATCGATCAGCGGTCCGAACACGGTGTCGCGGGCCGACTCCAATTCGCCGATGTCGAAGTCCGAGGAGGCTTCGCCGATCTCGCCGCCTGCGTGGCCGAGGATTTCCGGGGCCAGCGACACGAGTCTCGCGCTGTTCTCCTGCACGTAGCGTTCGATGGCGTCGTTGCCGGTGAGTCCGGCGTACTCCCGGTCGAGATGCACCGCCGTCGGCAGTATGGGCCCGCCGGCGTCGATGCGCACCAGATGCACTTGCCGGCCGTCGAACCAGGCCACCGTGGAGTTGGAGGTCCCGAAATCTACGCCGACTCCCACCACCATATGTATTCCTCGCCGGCCGTCCACGCCATTCGAGATGAGTTGGCGGCGGCGGAGTATTACATGGCGACGGCGCGAGGTGTGCGCGCCGAGGACGTCCTGCGCGCCGCGGACGTCCTACAGGACGTGGCGCAGCAACCAGTACAACGAGCCGGCAAGCGCGATGGACACGGGCAGGGTGAGCACCCAGGCCATCAGCAGATTGCGCACCGTGGCCCATTGCAGACCGGAGCGGTTCGCGACCATGGTGCCCGCGACGCCCGAGGACAGGACGTGCGTGGTGCTCACGGGCAGACCGTACATGTCCGCGGCCCCGATGGTGACCATGGCCACGAGTTCCGCCGACGCGCCCTGCGCATACGTCAGATGGGTCTTGCCGATGCGTTCGCCCACGGTGACGACGATGCGCTTCCAGCCGATCATGGTGCCGAGGCCGAGGGCGATGGCCACCGCCACCTTCACCCAGGTGGGTATGAATTTGGTCGCGCCGTCGAGTTCCTTCTTGTACTCCGCCAGCGTCTTTTGATCGGCGGCGGAGATGCCCAGGGCGGGCGCCTTCGACACGAAACGCAGTCCCTCGCTGACCAGGTACATGTCGTTGCGGATGTTCAACATGGCATCCGCGGGTACCTTGGCGAGCGACTGGTACTCACCCACCTGCGTGGCGATGGACTTCGACAACGCGTCGAGGGCCGGCAACGAGGCGGTGGTCACGGACCGCGTGCGGACGATGTCGACGGCGGCCGCGTGCGCGTCCGCCGGCGCGGAGCCGGTGCCGTAGTGTCCGAACACGGTGTGCGCCTGGCTCGACACCGCGACGAAGCGGGCGACGTCCTGCTCGTGCATGGTGCGGTTCAGAGCATACGCGGTGGGCACGGTACCGATCAGGATGAGCATGATGAGACCCATGCCTTTCTGCCCGTCGTTCGAGCCGTGCGCGAAACTCACGCCGGTGCAGGTCAGGATCAGCAGGCCGCGGATGAGCAGGGGCGGCGCCTGATTGCCCTTCGGCTCCTTGAACAGGTCGGGAATCGGAATCACGGCCTTGGCGATCAACATCAACAGGGCGGCGGCGCTGAAGCCGATCAGCGGCGAGAACAGCAGCGACTGGCCGATCTTGCCGGCCTGGGCCCAGTCGACACCGCTGACACCGCTGCCGCTCGCCGCCATCAGCTGATTCATCAGGCCGACGCCCATGATGGACCCGATCAAGGTGTGCGAACTGGAGGAGGGCAGGCCAAAATACCAGGTGCCGAGATTCCAGATGATGGCCGCGATCAGCAGCGCGAACACCATGGCGAAACCCGCGCCGCTGCCCACCTGCAAGATCAGTTCGACGGGCAGCAAGGATACGATGCCGAAGGCAACCGCACCGCTCGAGACGAGCACGCCGAGGAAATTGAAACAGCCGGACCAGATGACGGCGATGTTAGGCGACAGCGAGTTGGTGTAGATCACCGTGGCCACCGCGTTGGCCGTGTCGTGGAACCCGTTGACGAACTCGAAACCCAGCGCGATCAGCAGTGCGATGCCGAGCAGCACGAACGGAAAGGCGCGCGTCTCCCGGACCACGGACAAGTCATCCGCCAGGTGCATGCCTGCGTATATGATGCCGACCACGATGAGCAATCCCGCCAGCACGTTGAACCAGGGACTGGGTTTGTTGCGGGCGACGGGGGAGGCCAGCGGAGACTGATCGGCGATTTCGAGATTGGCCATGGTGATCTCACGAGAAAGTGTGACTGGGTGCGCACTTATAGTTCCCGAATATGACGTTCAGATGACATTGCAGGTTTTCGATGCCCTTCACCCTCTCGCACGTCGCCCTGGTGTTGCCCTTCTCGCGACCGCTGGCCCGTTGGCGGCTGCTGTCCGCCACCATCATCGGCAGCATGGTCCCTGATTTCGGATTTTTGTCGCCCTGGCGTCCGCTGCGGATCGATACCCACGGTCCGCTGGCTCTGCTGACTTTTTGCCTGCCGGTGGGGCTCGCCGTGTTCTGGATATTCCAGAGGCTGATCAAGACACCGATCATGGAGGTGCTGCCCGACGCGGCCTACGCGCGCTGGACGCCGTACGCGGCAGCGGCCGACATCGGCAGCCTGAAACAATGGATCGCCGCCGCCGCCGGCATCCTGGCCGGGGCGCTGACCCATCTGGTGTGGGACGGCTTCACGCACGAAGGCGCGCGCGGGGTGCGCATGATCCCGGCGTTGGACGAGTCGGGCCTCGATATTGCGGGCCATCATCTGATCGGAGTGCACCTGATGCAGGACGTGAGTTCGGTGATCGGCCTCGCCGTCGTGGCCGCCGTGCTCGCCTACCAGCTGCGCCCGATGACGCAGGGAGGGGGCGCCCCATCCCGCACCCTGAGCCGCCGCGAACGCGTGGCCTGGGTGCTCGCGTACCTGGCCACGGCTTTCACCATCGGCGCCGGCGCGCTGCTGCTCCGGCATTCCGTGAAGGCCCTGACGCATTCCTCCGGCCTTGCGCTGCAGCTGCTGGCCATCGCCACGCTGCGCGGACTCCTGTTCGCGCTGCTGGGTGTCGGGGTGTGCCTGGGACTCAGACTGAGGAGGCGCGCACTGCGCTAGGGCTCCTCGGGCGGTGCGCCCGGCGTCGTCGGTGGCAGGGGTGCCTCGGGTGCACCGGGCGCCGCCGCCGGTACGCTGGGTGCCGGTGCCGGTGCCGGTGCGCTGGACGCCGGTGCGCTCGG
>CAZZVN010000005.1:0-23257 GCA_964657625.1 uncultured Steroidobacteraceae bacterium
ATGGTGATCGCGATGTATCTGCCCATCTTCAAACTCGGCTCGGTGGTCTGAATCGACGCGGCGAGTCGATCGTTCGGTTCATGCTGAGCGATCTCGCCCTGGTCTACTCGGAGAACGTCCTGCTGTGGGTCGGTACGGTGTTCGTGGTCGGGCTGGTCGTAGGCAGCTTTCTCAACGTAGTGATCTACAGGCTGCCCCTGATGCTGGAGCGCGAATGGCGTGCGCAGGCGGCGGATATGCTGGCGGACTCCGACACCAGGGCGCCCGACGCGGTAGGCACCACTGATGTAGTGGGTAAAGCATCCCCACCCCTCACCCTCAGTTCCCCCCCCTCCGCCTGCCCCGCTTGCAAGGCCCCGATCAGGCCCTGGCAGAACGTCCCGCTGGTGAGCTGGCTGATGCTCAAAGGCCGCTGCGCCGCGTGTCGCGCGCCCATCTCCGCCCGCTACCCCCTGGTCGAACTCACCACGGGCGTGCTCTCGGCCTGGGTGGCGTTTCACTTCGGCTTCGGCGCGTCCGCCGTGTGTGCGCTGCTGGTGACGTGGGTGCTGATCGCGCTCACCGGCATCGACCTCGAGCATCAGCTGCTCCCGGACTCCCTCACCCTGCCGCTGCTCTGGGCGGGTCTGGTGGCCGCGGTGGCGGTGGGCCCCGGTTCAGGGGCGGCATTGCCCGTGACGCCGCAAGACGCCATCATTGGCGCAGCGGCGGGCTATCTCAGCCTGTGGCTGGTGTTTCACGCATTTCGGCTGCTCACGGGCAAGGAAGGCATGGGCTACGGCGACTTCAAACTGTTCGGCGCGCTGGGGGCCTGGCTGGGCTGGCAGCTGCTGCCGCTCATCATTCTTCTGTCCGCGGCCACCGGCGCCGTGGTGGGCATCGCGCTGATTGCGCTACGCGGGCGTGACCGTGCGGCGCCCATGCCCTTTGGACCCTATCTCGCCGCCGCCGGCTGGCTCGCCATGCTGTACGGCGACTCGCTGGTGAGCGTCTACCTGCGTGTGTCGGGCCTGCGACACTGAACCGTGGCTCGGCGCCTGCGCATCGGGCTCACCGGCGGCATTGCCAGCGGCAAGAGCACGGCGGCGCAACGGTTTGGCGAGCTCGGCGTGCCGGTGCTCGACGCCGACGAATCGGCCCGCGCCGTCGTTGCGCCGGGCCAACCAGGGCTCGCGGCCGTGGTCGAGAAATTCGGTGCCGGTGTGCTCACCGCCGAGGGCGCGCTGGACCGGCGCGCGTTGCGCAATCTGATCTTTGCCGACGCCGGCCTGCGCCGCGAATTGGGACTGATCCTGCATCCCCTCATCCGCGCGGACATGGAGC
Organism: uncultured Steroidobacteraceae bacterium; assembly: GCA_964657625.1. GTDB lineage: Bacteria > Pseudomonadota > Gammaproteobacteria > Steroidobacterales > Steroidobacteraceae > Bog-1198. The sequence goes on from CAZZVN010000005.1 coordinate 1,324, forward strand.
AAAAGGCCGCGGTGGCCGTCGGCGATTACCTCGTGCTCGCCATTCCCCTGCTGGTCGAGCAGCCGCGCGAGCCCGGCCGCGTGGACCGCATCCTGGTGGTCGACGTCGACGCAGCGCTGCAGCTCGAGCGGGTGATGGCGCGCGACTCGAGTTCGCGAAGCGAAGCCCAGGCCATCCTGTCGGCGCAGGCCACGCGTGCCGAGCGTCTCGCCGCCGCCGACGACGTGCTCGTCAACTCGGGCACCATGGAGGAACTGCGCAGGGGCGTGGACGTGCTGCACGAGCGGTATCGGGCGCTGGCGCGGGCACCTGCTGCCGCTTTTTAGGGCGTTAACTCAAATCGAAGGTTTACCCTGGGCCCGGCCTTGCCGCAGAATAGGGCGATGAACTCAATTCCAGATCCACGTCCCGACGCGATGCCGGAAACGGCCCCCGTGATCTACGAGCAGCCGCTCAACGAGCGCATGCGCACCTTCCTGCGCCTGGAGTTTCTGTACACGCAGGCGTCCTACCACGGGGATTTCCCGAATCCCTGGAGTACGCGGGCTGCGGTCAGCAGCCTGCTGGAAATCCTCGCCATCACCGCCCGCGGCGATTCGCGCAGCGACGTGCTCAAGGAGCTCGAGCGCCACGTCAACGTGCTCAAGGACTACCAGACGAAGACCGGCGTCGACCACACCCGCCTGAAATCCCTGATGTCCAATCTCGTCAAGATGCGCGAGGACCTGGCGACGGTGGGCGGAAACTTCATGGGACCGCTGCGTGACTCGGAATTCCTGAGCGCCATCAAACACCGCAGCGCGATCCCGGGCGGCACGTGCGATTTCGATCTGCCGGATTATTCGTTCTGGCTGAACCGGGCGCCGGAGGTGCGCGCCGCCGAGTTCAATTCGTGGCTGGCGCTCATACGACCGCTCTGCGACAGCATCGCCGAGCTGCTGTGGATCACGCGCCAGAACGCCAAACGTAAATCCGAAACGGCGCTCGGCGGCATCTTCCAGCTGCAATTCGACCGTGAGAATCCCTGCCAGCTGGTGCGCGTCACCATGCCGCCCCATACCGATCTGTTCCCCGAGATCAGCGGCAGCGGCCATCGCTGCACCATTCGTTTCCTGCAATGGACGGACATCACGGGAAGGCCGAGTCACGTCGACCAGGACGTGCCCTTCGTGCTGACGTGCTGCGCCTGAGCCGGCACGGCGATGGCCACCGTGAAATGCCCGACTTGCAAGCGGCCGGTGGACTGGTCCGCTGAGTCGCCGTACCGGCCGTTCTGCAGCGAGCGCTGCCGGCTCATCGACCTGGGCGCCTGGCTCACCGAGCAGCACAAGATTCCCAACGAATCGATCTCGGACGGCGAAGAATTCGAGGCCGGCCCGGCGAAAGATTTTTGACCCGTCTCCCGCATGCAGCCTGAATTCTGGCAGGCCCTCTGGCACGAGAACCGGATCGCCTTCCACCGCGCCACCCCCGCCCACCTGCTCGTGCGGCATTGGTCCGCGCTCGCGCTGCCGAAGGATGCCGCCGTCTTCGCACCCCTCTGCGGCAAGAGCGTCGATCTGGTGTGGCTGCGCGAACGCGGCCATCCCGTCGTCGGGGTCGAGCTCTCTTCCATCGCGGTGCAATCGTTCTGCCTGGAGAACGGCATACCGGCACGGCGCCGTCTCGAGCCGCCATTCGAACGATATGAAGCGTCCGGCATCGAGCTGCTGTGCGGCGATTTCTTCGACCTGACGCGCCCGCACGTGGGGCCGGTCGCCGCCGTCTACGACCGCGCCTCGCTGATCGCCTGGGACCCCGCCGCCCGGCCGCGGTACGTCGAGCACATGACGGCGCTGACCACCCCCGGCACGCGAACCCTGCTGATCACCCTCGAGTACGCGCAGGCCGAGCGCGCGGGACCGCCCTTCGCCGTGCTCGCTGACGAAGTACGGCGCCTGTACGCCGGGCACCACCGCATCGACGAACTGTCGCGCGACGACGTGCTCTCCGCAGAGCCGCGGATGCGCGCCCGCGGCGTGAGCCGACTGCACGAAGTCGCCTATTGCCTGACGCGACTGTGACCTTTTTTTCCGCCACCTCAGACTCCTCGAGGCACTCTCCATGTTCCACGCGCGCCTTTCGCGCCTTCTGGCGCTCGCCTGCATGACCTGCATGGCCGCCGCCCACGCCGCCGAACTCACCATCGACCGGCTGTTCGACGCGCCGGCGCTCGCGGGGCCGACGCTCCTGGGGTTGAAGCTCTCGCCGGACGGCACGCGCGTGACCTATCTCAAGGGCAAGCCGGACGACAAGGACCGCCTGGATCTGTGGGAGTACAACCTGCACGACAAATCCGCGCGGCTGTTGGTGGACTCCCGGCATCTGGCGGGCGCGCAGGACAGGCTCTCGGACGAGGAGCTCGCCCGGCGCGAGCGGCAACGCACCGCGGCGCTGTCCGGCATCCTCGAGTACTCGTTCGCGCCGTCGGGGAAGGCGTTGCTGTTCCCGCTGGCGGGCAACCTCTTCTACTACGACCTCACCAAGCCCGCGCGGGAGGCCGTGACGCAGGTCGCCCGCTCCGCCACCGCCGCGACCGACGCCACCGTTTCGCCCGCCGGTGACCTCGTCGCCTACGTGCGCGACCAGAACCTGTTCGTCTACGACCTGCAGCGGCACGCTGAAAAAGCGTTGACGGTGGACGGCGGCGGCGCGCTCAAGAACGGCATGGCGGAGTTCGTCGCGCAGGAAGAGATGGACCGCTCCACGGGCTACTGGTGGGCTCCGGACGGCCGGCATATCGCCTTCGTGCGGGTGGACGAGAGTCCGGTACCGGTGACGCAGCGCTTCGAGATCGCCGCCGACAACGTGTCGACCTTCGCGCAGCGCTACCCCGCGGCCGGCGGCCCGAACGTCCAGGTGCGGCTTGGCGTGGTGGACGTGCGCACCGGCGCCGTGCGCTTCGTCGACCTGGGCGCGGACCCAGACATCTACCTTGCCCGCGTGAACTGGCTGCCGGACGGCGGCACCCTCGCCGTGCAGCGCGAGAGCCGCGATCAGCGCCGCCTGGACCTGGTGTTCGCCGACATCGACAGCGGTCAGAGCCGGGTCGTGCTCACCGAGACCAGCGACACCTGGATCGAGCTCAACGACGAGCTGTCCTTCCTGAAGCACTCGCGCGAGTTCATCTGGGCGTCGGCGCGCGACGGGTTCGAGCATCTGTATCTGTACGACTACGCGGGCCACCTCGTCCGGCAGCTCACCGCCGGCGCGTGGAACGTCGACGATTCACAGAAGCGAGCCATCAAGGCCGTCGACGAGAAGCATCGTCTGGTCTATTTCACCGCCACCGAGCAGAGTCCCACCGAGCGGCATCTGTATCGCACCTCGCTCGACACCACGAACCCAGCCCAGGTCGCACGCGTCACGCGTGAGCCGGGGCTGCATGGCGTCACGATGTCCGCGAACGCCGGCGTCTATGTCGACGACTTCAACAGCACGACGCAGCCGCCGCAGGTCAGCCTGCGCGCCACCGACGGCAGGCTGCTGACCTATCTCAGCGAGAATGCGTTGGATGCTTCGCATCCGGACGCGCCCTACCAGGCCGACAACGCGGTGCCGGTGTTCGGCACCCTGCAGGCGGCCGACGGTCAGACGCTGTACTACCGCATTTTCAAACCCGCGCACTTCGATCCCGCCCGACGCCATCCCGCCATCGTCGAGGTGTACGGCGGCCCCGGCGTACAACGCGTCACGGATTCCTGGACGGGCAGTTCTTTCACGCAGATCCTCACCCGTGCGGGCTACGTGGTGTTCCAGCTCGACAACCGCGGTACCGCGGCGCGCGGCACCGCCTTCCAGGCACCCATTCACGGACGACTGGGCGAGGTCGAAGTGGCCGACCAGGTGCTGGGCGCGCGGTGGCTGGCGGCACAACCGTTCGTCGATGCAGGGCGCATCGGCGTATGGGGCTGGAGCTACGGCGGCTACATGACGCTCATGCTGATGTTCAAGGCGCCCGACGTGTTCCGGGCCGGCGTCGCCGGCGCGCCGGTGACCGACTGGTCGTTGTACGACACCCACTACACCGAGCGTTACCTGGGATCTCCCCGCGACGCTGCGGCAGGCTACGCGGCGAGTTCGGTGCTCCCCTATGCCAAGGACCTCCGAGGCCGGCTGCTGGTGATTCACGGCATGGCGGACGACAACGTGCTGTTCCTGCACAGCACCAAGCTGTTCCGCAGGCTGCAGGATCTGGGCAAGCCCTTCGACGTCATGGTGTATCCCGGCGCCAAGCACGGTCTCACCCGTCAGCACGACGGACGGCATGCCTACGCCACCCTCAAACGCTTCTTCGACGAAAATCTTGCGCGCTGAAGAGCGCGGTCGCGCCCCCGCACCGTAGCGAGCCCGCACCGCAGCGAGCCCGCCTCAGAGCTCGCTCACCCCGGTGGCGCCCAGCGCCCACGCCCGCTCGGGCGACCCCAGCCGCGCGTACACCGGCATCGCCACGGCGCCGCATAACCCGGTGAGCTCCGCGTCGGATATCGCGCGCCGCATCACCAAAAAATCCGCGCTCGCGCACTGCGCCGTCCCGGCCTCGACGAGCGAGGCACACCAGGCCCCCGCCAGCACGCCGCGCGCCCGTGCCTGGGCAGGGTTGCCCACCTCGTAGATCGGCGTCGACGCGGCCTGCAGGCGCTCCGGCAGCCGCAGCAACGGCAGCATCGGCCGATCCGCCGGCAGCAGCTCGGCGGCCGCCAGCTCGTCCGGCGTGCACCACCGCAGCGCCTGGCCCTCGCGCCCGTGCGGCTCGCCCGCATACCGCGTCACCACCCACAGGTCGATGAGCACGTCGCCGAAATCGTAGGGATGGCGCTTTCGCAGCAGCGGCCGGGGTTCACGGATGGCGACCCCGAGTTCCTCGCGCAGCTCCCGGGCGAGGCCTGCTGCACGCGTCTCGCCCGCCTCGAGCTTGCCGCCCGGGAATTCCCAGAAACCGGCCTGGCGTTTGCCCGGCGGCCTTTGCGCGATCAGCACCCGGCCGTCGGGCGCGGTGAGCGCCGCCGCGACCACGTGGATCACCGGCGCGCCGGGCCGCTCAACCGTTCGCTTGCTGCAGAGCGCCGTGGCAGTGCTTGTACTTCTTGCCGGATCCGCACGGACACAACTCGTTGCGCCCCACCTTCGGCACCTCGCGCACGAACGGCGCCGCCAGGACCTGCGCCGCCGGCCGGCGCTCCGGCTCCAGGGGTGCGCCGTCGGCCGAGCCGAACCCGCCGAAGCCGCCACCGAACGCCGCGCCGCCGCCCGCTGCGGGGCCGTCGAGCCCGCCCGGCTGGATGGGGGACACCGCGTCCGCGTGCTGCATCTGCAGCGCCTGTGCGAGGCGTTGCTGACGTTCGTGCTCCTCGCGCTCGATCTCGTCCTGGCTGCGCACCTGGATCTTCGACACCGTGCTCACGGTGTCGAACTTGATCCGGTCCAGCATGGCGGAGAACAGCTCGAAGGCTTCACGCTTGTACTCCTGCTTCGGGTTCTTCTGCGCGTAGCTGCGCAGGAATATTCCCTGCCGCATGTAATCCATGGCCGCCAGATGTTCGCGCCAGTGCTGGTCGAGGGTGCGCAGCATCACCTCTTTTTCGATGTAGCGCATGACCTGCGGACCCACGGCGGTCTCCTTCTGACCGTACGCCTCCGCCAGCGCCGCGAGCAGTTTGGCCTTGAGGCCCGCGCCGTCGCCCGCCGCCTCCGCCTTCACCCATGCCGCGATGGGCAGCGCCGGCCCGAAGTCGCGCTCGACCGCCTGCGTGAGCCCCGCAACGTCCCACTGCTCTTCCGCGGCACCGCCAGGCACGTACTCGTCGACCAGCGGGCCGACCACGTCCTCGCGGATGCCCTTGATGGCCTCGGCCACGTCTTCGGCGCCCATGAGGTCGGTGCGCTGCTGATAGATCACGCGTCGTTGGTCGTTGGCCACGTCGTCGTATTCGAGGAGCTGTTTGCGGGCGTCGAAGTTGTGCTGCTCGACGCGGCGCTGCGCGCGTTCGATCTGCCGCGTGAGCATGCCGCTCTCGATGGCTTCGCCGGCCTTCATGCCCACCCGCGTCATCAGCGCCTTCATGCGCGTCGGGTCGCCGAAGATGCGCATCAAGTTGTCTTCCAGCGACAGATAGAACCGGCTCGACCCCGGATCGCCCTGGCGTCCGGAACGCCCCCGCAGCTGGTTGTCGATGCGCCGCGACTCGTGGCGCTCGGTGCCGATGATGTGCAACCCGCCGGCGGCGAGCACCTGCTCGTGGCGCCGCGCCCATTCGTCCTGGATCTGCTTGAGCGTCGCCTCGTCGGGATTCTCGAGCGCATCGATCTGCAGCTGCGGGCTGCCGCCGAGCACGATGTCCGTGCCGCGTCCCGCCATGTTGGTGGCGATGGTGATGGCGCCGGGCCGCCCCGCCTCGGCCACGATGTGCGCCTCGCGCTCGTGCTGCTTGGCGTTCAGCACCTCGTGCTCGATCTTCGCCCCCGCGAGCAGCGTCGCCAGGCGTTCGGACGTCTCGATCGACGTGGTACCCACCAGCACCGGCTGCCCGCGCTGCACGCACTCCTGGATATCCTCGAGGATGGCCTGGAATTTGTCCGGCTCCGACAGGAACACGAGATCGGACTTGTCCTTGCGCACCATGGGTTTGTGGGTGGGGATCACCACCACTTCCAGGCCGTAGATCTGCTGGAACTCGAACGCCTCGGTGTCGGCGGTACCGGTCATGCCCGAGAGCTTCGAGTACAGCCGGAAGTAATTCTGGAACGTGATGGACGCGACCGTCTGGTTCTCTTCGCGGACCTTGACGTTTTCCTTCGCTTCCACCGCCTGGTGCAGACCGTCGGACCAGCGCCGGCCCTGCATGGTGCGCCCGGTGAACTCATCGACGATGATCACCTCGCCCTGCCGCACGATGTACTCGACGTCGCGCTTGTACAGCGCATGCGCGCGCAGCGCCGCATTCAAGTGATGCATGAGCTTGATGTTGGTGGCGTCGTACAGGCTCTCGCCTTCGCGCAGCACGCCGATCTCCGCCATCAGCTCCTCGACCTTCTGATGTCCGTCCTCGGTGAGCGTGGCCTGCTTGGACTTCTCGTCGACCGCATAGTCGCCCGGCGCGTTCTCCTCCTTCTGCCGGGTCAGCCGCGGGATGAGCGTGTTGATCTTGAGATAGAGCTCGGTGCTTTCCTCGGCGGGTCCCGAGATGATCAAGGGCGTGCGCGCCTCGTCGATCAGGATGGAGTCGACCTCGTCGACGATGGCGAAGGACAGTTTGCGCTGCACGCGGTCCTCGAGCCGGAACGCCAGGTTGTCGCGCAGATAATCGAAGCCGAACTCGTTGTTGGTGCCGTAGGTGATGTCGCAGGCATACGCCTGCCGCTTCTCGTCCGGCGACTGCGAGTTCTTGATCACGCCCACCTCGAGGCCGAGGAAGCGGAACACCGGCGCCATCCAGTCGGAGTCGCGCTGTGCCAGATACTCGTTCACCGTCACCACGTGCACGCCCTCGCCCGAGAGCGCGTTCAAGTAGGCGGGCAGGGTGGCCATCAGGGTCTTGCCCTCGCCGGTGCGCATCTCCGCGATCTTGCCCGAGTGCAGCGCCAGGCCGCCGATCAGCTGCACGTCGAAATGGCGCAGCCCGAGCTTGCGGCGCGACGCCTCGCGCACCAGCGCGAACGCCTCCGGCATCAGCTCGTCAAGCGCCGTTCCCGCGGCGAAACGCGCCTTGAGTTCGCGCGTCTTTTCCGGGATTTGCTCGTCCGTCAGGGCCGAGATGGCGGGCTCGAAGGCATTGATCGCCGCGACCTTGCGGCTCAACTCCTTCACCAGCCGCTGATTACGGCTGCCGAAGATTTGGGTCAGAAGCTTCCACACGAAGAGGAGTCCTTGGAAAAACCGGGTATTGTACGGATAGACCTGGAAAGCGGGAATTTGTTTCGCCGACCCGCGGCGGGTGGGTGCGGCGGCGCCGACGACGCCCTACCGCGGGCGCCGCCGGCGACTCGCTCCTACCGTTCCTCGCCGATGAAGCGCAGCGGATCGACCTGGGTGCCGTTCTTCAGCACCTCGAAATGCAGGTGCGGCCCGGTCGAATGTCCCGTCGAGCCCACCATGGCCACCTCCTGGCCCTTGCGCACCATGTCGCCCTGCTTGACGAGCAGCTTTTCGTTGTGGCAGTAGCGCGTGGCCAGTCCGTTGCCATGATTGATCTCGACCATTTCCCCGAATCCGGCGCGTTCCCCGGCGAACGTCACCAGGCCCGCCGCCACCGACGACACCCGGGTACCCTCCGGCCCGGCGAAATCGATGCCCTTGTGCACCGCCGAATACCCGGTGAAGGGGTCCGCCCGCTCGCCGAAATACGAGGAGATGAAGCCGTCCTGGATGGGCCTGCCCTGCGGCACCACCTGCCGGTTCAATTCCCGGGTGAGAATCAAATTCTCTAGCACGCCGAGTTGCTGCTCGCGGCTCGACAACTGGCTTTGCAGGTCGTCCACCATGGCCGTGAGGTTCGGTATCTGGGCCGGCTGTCCGTCCGCCGTGCTCTCGCCGCCGATGGCCGCCGGGTTGCCGAAATCGAACTCGCCGTCCTTGAGATTGGCCATGCGCGTCAGGCGTTTGCCGAGCGCGTTCAGCCGGATCACGTTGGCGTTCATCTGCCCGACGTGCATCGCGAGCACGTTGACTTTTTCCTGCAGCACGCGCCGAACGTCCTCGATCTGGCCTTCCTGACGTACGAGCTCCGCCGACCAACCGCCCAGCTGATCGAGCGGATTCGAAACCCGATGGCTCATGCCCAGCCCCACGCCCATGGAGAAGGCCCCGCCCACGATCAACACCACCACCGACAAGGCGGCGGCCACCACCAGCGGGTGCCGCAGATCGAACTGTTTGATGCGGCCGGTTTTCCGACCGACGAAAATGATGTTCATAGGCTGCCGCGAACTATGCAGAATAAGGCATCTCGAAACAAGGATCTCTCACACCCTTTGACCATAACACGCACCGTCCGTTGATTACGTCCCCGTGTCCAAAACTAAGACTATCAAGGAGTTATTGACGGCCGGAAGCCGGCTGGCCGCGCTCGGCGAACGCAGTCGTCGGCGTAGCCGCGTGCTCGAACACGTCCGCGACGCTTTGCCTCCCGAAATGGCCGGGAGCCTCGTGTCCGCCGGATTCGAAGGCACCCAACTGACGGTGGGGGTCGACAGCGCCGCGTGGGCCGCCCGGCTGCGGTATCTCACCGGGACTCTGCAGGCGGACGTGGGCCGAGTGCTGGGTCTGCACATCGACAGCGTGCGCATCAAAGTGGTGCCGGCGCGCCACCGTCCGGCTCCGGACGCCTGATCGCCGATTTCACGCCCTGGCGGCGGCGGCTTCCACGTAACTGATCGGCGCATCGGCCAGGCTGTCGAAAGTCACTTCCTGCCAGGCGCTCTGCTTGGCGATGAGCGTGCGCAGCAGCGTGTTGTTCAGCGCATGTCCCGACTTGAAACCGCTGAACTCGCCGATCAGGCTGTGCCCGAGCAGGTACAGATCGCCGATGGCGTCCAGGATCTTGTGCTTCACGAACTCGTCCTCGTAGCGCAGGCCGTCCTCGTTCAACACCCGGTAGTCGTCGAGCACGATGGCGTTGTCGAGGTTGCCACCGAGCGCCAGGTTGCGCGACCGCAGGCTCTCCAGGTCGCGCATGAAACCGAAGGTGCGTGCGCGGCTCACCTCGCGCAGGAACGAGGTGGTCGAAAAATCCATCGACGCCACCTGCGAGTGCTTCTTGAAGATGGGATGGTTGAACTCGATCTCGAAGTTCACCTTGAAACCGTCGTAGGGGTCGAAACGCGCCCACTTGTCGCCGTCGTCCACCTGCAGACTCTCGAGAATCCGGATGAAGCGCTTGGGCGCCTTCTGCTCCTCGATGCCCGCCGACTGCAGCAGAAAAACGAACGGGCCCGCACTGCCGTCCATGATGGGCACTTCGCCCGCGCTGACTTCCACCAGCGCGTTGTCGATGCCGAGCCCCGCGAGTGCCGACAACAGGTGTTCGACCGTGGAGATCTTGACGTCTCCCGTGTGCAGCGTGGTCCCCATCATGGTGTCGCCCACGTTCTCGGCGTGGGCCTTGATGTCGACCGGCTGGTCGAGATCGGTGCGGCGGAACACGATTCCCGTGTCGGGTGCGGCGGGCCGCAAGGTCATCAGCACCTTCTTGCCCGTGTGTAATCCCACCCCCGTCGCGCGAATCGAATTCTTCAGAGTTCTTTGATTCAACATCTAATGCAAACCGGGCCAAGCCGCCTGTTTCGTATGGTTACAAGTGTCACAAAGGTACCATAGGCCGATCGGAAGCCTGAAATCGCAAAAAGTTCAAAACGGGGGTCCCTGTCGACCGAAAACGACAGGCCGCAGAGACCCCGGCGGCCGCCAACGCGGCGGCCGCAAAGAGAGGATGTCGAACCAGGCGCGGCGCGTCAGTACTCGGCGCTGCGCGCCTCGCCCTGCGGGCCGCCGCGTCCGCGGCGTTCAACGCGGCCGGACGGCCGCATCAGTCCGCCTGCCGGCGCAGAAACGCGGGAATATCGAGCAGATCGTCGCTCTCCATGTCCGGGCGCAGGCCATCGCCCACGGCCCGCTGCCGCTGCACGGTGGGCCGGTCCAGACTGGCGTAATCCGTCGGCGCCATCGAGGATTTCTGCCGCACCACCCGCATGGTCGGCGCGGGGGCCATGGCCGCCGCGGACGGCTGCTGTGCCGCCGAGCGCATCACCGGCTTGCCCAGACCCGTGGCGACCACGGTCACGCGGATCTGGTTCGACATGTCCGGATCGATCACGGTGCCGACCACCACGGTGGCGTCGTCGGACGCGAACTGCTTGATGACGTTGCCCACCTCCTGGAATTCGCCGATCGACAGATCCATGCCCGCGGTGACGTTCACCAGGATGCCCTGGGCGCCCGCCAGGTTGATGTCCTCGAGCAGCGGACTGGAAATCGCCGCCTCGGCCGCCTCGCGCGCGCGGTCCTCGCCGGTCGCCACGCCGGAGCCCATCATGGCCATGCCGGTTTCGGACATCACGGTGCGCACGTCGGCGAAATCGACGTTGATGAGGCCCGGCCGCGTGATCAGTTCCGCAATGCCCTGCACCGCGCCCTGCAGCACAGTGTTCGCGGCCTTGAACGCATCGAGCAACGTCGTGTTGCTGCCGAGCACCGCCAGCAGTTTCTGGTTCGGGATGGTGATCAGCGAGTCGACGTACTTGCCGAGTTCCATCATGCCCTGGTCGGCGACGCGCGAGCGCTTGTTGCCTTCCATCTCGAACGGCCGCGTGACCACGGCCACGGTCAGGATCCCGAGTTCCTTGGCCACCTGCGCGACCACCGGCGCCGCGCCCGTGCCCGTGCCGCCGCCCATGCCGGCGGTGATGAACAGCATGTCGCAGCCCTGGATCAATTCGACGATGCGGTCGCGATCCTCCATGGCAGCCTGCCGCCCCACCTCGGGATCGGCGCCCGCGCCCAGACCCTTGGTGATGTTGCAGCCGATCTGCAGCGCGGTACGCACCTTGGAGTGCTTGAGCGCCTGCGCATCGGTGTTGATGCAGATGAAATCCACGCCCTCGAGGCCCGCGGTGACCATGTGCGACACGGCGTTGCCGCCGCCGCCGCCCACACCCAGCACCTTGATGACGGCATTCTGACTGTAAGAGTCCATCAGTTCGAACATTCCTCTCTCCTAATCGGTTGTTGTCTTAAAAATTGCCCTGAAACCACGCTTTCATACGTTCCAAAATCGACTTCAAGCCACCGCCGAGCAGGGGCGCGTCGGCGCGCTGCACGGCGAGGTTGCTCTTCGCGTACAGCAGCAGGCCGACGCCGGTGGCGTGGATGGGATTGCTCACCACGTCCCCGAGGCCGCTCACGTACTGCGGCACGCCCAGGCGCACCGGCATGTGGAACACTTCCTCGGCGAGTTCGACCGCGCCCTCCATCTTGGCGCTGCCGCCGGTGAGCACGATGCCCGTGGCCACCGCCTCTTCGAGGCCGGCCCGGCGCAGTTCGTCGCGGATCAGCCCGAACAGCTCTTCGTAGCGCGGCTCGACGATCTCGGCGAGTGTCTGCCGCGCGAGCCGCCGCGGCGGCCGGTCGCCCACGCTCGGCACCTCGATGGTCTCGTCCGGGTTCGCGAGCTGCGACAGCGCGCAGGCGTACTTGATCTTGATGTCCTCGGCGTACTGCGTCGGCGTGCGCATGGACACGGCGATGTCGTTGGTCACCTGGTCGCCCGCGATGGGGATCACCGCGGTATGACGGATGGCGCCGCCGCCGAACACCGCGATGTCGGTGGTGCCGCCGCCGATGTCGACCACGCACACGCCCAGGTCCTTCTCATCGTCGGTGAGCACGGCGTAGCTCGAGGCCAGCTGCTCGAGCACGATGTCGTCGACGCTCAGGCCGCAGCGTTGCACACACTTGACGATGTTTTGCGCCGCGCTGTCCGCGCCGGTGACGATGTGCACCTTCGCCTCGAGACGCACGCCGGACATGCCGATGGGATCGCGGATGCCCTCCTGCGCGTCGATGATGTATTCCTGCGGCAGCACGTGCAGGATCTTCTGATCGGCGGGAATGGCCACCGCCTTCGCCGCGTCGATCACCCGGTCGACGTCCCCCTGCACCACCTCCTTGTCCTTGATCGCAACGATGCCGTGCGAGTTGAGGCTGCGCACGTGGCTGCCCGCGATGCCGGCGTACACCGAATGAATCTCGCAGCCCGCCATCAGCTCCGCCTCCTCCACGGCGCGCTGGATGGACTGCACCGTGGACTCGATGTTCACCACCACGCCTTTCTTGAGGCCCCGCGAGGGGTGGCTGCCGATGCCGATGATCTCCAGGACGCCGTCCGCCTTGAGCTCGCCGACGATGGCCACGACCTTGCTCGTGCCGATGTCGAGGCCTACCACCAGATTGCGGTCGGAACGCTTTGCCATGACTGTGCCGTATTCCTTTTAAGCGTCGCTGTCGTCGGTGCGTTTGAGGGGCACGGTCGCCGGCGCTTCCGGCCTGCGCCAGCCGATGGCGAAACCGTTCGAGTACCGCATGTCCACGTACGTGATCTCCGCCACCCGGTGCGCGATCACCTGTGATGCGGTGCGGATGAAGCGGTCGAGCCGGGCGTCCACGTCGCGCCGCCCGAGGCGCACCGTGACACCGTTGTCCAGATCGATTTCCCAGCCGCCACGCTCGTCGAGTCGCAGCGCCGCGATGCGCATGCCGGCCTCGAGCATGCGTCCCTGCACCGCGAGATAGCGCTGCGCCACCTGCGCCTCGGTGCCGTCGGGTCCGCTCAGGCGCGGCAGTTCGGCGGGCACGTGCGCGGACTCGCGCACGAACAGCTGTCCGCGCGTGTTGATGAGCCCGGCCTCGCCCCAGCGCGCCGCCGCGGTCTCCTCGGTGAGGGTCACGTGCAGGCTGTTCGGCCAGCGGCGCTGCACCCGCGCATGATCCACCCACGGCACCGATTCGACGGCGCGCTGGATGTCGTCGAGGTTCGCCGACAAGAAGCCGGTCTGGGCGAACGGCGCCACCGCCTTTTCGATCTGTCCCGGCGAGACACGTTGAAAACTGCCGTCCATCGCGATGGCGTTGATCGGCCGGTCGAGCGCCCAGGTCACCCCTGCCAGCGCCCCGACGATGAGCGCCGCCCACGCCGCGCGGCGGGCATGGGTACGCCAGCCACGCAAGCTTCGCAGCCACCGCCAGCGGCCTTCCCGCGCCACCGCCGGCTTCTTGAAGCGGTTCCTGCGGCCGAGCACGGCGTTCACCGGCGCTCCCGCACGAAGCTGGTCTCGAGCACGCGCCACACCAGCTCCTCGAAATCGATGCCCGCCTGCCGCGCCGCCATGGGCACCAGACTGTGGTCCGTCATGCCCGGCACCGTGTTGATCTCGATGAAGTAGAACCGGCCCGAGGTGCGGTCGCGCATGAAATCCACGCGGCCCCAGCCGAAACAATCCGTGACGTGAAACGCCGCCAGCGCCGCCGCCTTGAGTTCGGCCTCGGCGGCGGCGGCGAGCCCGCTCGGGCAGTGATACTGGGTGTCGTTGCGGAAGTACTTGGCCTGGTAGTCGTAGAACTCGGTCGCCGGCTGGATGCGAATCGCGGGGAGTGCCACGCCCTGCAGCACGCCCACCGTCAGTTCCTCGCCGTCGATGAAGCGCTCTGCGAACACGATCGGATCCACCGCCCGTGCCGCCGCGTAGGCCGCGGGCAGCTCCGCCGCCGTCTTCACCTTGGTGATCCCCACGCTCGACCCCTGCGACGACGGCTTGACCATCAACGGCAGACCGATCCGCGCGAGCGCCGCCGGCAGCTGTGACTCATCGTCGAGCACCGCATACTCGGGCGCCACGCTGCCTGCGCCCACCACCACGCGCTTGGTCTTGAGCTTGTCCATGGTGAGCGCCGAGGCGAGCACGCCGCTGCCCGTATAGGGCACCCCCAGCCATTCGAGCGCACCCTGCATGAGGCCATCCTCGCCGCCCGGCCCGTGCAGCGCGATCCACGCGCGCGCGAAGCCTTCGGTCGCGAGCGCCGCCAGCGGCCGCTCCTGCGGATCGAACGGGTGCGCATCGACGCCGCGTCGCACGAGCGCCGCCAGCACGGCGTGTCCGCTGAGCAGCGAGATCTCACGCTCCGTCGAATCGCCGCCGAGCAGCACCGCCACCTTGCCGAAGTCGGCGGCGGCGGTGACGCGACGACGCGCGGTCTGAAGTTTCAACAAGCTCATGCTGGTTCTCCGACGATGCGCACTTCGGTCTCGAGCTCGACGTGATGCACGGCCGCGACGGTGCGCTGCACGTGCACGATCAACGCCTCGATGTCGGCCGCGCGCGCGTGGCCGTGGTTGATGATGAAATTGGCGTGCTTCTCGGACACCGAGGCGTCGCCCAGCCGGTGACCTTTGAGACCCGCGCTCTCGATGAGACGCGCCGCGTGCAGAAAGGGCGGATTGGTGAACACCGACCCACAGCTCCATTCGCCGATCGGCTGCGTCTGGCGCCGCCGCTCGAGGAGTTCACGGATGGCCGCCTCGTTGACCCCGGGCTTGCGCTCGAACTCCATGCGCGCCGCCACGAACCACTCGTCGGCCGGCATGCGCACGTGCCGGTACGACACGTTGTACTCGCCGGGGAGACGCTTGTGCCGCTCACCGCGGCGGTCGAGCACCTCCACGTCCACCACGTGCCGCCAGGTCTCCTCGCCCCACGCCCCTGCGTTCATGGCGAGCGCGCCGCCCAGCGTCCCCGGAATGCCGGCGAAGAATTCGGCCGGCCCCAGGCCCCACTGCACGCATTGCCGCGCGATCTTCGCGCAGGGCACGCCGGCCTCCGCATACACCCGCGTCGCGCTGATGCGCTCGATGGCACCGAGCGCGTGCGAGCTTGCGATCACCGCGCCGCGCAGACCGCCGTCGCGCACCAATAGATTGCTGCCGAGTCCCACCCACAGCAGCGGCACCTGCTCCGGCATCTGTTTGATGAACGAGGACAGATCGACGGGATTACGTGGCGTGAAGAACACGTCCGCCGGTCCGCCCGCGTGCCACGAGGTGTGCCGCGACATGAGTTCGTTGCGCAGCACCCGCGCGTTGAACTCCTGCGGTACGTGCAGCGCGAGAGCCGGCCCGCTCATTCCGCCGCCCCGGCGAGGCGCGCCTTGAGGTCCTGCGCCACCGCGCCGATGTTGCCGGCGCCCATGGTGAGCACCACGTCCCCGTCGTGCAGCACCGCACGCAGGCTCTGCGCCAGCTCATCCACCCGTTCCACGAACACCGGCTCGACGAAACCCCGCGAACGCACCGCGCGGCAGATCGCCCGCCCGTCCGCCCCCGCGATCGGCGCTTCGCCCGCCGCATAGACCTCGGTCACGAGCAGCACGTCGCAGTCACCGAGCACCCGTCCGAAATCGTCGAGCAGATCGCGCGTGCGCGAGTACCGGTGCGGCTGGAACACCAGCACCAGGCGGCGCGACGGCCAGCCCTGACGCACCGCATCCAGGGTCGCCGCCACCTCGGTCGGATGATGCCCGTAGTCGTCGACCACCATCGCCCGTCCGCCCGCCCATCGAATCTCGCCGATCTGCTGCAGCCGCCGCTCGATGCCCTGGAACTGCAACAGCGCGCGCTGGATGTCCGCGTCCGCGATCTTGAGCTCGGTCGCCACCGCGATCGCCGCCAGAGAATTGAGCACGTTGTGCCGCCCCGGCAGATTGACGACGACCGGCAACGGCGCATGCCCCGGGCGCAGCGCCGTGTAACGCGACTGCAATCCGGCACGCACCACCTCGACGGCACGCACGTCGGCCCCCTCGTCGAGGCCGTAGGTGACGAACGGACGCGCCACGTCGTCCAGCAGACCACGCACCGTCGCGTCGTCGATGCACAGCACCGCCAGGCCATAGAAGGGCAGGTTGTGCAGGAACTCGACGAAGCTTTGCTTCAAACGCGAAAAATCGCCGTCGTGCGTCGCCAGGTGATCGTTGTCGATGTTGGTGACGATGGACATCATCGGCTGCAGATGCAGGAACGACGCATCGCTCTCGTCCGCCTCCGCGACCAGGTAACGCCCCGCGCCGAGGCGCGCATTGCTGTCCGCACTCTTCAAGCGTCCGCCGATGACGAAGGTCGGATCCAGGCCGCCCTCCGCCAGCACGCTCGCCACCAGGCTGGTGGTCGTGGTCTTGCCGTGCGTGCCCGCCACCGCCACCGAATAACGGAAGCGCATGAGCTCGCCGAGCATCTCCGCGCGCGGCACCACCGGCACGTGCGCCGCCAGCGCCGCCGCCACTTCCGGGTTCGCCCGGCTCACCGCCGACGACGTCACCACCACATCGGCCTTGCCGAGGTGCTGCGCCGAATGGCCGATGAATATGGTCGCGCCGAGACGCGTCAGCCGCTGCGTCACCGTGTTCGCCTTGAGGTCCGAGCCCTGCACGTCGTAGCCCAGGTTCAGGAGCACCTCCGCGATGCCCCCCATCCCGCTGCCGCCGATGCCGACCAGATGGATGAGATGGATGCGGCGCATGCGATCGTTCACGCCGTCACCTCACGGGCGGCGCCCGCGCCCAGGCAGAAGTCCGCCAGCCGCTCAGCCGCATCGACCACCCGCACGCTGCGCGCCGCCTCCGCCATCGCCAGCATTCGCGGCCGTTGCGCCGTGAGCTCGACGATGCACGCACACAGGCGCTCCGGCGTCATGTCCCGCTCCTGCAGCACCTGCGCCGCGCCCGCCCGCACCATCACCTGCGCGTTCCGGGTCTGATGATCGTCCGTCGCGATGCGCAGCGGCACCAGCAGGGCGCCCAGCCCCACCGCCTGCAATTCACTCACCGTCATCGCACCGGCCCGGCACACCGCCACGTCCGCCCACGCGTACGCCGCCGCCATGTCGTCGATGAACGCCGTCACCTCCGCCTCCACCGCCGCCGCCCGGTAGGCCGCCCGCGCCGCCTCCACGCCGCGCTCCCCCGCCTGATGCCGCACCTGCGGCCGCGCCGCCGGTTCGAGCCGCGCCAACGCCTCCGGCAGCATGGCATTGAGCAGTCGCGCTCCCAGGCTCCCGCCGAACACCAGCAGCCGGGCACGTCCGGCGTCCGGTGCGTCCAGGCGCGCCGCGAAGCGCAGCGCCGGCGCCGGCAGCGCCGCGATGTCCGCGCGCACCGGGTTGCCGACGTACACCGCGTGACGGCCCGGCGCGAAGCTGCCCGGGAACGCCTCCAACACCTTCGTCGCCACCCGCGCCAGCCAACGGTTGGTGAGTCCCGCCACCGCATTCTGTTCGTGGATCAACAGCGGGATGCGCAACAGCCACGCCGCGATCCCGCCCGGACCGCTCACGTAGCCGCCTGCGCCCAGCACCGCCCGCGGCCGCACGCGGCGCAGCACCGTCGCCGCCTGCCACACCGCACCCGCGATGCGCACCGGCGCGAGCGCCCACGCCAGCACACCCTTGCCGCGGATGCCGCGCACCGTCACCCACTCCAGCGGAAAGCCGTTCGCCGGCACCAGTCGCGCCTCCATGCTCCCGGGCACGCCCAGCCACACCACCGGCACCCCGCGGGAGCGCAGCACCTTGGCCACCGCCAGCGCCGGGAAAACGTGCCCGCCCGTACCGCCCGCCATGATGAGCACCGGTGCCGCGGCCATCAGCGCGCGCCCCCCGGTACCCGCATCACCGCCGAACGCGACGTGCACTTCACCTCGTGATAAATCCGCAGCAGCACGCCGAGCCAGGCCAGGCTCACGATCAGGCTGCTGCGCCCGTAGCTCAGCAGCGGCAGGGTCAGCCCCTTGGTGGGCAGCACGCCCATGTTGACGCCGATGTTGACCAGCGCCTGCAACCCCACCCACATCCCGAACGCGAGCGCGAGATACGACTGAAACTTGAGACCCGCCAGAGACGCCATGCGCGAGATCTGACACGCCCGCCAGACCAGCGCCAGGAACAGTCCGAGCACGCCGATCACCCCCACCAGCCCGAGTTCTTCCGCCAGCACCGCGAAGACGAAGTCGGTGTGCGCCTCGGGCAGATAGAACAACTTCTGGATGCTCGCGCCCAGACCCACGCCGAACCAGCCGCCGCGGCCGATCGCGATCAAAGACTGCGTCAGCTGGAAGCCGCTGTTGAAGGGATCGTCCCACGGATGCAGGAACACCAGCAGCCGCTTCAGGCGGTAGGCCGAGGTCAGCGCCAGCACGGCGAAGACGCTCGCCACCGCCGTCACCAGCGAGATGACGTAGCGCAGCCTTGCGCCGGCCACGAACAGCACCGAGAACCCCGTCGCGAACAACACCGTCGCCGCACCGAAATCGGGTTCGAGCAGCAGCAACAGCGCGGCGACGCCGAGCAAGCCCACCGGCTTCAACAAACCGCCGAAGGTCTGCTCGAGTTCGGCGCGTTTGCGCACGCTGTAGCTGCACACCCAGGTGAGCACGAGCACCCGCGCCAGCTCCGACACCTGAAAGTTCATGGGACCCACGCGCATCCAGCGCCGTGCGCCGTTGATCTTGGCGCCGAGGCCCGGAATCAACACCAGCAGCAGCAGCAGCAGCGCGAGCGACAGCAGCAGCATGCTGTAACGGTCCCAGAACTGCGCCGGCACCCGCGTGACTACCCACGCCAGCACCAGCCCGCTCAAGCCGAACACGAATTGCCGCTCCAGGAAATAGAAGGGACTGCCCAGATCCTTCGCCGCCACCGACATGGAGGCCGAGGTCACCATGACCAGGCCCACCAACAGCAGCGCCGCCACCAGCCCCAGCGTCACCAGATCCCACGCGAACGGCAGCCGCTCGCGCGCCCGCACGCCGTAGCCCATGCTGACGGCGTTCAGGACCCGGCTCCCGGCAGCGCCCGCACCGCCGCGGCGAACACGTCGCCGCGCTCTGCATAGTCGCGGAACATGTCGAGACTCGCACAGGCCGGCGACAGCAGCACCGTATCGCCCGGCTGCGCGGCCCGCGCCGCGGCGGTTACCGCCTCCGGCAGCGACCCCGCCCGTTCGAGCGCACACACCCCGTCGAGCACCGCGCCGAGCGCCGCGGCATCCTTGCCGATCAGCACCGTATGGCGCACCTTGCCGCGCAGCGCCGCCGCCAGCGGCGCGAAGTCCTGCCCCTTGCCCTCCCCGCCCGCGATCAACACCAGCGGCCCGGCGAATCCCTCGACGGCCGCCAGGGTCGCGCCCACGTTGGTGCCCTTCGAATCATCGACGTAGCGCACGCCCGCGACATCCGCCACCCACGCGGAACGGTGCGCCAGACCCGTAAAACTTTCGAGCGCCGCCACCATCGCGTCGAGCGGCAGGCCCGCCGCCTCACCGAGCGCCAGGGCCGCGAGCGCATTGGCCGCGTTGTGCAGGCCCGCGAGTTTCATGCGCGCCGCGTCCAGCACCCCCTCGCCCCGCCGCACCAGCCAGAGCCGCGAGCCCTCACGCCGCAGCGTGTAATCGGCGTCGTCATGCTGGATCGAGAACGTCACGCGACGCACGGTGCGTGCAGCCCCGTCGCCGTGCGCCCACGCACCCCGCGCGCTCGCCGTGCCCGCGTCCGTCGCACCCGCGCTCGCCGCACCCGCGCTCGCCGACGCCCCCATCGCCGCCACCCGCGCGTCGTCCGCGTTCACCACCCACGTCGCCGCACGCGCGTAGATGCGCGCCTTCGCCCGCGCGTAAGCGGCCATCGACACGTAGCGGTCGCGATGATCCGAGGTGACGTTCAATACCACCGCCGCCAGCAGGTCGAGCGAGGTCGTGGTCTCAAGCTGAAAGCTCGACAGCTCCAGCACGTACAGGTCGGGCACCGGCTGCGCCAGCAGGTCGAGCGCGGGCAGCCCCAGGTTGCCGCCCGCGAGCACGCGTCGGCCCGCCGCCGCCGCCATGCAGGCGACCAGACTGGTGACCGTGCTCTTGCCGTTGGTACCCGTGACGCCGATGACCGGCGCGCGCACCGCACGCGCGAACAGTTCGATGTCGCCCACCACCTCGATGCCGCGCGCCCGTGCCGCCTGCGCGATGGGCTCCTCGAGCGACACGCCCGGTGACATCAACACTTGGGTCGCGCCGTCGAGCAAAGACAGGTCGAAGCCGCCGAGACGCAGGTCGAGCGTCGCGGCCAGCGGCCCCAGTTCCGCGAGCCCGGGCGGCGCGCGGCGCGAGTCCGTCGCGGCCACCGCGACGCCGCGTCCCGCGAGATGGCGCAGGCACGCCGCCCCTGTTTTGCCGAGACCCACGACGACGCTCCTCATCAACGGATCTTCAGGGTCGCGAGACCCGCCAGCACCAGCACGAAGCTGATGATCCAGAAACGCACGATGACCTTCGGCTCCGCCCAGCCCTTGAGCTCGAAATGATGGTGTATGGGCGCCATGCGGAATATGCGTTTGCCCGTGAGCTTGAACGACGCCACCTGCAGCATCACCGACACCGTTTCCAGCACGAACACGCCGCCCATCACGAACAGCACGATCTCCTGGCGCACGATCACCGCCACGGTGCCGAGCGCGGCGCCGATCGCGAGCGCGCCGACGTCGCCCATGAATATTTCCGCGGGATAGGCGTTGAACCACAGGAACCCGAGCCCGGCACCGGTCAGCGTCGCGCAGAAGATGAGCACCTCGCCCACGCCGATGATGTACGGAATCTGCAGGTAGCCCGCGAACTTGACGTTGCCCGTGGTGTAGGCGAACACGCCGAGCGCCGCCGCCACCATCACCGCCGGCATGATGGCCAGGCCATCCAGCCCGTCGGTCAGATTCACCGCGTTGCTGGTGCCTACGATCACGAAATAGGCGTAGACCACGAAGCCCAGGGTCGTCATCGGCACGGCCACGGTCTTGAAGAACGGCACGTACAGCGAGGTCTCCGCCGGCGACTGGTGCAGCCCGTGCAGGATCGACGCCGCGCACAGTGCGACCACGGATTGCGCCAGGTACTTGTAGCGCGCCGCCAGGCCCTTCGAGTTGCCGACCACGAGCTTCAGGTAATCGTCGTAGAAGCCGATCACGCCGAAGGCCAGGGTGGTGACGATCAGTATCCACACGAAGCGGCTGGTCAGATCCGCCCACAACAACGTGCTCAGGACCATCGCCACGAGGATCAGTCCGCCACCCATGGTCGGCGTCCCCGATTTCTGCAGATGCGTCTGCGGCCCGTCGGTGCGCACGCGCTGCCCGATCTGATGCCGCGCCAGCGCCCGGATCATGCGCGGCCCGATCAGCAGCGCCATCGCCAGCGCCGTCATCGCCGCGAGAATGCCGCGCAGGGTCAGATACTGAAACACGTGAAACGCGGAGTGGGTCCGCGCCAGATACTCGGTGAGGTAGAGCAGCATGGTCAGTGCGCCCCGCCGCCGCCCGCGGT
>CAZZVN010000005.1:23267-43046 GCA_964657625.1 uncultured Steroidobacteraceae bacterium
GAGATCCTCGATCCCGACGCGCCGCCGCACCTGCCGCCGCCGGTGTCGCCCGCGCGGCCGTCCACCGCGGTGGCGGCCCCACCCTCCGTCAACGCCAGCACCACCCGCTCCAGCCGGTTCACCCGCGAACCCTTGACCAGCACCGTCGTGCCGCCCTGCAGTTCGGCCGTCACGCGGCGGATCAGCGACTCCACGTCCGCAAACCACTGCCCGCCCGAACCGAACGTCTGCGCCGCGAGCGCGCTGTGCTCCCCCCACGCGAACAGTCGCTCGACGCCGCAGGCACGCGCGTAGGCGCCCATCTGCGCATGGCTGTCGGCTGCGTGCGCACCCAGTTCCGCCATGTCGGCGAGCACCAGCCAGCGCGTGCCCGTCAGGGTTTTGAGCACGTCGAGCCCGGCACGCACCGAACTCGGATTGGCATTGTAGGAATCGTCGATGATCCAGCTGCCGCCGAGGCCGGCCTTGAGCTGCAGTCGCCCCGCCACCGCCCGAAACTCCGCGAGACCCGCCGCGATGTGGTCGAGACTCGCGCCGGCCGCCGCGGCGGCCGCGGACGCGGCCAACGCGTTCGCGATGTTGTGCGCACCGCCCGCCTTGAGCGTCACCGGCTGCTCGCCCAAGGGGCAACGCAGCGTGAAGCGGGTCATGAACTCGCCGTGCTCGATGCCCTGCAGCACCTCCCGGGCACTGAAATCGGCCGGCGCCGTCACGCCGAACGTCACCACGCGGCCCGCCTTCGCCACACCACGCCAGTACTGCGCGTACGGATCGTCCGCATTCACCACGGCCGTCGCCGCAGCCTCGAGGCACGCCACCATTTCGCCCTCACCGCGCGCCACCCCGTCCAGATCGCCGAAACCCTCGAGGTGCTCTGCGCCCGCGTTGGTGATGAGCCCCACGGACGGGCGTGCGATGGGCACGAGTTCCGCCACGTCGCCGACACGGTTCGCGCCCATCTCGACGACGGCGCTGCGATGCCCCGCATCGAGGCGCAGCAAGGTGAGCGGCACCCCGATGTGATTGTTGAGATTGCCGCGCGTGGCGAGACACGCGCCGCCCTGCGCCAGGATGGCCGCGGTCATTTCCTTGGCCGTGGTCTTGCCGTTGCTGCCGGCGACACCCACCAGCGGCAGGTCGAAGGTCTGCCGCCAGGCATGCGCCAGGCGCTGCAGCGCCACCAGCGTATCGTCCACCACGATGTGCGGCAGAGAGGTCGCCAGCGCGCGGTCCACCAGGGCGCCCACCGCACCACGCGCCGCCGCCGCCGCGACGAACTCGCCGCCGTCGAAATTCGGGCCGCGCAACGCCACGAACAACGCGCCCGCGGGCAGCGTGCGGCTGTCCGTCGACACCACCCCGTACGGACCGTCCGCGCCGACCAACCGGCCGCCCACCGCCGCCGCCGCCGTCTGCAAACAGCGCCTCATGCGGCCGCCTCCAGATGCCGCAAGGCTTCGCGGCGGTCGCTGAAGTCGCGCTGCACGTCCCCGTAGATCTGATGATCCTCGTGACCCTTGCCCGCGATCAACACCACGTCGGCGGCCGCCGCCTCCCGCAATGCCGTCCCGATCGCGACGCCGCGGTCGTTGATCACCCGCACCGCGGCAGACCGGATCCCCGCGAGAATGGCCCGCGTGATGGCCTGCGGATCTTCCGAGCGCGGATTGTCGTCGGTGACGATGATCCGATCGGCGCGCGCATCGGCCACCGCACCCATCAACGGCCGCTTGCCCGGGTCGCGATCCCCGCCGCAGCCGAACACGCACCACAGCGCCCCGCGGCAATGCTCTCGCAGCGCCGCGAGCGCCTTGTCGAGCGCATCCGGGGTGTGCGCATAGTCGATCACCGCCAGCGGCCTGCCGCGCACGCCGGCACCGACGAGTTCCATGCGCCCCGGCGGCGCCGCGCACTGCCCAAGCGCCGCCGCCGCCGCCGCCAGCGCCACGCCGAGCGCGTCCAGCGCTCCGAGCACCAGCAGCGCGTTCTCCGCGTTGAAGCGTCCCAGCAGACGCGTGCTCAATGCACAGTCGCCCAGGCTGCCGTCGAGCATCATCGCGATGCCGTGCGGCGCCATCGTCAGTTCGCGCGCCCGCAGCCATTGCCGCGCCCCGCCCGCCGCGCCGTCACCCACGCCGCCCGTCAGGCCGTCGCCCGCGCCGCCCTGGCCCGCGCTGCCCGCGCCGTCACCCACCCACACCGCCGTCACCGCCACCCGCCCCGCGCACGCCCCCGCCAGCGAGCGCCCGAACGCGTCGCCCACCTGAACGATGGCGTGCTCGAGTCCCGGCATCGCGAACAGGCGCGCCTTGGCCGCGCCGTACGCCGCCATGTCCGGGTGATAATCCAGATGATCGCGTGTCAGGTTGGTGAACGCCGCCGAGTGAAAACGCACCGCATCGACCCGCCCCTGGTCGAGGGCGTGCGAGGACACTTCCATGGCGACCACACGCACCCCGGCATCGCGCAGCATCGCCAGACGACGATGTACGGTGATCACGTCGGGTGTGGTATGCCCCCGGTGCGTCAGCGGTCCGAAGCCGGCGGCCGGGCCGCCGCTGGCCGCCGGGCCGCCCCCCGGCGCGGCAGCACCCGGCCCCACGCGGCCCCAGCCGAGGGTCCCACCGTATGCCGCCGCCGTGCCCAGCCGCTCCAGGCATTGCGCCAACAGGTAAGCGGTGGTGGTCTTGCCGTTGGTGCCGGTGATGCCCACCACCTTGAGCTGCGCGGACGGCGCGCCGAAAAATTTGTCCGCGATGGCCCCGAGCAGTTTCCGCAGAGCAGGTACCCGCACCACGACCACTTCCCCGCGCGCCGAAATTTCATCGGCCAGCGCGGCCAGCGCCGCGTCGGCGCGCGCCGCGCCATTCGCACCGTGCGCGCCGTCCATGCCCTCCCACACCACCACCCTGGCACCACGCGCCACCGCATCCGCGGCGAAGGCCAGCCCATGACACCGGCGGCCCTGCAGTGCGAAGAACGCGCTGGCCACGCCCGCCTCGGCGCTGTTCGAAGTCAGGTCGGCGATGCATACGTCGTGCGCCACGACCGCGATCCCCTCGAGGAGCCAGCGCACCGACACGCCCCCAGGCGCCGCGCTCATTGCGCGCTCGCCTGCACCAGCGTCGCCGCCGGCACGTTTTGCAGATCATCCGGCGGCACGTCCAGCAGCCGTAGCGCTCCCGACATCACGTTCGAAAAGACCGGCGCCGCCACCGTGCCGCCCTGGTGCAGATCTCCGCTCGGCTCGTCGATCACAACCACGGTCGCGATCTTCGGATGCGTCGCCGGCACCAGGCCCGCGAACACCGCCATGTAACGATCGGTGGAGTAGCCGCCCGCGAACGACTTCCAGGCCGTGCCGGTCTTGCCCGACACCCGGTAGCCCACCACCGCCGCGCGAGTCGCCGTGCCGCCTTTCTCCACCACCTGTTCCATCAGCTGTACCAACGCGTGCGCGACGCGCGGCTCGAGCACCTGCTCGCCCGGCACCGGCCCCGACACGCGCTCGAAGGAGATGGGCCGCCTGATGCCCCCGGCGCCCAATGTCGCGTAGGCATGCGCGAGCTGCAGAGGGGTCACCGACAAGCCGTAACCGTGCGACAGCGTGGCGATGCCGAGCGGCCGCCAATGCGCGTAGTTCGACAGCATGCCCGCCGATTCGCCCGGGTAACCGCTGCCCGTCACCGTCCCCAGCCCGAGATCGGTGAGCGTGCGGTAGATCTGTTCCGGCTTGAGGGAGAGCGCCACCTTCGCCGTGCCCACGTTGCTCGACTTTGCGAGGATGGTCGCCAGGTCCACGACGCCGAGGTTGCTCTCGTCCTCGAACACCTTGTTGCCCACCTTCATGAAACCCGGCGACGTGTCGACCACGCTGTCCGCGCGGTATTGGCCGGAGGCGAGTGCGGCCGCCATGATGAAGGGCTTGATGCTCGACCCCGGTTCGAATATGTCCGTCGCCGCGCGGTTACGGTACAGCGCCGGCTTGAGCTGTTCCCGGTCGTTGGGGTTGTACGAAGGCTGGTTCACCATGGCCAGCACCTCGCCGGTGTCCACGTCGACCACGATCACGGAACCGGCATGCGCACGGTAATCCTGCATGGCCGACTTGAGCTCGCGGTACGCGAGATACTGGATGCGCAGGTCGATGCTGGTGACGAGGTCGCGACCCGGACGCGGCGCGCGGATGCTCTCCACGTTCTCGACGGAACGCCCGTACAGATCCTGAATGACGCGTTTCGCCCCCTCCTCACCGTTCAGCAGCTGATCGAAACCGAGTTCCAGGCCCTCCTGGCCCTGATCGTCCACGGTGGTGAAGCCCACCACGTGACCCGCCACTTCGCCCGCCGGGTAATAGCGCCGATACTCACGCTGCAGGTACACCCCCGGGATGCCCAGCCCCTTGATGCGCGCCGCCTGCTCCGGCGGCATGTGCCTCACCAGATACAGGAATTCCCGGTCCAGGTTGCTGGTGACGCGCCGCGCCAACACCTGCGGCTCGAGCTGCAACGCCCGCGCGAGCTTGGGCAGCTGATCGATGTTGACCTGCAGCTCGTGCGGGTTCACCCAGACGCTGTCCACCGGCGTGCTCACCGCCAGCGGCTCGCCCGCCCGGTCCGTGATGGCACCGCGATGCGCGGCGATCTTGACCACCCGCATGGAACGATCGTCACCCTGCTTGGCGAGAAAACCATGATCGATGAGCTGCAGCTCCACCGCCCGCGCCGCGAGCCCCGCCGCCCCGAGCACGACCAGCCCGAACACCACGAACGAGCGCCAGCGAAAGCTCCGCGCCTGCGCATCGTTCTCGCTGGAACGCGGCTTCACGGCCGCACGATCCGCACGTCACGCGTCTGCGGCAGGCTCATCTGCAGCTTCGCGCTGGCGACGCGCTCCACGAACGCATGCGAGGACCAGTAGCTCTGCTCGAGCTGCATGCGGCCCCATTCCATTTCCAGCGAATCACGCTCGGCGTTGAGCCTCTCAAGATGCACGAACAGATCGCGCGCCTTGTGCCGCGCGTAGATCACCTGCACGGCGGAGCCGAGCACGGCGAGCCACAGAACCGGGATGACGATGGGCAGTACGCGACGGATGTTCATGCGGCCAGCCGTGGATCGACCCGCTCGGCGACCCGCAGACGCGCGCTGCGCGAGCGCGGATTACGCGCCGTCTCCTCCTCGTCGGCCTGGGCAGCCTTCCCCACCAGCACCAGCGTCGGGCGCGCATGCTCCGGAATGAAGGGCAGACCGGCATAGACCGGGTCCGCCACCGCATGCCGGCGCATGAAGTGCTTCACGAGACGATCCTCGAGCGAATGGAAACTGATCACGGCCAGGCGCCCGCGCGGCGCCAGGCGCTCCCGGGCGACTTCGAGCGCGGTGGCGATCTCATCGAGTTCACCGTTCACGTGGATGCGCAGCGCCTGGAACACCCGCGTGGCGGGATGTTTGTGACGCTCGGTGCTGCGCGCCACCCGCGCGATCATCTGCGCGAGCTGCAGGGTGCGCTCGAAGGGCTGAACCTGCCGGTCCTTGACGATGGCGCGCGCGATGCGCGGCGCGAACCGTTCCTCGCCATAGTCCCGGAAGATGCGGATGAGTTCGCCCTCGGCTGCACCGTTCACGACGTCCGCCGCGCTCATGCCCTCGCCCGGGTTCATGCGCATGTCGAGCGGGCCGTCCTGCATGAAACTGAAACCGCGTTCGGGATCGTCGAGCTGCGGCGAGGACACCCCCAGGTCGAACAGGATGCCGTCGAATTGCAGGCCCGGCCGGACTGCGTCGGCACAGGCACCCAACGCAGCGAAACGCGCGTGGAACGAGGTGACGCGGGCGTCCCCGCCGAAGCGCCGGTGTGCCTCGGCGATGGCGCTCGAATCGCGGTCGAGGCAGAGCAAACGACCCTCAGCCATGAGCTTGTCCAATATCGCCCCTGCATGTCCGCCCCGACCAAAAGTGGCGTCCAGATAGACGCCGCTCGCTTGTATGTTCAGCGCCCCCAGCACCTGATTGAGGAGTACCGGTGTGTGAGTCTCCGCCGTGTCCTGCATCGCGAAGGCTAGAGCGCGAGCGAGGCGAGTTCGGGAGGCGGCTCGCCGGTGGGTTCTTCGCTCGTGACCCACTGGTCCTGGCGCTTGTTCCACCGCTCCTCGTCCCACAGCTCGAACTTGGCTCCCAGCCCGATCAACATGACATCGCGTTTCAATTCCGCGAATTCGCGCAGATTCGGTGGCAGCAGGATGCGGCCGTGATCATCGAGTTCCAGGTCAGTGGCGTTACCGACCATGAGCCGCTGCAGATCCCGCATCCACGGGTTCATGGCCGGCAGGTTCATCAGTTTGTCCTCGATGAGCTCCCAGTCGGGACTCGGGTAGATCAGCAGACAGCGGGCCCTGTCCACGGTGACGACGAGCTTGCCGCCGCCGCGTTCTTGCAGCCGCTCCCGATGGCGGGTAGGCATCACCAGCCGGCCTTTCGCATCGAGAGTAAGTTTGCTGGCGCCCCTGAACATGACTTAAATGGGTTTACAACCCATTTTCTCCCACTTTTTCCCACCCAGACCCACTATAGGGATCGAGGCGCCGAACTGTCAACGTCTTAAGTTAAAAAAATCTTGGGGCAACAGTGACTTAGGTCACATTTTAAGCACGGACGCGGCGGTACCGGTAGCAGGCCGAAAGGAATCAATCTCTTAGACGTTATTCCTGGATTCGTGCGCAAGAACGGAGTGCGGCGAACTACGTCGAACGGCGTCGAACGTGCCGCAAAAAAGAAAGGAGTCGGCCGTTAAGCCGGGTTCTGTCGTGGGCAGCCATTCCTCTGGGATGCGCGTCACCGCGCACCTCTAGCGACCTACCCGGAAGCCTCATGTGGGCCACATGGTGCGGCCACAGGCGCCGCTCGCTTCCCTATTTGGTCTTGCTCCAGGTGGGGTTTGCCGTGCCGTTGATGTTGCCACCCGCGCGGTGCGCTCTTACCGCACCATTTCACCCTTACCGGCGCCGTTTGCACGGCACGTAGGCGGTATCTTTCTGTTGCACTTTCCGTAGGCTCGCGCCTCCCAGGCGTTACCTGGCACCCTGCCCTATGGAGCCCGGACTTTCCTCCATGTGCCCGTGCACACAGCGACTGCCTGGCCGACTCCGGGGTGCACCATACGCAGATATGGCGCCGAATGCGAGGCCATCCTCGGTGCGTTTCAACGCTCCTGCTTCAAATGCAACGCCCGCCGGTACGCCTCGTTGTGCCGCGCGCCCGTGAGCTGCGAGGCGAGCTGCGCCGCCTGCTTCAGGGGCAATTCCGCCAGCAACACCCCGAGCACCCGGTCCAGTTCCCCGCCATGCCCATCCGCTCCACCCGCAGCCGCGGCAATCGGCTCGGCGCCGGCGACCAGCAGGACGATCTCCCCACGTGCCACGTCGGCATCGCCGCGTCCGCGCGCCAAGAGTTCCTCGAGCGTGCCGCGATACACCGTCTCGTGCAGCTTGGTGAGCTCGCGGGCCAGCGCGGCCGGGCGCTGCCCGCCGAAGGCTGCCACGCAGTCCTCCAGCATCTCCACCACTCGATGCGGCGACTCGTAGAAGACCAGCGT
Organism: uncultured Steroidobacteraceae bacterium; assembly: GCA_964657625.1. Taxonomy (GTDB): domain Bacteria; phylum Pseudomonadota; class Gammaproteobacteria; order Steroidobacterales; family Steroidobacteraceae; genus Bog-1198. Next base: position 30,861 of record CAZZVN010000005.1, read on the forward strand.
GCGCGACTCCGCAGCCAGCGCCTCGAGGCGCGCAAGGCGTGCAGTGGCCCGCGCCGGCAGGAAGCCGTCGAAGCAGAAACGGTCGGTGGGCAGGGCGCCGATGGACAGCGCAGCCACCGCGGCGCACGGGCCGGGCACCGCAACCACTTCGACGCCGGCGGCGGCGGCGGCCCGCACCAGCTCGAAGCCCGGATCACTGATGGCCGGCGTCCCCGCATCGCTCACCAGCGCGATCGACGCCCCCGCCGCGAGCCTCGCCAGCAACTCGGGGATGCGCTGTCGTTCGTTGTGATCGTGCAACGACTGCAGCGGCGTGCGGATGCCGGAAGCCTTGAGCAGCAGCCCGGTGTGACGCGTGTCCTCCGCCGCGACCAGCGCACAGGCAGCCAGGGTGTCGCGCGCGCGCGGGCTCAAGTCCGCCAGGTTGCCGATCGGTGTCGCGACCACGTAGAGCCGACCCCTGCCCGCATTTGTCACTATAATCCCGGCCTGTTGAACGACTTCGAGGGCACGAAGGGTATGGCGTTAAGTTCCCGACGTCCACGGTTCCTGGGCGGCGTGCTGGCGATGTGCGTGCTCGCGGCAGCCTGCAGTCTGGTCAAACCCGTGACAACGCCGGAGGACAATCCGGAGAATGCCCAGCGGCTGGCCAACGCGGGCCGGCACGCAGAGGCCGCACACGCCTATGCGGAACTGGCGGCCGCGAATACATCCGATCGCGACAATTACGAGCTGTTGAGCGCCGAGCAATGGGTGGCCGCCGGCAACGTGGCGGAGGCGAAGCGGGCCCTCGCTGCCGTATCCGCCGCGGCACGCACGCAATTGTCCACCTCGCGCGCCCTGGTGGGAGCGGAGGTCGCGCTCGCCGACAACGACGCCGCCGGTGCGCTCGTCGAGCTGAACCGGATCCCCGTTCCCACCCAGGTCGACCTTGCGCAGAACTACCAGTCGATGCGCCGCAGGAGCGAGGCGCTCCTCGATCATCCCGTCGAGGGCGCCCACCTCGTGCCCGCACCGGCCGGGCCGGTCTCCGCCGGCGGATTGCCAGCCCAGATCGCGCTGCTGCTGCCGCTGTCGGGCCGCGCCGAGTCGGTGGGCGTCGCGGTGCGCGACGGCTTCATCGCCGCCTATCTCGGCCAGGCCGTCGGGACCCGACCGCGCCTCAAGATCTACGACACCGCCGGCGCTGCCGTGGCCGGCGCCTACAGACAGGCCATCGATGACGGCGCGGACTTCGTGGTGGGACCGCTCACCAAGGACGAGGTCGCCGCCGTCGCGCCCCTGAGTGCCGGCCGGACGCCCGTGCTGGCCCTGAATTTCAACGACACCGTGGTCGACACCGCCAATTTCTATCAGTTTGCGCTGCTGCCCGAGGACGAGGCACGCATTGTGGCGCGGCATCTGGTGGCCGACGGCAAGCTGGCCGGCGTTTCGCTCGCACCCAACAGCGAGTGGGGGCGGCGCGTCGAGGGCGCTTTCTCTGACGAGTTCACCCACCTCGGCGGCACCCTGCTCGACAGCGGACGTTACGAGACGTCACAGAAGGATTTCGCCGTCGTCATCAAACAGGTGTTGCAGGTGCATGCCGTCAAGGGCGAACCCGGCACCCATCGTACCGATGCCGCCTTCGTGTTCGTCGCCGCCGGCGGCGCGACCGCGCGGCTCATCGTGCCGCAGCTCAAGTTCAACTACGCCGGCGACGTGCCTGCGTATTCCACCTCGGACAGCTTCGAGGCCGAATCACGGTCCAACGCCGACCTCGACGGTTTGTTCTTTCCGGACATGCCCTGGATGGTGTCGGCCGATCCGGCGACCGGCCAGATTCGCGACGGTGTACGCAGCGCGTGGCCGGCCCGCACCGCGCGGTTGGACCGGCTCTATGCCTTCGGTTTCGATGCGTATCAGCTGGTGCCCGCCCTGCAGGCGAGGACGCTCGGCGGCGGCGGCGAACTGGCCGGGGTCACGGGCAAGCTGCATCTGGACGAACACAACCGGATTCGCCGCGACCTGGACTGGGCGCAGGTGAGAAACGGCGTGCCCGCCGCCCTTTGAGTCTCCGCAGCGTCAGCCGGCATCCGTCTCCGCGGCGTCAGCCGGCACCCGTCTTCGCCACGTCTTCCCGCGCGGACCCTCGCCCGCAGTTTCGCGCTGGTGCGGCGCAAATTTGACATGCCGGGCCCTCGAACCTCGTAATGTGCGACGGTCGTCACTTTGCCGGACCGGAAATAGAGCGTTGTCAGGACGGTGACGGGCGTGCCCCGGGTGCACACTCGGAGGGTCAATGATTTAACGTTGGGACGACCGTGAATTCCATTGGATGGCTCGATGCGTCATTGGGTGGCTAACGCCAGAACCGTGCTGATGTTCGCGGCGGCGTATTTCATCGTCGATACCGCCTTGAACCGTTTTTTCAACGACGGCTGGACCATCGTCTGGCCGTTGAACGGCGCGAACATCGCGCTGCTGCTCATGAGGCCGCGGTCGCAATGGCTTTGGGTGCTGCTCGGCATCGAAATCGGCACCGGCCTGGGTGAGTATGTCGACGACAACACACTCAGGACGGTGGTCACCGGGCGCCTGTGCTCGGCCATCGAGGTGGTCATCAGCGCTTGCGTGCTGCCGGCCTTCGTGGATCTGGATCGTTGGCTGCGCACGCCGCACGTCTTTCAACGCTTCTTCGCGGCGTTGATCCTCGGTCCGGGCATTTCCGGGGTCCTTGCGGCCACCATCGCGCATGCCACCCAGGGGCAGGCTTACCTGTCAGCCTTCAACGACTGGGCCACCGCGGACGCGCTGGGCGTAGCCGCCACCATGCCGCTGGCCCTGAGCCTGCGTTCGCCCGAGATGCGCAAACTGTTCGGGCGCAGGGCGCTGCCACGCACGCTCGGCATCCAGGCGCTCGCGTTGTGCGGTGCCGTGTTGATCTTCACCGTCAGCCGCTATCCGCTGGTGTTCTTGTTGTATCCGCTGTTGCTGCTGGTGGATTCGCTGCTGGCCTTCGCCGGATCGGCCATCGCCGTGGTCGGTGTATGCCTGATTTCGGTGTATTGCACCATCCACTCGCTGGGTCCGTTCGGGCACTGGCCCGACGATCTGTATCTGCCACGCAATCTGGCCCTGCAGATCTATTTCGGCTTCCACCTGGTCGCGCTGTTTCCGGCGTCCATCATGCTCATGGAGCGCCGCCGCCTCGCCGAGGAATTGCGCGTTACCAACACCCGCCTCGTCGTGCTGGCCTCGCTCGACGGGCTCACCGGAATCGCCAACCGACGTTCATTCGACGAGCGCTTCTCCCAGGAGTGGAGCCGCGCCGTCCGCCAGCGCAGACCCGTTGCGGTGGCATTGATCGATCTCGACAACTTCAAGCAGTACAACGATTTGTACGGCCACGTCGCGGGCGACCGCTGCCTGTGTGCGGTGGCACAGGCGCTTGCCGCGGAGATCCAGCGTCCGGAAGACCTGGTGGCGCGCTACGGCGGCGAAGAATTTGCCCTGCTGCTGCCCGACACGTCGGCCGAGGGGGCCTCGAGGGTGGGCGAACGCATCCGCGCCGCCATCAGCGAACTCGCGATAGACCACCTCGGCAACTCCTGGAATCGCGTCACCGTGTCCATCGGCTACTGTTCCATGATGCCGGTTACCGGCGACGGCCAGGCCGGGCTCGTGCAGCTGGCCGACGCCGCGCTCTACCAGGCGAAGAGCGCCGGGCGCAACCGGGTCGAAACCATCGCCTCCGTGGAAGGATTGCAGGCCGCCAACGACCACGGCGCCACCTCGAAAAACCGCCTGCTGCGCATCCTCGGCCGCGACCGCTGACGCCGGAGCGGTGACGCCCCCGGCTGCACCCATCCCCGCACACCGGACATGCCCCTGTTTTCTGACGAAGGCGACAGGAATCCATGCAGACCTCCGGGCCGCTTTGCGCCAGGCTCGGGCCATGGCATCCCCGCTCGGCCGACGCACAGCCTCCTCCCAGCGCATGCAACGCGGCGCCGCCGCCGAGGCATTGGCCGCGCAATTCCTCGAAGCACGCGGTATGACCGTGCTCGAGCGCAATGTCCGCTGCCGGTGCGGCGAGCTCGACCTCGTGTGCGCCGAGGCAGAGGTGATCGTGTTGGTGGAAGTCCGCCAGCGCGGCGGCACTGACTTTGGGGGCGCTGCCGCCTCCGTCACCTGGCGCAAGCAGCGCAAGCTGATCCGCGCCGCGCGTTATCTGCTCATGAAGCGGGCCGCCTGGCGCAACGCCGTGCTGCGTTTTGACGTGGTCTCGGTACAGGGCCGGCCCGACGGCGTCCACCGGGTAGAGTGGATTCGCGCCGCGTTCTACGCCGGATAGCGCCCCGCCGGCACGCCTTACTTGACGACCTGCAGTTTCGGCCGCTTGGACGGCGTGGGGGTCGGGGTGCCTCCGGAGGCCGGCGTCGGCGGTGGGTCCGTGGGATCGGGGTCTGCATCGCCTTCGGGGAAAATCATGCCCTGGCCGGTTTCACGCGCGTAGATGCCGAGGATGGCGCGCACCGGCACCAGGACCCCGAAGCTCACGCCGCCGAAACGCGCCTCGAAGCTGACGGCGTCGTTACCCAGCTTGAGCATCTGCGTCGCCGAGAGGCTGACGTTGAGCACGATCTTGCCATCCTTGACGTACTGCCGGGGCACGGCCACCCCCTCGCCGCCCGCGTCGACCACGATGTGCGGCGTCTCGCCGCTGTCGGTGATCCATTCGTGCAACGCGCGCAGCAGGTAGGGACGGCGCGGTTTCAATGCCGCAACCCTCGCTCCGCCGCCGTCAGACACGAACGGAACGTCGAGCGCCCAAAGATCGCATTCATGTATTTGACGATGGGCTGAGCCTGGGGCGGAAGCTCGATCTTGTAGGAGTGCAACCGCCATAGAATGGGTGCGATGGTGGCGTCCACCAGCGAGAACTCGTCGCTCAGGAAGAACGGCTTGGCTTTGAACACCTCGGCGCTGGCACAGATCGCCTCGCCCAATACCTTGCGACTATGTTCGGCCGTCTTGCTGTGCGCACCGAGTTCGATGTCGTGCGCCAGCGCGTACCAATCCCGCTCCACCCGGTACAAAGCCACGCGGAATTGAGCGCGCGTCACGGGATCGATGGGCATCAGCGGCGGATGCGGAAAACGTTCGTCCAGGTAGTCGATGATCACCCGCGAATCGTAGAGCACCAGGTCGCGGTCCACGAGGGTGGGCACGCTGTTGTAAGGGTTCAGGTCGAGCAGATCCTCGGGCAGCTTGAGAAGGTCGACATTGACCAGTTCGATGGAAATTCCCTTCTCGGCGAGGACGATCCGCGTGCGGTGACTCCAGGGGTCAAGCGGCGCGGAAAACAAAGTCATCACCGACCGACGTGCCACTACCGCGATCTCCTAGATCCATGGACGGACTGGACGATCCGCTGCTGCGTCAGTGGACGTCCTTCCAGTATTCTTTCTTGAGCATCAAGGCGAACGCAAAGCCGACCAGCAGGAACAGCGTGATGAACACGCCCAACGATTGACGGCGGGCCTTGGCGGGCTCACCGGCATAGTCCAGGAAATTGGCGATGTCCCGGACGAATTGATCATACTCCTCCGGCTTCATCGTGCCGGGGGTCATCTGTTCGACCCCCACCAGCACCATTTTCGCACTGCCGTGCTCGTCCGGTTCATTCTTGAACACCGGCTTCTGCAGGCCCTGCAACCCACCCAACACGTGTGGCATGGCCGTTGCGGGCAGATACAGGTTGTTCACGCCCCAGGGTCGCGCCTTGTCCACGTAATAACCCTTGAGATACGAATAGATGTAATCCACGCTGCGCGCGCGCGCCATCAACGACAGATCGGGCGGCTGCTTGCCGAACCAGGTCTCGGCGTCCGCCGGCATCGACGTGCCGATGGTGTCGAACGATTTGGAGTCCGGCGAGAACATCAAATTGGCGCGCAGGTCCTTCTCCGGAATGTGAAGATCCGTCGCCATCCGGTTGTAGCGCAGATACTTCATGGAGTGGCAGCCGGAGCAATAATTCATGAAGTCCCGGGCACCGCGTTGCAGGGACTCGAGATTGTTGATGTCGGCCCCGGCGTGCTGCAGGCCTTCACCCTCCTCCGCCGCCGCGATGCCGCTGATCAACAATGCGACCAGCACCCAACCCGAGCGTCTAACCATGTTCCGTAACCCTCTCCGGCACCGGCTTCACGCTGTCGATTTTCGTGTACCAGGGCATCAGCAAGAAAAAAGCGAAATACAGTGCGGTGCAGATCTTCGCCAGCAACGGGTAGATGCCCGAGGGGGGCTTCAACCCGCACACCCCGAGCACGACGAACGCCACCGAGAAAATCGCCAGCGCACCTTTGTAGAGAGGGCCACGGTAGCGGATGGAACGCACCGAGGAGCGATCCAACCAGGGCACGAAGAACAGCACCACGATCGCGGCACCCATCACCAGCACCCCCCACACCTGCGTACCCGCGAACGACGGTACCGCCCGCAGCATCGCGTAGAACGGCGTGAAGTACCACACCGGCGCGATGTGCGGCGGTGTCTGCAGCGGATTGGCAGGTTCGAAATTGGGCGACTCCAGGAACAGACCGCCGAAGGTCGGCGCGAAGAAGATGACGCCGCAGAAGAGCAGCAGGAACCCGGTCACGCCCACCAGATCCTTGACCGTGTAATACGGGTGAAAAGGAATTCCGTCGAGCGGATGACCATTGGCATCCTTCAGCTTCTTGATGTCGATGCCGTCCGGGTTGTTCGATCCCACCTCGTGCAACGCCGTCAGATGCGCGACCACCAGGAACACCAACGCCAGCGGCAGCGCGGCGACGTGCAGCGCGAAGAAGCGGTTCAGGGTCGCGTCCGCGATGACGTAATCGCCGCGGATCCACTCCACCAGGGCGCCGCCGATCACCGGCAGACTGCCGAACAACGACACGATCACCTGGGCGCCCCAGAAGCTCATGTTGCCCCACGGCAGCACGTAGCCCATGAAGGCCTCCGCCATCAGCAGCAGGAAGATGATGCAGCCGAAGATCCACAGCAGCTCGCGCGGCTTGCGGTGCGATCCGTACAACAGCGCACGGAACATGTGCAGATAGACCACGATGAAGAACGCCGAGGCCCCCGTCGAATGCATGTAGCGGATGAGCCAGCCCCATTCCACGTCGCGCATGATGTATTCGACCGACGAGAACGCCTCGGCCGCCGAGGGCTTGTAGTTCATCGTCAGGAAAATGCCCGTGATCAACTGATTGACGAGTACCAGCAACGCCAGCGAGCCGAAGTAGTACCAGAAGTTGAAATTCTTCGGCGCGTAGTATTCGGAAACTTGCTCGCGCCACATCTTGGTGAGCGGAAAGCGATCATCAATCCAGCCGATGAGGCCGCCGTTGCCGGCCGGGGAATCAGGTGCTACAGCCATCGCGAAACCTCTCGTTCGTCAATCAGGCAGCTTTCGGAGCGTCGTCGACGCCGATGGAGATCAATGCCTCCCCCGAAAACGTATAGGAGGGAACCGTGAGGTTCTTCGGGGCCGGCATTCCCTTGAACACGCGGCCCGAGATATCGTACTTGGAGCCGTGGCAGGGACAATAGAAACCGCCCGGCCAGTTCTGCCCGAGGTCGGTGCCCGCCACCTGGGAGGCGTTGTTGGGTTCGAACGCGCCGAGTGGCGAACAGCCCAGATGCGTGCAGACCGCGAGCCCCACCCAGTATTCCGGATTGCGCGCGCGGGCGGCGCCCTGCGACTTCACGTAATCCGGCTGCAGCGAGTCCTCGGACTTCGGATCCGCCAGCAGGTCATCGTGGCCGTTCAACGAGTCCACCACGGCCTTGCTCCGCCGCACCACGTAGACCGGCTGGCCGCGCCACACGACTTTGAGCATCTGGCCCGCCTCGAGCTTCGAGGCGTCCACCGTCACCGGCGCACCGAGTGCCTTGGCGCGCGCGCTCGGTTGCCAGGACTCGATGAAAGGGATGGCGGCAAACGCGATGCCGATCGCACCACCGCCGGCGGCGGCGACCGTCAACAAGCGGCGTCGTCCATAATCGACCTGATCGTTCATTCAATTATCCCTTGCCGGTTTGACAAAACTTGACGCAAACCCTTCGCGCCATGGTGTTTCGGAATGAATGTTCGCGGCGCATTATACACAGATAAATTAAGGGCCCTTAAGGCCTCAAGAGCCATAATAATTGCAGAACGCGCGCGTGCTCGGTTTTTTTTTGCTGAAAGCGGCGGTCGCGGGTCTGGCGGCTGCTTTTCTGCTCGTGTGGTGGAGACCCGCACTGTTGCGCGCGGCCATGACGGGGTCGGCGCCCGTCGTCGCGCCCCAACCCGCGCGGCCGACCGTCGTGGTACAGAGTTTTGCAGACGCCGTCGCGCGCGCAGCGCCCGCCGTGGTCAACATCTACACGGCGCGCGTGATCACGGAGCGCCAGACGGCCGCCCCCCTCGACCGTTTGTTCGGTGATTATTGGCCGAGCTACCGGCAGCGCGTCGAACGCAGCCTGGGTTCGGGCGTCATCGTCGATGCGCAAGGCACCATCATCACCAACCAACACGTGATCGCCGGCGCCGACTCCATCATGGTGCAGCTTGCCGACGGCCGCGTCGACCAGGCGACCGTCACGGGCCAGGATCCCGACACCGACATCGCTCTCCTCGACCTGTCGTTGAATCACCTGCCCATCATGCCGCTCGGGCGCTCCGACAGGCTGCGGGTGGGCGACATCGTGCTCGCCATCGGCAATCCGTTCGGTCTGAGCCAGACCGTGACGCAGGGCATCGTCAGCGCCACCGGCCGGGGGCAGCTCGGCCTCGCCACGTTCGAAAATTTCATTCAGACCGATGCCGCCATCAACCTCGGCAACTCGGGCGGTGCGCTGATCGACGCCCAGGGCGATCTGGTCGGCATCAACACCGCGGTGCTCAACCGCAGCTCCGGCGGTCCCGAGGGCATCGGCTTCGCCATTCCGGTGAATCTCGTGCGTGGTGTCATGGAGCAGATCCTCCGGCACGGTCATGTGGTGCGCGGGTGGCTCGGCTTCGTGCCGCAGGATCTGTCGCCCGACCAGGCCGCCCAGGTGGGTCTGCACGACGGCGGCGTTACCGTGGTCAACATCCTCGTCAAGAGCCCGGCCTTCGAAGCCGGCGTACGCCCCGGCGACCTCGTCACCGCCGTGAACGGCGACGCGGTGCGCAACGCCCAGGAATTCGTCAGCCGCGTCGCCGCCCTCGAGCCTGGCGCGCGGGTCGAACTGGACGGCCGGCATGGCCGCAGCCCTTACCACATCAAACTGCAGGTCACCGAACGCCCGACCCAGCAGAGCCTGCCGAGGTAGACCACCGGCCTATCCGGGCGTGCGGCGTATTTTCGCGCCCAGCTGCTGCAGCTTTTCTTCGATGGCCGCGTAGCCCCGGTCGATGTGGTAGATGCGTTCGATCTCGGTGCGGCCGTCGGCCACCAACGCGGCGAGCACCAGACTGGCCGAGGCCCGCAGGTCGGTGGCCATCACCGGTGCCGCCGTGAGCCGTTCGACGCCTTTGATGATGGCGGTGTTGCCCTCTAGGCGGATCTGCGCCCCCATGCGCCGCATTTCCAGCATGTGCATGAAACGGTTCTCGAAAATGGTCTCGATGATGGTGCCGACGCCGTTCGCCACGGTGTTGAGGGCCGCGAATTGCGCCTGCATGTCGGTCGGGAACGCAGGATACGGCGCCGTGCGGATGTCCACCGCCTGCGGCCGCCGGCCACGCATGTCCACCTCGATCCAGGTGTCGCCCGCGTCGACCCGGGCGCCCGCCTCCTTCAATTTTTCGACCACCGCGTCGAGATGCTCGGGGCGGGTGTGCTTCAGGCGGATGTGCCCCCCGGTGATGGCCGCGGCCACAAGGTACGTGCCCGCCTCGATGCGGTCGGGCAGCACCTCGTACGAGGTGCCGTGCAGGCGCTCGACGCCTTCGATGCGCACGGTGTCCGTGCCTGCGCCCTGGATCTTGGCGCCCATGGCGATGAGGAAATTGGCGAGATCCACCACTTCCGGCTCGCGTGCCGCGTTCTCGAGCACGCTCACGCCGTCCGCCAAAGCGGCGGCCATCATGAGATTCTCGGTGCCGGTCACCGTCACCGTATCGAGCACCAGCCGGGCACCTTTCAACCGGCCGGCCCGCGCTTTGATGTAGCCGTTCTCGATATGGATGTCCGCGCCCATCGCCTGCAGTCCCGCCACGTGGATGTTGACCGGACGGGCGCCGATCGCACAGCCGCCGGGCAGCGACACGTCCGCGGAACCGTAACGCGCGAGCAGCGGGCCCAGGACCAGTATCGAGGCGCGCATGGTTTTCACGAGCTGGTACGGCGCGAAATATTCCTGGATGGTCGAGGCATCGACTTCGATGCGCATCTTCTCGTCGATGGTCACCGAGACGCCCATGCGGCCCAGCAGTTCGATCATCGTGGTCACGTCCTGCAGATGCGGCACGTTCGACACCGTGACCGGGCCGTCCGCCAGCAGGCAGCCCGCCAAGATGGGGAGCGTGGCATTCTTCGCACCCGAGATGCGTATCTCCCCCTCGAGCGCGATGCCGCCGTGGATCTGCAGTTTATCCACGGTTCTTGCCCGCGTATTCCTCCGGCGTGAACGCCTGCAGCGCGAGCGCATGGATTTCGCCGCCCATCGCATCGCCCAGCGTGGCATAGACCTGCTGATGACGCTGCAGCGGCCGTTTGCCGGCGAACGCCGCGCAAATGACCACGGCCTCGAAATGCACGTTGTCCGGACTCGTGACCTGCGCCGTGCTGCCGGGCAGACCCGTCTGGATCAGCGCGGTGATCTGTTGTGGATTCATGATGACTCCTCGAATTATTCTCGATTAAACCGCGGGCGCTTCGCCTTCTGCATACGCGGTATCATCCGCGGATGAATCCGAGTCCTTCGACCCGCGACTACTCCGACGATGGCCTGGTCGAACTCGGCCGTCAGGCCCTCACCGTCGAAATCGACGGGCTGCGTGCCCAGTTGCCGCGTCTGGGAGCGGAGTTTGCACGTGCTTGCCGGGTTTGTCTTAACTGCCGCGGGCGGGTGGTGGTGACCGGCATGGGCAAGAGCGGCCACATCGGCGTAAAACTCGCCGCCACGCTCGCCAGCACGGGGACACCTGCTTTTTTCGTGCACGCCGGCGAGGCCAGCCACGGCGACATCGGCATGATCACCCGCGGCGACGTGGTGCTCGCCCTGTCGAATTCCGGGGAAACCGCCGAGATCCTCATGCTGGTGCCGGTGCTCAAGCGCCTCGGGGTGCCCCTGCTCGCCTTCACCGGCAACGCCGCGTCCTCCCTGGCGGGCGTGGCGAGCGTGCATCTGGACATCGGCGTGCCGGCCGAGGCGTGCCCCCTGAACCTTGCGCCCACGGCGAGCACCACCGCCGCGCTCGCGGTCGGCGATGCGCTCGCCGTGACGCTGCTGAAGGCACGTGGCTTCACGGAGGAGGATTTCGCGCGCTCGCATCCCGCGGGCACCCTGGGCCGGCGCCTGTTGCTGCACGTCAGGGACGTGATGCGGGTGGGCGAGCGTGTCCCGAAAGTCCCGCCGCACACCACGCTCGCCGCAGGCCTGCTCGAGGTCACTCGAAAGGGCCTCGGCATGACGGCGATCGTCGACGAGACGCTCGCGGTGCTCGGGGTGTTCACCGACGGCGATTTGCGCCGCGCGCTCGATGGGGCGGCGGATCTGCACACCACCTTCATGGACGACGTCATGACCCGCGACGCCAAGACCATCGGCCCGTCCCTGCTCGCGGCGGAGGCCATCCTGATCATGGAAACGCATCAGATCACCTCGCTGGTGGTGGTCGATGACGACGGCAGACTGGTCGGCGCCCTCAACGTGCACGACCTGCTGCGCGCGGGTGTCGTTTGACCCGGCCGCGCGCCCGCCGCGCCGCATCCACCGGCGCCCGTAAAGCGCTGCCGCTGGCGAGAATCGCACTGCTGGTGCTCGACGTCGATGGCGTACTCACCGACGGCCGGCTGTATTTTTCCGCGACCGGCGAAGCGCTCAAGGTGTTCCACGTGCGCGACGGCCACGGGATCAAATTGCTGACGGGCAGTGGAGTGGTCGTCGCCGCCTTCACCGGCCGCCGCGCGGCGGTGCGCTCCACGCGCCCACGCTGCACGCGATCGCCACCTC
>CAZZVN010000005.1:43056-105230 GCA_964657625.1 uncultured Steroidobacteraceae bacterium
GACAGGCTGCACGTGGTTGTTGAAGTACTCCAGCATCGGGTTCAGCGCCGCGCGGCGGCCGTCGATGTGCGCATGCGCGAGCTTGGCGTGCGCCACGTCGTTCAAGGTTGTCGCGACAAGGTCGCCGCCCTGCTCGAGCTGACCGGGAAACTCGGGATCGATCCGCTCACCGCCGCATGCCTCGTCGACGACACGCCCGACCTGCCGCTCATGTCGAGGGTGGGCTTCGCCGCGGCCGTCGCGGACGCCCATCCGTTGGTACGCGCTGCAGCGCACTGGGTGAGCGACACACCCGGCGGCCTGGGCGCGGTGCGTGAACTCTGCGACGCCATCCTGCGCGCCCGCGCGACTGCCCGCACCCGCGCCACGTCCACCGACACCGCCACTCCAACTGCGACCGCCCCCGCCGCCCGGCGACCGCGCAAGTCTCGTGCTGTTTAGAATTTTCACCGTGGTCGCCGTCATCGCGCTGGCCATCAGCACGTGGATCTTGAGTTCACCCGCGCGCCGCCCACTCGCCGCACGACGCGCCGCCGGCGCCGAGCTGCCGGGGTATTACCTCAAGAACGCCGTCATGGTCGATTACGACGAAGCGGGCAAGCCCAGCATCCGTCTGGAGGCGGACCGTATCGACCAGATCGCCCACGGCACGGAGGTCGCACTTTCTCACGTGCGCGTCCGCTACGAGACGCCGGCCGGGCAGAAGTGGGTCATGATCGGCGACACCGCCCACATCGAGCCCGGCGGCAACATCATCGACGTGGCGGGCAACGTGCGCCTGAGCAGCGACGGCACCCCGCGCGCGGGCACCACGGTCGTGCGCACCGACGCATTGACCTATAATGTACCGGAGACGCTCGTCACCACCCAGGACGATGTGCGCATCGATTTCGGCACCGCCACCTTGAACGCACACGGGCTCGTCGCCAATTTGAAAGAGCGCACGATGCGCCTAGAATCGAGGGTTAATGGCCGCTTTCAACGTTAAGACAGCCGTCGCGGTCATGTGCCTGCTCGCGCCCTGCATGGCGAACGCGGCGCACACGCCTCAGCAGGCCATCACGCTCGATGCGCAATCGGCCGACGTCGATCTCGCCAACAACAACGTGCTGTTTCACAAGGTCAAGATCACCCAGGGGGCCATGTCGATCTCGGCCGACCAGGGCCAGGGCACCAAGCAGACCACCCGTTTGGATTTCGACAACAGCCTGTGGATCTTCCGCGGCAACGTCAAGATCACGATGCCGCAGGGGCAGTTGAACTCGGACGACGCGCAGATCAATTTCACACGCCAATCGTTGTCGAAGGCGGTCGTGAACGGCAGTCCGGCATCGTTCGCGCAGAAGCTGGTCAAGAACGGCAGGACGGCCGAGGGCCGGGCGGACATCATCGATTACGACGCAGCGAAGAGCGTCGTGCGCCTGTCCAAGAATGCGTGGCTCAGTGACGGACAGACCGAATTGCGCGGCGAATCGCTCAAATACAACATGAACGCCCAGGTCATCGCCGCCGAGGCCACGGATCAGAACTCGCAACGCGTGCACATGGTCATCACGCCGCCCGTGAACGCGCCGGCCGCCGTGCCCGCGGCCGCACCGCCCAAACCATGAGTGTGCTGCGTGCGTTGAACCTCGCCAAGAGTTACAAGTCACGGCAAATCCTGCGCGATCTGTCACTCGAGGTGGAGAGCGGCGAGGTGGTCGGTCTGCTCGGGCCGAACGGCGCGGGCAAGACCACCGCCTTCTACATGATCGTCGGCCTCACCAAGTGCGAACACGGCGAGATCTATCTGGATAATCGTGACATCGGCCGGCTCCCCATGCACCGTCGCGCCCAGCTGGGCCTCGGGTACCTGCCGCAGGAACCCTCCGTCTTTCGCCGGCTGTCGGTCTCCAACAACATCATGGCGATCCTGGAGACGCGCCCCGGTCTGGATGCCCGCGCGCGTGCCGAACGCCTGAAGGAACTGCTCGGCGAGCTGCATATCGGCCACGTCCGCGACAGCCTCGGCATGAGCTTGTCGGGCGGCGAGCGCCGCCGCGTGGAAATCGCCCGGGCGCTCGCCGCGGATCCTCATTTCATGCTCCTGGACGAGCCGTTTGCCGGGGTCGACCCCCTGTCGGTCGCCGATATCCAGACGATTATCAAGCACTTGTCGGACAAGGGAATCGGCGTCCTGATAACGGATCATAATGTCCGTGAGACGTTGGGCATCTGCAGCCGGGCCTACATCGTCAACCAGGGCGGGGTGCTGGCCGCCGGTTCTGCGCAGCAGATTCTTGCCAACGCGCAGGTTCGTGAGGTGTACTTGGGTCAGGATTTCACTCTGTAGGCCCGGATTTTAAGAACTATGTTGAAGCCAAGTCTGCAGCTTCGCATCGGCCAGCAGCTCACCATGACGCCGCAGCTGCAACAGGCCATTCGTCTGTTGCAGCTCGCCTCGCTCGATCTTCAGGCGCACGTGCGCGAAACCCTGGAGACCAACGTCATGTTGGAGGGCGAGGAGGAGACGCCCGCGGAAGCCGCATTGGACGGGCAGCGCGAGCGCGAAGACATTCCGCCCCAGGAGGAGAAATACGCCGAGCTCGACGGCAACGCGGCCGTGGGCAGCGATCAGCGCGAAGAGCCCGAGGTGGAGATCGCAGACGAGGCCTGGGGCGAGCAGACCAGCGGCCCGTCCGATACGCCCTGGTCCGGCGACGACGACCGCAGCAGCGATTTCAGCGATCAGCACGGCCAGACCCTCCAGGAACAGCTAATCGAACAACTGGAACTGGCCAAGCTTTCCCCGGTCGACATGGCCATCGCGCGCGTGATCACCGACGCCATCACGGACGACGGCTATCTTCACGACGAGTTGGAGGACATCCGCGCGAGCCTGCTGCCGGAAATCGAGGCGACGCCCCTCGACGTCGAACGGGTGCTCGCGGCGGTGCAGTCGCTCGAGCCCGCCGGCGTGGGCGCCCGCAGCCTGGGCGAATGCATCGCACTGCAGTTGCGCCAGCTCGACGAGGACACCCCGGCACGCGAACTGGCGCTGCGCGTGGCGCTCGGCCATCTCGATCTGGTGGCCGCGCAACAGTTTGTGCTGCTGCGCCGGCAGCTGCGCTGCAGCGAAACCGACCTCGACATGGCGCTAGCGCTGGTGCGCGGCTGCCATCCCCGCCCCGGCGCCGCCGTCAACCCGGCGCAGGCCGAATACGTGATTCCCGACGTGTTCGTTCGACGCACCGAACACGGCTGGATCGTCGAGATCAACCAGGCCACCGTGCCGCGTGTGCGGGTCAACCAGAGCTATGCGAACATGATCTCGCGGGGGCCGGATCACGCCATGTTGCGCACCCAGCTTCAGGAGGCACGCTGGCTGATGCGCAGCCTGGAGATCCGCAATGAGACGCTGGTCAAGGTGGCGCGTTGCATCGTGCAGCGGCAGACCAGCTTCTTCGAACTCGGCGAGGAGGCCATGGTGCCGCTCATCCTGAAGGACGTGGCCGAGGCGGTGGAAATGCACGAGTCGACGATTTCGCGCGTCACCACCGCGAAGTACATGCACACGCCGCGGGGCGTGTTCGAGTTCCGTTATTTTTTCTCCAGCCACGTGGAGGCGGCGGACGGCACCGAGATGTCCTCCACCGCGATCCGCGCCAAGCTCAAGAAGCTCATCTTGCAGGAGAACCCGGAAAATCCGTGCAGCGACAGCAGGCTCGCGGAGATTCTGTCCCAGGAAGGCATACCGGTGGCACGGCGCACGGTGGCCAAATACCGCGAGGGCATGCAAATCGCTCCGTCCAATGAACGGAAGCGTGCCGCCGCCCGAGCGTCTTGAAACGAAGTCCCTTAGGAGGAGCATTATGCAGCTCGATCTCAGCGGTCATCATGTGGAAATCACCGACGCCATGCGCGCCCACGTTCTCAAGAAATTCGAAAAGATCTCCCGGCATTTCGAGCACGTGATCGACGTTCACTGCGTGCTAACGGTCGAGAAATTGCGTCACAAGGCAGAGGCGACGCTCATGCTGCGAGGCAATAAGATCTACGCCGAAGCCACCGAGCCCAGCATGTACACGGCGATCGATGAACTCGCCGACAAGCTCGACCGCTGCGTCAAGAAACACAAGGAAAAGCTCGCCGATCACCACCCCGAAGACGTCATCAAGGCCCGCGCCTCCTCGTAGCACACCGCGCAACTTGCGGTCGGACGACCACGCCCGCAAGTTCCTCCCTACTCATCGCCACCATGCGCTTGATCATCGTCAGCGGGCTGTCCGGTTCCGGCAAGAGCGTGGCACTGCACATGCTCGAGGACATCGACTTCTACTGCGTCGACAACATACCGGCCGCCTTGCTCAAACCTTTCATCGCCCACACCGTCCGCGGTGCAGACGACATGTACCCGCGCACCGCCGTGGGCCTCGATGCCCGCAACCGGCCGAACGAAATCGAAACCATTCCACTGCTGGTGCGCGAGCTGCTGCGCAGCGGCATCAGCTGCGAAGTGCTGTATCTGCACGCGAACGACGAGGTGCTGCTCAAGCGTTATGCCGAAACGCGGCGCAAACATCCGCTCGTCACCGATGGCGTGAGCCTGCGCGAGGCCATCGCCTCCGAGCGCAAGCTGCTGGAGCCCGTGACCATCGCCGCCGACCTCGTGATCGACACCTCGCACATGGGCGTGCATGGACTGCGCGAGCGGATCCGCGAGCGCATCGAACGCCGCCGCGAGGGACGCCTCGCGCTGATGTTCGAATCGTTCGGCTACAAGCACGGCATTCCGGGGGACGCCGACTTCGTGTTCGACGTGCGCAGTCTCCCCAATCCGTACTGGGATCACACCCTGAAGACCCAGGACGGCCGCGACCCCGACGTGGTCGCCTTCCTGGCGCGCCACGAGAGCGTGACGCGCATGCTCGACGGCTTGATCGGCTTCCTGACGCCGCGCATCCAGGAATTCGTCCATGCGAACCGCAGCTATCTCACCATAGCCGTCGGCTGCACGGGCGGCCAGCACCGTTCGGTGTACGTAGCCGAGCGGCTCGCCGCCCACTTCAAGCAGACCCACCCCCAGGTGCTCACCCGCCACGACTCTTTGCAGAAGGCATGAGCGCAGCGTCGGAGGATGCGCACGGCGTCACTGCAGGGCGTCGATCGCGGCATCGAGCCCCGCGAGGGTCAGCGGATACATTTGCCCGTCGAGGAGGTGGCGGAGCCTCTGGATGGACCGCGTATGCGTCCAGCTCTCCTGCGGCTGAGGATTGAGCCAGGCGAAGCGCGGATAAGCCGCGGTCAGACGTCCCAGCCAGGCGCTGCCGGCCTCGGCATTCCAGTGCTCGACGCTGCCGCCCGGCTGGTCTATCTCATACGGGCTCATGGTGGCGTCACCCACGAAGATGAGCTTGTAATCGGCCGCGTAGGTACGCAGCAGTTCCACGGTGCCGACGGTACGGTCGTTGCGCCGCCGGTTGTCCCGCCACACCGCCTCGTACGGACAATTGTGGAAATAGAAATGCTCGAGGTGCTTGAACTCACTGCGGGCCGCCGAGAACAATTCCTCACAGGCGGTGACGTGATCGTCCATGGAGCCGCCCACGTCGAGCAGCAGCAGCACCTTGACCACGTTCCGCCGTTCCGGCACCGTTCTGAGGTCGAGCCAGCCGCCCGCGCGGGCGGTGGCGTCGATGGTGTCGGTCAGTGCCAGTTCGGTCGGGGTGCCGCGGCGCGCGAAGCGCCGCAGCTTGCGCAGCGCCAGCTTCATGTTGCGCGTGTTCAACTCGACGCCATCGTCCAGATTCGCGAACTCGCGCCGATCCCAGACTTTGGCGGCACGGCGGTGGCGTGAGGCGTTCTGACCCACGCGAACCCCTTCCGGGTTGTAACCATAGGCGCCGAAGGGGGAAGTGCCCGCGGTGCCGATCCAGCGGCTGCCGCCCTGATGTCGCTCCTGCTGTTCCTCGAGCCGTTGCCTGAGCGTCTCCATGAGTTTCTCCCAGCCCCCCAGCGCGTCGACCTCGGCTTTTTCCGCATCGCTCAGGTTCTTCTCGTCGAACTTCGCCAGCCAGTCCGCCGGCAGCTCCTTCACGAGCTGTGCGAACAGGTCCTGCGCACCTTTGAAGTGCGCGGCGAAGGCGCGGTCGAAACGGTCGTAATGGCGCTCGTCCTTGACCAGGCAGGTGCGCGCCAGGTGATAGAACCGCTCCACGCTGGTCTCTGCGAGCCCGCGTGCCAGCGCCTCGAGCAGCATCAACAGTTCGGTGATCGAGACCGGCACGCCGGCGCTCTTCAACAGAAAGAAGAACCTAACGAGCATTCCGGCGGTGGAGAAACAGAAGTTGCTCGAACAGGTGCACGTCCTGCTCGTTCTTGAGCAGCGCGCCGTACAAGGGGGGAATCAGCTTTTTGTCGTCGTCGCTGCGCAGCACTTCGGGCGGGATGTCGTCGGCGACCAGCAGCTTGATCCAGTCGAGCAGCTCCGAGGTGGTGGGCTTTTTCTTGAGGCCCGGCGTTTCGCGGATACGGAAGAACGTGGCCAGTGCCTCGCGCAGCAGCTCGCGCTTCAGATCCGGGAAATGCACGCCGACGATCCGTGTCATCGTCGCTTCGTCGGGAAAGCGGATGTAGTGGAAGAAACAGCGCCTGAGAAAGGCGTCCGGCAGCTCTTTCTCGTTGTTGCTGGTGATGATCATGACGGGGCGCCGACGGGCGCGCACCGTTTCACGCGTCTCGTACACGTAGAACTCCATGCGGTCCAGCTCGCGCAGGAGGTCGTTCGGGAACTCGATGTCCGCCTTGTCGATCTCGTCGATCAGCAACACCGGCTGCACGTCGCTTTCGAATGCCTCCCACAGCATGCCCTTGACGATGTAGTTGCCGATGTCCTTGACCCGCGGATCGCCGAGCTGGGAATCGCGCAGACGCGACACGGCATCGTACTCGTACAGGCCCTGCTGTGCCCTGGTCGTGGACTTGATGTGCCACTCGAAGAGCGGCATCGAGAGCGAGCGCGCGATTTCCGCCGCCAGCAACGTCTTCCCGGTGCCGGGCTCACCCTTGATCAGCAGCGGCCGCGACAACACGCGGGCGGCGTTCACCGCCGCCATCAGCTCATCGGTCGCGATGTAGCGGTCGGTACCGCGGAATCCGGGCGGAGATGCGGAGGTGGTCATGCGGCGGCTGGCGCGCCTACCTGCGCACCACCTCGAGGATCTGCATCGAGTTGGTCCCGCCCACCACACCGCTCAGTTCACCCTTGGTGAGAATGATGAGGTCGTGCTCCTTGACCAGTTTCAAATCGAGCAGCGACTCGAAGATGGAGAAGTACATGGCCTCGCGATGCCCGTCTTCGAGCGTGAACGCGACCGGATACACCCCGCGGTACAGCGTGACGCGCAGGCGGGTGATTTGCTGGCGCGTGAAGGCATAGATCGGAATGTCCGAGCGCACCCGCGACATCCACAGCGCCGTCTCGCCGGACTCCGTGAGGGCGACGATGGCCTTCACGTGCAGATGGTTCGCCGTGTACATGACGGCGGCCGCGATGGCCTCGTTGGTTCGCCCGTAGTAGCCGGTCTTGCGCTGGCGTATGCGCACGTGCGCACCCTGGTATTTTTCGGCGCCGAGAATGATCTGCGCCATGGCCTCGACCACCTTGGCCGGGTGCTTGCCGGCCGCCGTTTCGGCGGACAGCATGACCGCGTCGCTGCCGTCCATCACGGCGTTGGCGACGTCCGACACCTCGGCGCGCGTCGGGATGGTGGCGGTGATCATCGACTCCATCATCTGAGTGGCGGTGATGACCACCCGGTTCTGGTTGCGGGCTTCATGGATGATCTGCTTCTGCAGTCCGGCGAGTTCCGCATAGCCCATCTCGACACCCAGATCGCCGCGCGCCACCATGACCGCATCGCTCGCGCGCACCACCTCGGCGAGATTGTCGATGGCCTCGGCGCGCTCGATCTTGGCCACCAGCAGAGCATGCCCGCCGGCCGCTCGCAGCAGGCTGCGGGCCTCGTTCATGTCGGACGCATCGCGGGCGAAGGATACCGCGAGGTAATCGACCTTGAGCGCCGCCGCCGTGCGGATGTCCTCCCGGTCCTTGTCCGTCAATGCGCCCGCCGACAGACCGCCGCCCTGCCGGTTGATGCCCTTGTTGTTGCCGAGTTCGCCACCCACCAATACACGCGTACGGATGCGCGACCCGTCGATCTCGAGCACCTGCAGGCTGATCTGACCATCATTGAGCAGCAGCACGTCGCCGGCGAACACGTCTTCGGGAAGCTTTTTGTACGCGATGCCCACCGCCTGATCGGTGCCGGCATTCACGTCGAGGCCAGCGTCCAGCGTGAACGGCGCGCCGTCGGCCAGCATCACCCTGCCGCCGACGAAACGGTCGATACGGATCTTCGGACCCTGCAGATCGCCGAGCACACCGACATAGCGGCCTGCCGCCTCGGCTGCCGCGCGTACCAGATCGACCCGGCGCGCATGATCCGCTACCGCGCCATGGGAGAAGTTGAGACGCACCACGTCGACGCCCGCCTGCACGATGTCCGTCATGATCTTCGGATCGTCGGTGGCGGGCCCCAGCGTGGCCACGATCTTGGTTCTGCGCAGCAGCGAGCTCATGACGCGCGCTGCTGCAGGATCTCCACCGCCGGCAGCGTCTTGCCTTCGACGAACTCCAGGAACGCGCCGCCGCCGGTCGAAATATAGGAAATACCGTCCTCGATGCCGTATTTCTCGATGGCAGCCAGCGTGTCACCGCCGCCCGCGAGCGAGAACGCCTTGGCACGCGCGATCGCCATGGCGAGGGTGCGCGTACCCTCGCCGAACTGCTCGAACTCGAACACCCCCACCGGACCGTTCCACAGCACCGTGCCCGCGGCGGCGACGAGTTTCGCCATGGCCTCGGCCGAATCGGGACCGATGTCCAGTATCATTTCGTTCGAATTCACCCTGCCCACCGGTTTGACGTCCGCCTCCGCCGTCGCGGAGAACTCCGTCGCCACCACCACGTCGGTGGGCATGGGAATCTCGATGCCGCGCTGCTTCGACTGGTCCAGCAGCCGCTTGCAGATGTCCAGCATCTGCGGCTCGTACAGCGATTTGCCCACGTTGTGACCGAGCGCCGCCAGGAAGGTGTTGGTGATGCCGCCGCCGACGATGAGCTGATCCACCTTGCCGAGCAGGCTCTCGAGCACGGTGAGCTTGGTGGACACCTTGGATCCGGCAACGATCGCGAGCAGCGGCCGGGCGGGTTTTTCGAGCGCCGTTTCGAGTGCCGACAGCTCGCTCACGAGCAGGGGTCCCGCACACGCCACCGGCGCGTACTTCGCCACCCCGTGCGTGCTCGCCTCGGCGCGGTGTGCGGTGCCGAATGCATCCATGACGAAGATGTCGCACAGCGCGGCCATCTGCCGGGCGAGCTCGTCCGAGTTTTTCTTCTCGCCCCGGTTGAAGCGCACGTTCTCGAGCAGTGTCACCTCTCCCGTGCCGGCCTGCGCGCCGCCCAGCCAGTCGCGCTTGAGCGCCACCGGCACGCCGAGCAGCTGCGTCAGCCGCTTCGCCACCGGTGCGAGCGAAAACTCCTCCGTGAAATGCCCCTCCTCGGGACGGCCCAGGTGCGACATGACGAGCACGTGCGCCTTGGCGGCGAGCGCCGCCTGGATGGTGGGCAGCGCCGCGCGGATGCGCGCATCGCTGGTCACCACCCCGTCCTTGATGGGGACGTTCAGATCCTCGCGGATCAGAACGCGTTTGCCAGCCAGGTCCAGACTCGACATCTTGATTATTTTCATCGCGTTGACTTCAATGTTGACCGATGTTGACCGACGCCGACCGCTGCCGATGTGCCGACGCCGGCGCTCAGCCCGCCTCGACCCAGGCGAGCGTGGTGTCGAGCATGCGGTTGGAGAAACCCCATTCGTTGTCGTACCAAGAACACACCTTGACGAGCGTGCCCTGGATGACCTTGGTGAGCGTGGAATCATAGGTAGACGAGGCCGGATCGTGGTTGAAGTCCACCGATACCAGAGGCGCGTCGTTGTACGCCAGGATGCCCTTCAGCGGACCGCTTGCCGCCTTCTTGACCAGCGAGTTGATCTCCTCGACGGTCGTCTTGCGCGCGGCGTTGAAGCTCAGATCCACCAGCGAGACGTTGATGGTGGGCACGCGGATGGCGAAGCCGTCGATCTTGCCCTTCAGTTCAGGCAGCACCAGTCCCACCGCCGCGGCGGCACCCGTCTTCGTGGGAATCATCGACATGGTCGCCGAGCGCGCACGCCGCAGGTCGGAGTGATAGACGTCCGTCAGCACCTGATCGTTGGTGTACGAGTGCACGGTGTTCATGACGCCGGCGAGAATGCCGATCTCCTCGTGCAACACCTTGGCGAGCGGCGCGAGACAATTGGTGGTGCAGGACGCATTGGAGATGACGGTGTGCGTGGGCTTGAGCACATGGTGGTTCACGCCGTACACGATGGTGGCATCCACATCCTCGCCGCCCGGCGCGGAGATGACCACTTTCTTCGCCCCCGCGGTGAGGTGCGCCGAGGCCTTGGCCTTGCTCGTGAACAGCCCGGTGCACTCGAGCACCACGTCCACGCCCAGCTCGCCCCACGGCAGCTTCGACGGATCGCGCTGCGCGACCACCCGGATACGGTCCCCGTTCACCACCATCGAATCACCGTCGACGTGCACGTCGCCGTGGAAGCGCCCGTGCACCGTGTCGAATTTCGTCAGATGCGCATTCGTGCCGGCATCGCCCAGATCGTTGATCGCCACGATCTTGATCGCGTCCTTGTGCTTTCCTTCGTACAACGCACGCAGAATGTTGCGTCCGATGCGCCCATAACCGTTGATGCCCACTTTGATTGCCATTCGTCTTCGATCCTCTTTGAACGTATTCGTCGGGGAAAGCCCGGCATTGTCCTCGAAGCGAGAGCCGCCAGCAACGCTCAGATGGACGTTATGACAGGATGGCCCGCGAGGCCCGAGGGCCTGCGAAGGCTTGACCCAGTTCACCGTCGCCGCCGCGTCGCCTTGATACCATGACGAGCATGCAAATTTTACAAATTACCGACCCGCATTTGTACGGCAACTCCAGCGGACATCTGCGCGACGTCGAAACCGACTCGAGCCTGCGCAACGTCCTCGACGCCGTGTTTGCCACCGGCATCGACTACTCCGCCGTGCTGGTGACCGGCGACATCGTGCAGGACGACGTCGGCGGCTACCTGCGCTTCAAGAGCATCGTCGGCGAGCTCGGCAAGCCCATCCTCTGCCTGCCCGGCAATCACGACGAACCGGATGTCATGCAGGTGTCGCTCGCTGCCGAACCGTTTCGCTATTGCGGGGCCCACCTGATCGGCGGTTGGAATTTCATCATGCTGAACAGCTGCGATCCCGGCCATGTCGGCGGGCGGTTGAGCGGCGCCGAACTGGCCCGGCTGGATGCCGCCCTCGGCGCATCATCCGCGCACGCGATGGTTTGTCTGCATCATCACCCGGTGCCCATGGGCAGTCGCTGGCTGGACGCCATCGGTCTTGCCGACAGCGACGACTTCTGGCGTGTCATCGACTCGCATGCCCACGTGCGCAGCGTCGCCTGGGGCCACGTCCACCAGGGCTACGACGCGATCCGCAACGGCGTGCGCCTGTGTGCCACCCCCTCCACCTGCGCACAGTTCCTGCCGCACAGCGAGCGCTACGCCGTCGACTCGCGGCCACCCGCCTACCGACGCTTCGAACTGCACGGCGACGGGCGTATCGACAGCGAAGTCCGCTGGGTCGACTCCCTGCCCCTGCGCCGCACCGCGGCACGCTAGAGGCCGTACCTGCTCCCCCGCGGCACCCTCGCCGCCCTGCTCGCGTGGCTCAGCCTGTGCGCCCTGCCCGGCCCCGCCGCAGCCGAAGCCGCGCCCGCCGGCCCCACGGCTGCGCCCGCACGCCATGTCCTGTGGGCGCTGCACGGCCAGCACAACACCGTCTATCTGCTCGGCTCCATCCATGTCTTGCGCCCCCAGGACTACCCACTCGCGCCGGAGGTGCTGCAGGCCTACGGTGCCGCACGGGCGCTGGTCATGGAGCTCGATCTCGACCGGCTCGACGTCGCGCAGGTGCAGGGTGAGATGCTGGCCGCGGCGTTGCTGCCGCAGGGCACGTCGCTGCCCGCGGTGCTGGGGGCGCAGCGTTATGCGCGGGCGAGCAAGGCGGCGCACGACCTCGGCGTGGAACTCTCCACCTTCGACCGCTACGCCCCCTGGTTCGCGGCCGAAGCCATTTCCCAGTTGCAGTTGACCAAACTCGGCTTCGAGTCGAGCTCCGGTGTCGAAATGTATCTGCTGGGGCTCGCACGGCATGACGGCAAGCCGGTGAGCGGACTCGAAACCGTGCACGACCAGATCACCTTGTTCGGCGGCCTGTCCCTGAACGACCAGGCCGACTATCTGCTGACGAGCCTCGACGAGGCGCAGGCGTTGCCGCAGGAAGTGGGCGACATGGTGCGGGCGTGGCAGCGCGGCGACACGCGCTGGTTCGAACGCGAGCTACAGGAAGAGTTCGGCCACGACCCCGCGCTCTACGCCTCTTTCCTGACCGCGCGCAACCGCCGCTGGCTGCCGAAGATCGAGGCGCTGCTGCAGCGCGACGAGAATTATCTCGTGATCGTCGGCACCGGCCACCTGGTCGGTGCCGACAGCGTGGTCGAGCTGCTGGGGCGGGACGGCATCACCGCCGTCCAAGAGTAGCCCCGCGCGCCGCGCGCGAGGCCATCCTCTCACGCCCCGGCAGGCGCCGCGACGCCGGCTGCGTGGCTGCCGCCCCATCGGCCGTGATGCGGGTTCGCCGCCCATTGCGCCTGCAGACTCGCCAGCTGCGTTTTTTGCGTCGGCGTCAGCAGGGCGTAGATCTGCGCCTGCACCTGCGCCCCCTGGGTGGTCCGCTGCGAAGCCAGTGTCGCATTCGACTGCGCCACTTCCGCCACCACGTTCGCGTAGTTCGGATCGTCGGGCGTGGTTTGCCGCAATTTCGTCCGGTTGCTCTTCATCTGTTCGTGCAGCGTCTTCATCTGCGGTCGCGCCGCAGTCATGATGGCCTTCACCGAATCCTGTTGTTCCGCGGTGAGCCCGAGCTCGGCATAGAGGCGTCCACGCCCGCGCCCGTGCGGCGCCTGCGTCGAGCCGGCGGCCGAGGTCGTGGCGGAATCTTGAGCGGTCGGGGTTTGCGCGAAGGCCCCGGCGGCGAGGGCTGCGCTCGCGAGGAGCAGGCCTAAAGTGCGGGTGGATTTCACATTCATCTCCAATGGGTTGACGGTGGGTTTCGAGGCATTCTCCGCTCTCAACGCGGAACGCCGCGATCCCGACGACTCCCCTACGTGTTAAGAAATGTGAATTAGGCGCGGGCATCGATACAGTCGGCGGCGCGTGCGCGAGAATACGCCATGACCGTCCCTGCCCAGAACCCTGCGGATCCGACCCCGCCGCACGAACCGCGCGTCCTGCTCGTCGACGACGACCGCGAACTGTGCCAGATGCTCACGGAATATCTGGATGCGGAACATTTCGTGGTCGAGAGCGTGCACGACGGCGGCGATGCACTGGCGCGGCTGCAGGTCAACGAGTTCGAATTGTTGATCCTGGATGTCATGCTGCCGAGCGTCGGCGGCTTCGACGTGCTGCGCAAGCTCGGCGCGTCTTACGCCACGCCCATCCTGATGCTCACCGCGCGGGGCGACGACGTGGACCGCATCGTCGGCCTCGAACTCGGCGCGGACGATTACCTGAGCAAGCCGTTCAACCCCCGCGAACTGGTGGCCCGCATGCGCGCCATCCTGCGCCGTGCCAGCAACCGGGCCGCGCGATCCGGGCAGCCCGACGAACTCAGCGTGGGGCCCATCCTGCTCCATACCGGCACCCATCAGGTCCATGTGGCCGGACAGGCGGTGGCGCTCACCGGAGCAGAGTTTCGCGTGCTGGAAATCCTCATGCGCTCCGCCGGCCAGGTGATCTCGCGCGATGCCATGACCGAGCAGGCGCTCGGCCGCAAACTGGTGCCGTACGATCGCAGCATCGACACCCACATCAGCAACCTGCGCCGCAAACTCGATCTGGAGGCAGGCAGAAATCCGGAGATCAAGAACGTGCGGGGGTCGGGATATACGCTGACCTGGGCACATGCATAGCCTGTTTTTCCGAATTTTTATTTTATTTTGGATCGCGATGGCGCTGATCGTCGGCGCCAGCATCGTCGTCACCTTCGCCGCGGCCGCGCGCGAGTTCGAATCGCAGGAGCAGCAGCGCCGCCCGAACGTGGCCGTGCAGGCCTCCGAAGTGCTGGGCCAGGGCGGCCTCGCATCGCTCCGGAAATGGCTCGACGCGAAGAAGGATACCTTGAACGACCGGGATCTGTACATCGTCGGCGCCGACGGCGTCGACATCCTCGCGCGGCCTCTGTCGGAGGGTGCGCGGCGGCGCCTGGAATACTTCAATCGTGACACCAACCTGGGTCCGAGCCCGCGGCCCTTCGATCCGCCGCCGCCGGCCAATTACCGGCCGCCACGCCTCGCGCCGCAGATCATCGGCTCGGACGGCGCGGTGTACACGGTGCTTGCGGTGATGCGCCGCCCGAGTATCTTCGGCGCGCTCGGCCTGCCGGGAATTTCCCTGATGATCCTCTGCATCGCACTCGCGGTGAGCGCGCTCGCGAGCGGCTGGCTGGCACGTCATCTGAGCGCCCCCATCCGCCGTATCCAGGCGGGCGCCCGCGCTCTCTCGGCCAATGCGCTCGACCTGCGCTCGACGGTGCCGCGCGTCAGCTCCGGGCTCGAGGGCCGCAAGGACGAACTGGCGGTGTTGGCGCGGGACTTCGATGCCATGGCCGAGCAGCTGCGCGCCAATCGCGCCGCCATCACCCAGCTGCTGCGTGACATCTCGCACGAGCTGCGCTCCCCGCTTGCCCGCATGCGCGTGGCGGTCGGCCTCGCCCAGCCCCCTGCCGATCCCACCCGACAACTGGATCGCCTGGAACGGGAGATCGAACGGCTGGATGGCTTGATCAGCCAGGTGCTGAAGCTCGCCCGGCTGCATGGCACCGACGCCGCATTCGGCCGTGAAACCGTGGACCTGGACGAGGTGGTCGAAGAAGTCGTACGCGATGCGAACTTCGAGGGCGCCGTCAAGGAATGCACGGTCCGCCTTAGCGGGGCCGCGCTGGCCACGGTGCAGGGCAACCGGGAGCTGCTGCGCAGCGCCGTCGAGAACGTACTGCGCAATGCGGTACGCTACAGCCCGACCGACGCGCCGGTCGACGTCAATCTGACGCGCGGCGAGTCAGGACTCACGATCTCCATCCGGGACCGCGGGCCGGGCGTACCCCCGAGCGACTTGGAGCGTATATTCGAGCCGTTCTACCGGGTGGCCGAGTCGCGCGACCGGGACAGCGGGGGCGAGGGGATCGGACTGGCCATCACGTCGCAGGTCATGAAGGCCCATGGCGGGTCGGCGAAGGCGAACAATCGTCCGGGCGGCGGTTTCGAAGTCGCGTTGGAGCTGCCCCGGGCGGTGCTGAGCGCGTGATCCGCGGCGTGTAGTCCGCGGACAGATCGAGGGGGAGAGTGATTTTGGTGAGCCTGTATCAAGAGGCCTGCAAGTACATTCCAGGCGGCGTAAATTCACCCGTACGGGCCTTCCGTGGCGTGGGTGGTGAACCTGTATTCTTCAAGCGGGCCCGCGGCGCCCACGTCGAGGCCGCCGACGGTCGGCGCTTCATCGACTATGTGGGCTCGTGGGGGCCCATGATTCTGGGCCATGCCCATCCGCAGGTGATCGAGGCGGTGCAGCGCGTGGCGGCCGACGGTTTGAGCTTCGGCGCCCCCACGGAACTCGAAACGACGCTGGCGCGGCGGGTGATCGAGCTCATGCCCTCCATCGAATTGGTGCGCTTCGTGAGTTCGGGCACGGAGGCCACCATGAGCGCGATCCGGCTGGCGCGCGGTTTCACCGGCCGCGACACCATCGTCAAATTCGAGGGGTGCTACCACGGCCACTCCGATTCGCTGCTGATCAAGGCGGGCTCCGGCGCCCTGACGTTCGGGGTGCCCACCTCGCCCGGGGTACCGAAGGAACTCGCGGCGCACACCGTCACGCTCGACTACAACGACGCGCAAGGCGTGCGCGACGCCTTTCGTCAGATCGGCGACCGGGTCGCCTGCATCATCGTCGAGCCGATCGCCGGCAACATGAACTGCGTGGTGCCGTCGGCGCAGTTCCTGCGCACCCTGCGTGAGGAATGCGATCGCAGCGGTGCCCTGCTGATTTTCGACGAGGTGATGACCGGCTTTCGCGTGGCACTCGGCGGTGCCCAGGCTCTGTACGGCGTCCGTCCCGATCTCACCACGCTCGGCAAGATCATCGGCGGTGGCATGCCGGTGGGGGCCTTCGGCGGTCGCCGCGACGTCATGGCGCACTTAGCTCCCCTCGGCCCCGTGTACCAGGCAGGAACGCTGTCCGGCAATCCCGTCGCGATGACGGCGGGCATCGCGACCCTCGAACTGCTCGCCGAAGCGGGCTTCCATACGCGCCTGGGCGCGGCCACCGACCGGCTGCTGGAAGAGCTGGCGGCGGCGGCGGCCCGGGCGGGCATTCCGCTCGCCACGAACCACGTCTGCGGCATGTTCGGTTTCTTCTTCACGTCCGAGCCGCACGTCGACAGCTTTGCCAAGGTCATGGCCTGCGACGTCGACCGCTTCCGGCGCTTTTTCCATCTCATGCTGGATGCCGGCGTCTACTTCGCGCCGTCGGCTTTCGAGGCGGGATTCCTGTCCGCCGCGCACACACCGGCGGACTTCGACGCCACCGTCGCGGCGGCGGCGGCGGCCTTCGACACGCTCGCCCACGCGTAAGGTCGATGCGTGCCTTTGCACTGTTCGCGTGCCTGTTCGTGCTCGCAGGACTGATCGCGGCCGGGCTCGCGTTTCCAGCCTACCAACTCACCTCGACCTTCGCCGGCTGGGCGTTTCATCGCGTCGCCGGCCGCATTGCCATGCTGGTGCTCGCGCTCGAACTGGTGTGGTTCTGCCGCCATCTGCGCATCACCACCAAGGCCGATTTCGGCTACGGCCTGCCGTGGTCCCGCTTCCTCGCGCAGAGCGCGGCGTGGGGTGCCGTCGGCGTGGCCACCGCCGCCGTCGGCGCGGCTTTCCTGCTCGGCACGCAACTGCGGCTGCCCGCGCCGGATTTCGTCGCCTCGGCGGGCGGCAACCTGCGTCTCGGGCTGATCGGCCTGTCATCCGGCATCACGGTGGCGCTCATCGAGGAAACCGTCATGCGCGGCGCGATGCACACTGCGATAGAGCGCGAATCCGGACCCTGGGCCGCGGCGCTGCTGACCGCGCCGTTGTTCGCCGTCACTCACTTCTTTGCCAAGGCGCACATCGCGGCGGACGAGGTCGCCTGGCGCAGCGGCTGGGATCTGTTGACGCGCTCGTTCGCACCGCTCGCCCATTTTCCGCTGGTGTTCGATTCGTTTCTGTCGTGGCTCGCCGTGGGCCTCGTCCTGAGCCTGACGCGCGTGCTCACCGGCAACATCGCGGTGGCCATCGGCCTGCACGCGGGCTGGGTGGTGATCCTGCGCATCCTCCAAGAGGCCACGGTGCGCGGCACCGCGCCCGGCTACTCGGCGTGGGTGGGCACCTTCGATGGTCTGCTGGGCTACTGGCTGCTGCCCTGGGCCACCGTCATCGCTGCGGCGCTGTGGCTCACGCGCGGCCGCTGGGTTCCGCCCGCACGCGGGGGGCGTTAGGCCAGTGCGGCCAGGGCGTCGAGCCGCTGCACGGGATCGTCCATTTCGAGAAACGCCTGTTTGTCCGGCAGAGGAATCGGCAGGATCTCCGCGAGCCGGTGACCCACCCACGCGGCATCCTCGAGCCGCATCTCGATGTCGGTGTACACCTCGCCGAGCTGGGGCAGCACGGTCTCGAGCAGTTGCGCTAGCCGCGCATGGCGCGGCGGCACGGCCGTCGCCGGCTCGGCCGCCAGCCACTCCACGTCCGCCACGTTGAGCCCGTCCGCCTGCCGCCCGCGCTTGAGCACGCGGAAGCGCTGGTGACCCACGCAGGACAGTCCGAGCAGGCCGTCGGGCATCTTGTCGAAATCGATCACCTTCGCGAGGGTGCCGACGTCGCAGGTTTCCGCCGGACCGATTTCACGGCCTTCGCGGATCAACACCACGCCGAAGCCCGCGCCCTCCCGCATGCACCGACCCACCATGTCGACATACCGCGTCTCGAAGATGCGCAGCGGCAGCGGACCGTCCGGGAACAGCACGATGTTGAGCGGAAACAGGGGGATCGAAATCATTCAAGGCTGCCTTGCCAACGCATGCAGTAGTTTGTCATGCACGCCGCCGAAGCCACCGTTGCTCATCACCAGCACGTGGTCCCCAAAACGACTTTCGTCCGCGATGCCGGCAACCAGCGCCTCCACGCCGTCCGCGAACCGGACCCGGTCGCCGAGCGGCCGGAGCGCGGCCGGCAGGTCCCAGCCGAGCCCGCTCGTCGTCAGGAACCAGACCCGGTCGGCGGCGGCGAGTGCGGGCGCAAGTTCAGCGCGGTGCACGCCGAGTTTCATGGTGTTGGAACGCGGCTCGACCACCGCGATGATCCGCGCGCTTCCCACCTTCGCGCGCAGCCCTTCCAGGGTCGACTGGATGGCGGTGGGATGATGCGCGAAATCGTCGTACAACGTGACGCCGGCCACGACGCCGCGCAGTTCCATGCGCCGCTTCACCCCACGAAACTCGCTCAACGCCAGGGCGGAGCGTTCGGGACCCACGCCGACGTGCGCCGCGGCGGCCATCGCGGCCAGACCGTTCAGGACGTTGTGCCTGCCGAGCAGCGCCCAGTGCACCTGCGCCACCTCCTGCCCACGCAGCCTCACCGTAAAGCGCGCCGCCTCGCCGGCGGTGTCTTCCGCGGTCCAATCGCTGCCCGCTCCCCCACCGGCCGCCGTTCCGAAACTCTCACGCGGAGTCCAGCAGCCCATGTCGAGCGTGGCCGCGAGTTCTGCATCTGCACCGTTGACCACCAGCCTGCCGGCCCCGGGGACGGTGCGCAGCAGCTGATTGAATTGCCGACGGATCGAAGCCAGGTCGGGGTAGATGTCGGCGTGGTCGTATTCCAGGTTGTTCAAGATCACCGTACGCGGGCGGTAGTGCACGAATTTCGCCCGTTTGTCGAAGAACGCCGTGTCGTACTCGTCGGCCTCGATCACGAAATAAGGCGCCGCGCCCAGACGCGCGGTGGCATCGAAATTACTGGGCACGCCACCGATCAGAAAGCCCGGTGCGAGGCCCGCGTGTTCGAGTATCCAGGCCAGCATGCTCGACGTGGTGGTCTTGCCGTGCGTGCCGGCGACGGCGAGCACGTGACGATCTTTGAGCACGTGCTCGGCCAGCCACCCGGGTCCCGAGGTATAGCGCAGGCCGCGGTCGAGGAGCGCCTCGATCACCGGCGCGCCGCGGCTCAACGCATTGCCGACCACGACGATGTCGGGCTCGAGATCCAGCTGCCCGGCACCGTATCCCTGCACGAACTCGATGCCCAGCGCGTCGAGCTGCGTGCTCATCGGCGGATACACGTTCAGGTCGGAACCGGTGACCTCGAAGCCGGCAGCCTTCGCGATCGCCGCAATGCCGCCCATGAAGGTACCGGCGATACCCAGGATGTGCACGTGCACGGTGTCAGGTGTCCGGCAGCAACTGCTGTTCCAGGATCATCGAGAGCAGCAAGTAGCCCGCACTGATGGCGACGCCGAGTCCGAGGCCCGACTCCAACGCCGCGCGCCAGATGTTGGCGCAGGCCAGCACATACCAGATCAGCCCCGCCAGTAGCAGCAATCCCACGGGGACGGAGAGCGGGCGGTCGGAGCCCATGGCGTTCAGCAATGAACTCAACGGATACAGCACCAGCTCGGCGAGTATGGCGACGCCGAGCAGCGCGCTGCCGGTTTGCAGAAAGCGCTGCCGATGCCGCGCCACGCTCAATACCGCCCAAGTGAACGCGAGCGGCAGACCCACGCTCAACAGCACGCGCGTGAAGATCCTCCCGCTCGGGTTTGGCGGCAGCAGCGCATCGAGAATTTCGAGCAGGCTTGCCGCGGCGGCCACCAGCCCCAGCAGGAAGGCGGAGGCCGGCAGTTGTGCCGGCGACCTGCGCCACAGCGCTATGTCCCAAAATGCTTTTGCGAGTCGCAGCATCGTTCTATTCAGTCATAATCCGGTCTTAAATTGTACACGCGGATATCCCATGGCCGATGCGATTTGGGTGGACCGAAACGAAGATCTGCCGGCACTCGCTCAGATCCTGGCCGCCCAGACCTCGATCTGCGTGGACACGGAGTTCCTGCGCGAGCGCACTTTCTTCCCGAAATTGTGTCTGCTGCAGCTCGCCGCCGACGGCAGGATCTGGTGCGTCGACACCCTGCGCGGCGGGGATCTCGAGGTGCTGGTGCCGGCGCTGACCGCAACCGGCATTCACAAGGTGTTCCATTCCGCGCGCCAGGATCTCGAGGCGTTCTACCTGGCTGCGAAACGCGTGATCTCACCGATCTTCGACACGCAGATAGCGGCCGGTTGCGTCGGCCTCAAACCGCAGGTGGGCTACGCCGAGCTCGTCAAGACGCTGCTCGACGTCACCATACCCAAGGGCCAGACCCGCACCGACTGGTCCAAGCGGCCGCTGACCCGCGAGCAGCTCGAATACGCCGCGGACGATGTTCTCTATCTGGGCGAAAGCGCCGAGCGCCTGCAGACCCGGCTCAGGGAACAGGGGCGCGAGCACTGGGCGCGTGAGGACTGCGCGGCACTGGCGGACGTCCGCCTGTACGAGCCCGAGCCCGCCCAGGCATGGCAGCGGCTGCGCGGCCTGGGTGGACTGTCGCCCGCCGCGCGCAGCCGCGCCAAACGCGTCGC
Organism: uncultured Steroidobacteraceae bacterium; assembly: GCA_964657625.1. Lineage (GTDB taxonomy): Bacteria > Pseudomonadota > Gammaproteobacteria > Steroidobacterales > Steroidobacteraceae > Bog-1198. The sequence goes on from CAZZVN010000005.1 coordinate 64,015, forward strand.
GATCTGGCGCGAGCGGCTCGCGCGCGAACGCGACCTGCCGCGCTCGTGGATAGTCACTGACGCGGCCATTTTCGCCGTGGCGCAGATCAACCCCGCGTCACGGTCGGCGCTCGGCAACGTGCACGCCCTGCCGGTCAATTTCAACGAAGGCTTTGCCGCCGGGCTGCTCGACGCGCTGCACACCGGGGCGGCGGACGAGATCACCGATCTCGAGCCGGAGCAGGATCTGCGCCCGACGCCGCAGCAGAAGGCACTGATCGATGTCTTGGCAAAAGTGGTCGATGCTCGCGCCGCCGAGCTCGAGGTGAGCGCCGAGATTCTGGCTCCCCGGGGAGAACTCAAGGCGCTGGTCATGGGCAGCCGTGACTCGAATGCGCTGCGAGGCTGGCGCAGACAGGAGATCGGCGGACGGCTGCTGGAACGGTTGAGCTAGACCGGGACGGTGCTGTGCACGGCGGACTGGATGGCCTTGAAGACCGTTCCCATGTCCGCATCGGCGTCCACCACCCGCAGCAGCCCCGCCGCCTGATAATAGGCGATCAGCGGCTTGGTCTGCGCGTCGTACACTTCCAGGCGTTTGCCGATGACTTCTTCCCGGTCGTCGGGGCGCTGTACCAGATTGGGTGCATGCCCGCATTTTTCGCAATGAAGCAAGGAATCCGGGGGGGCCGTGAAGACGTTGAACACCGTGCCACAGTCCTTGCAAACCCGGCGGCCGGTCAGGCGCTTCAACAACAGCGTCAAATCCAGATTTAACAGAACCACGGCCTCGAGCGGGCTGCCCACGTCGGCGAGCATCTTGCCCAGTTCATCGGCCTGCGCATTGTTGCGTGGAAAACCGTCCAGGATGAAGCCGTTGCCCGCATCGGGCTGGGCCAGCCGCTCGCGGATCATGCCGAGCACCGTCGCGTCGTCGACCAGCTTGCCCGCATCCATGGCGGATTTGGCGCGCAGGCCGAGTTCTGTGCGCTTGGCCACCGCCTCGCGCAGCAGATCACCCGTGGATATTTGCGGCACGCCGTAGGTCTTGACCAACAGCTGCGACTGCGTGCCCTTGCCAGACCCCGGTGCTCCCAAGAGGACTATTCGCATGATTCTCATGTATGGTGAAAGCGCGCTACCGTACCTTCGCTCAGGCTGATCGTCAAACCAGCCTTGATGGGCTATCCTGCCCCGTCATGAAGCGCACCGTTCCCAAAAACGCTTTCTATGCACAATCCGGTGGCGTCACCGCCGTCATCAACGCCTCGGCGTGCGGCGTCATCGAGACCGCGCGTCAGCACCGCGACCGCATTCCGCGGGTGTACGCCGGACGCCACGGTATCATCGGCGCGCTGACCGAGGACATGATCGATACCGGGAAAGAAAGCCGGGCCGCCATCGCCGGCCTGCGCCACACGCCGGGGGGCGCCTTCGGCTCCGCACGCTACAAGCTGGGAGCGCTCGACAAGAACCGGGCACAGTACGAGCGCCTCATCGAGGTGTTCCGGGCACACGATATCGGCTACTTTTTTTATAACGGCGGCAACGACTCCATGGACACCGCACAGAAGGTGTCGGAAATCGGCGAGCAGCTCGACTATCCTATTTCGTGCATCGGCGTGCCGAAAACGGTGGACAACGACTTGCCGGTGACCGATTGCTGCCCGGGCTTTGGGTCCGCCGCCAAGTACATCGCCGTCTCCACGCGTGAAGCTGCTCTGGATGTGGCTTCGATGGCACGAACCTCGACGAAGGTGTTCGTGCTCGAGGTGATGGGACGCCATGCCGGCTGGATCGCCGCCGCCGGAGGTCTTGCGGGCGAGCGGACCGGGGATGCGCCGCATATCATCCTCTTCCCCGAGATCGTCTTCGACCGCGAAAAATTTCTCGCCAAAGTCAAGAAAACCGTCGAGAAGCACGGCTTTTGCGTGGTGGTGGTGTCCGAGGGCGTACGCGACGCGCAGGGCAAGTTTCTGGCGGAGGCGGGCACCAAAGACGCCTTCGGCCACGCGCAGCTCGGCGGTGTAGGTCCCCTGGTTGCGCAAATGACCCAGCAGGCGTTCGGCTACAAGTTCCATTGGGGGGTGGCCGACTACCTGCAACGCTCCGCGCGCCACATTGCCGCCAAGGTCGACGTCGAGCAGGCGTACGCCGTCGGCAGGGCCGCGGTGGAGCTTGCGCTCAAGGGCAGGAACGCGGTGATGCCGGTGATCGTGCGCACTTCCTCCGTGCCGTATCGCTGGAAGGTGGGCGAAGCGCCGCTCGCCGCCGTCGCCAATCAGGAAAAGACCGTGCCGCGCCGCTTCATCACGGCGGACGGTTTCGGCATCACGCCTGCCTGCCGGGAGTACCTGTCCCCGCTGATCAGCGGCGAAGACTACCCCCCCTACCGCAGGGGCCTGCCCGTCTACGTGCGCCTGAAGGGCGTCCCCGTCGCTAGGAAATTGCGCACCGACTTTGCCATCTGATTCTGTTTGCGTCCGGTCTTTCGAATAAAAATGATGCTTCGCTGAAATAACGATCTCGAACGTCGATGGAGTTGTGCAATGACCCTTGATGACGCCCTTTGGCTGGCTATCGGCGCAGGTGTACTCGCAATTCTCTACGGGCTGGCGTCCGTACGCTGGGTGCTGGCACAGCCGGCCGGCAATCCACGCATGCAGGAGATCGCCGCCGCCATCCAGGCCGGCGCCCGGGCCTACCTCAACCGCCAATACGGCACCATCGCGGTGGTCGGGGTGATTCTCTTCGTCCTGTTGGGTTTTTTTCTGGGCTGGCCCACCGCCGGCGGTTTCGCGGTCGGTGCCCTGCTGTCCGGCCTCGCCGGCTACATCGGCATGTTCATTTCGGTGCGGGCCAACGTGCGCACCGCGCAGGCCGCCCATCACGGCATCAATGCTGCCCTGCAGGTGGCATTCCGCGGCGGCGCCATCACCGGCATGCTGGTGGTCGGGCTCGGACTGCTGGGGGTCGCCGGCTACTACCTGGTGATGCTGCGCCTGCTGGATGACGCCGAAGCCGCGCTACGCTCGCTGGTGGGCCTGGCCTTCGGCGGCTCGCTGATCTCCATATTTGCCCGCCTGGGCGGTGGCATTTTCACCAAGGGCGCGGACGTGGGCGCCGATCTCGTCGGCAAGGTGGAGGCCGGCATTCCGGAGGACGATCCGCGCAATCCGGCGGTGATTGCCGACAATGTCGGCGACAACGTGGGCGACTGTGCGGGCATGGCGGCGGATCTGTTCGAAACCTACGCCGTGACGCTGGTTGCCACCATGCTGTTGGGCGGCCTGGTGATGGTGGATCTCGGAGTGAAGGCCGTGCTGTTCCCGCTCGTGCTCGGCGCGATCTCCATCGTGTCGTCCATCGTCGGCACCTTTTTCGTCTCCACCCGGCCCGGTGGCAAGATCATGAACGCGCTCTACAAGGGCGTCCTGGTCTCCGGACTGCTCTCGGGCGTGGCGTTCTATCCCGTGTCGCGGGCCCTGATGGGAGAACGCGGCATGGCGTTCTGGCTCTGCACGCTGGTGGGCCTTGCGCTCACCGCCGCCATGATCGTCATCACCGAGTATTACACCGCCACCGAGTACGGACCGGTCCGGCACGTCGCGGCGGCGTCCCAGACCGGACACGCCACCAACATCATTGCCGGCCTTGGGGTGTCGATGAAGGCGTGCGCCCTGCCCGTGATCGCCGTGGCCTTCAGCATCTGGGCCTCCTACCAGCTCGCCGGCTTGTACGGCATCGCCATCGCCGCCACGGCCATGTTGTCGATGACGGGCATGATCGTGGCGCTCGATGCGTATGGGCCCATCACCGACAATGCCGGCGGCATCGCCGAAATGGCGCACCTGGATCAGCGCGTGCGCGACGTCACCGACCCGTTGGATGCCGTCGGCAACACCACCAAGGCGGTCACCAAGGGCTATGCCATCGGTTCCGCGGGGCTGGCCGCGTTGGTGCTCTTCGCCGACTACACCCACAAGCTCGAGGAAGTGCTGGGGCATGCGACCCGTTTCGATCTGTCGGACCCCGCCGTCATCATCGGCCTGTTCATCGGTGGCCTGATCCCTTACATGTTCGCAGCCATGGCGATGGAAGCCGTCGGTCGCGCCGCGGGTGCGGTGGTCAACGAAGTACGACGTCAGTTCCGCGAGATCCCCGGCATCATGGAAGGCACCGCCAAACCCGATTATTCCCGTGCCGTCGACATGCTGACGCGGGCCGCGATCAAGGAGATGATCGTCCCCTCGCTGTTGCCCATCCTCGCCCCCGTCGTCCTCGTCTTCGTGGTCAACGCGCTGATGGGGCCGGGTGACGGCGTCCGGGCGTTGGGCGGACTACTCATCGGCACCATCGTGACCGGCCTGTTCGTCGCGATTTCGATGACCACCGGCGGCGGAGCCTGGGACAACGCCAAGAAGTACATCGAGGAGGGCCACTTCGGCGGCAAGGGCTCCGACGCGCACAAGGCCGCGGTCACCGGGGACACGGTGGGCGATCCTTACAAGGACACCGCCGGGCCTGCGATCAATCCCCTGATCAAGATCATCAACATCGTCGCACTGCTGCTGGTGCCCGTGCTCGGTAGGCTGCTGTAGGACGTGATGCCCTTGCTCGCGGCTTCCGCCGGGGCTTGGCTTAAGCCCTCGGCAGCTCGCGCCGCTGAGCCTGCGACATTTCAATCAGGGTTTCGATGCGGATCAACCGCCGCTCATGGTCCTCCAGACGGGCGGTGGTTTCTTTCCTTCCCTCCATGAGGGCGTCCACCCGCTCTCCCAGGAGCACGATGTCCTTGCCGTATTTGATCACTTCGGCGATGAGACTCATGAATCGGTCGCCTGCGGCGCGAAGAGTTCGACGATCCCTCGAGCCGGCTCGGGGTGCGCGTCGAACCAGGCCCTCGTCTCGGCAACCACCCGGGCACGGAACGTACCGTCGGTGAGCGCCCGCTCGCGCGCCCGGCTCTCGGCAAGATTCGCATCGATCCGCTTCAAAGCCGCGCGCACCTGGGCATGAATGTCCTTGAGCACCGCGCGGGAAGCCAGCTCCTCTTCGGGCTCGGTACGAACGCTTCCGGACGTGTATGCGTCGATGGCCCGGCGCGCGAGTTCACCCGCTGACACGCCCTCGCGTACGCTCATCTCACGAAGCTTCGCCACGCTCTTGCGGGGCACCAGGTATTGCTGGCGCATGAGATCTTGCGCTTTTGCGGACATGGCGGCCTCCTCGCCTCTTGCTCATGAATTGCGGACTATACCGGTAATTCCTACACATACACAACTGCATGCACATGTAATGGTCCGCCTCCGCCGGCCCGCCGGCCGTCGCCCCCCCCCCCCGGCGCCTGCGCGCCCGGCCGCCCGTCAGATATCGAAATAGATCGCATCCGGCTCCATGGACCCTTCGCGGCTGGCCACGCGTAATTCGGGTTCCTTGAGCGAGACCCGTGAGCGCGCCGGGACGCTGTGCGTGAGGAACACCGAGCCGCCGATCACGCTGTCCGCACCGACCACGGTCTTGCCGCCGAGCACGGTGGCGTTGGCATACAGGGTGGCACCGTTCTCGACGGTGGGATGCCGCTTGCTGCCGCGGATGAGGGCGCCGCTCGCATCGCGCGGAAAAGACAGCGCGCCGAGGGTGACCCCCTGGTAGAGCTTCACGCCCGCCCCGATGTCTGTGGTCTCCCCGATCACCACGCCCGTGGCGTGATCGATGAAGAACGCCGCGCCGATGCGCGCGCCGGGATGAATGTCCGCCCCGGTCTTCGAATGCGCCCATTCCGTCATGATGCGCGCCATCATAGGCACGCCGAGGTCATAGAGGGCGTGTGCGATGCGGTATACGCTGACCGCCAGCACGCCCGGATAGGCGAGCACCACCTCGTCGAGGTTGGTGGCTGCCGGGTCCCCGTCGAAAGCCGCCTGGATGTCGAGCACCAGCAGACCGCGGATCTGGGGCAGGCGGCGCAGAAAGATCTGCGTCAGCTCGCGCGCCTGCGGCGCGCATTCGCCGGCTTCCTGCCGCGCGGACTCACGCTCGCGGCCGTAGCACAGGCAGTGCTCGATCTCGCGTTCGATCTTCGGCGCGAGGGCGGCCACGGATTGCACCACGTGCGCACCCAGGTTTTCCTCGTTCAGATCACGGCGGCCGAAATAGCCGGGATACATGAGGTCCAACACCGATTCGAGGATCTCGACGATGGCTTCACGCGAGGGCAGATACCGCTGGGAGATGCGCCGCGCGCGCACGTCCGCCGAATAACTGTCCAGGAATTCACCCGCCAGATCGTCCAGCGCGCTGATCTTCGATTTGGCATGGGCTGCGGCGGTCATCGGCGTCAGGCCACGGCCTGCAGCTTCTCGACCTCGTCGAACAACCCTTCGAACAACGCCCCCGACAGATAGCGCTCGCCGGCGTCGGGCAGGATCACGACGATGGTCTTGCCCTGCTGGGCGGGCTCGCGCGCCAGCCGCAGCGCCGCCGCCATGGCCGCGCCGCACGAGATGCCGCACAGAATGCCCTCTTCCCGGGCGAGCAGGCGTGCCGTGGCGATGGCCTCCTCGTTGCTCACCAGTTCCACGCGGTCGATCAGGCTCAGATCCAGATTCTTCGGAATGAACCCGGCGCCGATCCCCTGGATCTTGTGCGGCGTCGGGGCGGGTGTCTGCCCCGCCAGTGTCTGACTGATCACCGGCGAGTTCGCGGGTTCGACGGCCACGGTCAGGATCTTCCTGCCGCGCGTATGCTTGAGATGGCGCGAAACGCCCGTCAGCGTCCCCCCGGTGCCGACGCCGGCCACGAACACATCGACCGTGCCGCCGGTGTCCTCCCAGATCTCGGGGCCGGTGGTCTTCTCGTGAATCGCGGGATTCGCGGGATTTTCGAATTGTTTCATCAGCACGTACTTGTCGGGATCCGCCGCCGCCAGTTCCTCGGCTTTGGCGATCGCGCCCTTCATTCCTTTCGCGCCTGGCGTCAGCACGAGCTTGGCACCGAACGCGATCAACACCTTGCGCCGTTCCATGCTCATGGTGTCCGGCATGGTGAGCACGCAGCCGTAACCGCGCGAAGCCGCCGCGAAGGCGAGTGCGATCCCGGTGTTGCCGCTGGTGGCCTCGACGAGTGACATGCCCGGCTTCAGCACGCCGCGCTCCTCGGCGTCCCAGACCATGGCCGAACCGATCCGGCACTTGACCGAATACGCCGGGTTGCGGCCCTCGATCTTGGCCAGCACGATTGCGCCGCTCGCAGCGTCCAGCCGGTTGATTCGTACCAGCGGCGTGCGGCCGATGGACTTGGTGTTGTCTTCATAAATGGGCATGCTGCACCTCGTTGGCCTTATTCCCCGATTTTCCTCCTAAGCACCCGGGAAACACCATAGAAGTTTGTTATGACGGCCTGTCGCGTGGTTATAAGCGGAAATTCTCCCGCCGCGACCCTCTCAGCCCAGCCCCGGCGTGACCGACAGGCGCTGCGGCCGCCCGACGATGAAGCCCTGCACGAAATCTATCCCCATGTTCTTCACCGTGTCGAGGGAGAGCTGGTCCTCCACCTGTTCGGCGACGATGCGGAAATTCAAGGTGCGTGACAGCTCGATCATCGCGGCCACCAGTGCCTGATTGACCGTGTCGCCGGCGAGGTTGCGGATGAACGAGCCGTCGATCTTGAGGTAATCCATGGGCAGCGTCTTCAGGGTCGCAAACGAACTCAAGCCGCTGCCGAAATCGTCCAGGGCGAATTCGCAGCCCATGCCGTGCAGCACATCGATGAATCGACGGGCATGCTCGAGGCTTGCCACCAACGAACTTTCCGTCACCTCGAAGCAGATGTCGCCGGGGCTCGCGCCGGAGTGATCGAAACAGTCGACGACGAACTCCAGGAACTCGGCATCGCCCAGCGTCTGCCCCGCCAGATTGATGGCGACGCTGCGGCCCTCCGGCAGTCGCATGCCGCCGCGCCCGAGCGCGGACAGCACGTGCTGCACCACCCAGCGATCGACCAGCGGCATCAGCCGGTAACGCTCGGCAGCCCGCAGGAATTCCGACGGCGGGGCGCCCGGCGGGTCGTCCTCGCCCTGCAGCCGCACGAACACTTCGAGCGCCGGCCCGCTGACGCCGCCGCTGCGCGCGTGCACGATGGGCTGGTAGAACAGCTCGAATTTGTCGTCGCGTAGCGCGCCCTGCAGCTTCTGCAGCCACTGGATTTCGCCGGTGTGCCGCGCACTCGCCTCCTCGCGCGCCGAATACACCTGCACATGCACGCCGCCGAGTTTTTTCGCGACGTAACAGGCCGAATCGGCCGAGGTCATCAGATCCTCGAGGGTGCCGGCACCACGGCCGATTTCCACCAGGCCGATGCTGACGCCGATGTTGAATATCTTGTCCCGCCAGACGAAGCGGTAATCGCCGATCGAACGCACCACGTCGTCGGCGAGCTGACGGGCCTTCTCCAGCGGACAGCCGACCAGGAGCAGCGCGAACTCGTCCCCGCCGATGCGTCCCACCGTGTCCGAATCGCGCACCGCTTCCTTGAAGAGCGATGACACCTCACGCAGCATGTTGTCGCCCGCCGTGTGGCCGCACGTATCGTTCACCGCCTTGAACCGGTCGAGATCCAGGTAACACAGGGCGTGCATGCCCTCGCCCGCCCGCGCGAGCTCGAGCGCTTCGTTCAGGCGGCGTTCGAACTCGCGACGATTCACGAGTCCGGTGAGTGCGTCGTGGCTCGCCTGATACGTCATCTGCCGGGTCAGGCCGCGCAATTCGCTGGTGTCGTGCAGCACCAGCACGAGACCCAGTGTCTCGCGCGTGTCGGACAACAGCGGCGTCACGCTGAGTTCGACCGAATGCTCGGCCGTGCCGTTGGCGGGCACCAGCACCGCGCGCCTTCCCATCGACACCCGGCCGCCCGCGGTCAGGGCCTTGTGCACCGGATCGCCCAGGGAACGACGGTCTACTTCGTCCACCAGTGAAGCGACCTCCGCAAAGCGCTTGCCGATCACCTGGTCGAAGCCCTGGCCCAGCAGGGTCTCGGCGGAGTGGTTTACATAGTCGATGCGACCGTCGGCATCGACCGTGATGACACTCTCGCCCATGGCATCCAGCGTGACCATGGCCCGCGGCCGCGCTGGCGTCGCCGACGCCTGCACGTCGGGCAGCATTTCGAGCGCCGTCAGCAGCAGGGCGGGCTCGCCGGCGCTGTCGATCAACGTGCTCGCGAGCTCGACGCGCGAAATTTCGCCGTGGGCCCCGAGCAGCTCGACTTCGCAGCGCTCTGCGGCGGGCTCGCCGGCCAGCCGACGACGCAGGTTGGTCTGCACGAGGTCCACGTAGTCGGGCGACACGAACGCCGTCAGCGGTTTGCCCACCACCTCCGCCGCACCCGCACCGAGCAGGGCGAGAAACCGCGTGTTGGCGAACAAGATGGCATCGCTGTGCACGAGCACTGCGTCGTGCACCGTCTCGACCAGGCGTTGGAACAACGCTTCTCGATCCTGCAACCGGCTGCCGCGCCGTTCCAGATCCTCGAGCAGCGTGTTGACCGCCGAACCCAGCCGGCCGAGCGCCTGCGGCTTGTCCTCCACCCGCACACGGCCAGCCTGGCCTTCGACCAGGGTGAGCTGCCGCAACTGCTCCGAAAAATCGCGGACAGCGCGTTCCTGGCGGCGTTTCCAATAAAAAAGGGCAGCGACCCCCGCCGCCAGCACGGCCGAGGTCAGAAACCACATCACACCAGGAGTCAGGATCAACGCGGCCCTCGGTACCGACGAATTGACGACGCTTAGGATTTAAGGCCCCTGCGGGTTGGACGCGTCGGGAATCGTCGTGTGTGCGAGAATACCTTAAGGGGCTTGCATGTCTGGCAGAAATTGACCATAACGATCGGCGAAAATTTCAGGAGATTTATGGATACGACGGCCGCCCGGCAACAAATGGTGGATCAGCAGATTCGCACTTGGGAAGTGCTCGACCCACGCGTGCTCGATGCGCTGGCCGCCGTGCCTCGTGAAGCGTTCGTGCCCGAGGCGTACCGCCGGCTCGCCTTCGCCGATGCGCCCATTCCGCTGGATTTCGGTCAGACCATGCTGGCCCCCGTGCTCCAGGGCCGCATCCTGCAGGCGCTCGCCGTCGGGGCGTCCGACCACGTGCTCGAAGTCGGCACCGGCACGGGCTATCTCTGCGCCGCTCTCAGCCTGCTCGGCGGGGAGACGCGATCCATCGACATCCACGGTGAGTTCACCGCGCTCGCGGCGCGCAATCTACGCATCATGCCGGAGGCGCGTGTGCAGCTCGAAACGCGCGACGCGTTCAGCGGCGCGCCGCTCGGCAATTACGACGCCATCGCGGTCACCGGCTCACTCCCGGTGTACGACCCCCGTTTCGAACAGGCGCTGCGCGTGGGAGGCCGCCTGTTCGTCATCGTCGGCGCCGCGCCGGTGATGGATGCGGTGCTGGTACGGCGGGTCGACGACAACGAGTGGATTCGGGAAAGCTTGTTTGAGACCGTCGTCGCTCCTTTGTTGAACGCCACAGCCCCGCCGCGTTTCGTGTTCTGATGATCGAGGAGCTCACCCCCGCGCAATTCATCGCCCGCCGCGCAGCGGGTGCGGACATGACCCTGCTCGACGTCCGCGAGGACTGGGAGGTCGGCTTGGCACCGGTGCCCGCCGCCTTGATCCACATTCCGATGGGCCAGATTCCGGAACGGCTGCACGAACTCGATCCTGCCACGCAGACCGTGGTGGTCTGCCGCTCCGGGGGGCGCAGCATGGAAGTCGCGCGTTATCTCGGCGCGCACGGCTTCGCCTCGGTGGCGAACTTGACCGGCGGCATCCTCGCCTGGTCGCGCGATGTGGATCCGACCATTCCGCAGTACTGACGAGCGCTACCGCTTCGGCGAACCGCCCGACCGGGCGGCGATCGCCGGGTCGATTCGGCCCTCGCCCGCCAGCAGCGGTTCGATCAGTTCGAGCAGCCGGACCACGCCGCCCCGATTGGTCTCCACCACCTCCCTGCCGCACCGGCCGGCGTGCGCCCGCTGTTCAGGGTTCGCAAACCAGTCGCGCAGCATCGCGCCGAGCGCGTGCGCATCCGCCACCTCCCGCACGGCGCCACGCTCTATCAACAACCGGGCGATGTCGCGCGCGTTCGCCTGCGAGGGTCCGGTGAGCACCGGCACGCCGAGCGCCGCCGGTTCGAGGAGGTTGTGACCGCCGATGGGCACCAGGCTGCCGCCCACGAAGGCCACGTCCGCCGCCGCATACAAGGCGGCCAGTTCGCCGACGGTGTCCACCAACAGGACGGCGCTCTGCGCGCGCAGCGGCAGGTTGCTGCTGCGTCGGTCGAAGCGCACCCCGCGTCGTCCCAGAAGGTCCGCGACCCCCTGGAAACGCGCCGGGTGCCTCGGCACCAACAGCAACAACGCCTCCGGCAGTTCCTGTCGTAGCAGTGCATGCGCACTCAGCACCTGCTCTTCTTCGCCTGCATGCGTGCTGCCGGCGATCCAGGTGGGCCGCGCGTCGAAGTACCGCTCCCGCAAGGCACGTCCCAGAGCCGCCGCGTCGGCGTCCAGCTGCATGTCGAATTTGACGTTGCCAACCACCCGGGTACGTTCGGGATCGGCGCCCAGCGCGATGAAACGCTCGGCATCTTCGCGGGTCTGCGCCGCCACCCAGGTCACGGCAGACATCACGTCGGCGGCCAGCCCATGCAGCCGTCCGTAGCGCCGCAGCGACTTCGGCGAGAGCCGCGCGCTCGCGAGTATCAGCGGAATGCCACGCTTCGCGCACGCCGCGAACAGATTGGGCCAGAGCTCGGTTTCCATGACGATGGCGAGCCGCGGCCGGATGCGGTCCAGGAAGCGGCCCACCGCATCCGGCGTGTCGTACGGCAGGAAACGCACCGTTACCGCGGCACCGAACAGCGCTTCGGCACGTGCGCGGCCGGTCGGTGTACCGGTGGTGACAGCCAACGGCAGCTCAGGATGAAGCCCGCGCAGGGCCTGGATCAACGCCGCCGCCGCGTTCACCTCGCCGAGCGACACCGCGTGCAGCCACACCGTCGGCCGTTCGAGCGCCGCGCCGAAACCGAAGCGCTCTGCGCCATGGGCTCGATGGCCACGGTCGCGCAGGCCGCGCAGGCGCACGCCGAGGAACGCCGCCGGTGCCAGCAGATACGTGAGCAGCGTGTACGCCAGGCGCCACGCACTCACGCCGCGTAACCCGCGAGCAGCCAGCGCCAGGCCTGCGACGAAAAACGCCCCGGCGGCAGCGCGCCTGCAATCTTCTCGAGCGAACGCCGCAGCCGGCCCAGGTTGCGGGCCGACCAGGCACCCGGCCGCCGCAATCGGCCGCGGTCGAAATCGATCACGCTGACCCCGGCCGCACCATCGATCAGGATGTTGTGGGCGTTCAAATCGGCATGATCGACTCCCGCGCGATGCAGACGGGCAACGGTGACCCCGACCGCCCGCCACACGTCCTCGCAAAGCTCGCGCTGCGCGAGATGCACGCTGAGCGGCTCGGCCGCCGCGATGCGCCGGGTGATGAGATCGCATCGGTACCGCAGGCCGCTGCGCTGATAGCGGGCGGCCACCGGCACGGGCACCGGCAACCCACGCCCGCTCAACTCCCGGAGCAGTCGCCATTCGGCGAACGCCCGTACCCGGCGTTCGCCGCCCCAGACATAGCGGTCTGCGCTCAGGCGGGCGACGAAACCACCCCGCCGGTAATGCCGCAGCGCCCATTGCGCACCGCCCGCGTCGATGAACCAGGCGGAACCGCGGCCGCGGGCGGCGGGGGCGAGTTCGCCGCGCGACGCCCAGAACGCCGGATCGAACAGCAATTCGGGGGACGTGCCGGCCAGATTGCCAAGGCCGGAAGGATCGGCGAGCATGGCCCCGTCGGCCGTCGCGATGCGCAGCGCGCCGTTGTTCATTCTGTTTCGATGCATCCTTGAGATCACATGACGCCCGCATTGCCTTGCGCCGAGCCGCCTCGGACCGTCTGCCTGCTGCGGCTGTCGGCCATCGGCGATGCATGCCATGCGGCGGCGGCACTGCAAGCGTTGCGGACCGCGTGGCCCGCGGCACGGTTTACCTGGATCATCGGCAGGCTGGAAGCCCGGCTCATGTCGGCGCTCCTGCCGGACATCGAGTTTATCACCTTCGACAAACGCGCCATGTTCAGCGAACTGCGCCGCCTGCACCGCACACTCGCCGCGCGGCGCTTCGACCTGCTGCTGGACCTGCAGCTGTCGATGCGTGCGAGCCTCGTCTCGACTTCGGTGCGGGCGCCGGTCAAGCTGGGCTTCGATCGCGCGCGCGCGCGCGAGCTGCAGTGGCTGTTCACGAATGCCCGGATCGCGCCCGCCGCGAACGAGCACGTGCTCGACTCGTTCATGGGGTTCGTGCGGGCGTGCGGTGTCGAACCCGGGCGCCCGGCCTGGCGTTTCGAACTGCCGGCGGCCGCGCGCGCGTACGCCACGACGCTCGTGCCGGATGCACGGCCCACCTTGCTCATCAGCCCCGGCTCCAGCCACCCTCACCGCAACTGGTCGGCACGGCACTATGCTGCGGTCGCCGACCATGCGGCCTCGGTGCACGACATGCGGGTGATCCTGATCGGCGGCCGCACCGCGCCGGAGGCGCGCCTCGGCGCGGCCATCGCCTCGCACGCCCGCACCCGCCTCGTCGACCAGGTCGGCAAGGACACGCTGCCCGAACTGCAGGCCCTGCTCGCCCGCGCCACCGCCCTGTTGACGCCGGACTCCGGGCCCGCACACATGGCCACCATGGCGGGACTGCCCGTCATCGGGCTGTATGCGGCCACTCGCAGCGCACGCACCGGCCCTTACTACAGCCGCCAATGGTGCGTGGACAAATACGACGACGCAGCGCGCCGGTTCCTGGGCAGGCCCGCCGATCAGGTTCCCTGGGCCACCAAGATCGAGCAGCCCGGCGTGATGGATTTGATCGGCAGCGGCGACGTCACCCGGAAGCTTGACGCCCTGCTCGCCCGTGCCCCTGACCGTCCGAATGAAATAGCTTAATATTCCGCGATGAAGGAGATCATGGTGCCGGTGTCGCCCGGCGAACTGCTCGACAAGATCACCATTCTGCGCATCAAGGCACGGCGCATGGCCGATCCTGCGAAGCTCGCGAACGTGCATTTCGAGCTCGCCGCGCTCGAACGTACCTGGAACGAGTCCGTGCCCGCCGATGCCGACATAGGCCGCGAGTCGGCGGCACTTGCCGCGGTCAACGAGAGGCTCTGGATCATCGAGGACGATATCCGCGACAAGGAACGCGCCGCCGCCTTCGATGCAGAGTTCATCTGCCTCGCCCGTGCCGTGTATGTCGAAAACGATACACGCGCCACCCTCAAACGCCGCATCAACGTGGCGCTCGGCTCCGCCCTGGTCGAAGAGAAATCCTACCGTCCGTACACGCAGTGACGGGCGACGGTCCCCGGCCGCTACCGTCCGGGCTGCGTCACTTCGTGCGGGCCGCGCACCAACGTATATTCGGCGCCGCAATAGCCGCATTTTGCCCAGCCGGTCGATTCGATGGCCAGATACACCCGGGGGTGGGAATTCCACAGCAGCATGCCCGGCATGGGGCACGACAGCGGCAGATCCGCCGGGCCAACGTTGTATTGATGCAGGGCATTGGGCTGTATCAAGTTATGCTTCGAATCGTCCTGAACCATCGCGGGCATCGGCGTCACTCCACTGGGACATCGGGGCGCACCGCGAAACCGCGGGCGCGCAACAGCGCATCGATGCTCGGGTCGTGGCCGCGAAAACGCCGGTAGGCCTCACCCGGATCGACACTGTTGCCGACGCACATGATCTCATCGTGCAGGCGCTTTGCAACGGCTTTGTCGTAGGCGTCACCGCTTTCGACGAAGGCCTCGAACGCATCGTGGTCGAGCACCTCCGCCCAGAGGTAGCTGTAATAACCGGCGGAATAGGCGTCGCTCGCGAAGATGTGCGCAAACTGCGGCGTGCGGTGCCGCATGGCGACTTCACCCGGCATGCCGAGCTCGCGCAAGGTCTGCGCCTCGAACGCCGCAGGGTCCAGGCCGTGCGGATCGGCCAGGTGTAGCTGCATGTCCACCAGCGCCGCCGCCAGGTACTCCGTGGTCGCGAAGCCCTGGTTGAAGGTCTTCGCGGCCTGCAACTTCGCAGCGAGGCGCGCCGGCAGCGGGGCGCCGGTCACGTGGTGCAGTGCGAACCGCGACAACAACTCCGGCGTCGCCAGCCAGTTTTCGTTCAGCTGCGACGGAAACTCGACGAAGTCGCGCACGGTGTGCGTACCGGACAAAGTCGGATAATCCACGTCGGAGTTGAGCGTGTGCAGCGCATGGCCGAACTCGTGGAACAAGGTCACCGCATCGTCCCAGCTGATCAGGGTCTCGCCGTTCTCGCCTTTGACGAAGTTGCAGTTGTTGGACACGATGGGCGCGATGACGCCGTCGAATTTCTCCTGATCGCGGTACTCGCTCATCCATGCGCCCGAACTCTTGCCCGGACGCGCGTACGGGTCGAAATACCACAGTCCGACGTGGCCCCGCGCCGACGTGACCTCCCACACCCGTACGTCGGGGTGCTGCACCGGCACCCCCGAGGCGGGAGTGAAACCAAGCCCGTACAGCCGGCCCGCCGACCAGAACATCGCCTCGCGCAGTTTTTCCAGCTGCAGATAGGATTTCACCTCGTTCATGTCGAGGGCGAAACGCGCCTGACGGATTTTTTCCGCGTAGTAGCGGTAATCCCACGGTTCGATCCGCATGCCCGGGGTATCGGCGTCGGCCAGCGCCTGCATGTCCGCCACTTCCTCACGCACCCGCGCGACGGCCGCAGGCCATACACGCATCATCAAGGCGAGCGCGTTGTCCGGCGTCTGCGCCATCGAATCGGCGAGCCGCCAATGCGCATGGGTCGCGTAGCCCAGCAACCGGGCGCGCTCGCTGCGCAACACGAGAATGTCGGCCAGGATCTTCTTGTTGTCGTGCGCACCCCCGTCGCCACGGCCGTAGTAGGTGCGCCACACCGTCTCCCGCAGGTCGCGCCGCCGCGCATAGGTGAGAAAGGGATCCATCGAGGAACGCGTGTTGAGGATCGCCCACTCGCCCCGCCTGCCGAGCAGGGCCGCCGCTGCCGCCGCGGCATCGCACTGGTCCGCGGAGAGGCCGGCAAGATCCGCCCGCTCGCGCAGGTAGAGCACCTGCTCGGTTTCGTCGGCGAGCAGATTTTGACCGAACGTCGCGAACAGCCCGGCCAGCTTTTCGTTGATCTCGGCGACGCGCTTCTTGGCCGCCACCTCGAGCAATGCCCCGGCGCGCACGAAACTCGTGTAGCAGTGCGCGGTCAGGCGCCGCTGCAGCTGCGTCAGCCCGGCGGCCGGGTTCCGGTGCACGGCGGCGATGCGCGAGAACAAGCGCGCGTTCTGCGCGATACGGTCACGGAATGCCGCGATCTTCGGCCCCATCTCCCGCTCCACCGCCTGAAATTCGCCGGTGTTCATGGTGGAGGACCAGATCTCGTACACCGCGTTGACGCGGTTGAACGCCCTTCCCGCCCGTTCCATCGCGGCCAGCGTGTTCTCGAAGGTCGGCGGCGCCGGTTGGTCCGCGATGTCGTCGATCTCCCGCAGCTTTTGCGCCATCGCTGCCTCGAGCGCAGGCCGCAAATCGCCCACCCGCACGCGGTCGAGCGGCGGCACACCCCCGTAGGGCCCTTCCCACGCCTTCGTCAACAGATTCACTTCGAACACCTCCTCCCAGATCGCCGCGATGCGCGCCCGCGTCGATGCATGCGCCGCGGCATCGACCACCCGCTCGCCGCCCTCGAGCGACAGACGATGCAGCACGCTGCGATAATTGATGTAGGCCACCGTCAACCACTGCGCCGTGACGGAATCCACGATCCCCGCCGCCGCAAGCCCGTCGAGCTGCCGGATGTTGTCGGTGTGGGTCAGCAATCGCGGATGTTCATGCGCGGCCGACAGCACCCAGTACTGCACCAGAAATTCGATGTCTGCGATGCCGCCCGCGTCCTGCTTGATGTCGAACTGCCCGGCGCCCGCGAGCGACAGTTCGCGGCGCATGCGCGCACGCATGTCCGCGACGTCGCTGCGCAGCGTGTCGTGATGCACGGCTGCGCGCAACACCCGGTGTCGCGTCGCCTCGAAGCGGGCGCACAATCCCGCGTCGCCCGCGACGGCGCGTGCGCGCAGCAACGCCTGATGCTCCCAGGTCCAGGCATCCTGGAGCTGGTACCGCTCGAAAGCATCGATGCCGGTCATCAGAAACCCACCCTTCCCGTTCGGCCGCAGCCGCATGTCCACCTCGTAAAGGCGACCGGCCGCGGAATGCATGGTCAACAGATGCACGATGCGCTGACCGAGGCGCATGAAGAAAACGGAATTGTCGATCGGGTGCTCGGCACGGGTCTGCTGGAACTCGCCGGCCGAATCGTGCAGAAACACGAGGTCGAGGTCGGATCCATAGCCGAGCTCCCACCCGCCCAGCTTGCCATAGCCCGCCACCGCCACCCTGACGTCGCGCGCCCCGTCCTCCCTCTCGCCACAGCACGGCACGCCGTGCGCCCGCGTCATCTGCTCCCAGCTCAATTCCAGACACCGCGCGAGAATCAGCTCCGCGATGTCGGTGAGGCGGTCGCTCACCCGCATGAGCGGCATGCGCCCGGACAGATCGGCGAAGGCAACGCCGAACACCGCCACCTTCTGAAACTGGCGCAAAGCTTCCACCTGACGTTCCGGATCGTCGCCGGCAAGCCGCTCGGTGCGCGCACCGAGTTCCAGCGCGAACGCCGCGCGCGTGGGCCACTCGTCGAACACCTTGGGATCGATCAACTCGTCGAGCAGCAGGGGGAAGTCCGCGATCTGGCGCGCGAGAAACCCGCTCACGGCGCTGACCTCGATCAACCGCTCCAGCGCGGCAGGCTGCTCCTTCAGCAGCGCCAGATACGAAGCGCGCGCACCGATGGCATCCATGATGCGCAGCACCCGCTCGATCACTGTCACGGGATCTTCGCGCAGCGCCGCCGCGCGCAGCAGCCGGAACAGGATGACGTGCAGGCGGCGCCGACCGAGCTCGTCCAGGCGCCGGTAGGCCGCAGAACGGCGGTACGTTTCCAGCAGCGCGGCCACGGCACCTGCCGGCGGCGCGGGAAACCCGCCCGCAATCAATTCCTCCTCGACCTGCATCTCCTCGGAGGCGAGCCAGTCCACGCTTCCCTCGCCCGCACTGCGGACGGCCAGAGTGCCGCCAAATATCAGAGCCTCGAACTGCCGGGCGACATCGCGCCGGGCCGCATCGATGCGCGCGAGCGTGGTGGACCAGTCGGCGTCACCGAAGCTCAACGACACACGTGCCCGGTCGAGCGGGTCGTCCGGCAACGCATGTGTCTGCCGGTCGCGGATCATCTGCACCGCGTTCTCGGCTCTGCGCAGCACCTCGTAGGCCTCCCGCAGCCGCGCGACATCGTCGCCAGGGAGCAGCTTCGACCCCGCGAGCAGCGGCAGCACGTCGAGCAGCGAGGCGTTCTGCAGCCGCCGGTCGCTGCCGCCGCGCACCAGCTGCAGGGATTGCACGATGAACTCCGCCTCGCGAATGCCGCCGGCACCGAGTTTGAGGTGCTGATCGAGTTCCCGCCGTGTCACCTCCCGGGCGATCAACGCTTTCATGTCGCGCAGCGAGTCGAACACCCCGAAATCGAGGTAGCGCCGGTACACGAAGGGTCGGACGAAATCGCGGGTCGCCTCGGCATAGGCCTCCTCCCCCACGACCGCGCGCGCCTTGATCCACGCATAGCGCTCCCAGTCACGGCCATGCTCCTGCAGGTAGTCCTCCAGCGAGGCCAGGCTCACCGCCAACGGTCCGCTGTCGCCGAACGGCCTGAGCCGCATGTCGATGCGGAACACGATGCCGTCCTCGGTGCGCTCGTCGAGCAGCCGGATCACCTCCCGGCCGAGCCGGTTGAAGTACTCGGAATTGTCGACGCTCCGCGCGCCGTCGGTCTCCCCCGCCCGGGAGTACAGGAACACGAGATCGATGTCGGAGGAGAAATTCAGTTCGCGGCCGCCGAGCTTGCCCATGGCGACCAGGATGAACGGGACCTCCCGGCCGTCCGTATCGCGCGGCAGCCCGAACAGAGGATGCATCGAACTGCGTGCCGCCGCGCAGGCCGCGCGCAAGGCGGCATCGGCGAGCGCCGATACCGCCCTCAAGGTCTCGGCCACCGGGGCCCGCCCGGCGAATTCCCGCCACACGATGCGCGCCATCTCCCGCCGCCGCCATTCACGCAACACTTGCTGCGATGCCGCCATGTCCGCGGCCGACTCCACGGCGCGTGCGTAGTCGGCAGAGGCCGCCTTCGCCCCCGCAGGATCGTCGTGGCGCACGATCCAGACGAGTGCACCGGGGTCCTGGATCAACGCCGAGCCCACGAATTCGCTGCCCGCCACCACCCGCACCAGTTCGTCGCAGCGGGCGGCGGGCAGCGCCCCGATCGCGGTGATCAACTCGGCTGAGGACGCGGCGCGCTCCCACCACCTGCGCACCGGCTCCTGCAACGGGCCGGCGAGGGCTGCGAGACTTTCGGGCGGCGCGAAGGTCGGCATCACCTCGTTTCCCACACCAGGAAAGCGACCGTCGCGACCTTGACCAGTACGACGAATATCATGATGAGGAGATTTCTATATCGCAGCGGCACGGGGAGAGGACTGAACCGGAATTTGCGCGAATGATCGCAAGTTTAACATGATTAATTCTTGCCACGATCCGCGCGATGGCATACTCGCTGCCGTGCTGATACCCCGACCCACCAAGGATCTCCCGGAGCTGCCGGACCTGGCGGCCCACCGCCAGCTCACCCCCGGGATCCTCGATCTCTCGCCGCAGGACGAGGAGTACCGGCAGGCGCAGAAGCGGCGGCGCCTCATCGGTTTCATCGTCGCCGCGCTGCTGCACGTCGTGGCGATTTTGGTATTTTTTCTCACGCCCGCGCTGCGCTTGAAAACGAACCCCGCGCCCGAACGCTGGATGCCCGTGGTGTCCCTTCCCGCGCCGGGAAACGCCGACCCACGCGCGGCCGCCGCGCCGCATGCGCGCCCCGACGCGAGCGCCGCACCCGAACCGCGCACCCCGGCCGCTTCGCGCGCCGGCCCCCACCCGCCGTGAAGCGCTCTTTCCTCTGCTTGCTGCTGAGTCCGACCGTCGCGACCGCCGGCACCGCGTACGACCTCACCGTGCGCCCGCTCGACCAGTCGACCCTCGCTTCCGTCGCAGCTCCCGCCGTGACCGACGATCTTGGGCGGCCCGTCCAGTCCGTGGCTCCGTATTTCGTCGCCGACGGCAAGGTGCGCATCGGCGCACCGACGGCGAGAACGGTGTACTTGTTCAAGGACACCCTGCTCTACAAGATCGATGCCCCGGCTCAATCGGTGGACGTGCTCAAGCACGCGACCCTGAGCGAAGTGGCACAGCACTACGCCGACATCCTCAAGCAGCTGCAGAGCGCAGCCGCCTCGGCGCCGCCGGATCAGCGCGCCGAGACCGAGCGCAAGGTGGCCGACATGAAACTTGCCAGCGAGCGTATGCGCCCGCCCACACCGACCTACACGGTGACGGTGCGCACCGACACCGTCGACGGGCACGACTGCCGCATCTGGGAGGAGCGCGAGAACGACGTCAAGCGCCTGGAAGTATGTGTCGCGCCGACGGCGAGCATACCGGGAGGTGCCGACATCCTCGCCGGCATGAAGACGCTGGGCCAGTTCAGACAGGGCGCCAATTTCGCGCTCGGCGTAGAGTTCGGCCTGGGATCCTGGTGGCCCGACATCGCCCGCCTGAACGGCGTGCCGCTCGCCGTCCGCGAATACAAGTACGACATCGCAATTTCCCAGACCACGCTGACCGGGATACACACCGGCGTTCCCGCTGGCACGCTGCTCGACACCCCCGCCGGCTTCAGGGTGCAGGACGCCCCCGCCTACATGCAATGGAACGTGCGCTGAGCAGGAGCCCCTGGCGCTCCACTCACCACAGCGAACGGAAGTTGTCGCGTGCCTGCGGATGCGCCTCGAGCAACGCCTCGATTCGCGGTCTCCGCGCCGACGCTGCATTGCGCAGCACGCGCGGCGCCTGCCCGAACGACTCCTCGAGGTTTACGCTTTCCTCCTCCACCAGAATCGCCGCCAACGTCACCGCCTGGCGAAGATCTTTCTCTGCCTTGGTGGGATCAGAGGTACGCGATACGCTCGAATACAGCTTGTGCCAGATCATGCGTACCGGCTGCGGCAACATGACGGTAATACAATGCCCTCCAGCCAGCATCGCCGCCGGAAGGCTGTCCTCGAGCAGGTAGTCGAAATGAGGCACGGCCTGCGCATGCCAGTCGAGTTCCGGCACGGCCACTGTTTGACCCAGCACTGCGCCCGGCGCCAGGACATCGACTCGCAAGCCTTCCACACCCGGCAGCCTTACCGAGGTGGAGGGTTCGTGGCTCGGCATCCCAGGAATTCGCGCGAATGGCAGATGGGACGCTCGGACGCTGGAGAGAAAGGAGACGGAACCCGCCAGCTTCAAGTGCTGCCGGCGCGCGAGATCGATGTCATGGGTGCGTGACGCCGCGGCCATCGCGCCAAATTCGTTCAGCCAGGCCATGTAGGCGAGCGTGCCCACCACGAGCAGGCCCGCCGAGAACAACCCTTTGTTGTGTAGCTCAGTCAACACGGCCGCAACGCCCCTGTCCGCCACCTGATAGCCGACCTTGGACAACGTGGAGACTTGTTTCGCCGTCCACGCCGAGTGCGCAATACGGTCCTGCATCTGTTGATATGCAGCGTGATCCCGCGCGGCTCCGACGTATTCCTCGACCTGCTTTCTCGGCGACGGATAGAACATCCGATACCAGTTGGGATACCCCGTGCCTTCGCGTTTGACCAGGTTTTCGGGGTCCCTCGCAATAACTCGCCCACCCCGCGTGCACGCTCTTTGACCTCGGCGTAGAGCGTGCGAATAGCCAGTTCATGGCGTCTATAAAGCAAGATTCACCGATTACCCATTAATTTTTATTTCTAATGGGTAAATTTACAGGGGCCGCACCTCCTCGTCAATCAGCGTCGACCACCGCTTGTCGGTGCTTGCCTTACAAGGAAGACTAAAAAAAACTCCGCAGATCCTTGCGGACCTGCGGAGTTTTCGACAGCAAGTCGGATGCCGGAGGCCATCCCCCGGCACTTGGGACCTACATGTCCATGCCGCCCATGCCACCCATGCCACCGCCGCCCGGCGCGCCATGAGCATGCTCGTCGTCCTTCGGCGATTCGGCAATCATGACTTCCGTCGTGAGCAGCAATCCCGACACGGACGCCGCGTTCTGCAGGGCCAGACGCGTGACCTTGGTGGGATCCAGGATGCCCAGTTCGATCATGTCGCCGTACTCACCCGTCGCGGCGTTGTAGCCGAACGTGCCCTTGCCTTCACGAACGCGGTTCAGAACCACTGCGGCATCTTCGCCGGCATTGGCGACGATCTGACGCAGCGGCTCTTCGATCGAGCGGGCCAGGATCTTGATGCCGGTGGTCTGATCCTCATTCGCGCCGACCAGCTTCTCGATGGCCTTCAAGGCACGCACGAGGGCCACGCCGCCGCCCGGGACCACGCCTTCTTCCACGGCCGCACGCGTTGCATGCAGCGCGTCCTCGACGCGGGCCTTCTTTTCCTTCATCTCGATCTCGGTCGCGGCACCGACCTTGATCACGGCAACACCGCCGGAGAGCTTGGCAACGCGCTCCTGCAGCTTTTCCTTGTCGTAATCCGAAGTCGCTTCCTCGATCTGCTGACGAATGCTGTCGACGCGGCCCTTGATGTCCTCCACCTTGCCGGCGCCGTCGATGATGGTGGTGTTCTCTTTTTCCACCAGGATCTTCTTGGCTTCGCCCAGATCATTCAGCGTCGCCTTTTCGAGCGACAGGCCAACTTCATCGGAAATCACCGTACCGCCGGTGAGCACCGCGATGTCCTGCAACATCGCCTTGCGTCGATCACCGAAGCCCGGCGCCTTGACGGCGGCGACCTTGACGATGCCACGGATCGTGTTGACAACGAGGGTGGCGAGTGCTTCGCCCTCCACGTCCTCGGCGACGATCAGCAGCTGACGGCCACCTTTCGCGATGGCTTCCAGCAGCGGCAGCAGCTCGCGAATGTTGGAGATCTTCTTGTCGACCAACAGGATCAGCGGCTTCTCGAGCTCGGCGCTCTGACTCTGCTGATTGTTGATGAAATACGGCGACAGGTAGCCGCGGTCGAACTGCATGCCTTCGACCACTTCCAGTTCGTTCTGCAGACCCGAACCCTCTTCGACCGTGATCACGCCTTCCTTGCCGACCTTCGCCATCGCGTCCGCGATCGTCTTGCCGATGCTCTCGTCGGAATTCGCGGAGATGGTGCCGACCTGCGCGATCGCCTTCGGATCCTTGCAGGGCTTGGAGAGCTTCTTCAGCTCTTCGGTCGCCGCCGTTACGGCGAGATCGATGCCGCGCTTCAGGTCCATGGGGTTCGCACCCGCTGCGACCGACTTCAAACCCTCGCGAATGATGGCTTGTGCCAGCACGGTGGCGGTGGTCGTGCCGTCGCCGGCCTCGTCGGAGGTGTTGGAAGCGACTTCCTTCACCATCTGCGCGCCCATGTTCTCGAACTTGTCCTTGAGTTCGATTTCCTTCGCGACCGACACGCCGTCCTTGGTGACGGTGGGGGCGCCGAAGCTCTTGTCGAGGACCGCGTTGCGGCCCTTCGGGCCCAGCGTCACCTTGACGGCGTTAGCCAGAATATTCACACCCTTGAACATGCGTTGCCGGGCGTCGTCGCTGAAGCGTACGTCTTTTGCTGCCATTTGCTGATACCTCTAAATTGAATTGATAGTTGAAGCGAATCGGTCGGGGGCTTACTTGCTTTCGACGACGGCCATCACGTCCTCTTCCCTCATCACAACCAATTCTTCGCCATCCATCTTGACTTCGGTTCCGCTGTATTTGCCGAAGAGGATCTTGTCGCCGACCTGCAGGTCGAGCGGGCGAATTTCGCCATTTTCCAAAATCTTGCCCTTGCCCACGGCAACGACCTTGCCGAATATGGGCTTCTCAGTTGCAGTATCCGGGATCACGATTCCACCCGGTGATCGACGCTCTTCTTCTTCTCGTTTCACGATCACGCGGTCATGAAGGGGACGAATCTTCATAAGACAGGACTCCTAATACTAATGAGTTGGGTTGACGATGAACCGAGGGCTGTTAGCACTCTCTGTTCTTGGCTGCTAATGATAACGACGAATTCGCCCATTTCAAGGGTGACGGGAAATTTTCGATGGTTTGCGGGCCGATGCGGGACCGACGGGACTTCTCCGCGCCATCCGGCCGCCGTGTATGTTATAGAGTGCGCCCATGAAATCATCGGCCCGCGCGCTCACCGGATTGTGTGTATTGATCTTGCTGGGCGCGGGCGGCAGCGTGGTCGCCAAGCCCTGGTGGATGCGCGGGTCGGCCTCGAACGAAGGGGATTTTTTGCCACCCGACGTTGCGTTCCGCCCCTCCGTGCGGATGGACGGAGGTCTGCTCCGTGTGCGCTGGGTCATCGCCGACGGTTACTACTTATACCGGCATAAATTCGCCGTTGCGGCGGAGAGTCCGGACCTGGCGGTGTCGGCGCCGGTCTTTCCCGTCGGCACCACCAAGACCGACCCGTACTCGGGGACCCAGGAGGTGTACTACCATCAGGTCGAGGCGACCGTCGCCTTCAGCCGCTTCGATGGCGGCGCTCATCCTTTGCAAATCAAGGTGAGTTATCAGGGCTGCGCGGATGCCGGACTTTGTTATCTGCCCATGACCCACGTCATCTCCCCTGGGCTGCCGGGCGCCGCGGCTGCGGCAAATGCGTCCTCCACCCGTTGGGAGGGCTGGGCCATCGGCGGCGGTGCATTCTCATTTCTGCTGGCCGGCTTGCTGCTGCGCAAGGGCCGAACTTTGGCCACACCGGTGTCATGACGGGGGTGGCCTGGCGTATCGCCGCCTCGGCTGCCGTCGTGATGCTCGGCATCTGGGCCGGTCTGCGGGTGTATTCCGGCCACCCGCCGACGACCCTGGCCGTTGCAGCCCCGGCCCGCCGCGCGGGCGTTCGTACCCCGACCGGCGAGGCGAGCCCCCCGTTGCCCGGCGACTTCGCTGCCGAATTCGACGAGGGCGCAGCGCCTCCCGCCCGGATTCCCGCTCGATTGCCGCTCTTCACGCTCCCCGATGTGGCGGGCAGACCGACCTCGATCTCCCTCTGGAGCGGTAAATCGCTGGTGCTGAATTTTTGGGCGACGTGGTGCGCCCCCTGTCGTCGCGAGATTCCCCTGCTTGAAGCCCTGCATGGCGAATGGGCGGGGCGCAACGTGCGCGTGGTCGGCATCGCGGTCGACCACCGTGACCAGGTGCTGGCTTACGCACGCGATTTCAAGATTCCTTACCCCTTGCTGATCGGGGAGCAGGATGCACTCGACGTGGCGGCGCAGTTCGGGGTCGATTCGGCGGTGTTTCCGTTCACCGTGTTCACGGATCGCCGCGGCGAGGTGGTGGCGCTGTTCCTCGGTGAATTGCACAGGCCGCAGGCTGACTTGATCCTTTCGGTGGTGCGCAGGCTCGATCAGGACCAGGTAATGCTGAGCGAAGCCCGGGAAAACATCGCCGCCGGCCTGAGAGCGCTCGCCGCCAGCCCGACTTAACCCTCTCCGGCGACGTTCGGCGCCGAAGCTTGCCATTTCTTGCCAGTTTCTGGTTATTATCGCGGACCTTTTTAACGCGACGGCGCTCGGTCCACCGCGAATGGCGCGTATTCTGCTGCTCAACGGCCCTAATTTGAACCTGCTCGGCACGCGGGAGCCGGAAAAGTATGGATCGACCACCCTGGCGGACATCGAAACGCGGCTGGTCTCGGCGGCGGCCGCCCGCGGGCACCAACTCACCTTCTTGCAGAGCAATGCCGAGCATGAACTCGTAGACCGGGTCCAGGCGACGATGCACGACGGCGTCGCTTTCGTGCTCATCAATCCCGGCGCCTTCACGCATACCAGCATCGCCCTGCGCGATGCCTTCTTGAGCGTCGCCGTGCCCTTCATCGAAGTACATCTGAGCAACGTGTTCGCGCGCGAGAAGTTCCGGCATCGGTCCTACCTGTCCGACATCGCGGTCGGCTGCATTTTTGGCCTCGGTGCGATCGGCTACGAGCTTGCGCTCGAAGCCGCCTGCGCGCGCCTAGCCGTAACCCACACCTAAATTCTTCGAGAGGTTCGCGGATGGACATTCGCAAAGTAAAAAAGTTGATCGAGCTGCTGGAGGAGTCTGGAATTTCGGAACTTGAAATTTCCGAGGGTGAGGAGTCCGTACGCATCAGCCGGCATCCACGCCTGCCGATGCACCAGCCGGCGGCGGCTCCGGCAGCCCCGGCACCGCCGGCCGCCGCTGCGGCACCGGCCACCCCGGCGACCGCGGCAGGCGAGCACAAACCGCGCAATGATGAATACACGGTCACCTCGCCGATGGTCGGCACCTATTATTCTGCGTCCGCGCCGGGCGCCAAATCCTTCGTCGAGCTCGGCAACGAGATCAAGGTGGGCCAGGTGCTGTGCATCATCGAGGCGATGAAGATGATGAACCAGATCGAATCGGACAAGTCGGGGAAAGTCACCGCCATACTCGCCAAGAACGGCGAGCCGGTGGAGTTCGGCCAGCCCTTGTTCATCATCGAATAGCCCGATGATCGAAAAAGTCGTCATCGCCAACCGCGGAGAGATCGCGCTTCGCATCCTGCGCGCCTGCCGCGAACTGGGCATCAAGACCGTGGCGGTGCACTCCACCGCCGACTTCAACACCAAACATGTGCTGCTGGCCGACGAGACGGTGTGCATCGGACCGCCGCAATCGGCACTGTCCTACCTCAACATGCCCGCCATCATCAGCGCAGCCGAAGTGACCGACTCCGTGGCCATCCACCCTGGCTACGGATTCCTCTCCGAGAACGCGGACTTCGCGGAACGGGTCGAGAAGAGCGGTTTCATCTTCGTGGGCCCGCGCGCCGAAACGATCAGGATGATGGGCGACAAGGTGTCTGCCATCAAGGTCATGAAGGCGGCGGGCGTACCCTGCGTGCCGGGCTCCGACGGGTTCCTCGGCAGTGATGCGGACGAGAATTTCCGCATCGCGAAGAACATCGGCTACCCGGTGATCATCAAGGCCTCCGGTGGCGGCGGCGGCCGTGGCATGCGCGTGGTGCACACCGACGCGTCGCTGCTGAACGCCATCGGCGTCACGCAGACCGAAGCGCTGGCGGCGTTCGGCAACGCGCAGGTCTACATGGAAAAGTTTCTCGAGAAGCCGCGTCATATCGAGTTCCAGGTGCTCGCCGACAATTACGGCAACGTGGTCCATCTGGGCGAGCGCGACTGCTCCATGCAGCGCCGCCACCAGAAGGTGATCGAGGAGGCGCCCGCGCCCGGCCTGACGCCGAAACAGCGCAAGACCATGGGCGAGCGGTGCGCCCGCGCCTGCCGCGAAGTAGGCTATCGCAACGCCGGCACGCTCGAGTTCCTCTATCAGGACAACGAGTTCTACTTCATAGAGATGAACACCCGGGTCCAGGTCGAGCATCCGGTGACCGAACTCGTCACCGGCATCGACATCGTGAAGGCCCAGCTGCTCATCGCCGCGGGCGAACCGCTGCCCTATGCGCAGGGCGACATCGAGATCCGCGGCCATGCCGTCGAATGCCGCATCAACGCCGAGGATCCGAAGAATTTCACCCCCTCGCCGGGTCCCGTCAGATTGTGGCATTCGCCGGGTGGACCCGGCATCCGGGTCGACAGCCATGTGTACACCGGCTACAACGTGCCGCCGTTCTATGATTCCATGATCGGCAAGGTCATCGCCTACGGCGACACGCGCGATACCGCCATCGCGCGCATGCGCAATGCACTCGCGGAGATGGTCGTCGAGGGCATCAAGACCAACATTCCGCTGCATCAAGAGATATTCAATCACTCCGCCTTTCGCCAGGGCGGCACCGACATTCATTATCTGGAGCGGCGTCTGGGACTGAAGTGAGCCCGGCCGCGCACGGCCATGACATTTTATGAAATCGAGTTCCCGCTGGCGGGATTGAATCCGCAGGTGGCGGAGGACGTCCTCTTCGCACTGGGCGCGAGCTCGATCACCTTCGTCGATCGCGGCGACGAGCCCGTGCTCGAACCCGCGCCGGGCGAGGTGCGCCTGTGGAGCGACACCCTGGTGCGCGCCCTGTTCGAGCGGTCCGTGGACGCCGCCGAGACCGTCGGACGCCTGGCGGCGGCGCTCGGACCGCCGATCACCGGGACGGCGCGGGTGCGTGGCGTGGAGGATCTTCAATGGGAGAGGGTCTGGTTGAAGGACTGGACCTCGATGCGCTTCGGCGGGCGGTTGTGGGTGTGCCCCACCGCCGCAGCCCTGCCCACGGATCCCCGCGCCGTGGTGGTGCGGCTCGATCCCGGACTTGCGTTCGGTACCGGCACCCATCCGACGACGGCGCTGTGCTTGCAGATTCTTGACTCCCTGGATATGTCCGGCCGTGACGTCATCGATTACGGCTGCGGATCGGGCATTCTCGGCATTGCCGCACTGAAATTGGGCGCAAGCCGGGTGCTGGCCGTCGACATCGACCCGCAAGCCCTGCTCGCCACGCGCGAGAACGCGCTGCGCAACGGTGTGTCCGACCGGCTGGAAACCCACGGCATCGACGTGGACCTCGAACCCGCGCACTGCGTGGTTGCGAATATCCTCGCGGGTCCCTTGATCGAATTGGCGCCGCGGCTCACCGCGGCCTGCGAGCCTTCGGGTCATCTGTTGCTCTCGGGCGTGCTCAAAACCCAGGCACCGGCACTGAAGACCGCCTATGCGTCCGGTTTTGATACGCTGCGGGTGGTCGAGCGCGATGATTGGTGCTGCATCTTCGCCCGGAGAAGCGCTTAGCGTGTTTACCCAATGTCCTAAATGCGAGACGGTGTTTCGTCTGTCTGCACAGATGCTGCGCGCGGCCGGTGGACAGGTGCGCTGCGGTCGTTGCGGCGAGGTGTTCGATGCACTCTCGCGCCTGGCGGAAGACCCGACGGCCTTCATTCGGGGCGACTCCCCGCGCGAGATGGAGGCGCGTGCGGATGTCATCCTCGAGTTTCCGCCGTCCTCGGAATTCCCGCCCTCCGGGGATCCGTCGGGCGCGACCGTGCCCGAGGATGACGTGCAAGAGGGACCTGTCGAGATCGCGCGCCTGCACATCCTCGACCCCCTGCCCGGCGGCATCGGCGAAGACATCGGTGGAACGGACATCGGTGCAGCGGACGGCGGTGAGACATCCGAAAGATCGCTGGAGTTCACCCTGCCCCCGGACGATCTCGACCGTGTCTTTTTTACGGAAACCCGGCCGAGCGCGCTCCGCCGGTTGAGCGACGACGCGGAACTCGCGCCGCATCCGGAATCGCAGAGCCGCCGTGCGCCGGCACCGCCCGCGCTCGTCCCAGGAGCACCCGAGCCCGTGCTGGAGTTCACGCTGCCCCCGGACGATCTCGACCGCGTTTTTTTCGCGGACTCCCGTCCCAACCTACTGCACCAGCTGATCGATGACGCAGAGCTTGCGCCGCATCCGGAATCGCAGCGCCACGTCGCGCCGCCGTCGGAGCTCGACCCGGAATCCCCCGAGCCCGTGAACGACGCAGAACCACGCTTTGCGATCGCCCCGGTACCCCCCGAGTTCGAGTGGCGCGAATTGTCGCGTCGTGACCCGGGACGGCGCAATACCGAACGGCCAGACGCTGAGCGGCCCGCCTCCCCGACTGCTACGGGCACCGATGCGGCGGCCGAGCCCACCGGACACGGTGACGCACATGATGCCGCGCGGTCGCCAGCCTGGTCTGCGGCCACGCCACGTTCGGCCGGGCTCGACGTGGCCGACAACGTCCGCCAGGCCATGCTGGCGGCGTACAAAAAGCCGCTGCCGTCCCTGCCGGCGACAGCGCCGCCGCTGCTGCCGTTTCGCGCCTGGCTGGGTGCGGCCATCGTGCTGGGTTGCGTGCTGATCGTGCAGGTCGTGCTCGGTAATCGCGACTGGCTCGCTGCCCACTCGACGGGCGCGGGTGTCACCAGCCTGTTCTCACTGGTGGGCGTGCCCGTTTCGCCGCAGGCCAATCTCTCGGTTTATCAACTGCGTCAATGGGGCGTGTCGAGCGACCCCGACAGCCCCGGAAAACTGCGCGTACGGGCGAGCATATTGAACACCGCCGCCCAATTGGAGCCGTATCCGTTGCTGCGCATCACGCTCGCCAACCGCTTCGGCGCGCACGTCGGCGCGCGTGCCTTCGAACCGGTGGAATATCTCGGCAAGCCGGCGAACCGCCTGCTCTCGCCCGGCGAACGACTCGACGCGACGCTCGACATCCTCGATCCAGGCAGGGACGCCGAAGGCTTCGAAATCGATGTATGCCTGCGCGATTCGCGCAAGCGGCTGTACTGCGCAGGCGACGCGGCGGCACCCCGATGACAACCATCCAGATCGGCCCGTACGTGCTCCCCTCGAACGTCGTGCTCGCCCCCATGGCGGGCGTCACCGATCGGCCGTTCAGGATGTTGTGCCGCCGATTCGGTGCCGGCCTCGCCGCCTCCGAGATGTTGAGTGCCGACACGAGCCTGTGGAACACACCGAAGTCACGGCGGCGGATGGATCACGCCGGCGAGCCCGGTCCGCGCGTGGTGCAGATTGCCGGCTACGATCCTGCAATGATGGCCGACGCGGCACGCCGCAACGTCGACGCGGGCGCGCAGATCATCGACATCAACATGGGCTGCCCTGCCAAGAAAGTATGCAACCGGCTTGCCGGCTCCGCCTTGCTGCAGGATGAGGCGCTCGTCGCGCGTATTTTGCACGCGGTGGTGCACGCCGTGCCTGCACCGGTGACACTGAAGACCCGCACCGGTTGGGATCCTGCCTGCAAGAACGGTGCGCACATCGCGCACATCGCGGAGGACGCCGGAATTCGCGCGCTCGCCATTCACGGCCGCACGCGCGCCGACATGTATCGAGGCTGCGCCGAACACGAAACTGTGCGCGCCATCAAGGCGCGCGTGAAAATTCCGGTGTTCGCAAACGGTGACATCGACTCGCCGCAGCGTGCGCGCGAAGTTTTGGTGCAGACGGGCTGCGACGGAATCATGATCGGACGCGCCGCGCAGGGCCGGCCATGGATTTTCGACGAAGTCAATTTTTTCCTGGCGACCGGCCGGTTGCGCGCGGAGCTAGCGCCGGAAAAAGTCCGTGATATTATGCGCGCCCACCTCGAAGACCTGTACGCGCTCTATGGTGAAGCCGCGGGAGTTCGGGTGGCGCGCAAGCATTTGAGTTGGTATCTTCGTCGCCATCCCGGCCAGGAAGCACTGCGTAATCGTCTCGTCCTGATCGAGACGTCACGTGAGCAGTTGGCGACGCTGATGGAGTACTTCGACGTCGGGGTATATCGCGCAGCGTAGGCGTACCTGGTTTTAAAAGAAGAACGAAGCCAAGGACTTTGAACAGGGCTATGGTCGCAAAGAAAAAATCGAGGTCACGCAGGGAAGTCGCACCGCCGTTCAACGGCCGCGATCTGAAGGTCAACGGCAAGGGCGTGCCGTTGCGCACCCAGGCCGAGGAAGCCTTGCAGTGTTACTTCGAAACCTTGAACGGCCACAAGCCCGCTCATCTTTATGATCTGGTCATGCGCGAGGTCGAGGAGCCCTTGTTCAAGGTGGTGATGGGGCACGTCCAGGGCAACCAGAGCCGCGCGGCCGTCATCCTCGGCATCAACCGGGGCACCTTGCGAAAAAAACTCAAAGAGTTCGGAATCCACGAGTAGTATCGATTGCTCACGCCCGTCCGCCGCGCGCTGCTCAGCGTTTCAGACAAGACCGGAATCGTCGAGTTCGCGCGCGAATTGAAGGAGCGCGGCATAGAGATCCTGTCCACCGGCGGCACCGCACAGCTGCTGGAGCGGCATGGCATCGGTGTCAAGGAGGTCGCCGAGCACACGGGCTTCCCCGAAATCATGGGGGGGCGCGTCAAGACCCTGCATCCGAAGATCCATGGCGGTCTACTGGGACGGCGCGGTATCGACGAAGCGGTGATGCGCGATCATGCCATCGAACCCATCGACCTGCTGGCGGTGAACCTGTACCCGTTCGCGGCCACCGTCGCGCGCGCGGACTGCAGCTACGACGATGCCGTCGACAACATCGACATCGGCGGTCCGGCCATGGTACGCGCGGCGGCGAAAAACCATGCCTCGGTGACGGTCGTGGTCGATCCTGTCGACTATCGCGCCCTGCTCGACGAACTGGCGGCGAACCATGGCGCCACGCGCACCGTCATACGCCAGACACTCGCAGCGAAAGCCTTCGCCCACACGGCGCAATACGACGCCATGGTGTCGGCATACTTCACGGGGGCCGTCGGCGACGGCGGTCCCACGTTTCCCGACGACTTGAACATGTCGCTGCGCAAGCGGAGGGATCTGCGCTACGGCGAGAACCCGCATCAACAGGCCGCGTTCTACACGGACCCGCGCGCCATCGGCGCATCGATCACGCAGGCCACGCAGATTCAGGGCAAGGAGATGTCGTACAACAACATCGCCGATGCCGACACGGCGCTCGAATGTGTACGTCAGTTCGAGGCGCCGGCCTGCGTCATCGTCAAGCATGCCAATCCCTGCGGCGTGGCGCTCGCCGACGATATCGGCGCAGCGTACGCCCAGGCGTTCCGCACCGATCCGACCTCGGCGTTCGGCGGCATCATCGCCTTCAACCGCGAGCTGGATGCGAACACCGCCCGCACCATCGTGGATTCGCAGTTCGTGGAGGTCATCCTCGCGCCGCGAATCGCCGAGTCCGCCGCCGTCATTCTCGCCGGCAAAGACAACGTGCGCGTGCTTGCGGTCGGTGATCTAACCACCCCCGTCGCGCAGTTGCTCGAATACAAGAGCGTGGCGGGCGGCTTGTTGGTGCAGACCCGCGACGACGGCACCGTTCGCGCGCAGGACCTGCGCACGGTCACCCAACGCGCGCCCGACCCGCAGGAGCTGGCCGATCTGCTGTTTGCCTGGCGCATTGCAAAATATGTCAAATCCAATGCCATCGTCTGCGTCAAGCAGGGTGCCACGCTCGGCATCGGCGCAGGGCAGATGAGCCGCGTCGTGAGCAGTCAGATCGCTGCGCTCAAGGCCAGGGACGCCGGTCTGTCCCTGCAGGCCGCTGCGATGGCCTCCGATGCCTTCTTTCCGTTTCGCGACGGCTTGGATGCGGTCGCGCAATTCGGCATCAAGGCGGTCATCCAGCCCGGCGGGTCGAAGCGGGACGCAGAGGTCATCGCCGCCGCCGACGAACACGGGATCGCGATGGTGTTCACCGGAATGCGGCACTTCCGCCATTGAGGCCATGAAGGTCCTGATCGTCGGCGGCGGCGGCCGCGAACATGCGCTCGCCTGGAGGGCTGCGCAGTCGCCGCGGGTGACGCAGGTGTTCGTCGCGCCGGGCAATGCCGGAACCGCAGAGGAGCCGAAGGTCGGCAACGTGGGCATCGCCGCCGACGACATCGACGGGCTGCTCGCCTTCGCCGCCCGCGAGGACATCGACCTGACCATCGTCGGACCGGAGGGACCGCTCGTGGCCGGCATCGTCGACCGCTTCGCCGCTGCGTCGCGGTCCTGTTTCGGGCCGACCCGTGCAGCCGCCCGTCTGGAAGGCTCGAAGGCATTCACCAAGGATTTTCTACAGCGATACCGCATTCCGACCGCGAGCTACGCGGTCTTTACGGCGTCGACCTTCGACGCCGACTATGTGCGCGCGCAACGCCTGCCTCTGGTCGTCAAGGCCGACGGACTGGCCGCCGGCAAGGGCGTGGTGATCTGCGAGACCCACGCAGCGGCGCTCGCCACTGCGCAGGGCATGCTGACGGGCCGCTTCGGCGCCGCCGGCGAAACCATCGTGGTCGAGGAATTCCTGCGCGGTGAGGAGGTGAGCTTCATCGTCGTGGCGCACGATCAACAGGTGATACCACTCGCCACCTCGCAGGATCACAAACGGCGGGATGACGGCGACGGCGGACCCAATACGGGCGGCATGGGGGCCTACTCACCGGCGCCCCTGGTGACGCCTGAACTCGAGCACCGCATCATGCGCGAGGTCATCGAGCCCACGTTGCGCGGACTACGCACCGACGGCAACCCTTACACCGGATTTTTGTATGCCGGTCTCATGATCGCCGAAGACGGCACGCCCAACGTCCTCGAGTTCAACTGCCGTTTCGGCGACCCGGAGACCCAGCCCGTGCTGATGCGGCTTCGCAGCGACCTCATCGAACTGTGCGAAGCCGCCCTGGCGGGCACGTTGCCCCAGACCAACGTCCGGTGGGACGCCGGCGCGGCCCTGGGGGTGGTCATGGCGGCCGGTGGCTATCCCGATTCGCATCGGACGGACGACCTCATCGCAGGTCTCGAAGCCGCGGCCCGGCTGCCGGGGAAAGTGTTCCACGCCGCCACCCGTAAGAGCGAGGACGGGGTGCGCACCACCGGAGGACGCGTCCTGTGCGTGGTCGGCGTGGGTGAGAACGTGGCCGCCGCGCAGCGTCAGGCTTACGATCTGGTGAACGCCATCCATTGGCCGTTGGTGCAATACCGTCGCGACATCGGTTATCGGGCCATCGCGCGGGAGCTCGACGTCCCCTGACGGCGGGCGTTGTTCCGGGCGGTCTTTTTGCGCGGCTGCTTTTTCGCGACCTTCCTCGCGACTTTTTTGGCCGGCCGCTTCTTCGTCGTCGCGCGTTTTTTGGGCGGCGCTGATTCCTTCGCGGCGCGCATGTTGTCAACCAGGTTCGGATAAGGACGCCCGGCGCGCTTCGCCCGCGCCTTGGCGCGGGCTTTCGTCTGCGGCGAGAGCCCCGCATGCCTGGCGCCGGAAGGAGGCTCGCGTTTCCACACGGGTTTGGATTTGCTGGTTGCCACGCGTGCAGAATTCGCTAGTGCATCTGCATCGCTGCGGTCGCGTCGGGAACGCCGGGCTGACTACGAAACAGACGACCTTTTTCCGCCAGCAGCACGAATCCGATGCCCACGATGCCGCAGACCAGGCCTCCCGCCGCGAGGGGAACCGCGGTGCCGTTGAACTGCCTGCCGATCGTGGCACCGAGCAGAGCACCGCCCGCCATCGACACGCAACCCTGCAGCGATGCACCGATGCCGGCCACGGCACCGAGCGGCTCCATCGCCATGGCGCCGAAGTTCGACACCGCCAGACTGAAACACGCCAGGGTTGCCGCTTGAAATGCCACGAAGGCATACAACCGCTCCTGCCCGGACAGGGCCACCGCAAGATGCAGGGCCATGATCACGATGAAGGCACAGGTTGCCGCATGCGATATGAAACGCATTCCCAGCCGCTCGACCATACGCGAATTGGCAAAGGCGCCGATGCCCATCGCCACGGAGCACAGCGCGAACATGGTCGGCATCAAACTCGCGCGATGAAACACGTCGGAAAAAATCTGCTGCACCATGCCTATGTACGCCATGAGCGAACCGAACAACACCGTCTGCGCCAGGGTATAGCACAGGGAGATCCGGTTGCCCGCGACCAGCCGTACCGAGTTCGCGATGTGGGCCAGCGTAAGATCGAGCCGGTACTCTGGATGCAGCGTTTCGCGCAGCCGAAAAAACGCCCACACCCACACCAGCGCGGCGAACACGGCGAAGAACACGAAGATGTACCGCCAGGGGGCGAACAGCAGCAACAGCTGCCCGAGGCTGGGTGCGACCACGGGCATCATCAGGAACACCACGAAGGTCAGGGAAACCACCCGCGCCATGTGCCGGCCTGAGTACAGATCCCGGATCACCGAGCGCGCCACGGTCGCACAGGCCGCCGCCAAGCCATGGATCAGCCGCCAGATAAGCAACACGTGAAAACTCGTCGCGAGCGAGCACACCAGGGCGGCGACCACGTACAGCGCAAGCCCGGCGAGCAGCACGGGCCGGCGGCCGAAGCGGTCGGACATCATGCCCCAGAACAGCTGGCCGATCCCCAGACCCGACATGTAAGCGGTGAGTATCCACTGCCCATGGTTGGCATCGGCCACCTTCAGAGCGCTCACCACGATCGGGAACGCCGGCAGCATGGCATCGATGGCCACGGCCTGACACCCCATCATGGCGGCCACCAGCAGCACGAATTCGGTAAACCCCAGCGCGGGCACCGCCCCGGTCTTCGTCACCATCTAGCCGGCCTCCCGGCCGGCGACCGGCTTGCGGGCAATGCTGGTGGCCATCGTCACGATGGAGGCCAGATCGGTGAGGTTCGCCGGCACCACCAGCGTCGTTCCGGCCTGCGCCAGCCTGCCGAATTGCTTCACGTACTCCTCACCGATGCGTAGCTGCATGGCTTCGATGCCGCCCCGGTCGGAGAGCGCGCTGCCCACCTGCCGCAGACCTTCCGCGGTGGCGGTCGCCACCGCCAGAATCGCCTCCGCCTGACCCTGGGCCTCGTTGATCTGCTGCTGCCGGTTGGCCTCGGACTGTTTGATCACGCGTTGCTTGTCGCCCTCCGCCGCGTTGATCTTCGCGTCGCGTTCGCCCTCCGACGTCAGCACCACCGCCCGCTTCTCGCGTTCCGCCCGCATCTGCTTCTCCATGGCCTGCAGCACGTCGCGCGGCGGCGTGATGTTCTTGATTTCGTAACGCAGCACCTTGACGCCCCAGGGCGCGGACGCCTTGTCGAGTTCGCTGACCACGTTGGAATTGATGGTGCCGCGCGCCTCGAACGTGCGGTCGAGTTCGATCTTGCCGATTTCGCTGCGCAGGGTGGTCTGCGCGAGCTGCGAAATGGCGAAGCCGAAGTTGGTGATTCCGTAGGACGCCAGGTGTGGATCGAGCACCTGCATGTAGAGCACTCCGTCCACGCCCACCTGGACGTTGTCGCGGGTGATGCAGATCTGTTCCGCGATGTCGATCGCGATTTCCTTCAGGCTGTGCTTGTAGGCCACCCGCTCCACGAAGGGAATCAGGATATGGAACCCCGCCTGCAGAGTGCGGCTGTACTTGCCGAGGTACTCGACGACGTAGGCGCTTTGTTGCGGCACCACGGTTGCCGTCTTGGCGAGCATGATGACGACCACGACGGCGACCGCGATGGCACCATAGCCCAACGAAATATCCAAGATTCGCTCCTAGTCTCGAGTATCGGGATGCAGCACCAAGGTCAGCCCTTCGACGCGTTCGATGCGCGCGCGGGCTCCCTCGGCAATCGTGGCTGAGCCGGCATTGAGTGCGCTCCAGGAACTGCCGTTCAGTTCCACGCGGCACGTGGCCCCCGGCGCGAGCGCCGCCGGCATGACCACGGTCTGACCCGCGGGCCCGTGCGCCATCACCGGAAGACTACGCCTCAGGCGCTCGTAGATGCGCTGCCTGAAGCCCACCATGCAGACGACCGCCAGGGCCGTGAACACCGCCCACTGCGCCCAGACGGCGGCGATGACCCCGCCGAGAGTCAGCAGGCCGACGACCAGCGCCGAGGCGCCGACGAACACCAGGTAGAACTGAGCATCGACGAAACTCAGCTCCGAGCCCAGCAAAATGGCGCCGACCGCGATCCACGCCCACCACTGCATTGCAAAGGCTCCTGTTCCAAGGCTCGTGAGCCGGGGGCCCGCCGCCTCCGCTCAACGCTTCATCGCGTCGAAAAATTCACCGTTGGTCTTCGTGTCCTTCATCTTGTCGAGCAGGAACTCGATGGACGCGAGCTCATCCATCGGATGCAGGAGCTTGCGCAGTATCCACATCTTCGACAGCTCGGCCGGATCGGTGATCAGTTCTTCCTTGCGGGTGCCGGAGCGGTTGATGTTGATCGACGGAAAGGTGCGTTTCTCGGCGATGCGGCGATCCAGGTGGATCTCCGAGTTGCCGGTGCCCTTGAATTCCTCGAAAATCACATCGTCCATCTTCGAACCCGTATCGACCAACGCGGTGGCGAGAATGGTGAGACTGCCGCCCTCCTCGATGTTGCGCGCCGCGCCGAAGAAGCGCTTGGGACGCTGCAACGCATTCGCGTCCACGCCGCCCGTGAGCACCTTGCCCGAACTCGGCACCACCGTGTTGTAGGCGCGTGCAAGACGTGTGATGGAGTCGAGCAGGATGACGACGTCCTTCTTGTGCTCGACCAGACGCTTCGCCTTCTCGATCACCATTTCGGCGACCTGCACGTGGCGGCTCGCAGGTTCGTCGAACGTGGATGACACGACCTCGCCCTTCACGGTGCGTGCCATTTCGGTCACTTCCTCGGGCCGTTCGTCGATCAGCAGAACGATCAGGTACACCTCGGGATGATTGGCCGTGATGGCCGTCGCGATGTTCTGCAACAGCATCGTCTTGCCCGCCTTGGGCGGCGAGACGATGAGCCCGCGCTGGCCCTTGCCGATCGGCGCCACCAGATCGATGGCGCGCGCCGTGAGATCTTCCGTCGACCCGTTGCCACGCTGCAGTTTGAGCCGCTCGGTCGGATGCAGCGGCGTGAGGTTCTCGAACAGCACCTTGCCGCGCGAACTTTCCGGCGAGTCGAAATTGATTTCGCCCACCTTGAGCAGCGCAAAGTAACGTTCGCCGTCCTTGGGCGGCCGGATCAGGCCGGAGATGGAGTCGCCGGTACGCAGATTGAAGCGGCGGATCTGGCTCGGACTGACGTAGATGTCGTCCGGTCCGGCAAGATAGCTCGAATCCGAGGAGCGCAGAAAGCCGAAGCCGTCCTGCAGGATCTCGAGCACGCCGTCGCCGTAGATGTCCTCGCCCTTGCGGGCATGGGCCTTCAGTACGCCGAAGATGATGTCCTGCTTGCGGGACCGGCCCATGTTCTCGAGGCCCATGGTCTCCGCGAGCTTGACCAGATCGCTGATCGGGCGCTTTTTCAGCTCCGTCAGGTTCATGGAGCTGCGGCTGCGCGCGAGGTCCATCGGCGCAATGATTTCTAGATCGTCGCCGCCCTCCGGCAGATCGCCATAGTCTTCCTGCGGCGGACGACCGCCGTTGCTGTTGCCGTTGACGTTGCCATTGCGATTGTCGTTGCGCGGGCCCCGGTTCGAGCGGTTCGAGCGCCCGCCACCCTGATTGCCACCCCCCTGGCTGCCGCCTTGACCGCCCTGACCGCCGCCCTGGTTGCCGCGGGACTGATTTCCCAGATAGCCTCTCACAGGTTGCTGTCCAGAAACGCGGCGAGCTGAGACTTCGTCACAGCACCGACTTTCTGCGCCTCGACCGTGCCGTTCTTGAACAGGATCAGGGTGGGAATGCCGCGGATGTTGAACTTGGGCGGCGTGGCCGGGTTGTCGTCGATGTTGAGCTTGGCGATCCGCAGCTTGTCTTTGTACTGATCCGCGATCTCGTCGAGGATGGGGGCGATCATTTTGCAGGGACCGCACCATTCGGCCCAGAAATCGAGCAAAACGGGCTTGTCGGACTTGAGCACATCCTTGTCGAACGTGGCGTCACTGGTATGAACGATACTGGGGTTACTCACTGCGGATATACCTCCTTTTGGAGCTTCTTCGGAAGTTGGGGCGGGAAAAACTGGACGGATCGTCCCTGGACGCCACGCGCGAAGATGACGATGCGCGGCCGTTCGGGCACAATACAGCGGCTTTTGGTCTTGGATTACCTTAAAAAGGGGTACCGATGATACGGTTGCTGGGAGCGGATGGACCTGCTCCGGATTTGTCGTATTGTTAACCGGTCCCCCATCATTTTGCAAGCACATGCAATCACCGAAGAGAAAATGTCAGACGCCCATCTCAGCCAGCTCACCTTCGACTCCCTGAACATTTCTGACGTGTTGAAGCGAGGCATCGCCGAACTCGGCTACACCCGCTGCACGCCCATTCAGGCGCAGACCCTGCCGGTGGCGCTGGCCGGCGGCGACGTCGCGGGTCAGGCGCAGACCGGCACCGGCAAGACGGCCGCTTTTCTCATCGCCCTCTTCAACCGCCTGCTCACCGACCCCGGCAGCCCCAACCGTCCGTTGAACGCTCCGCGCGCCATCGTCATCGCACCGACCCGCGAACTCGCCGTGCAGATCCACTCCGATGCCGAGGGCATCGCGAAGCACACCGGGCTCAAGCTTGCCATCGTCTTCGGCGGCGTCGACTACGAGAAACAGCGCCGCGTGCTCGAGGAGGGCGTCGACGTGCTGATCGGCACGCCCGGGCGCATCATCGATTACTTCAAGCAGCACGTGTTCGACCTGCGCCACATCCAGGTAGCCGTGATGGACGAGGCCGACCGCATGTTCGACCTGGGGTTCATCAAGGACATACGCTTCATTTTGAGGCGTTTGCCGCATCCAACGCTGCGCCTGAACATGATGTTCTCGGCCACTTTGTCGCACCGCGTGCTCGAACTCGCGTACGAGCACATGAACAGTCCCGAACTCATCCGCATCGAGCCGGACAAGATGACCGTGGACCGCGTGCGCCAGGTTTTATATTTTCCCGCCACCGAGGAGAAGATCCCGCTGTTGATGGGGCTGCTCCGCCGCATCGACGCCAAGCGCACCATGGTTTTCGTCAACACGCGCCGGATCGCCGAGGTGCTCGAACGCACGCTCACGGCGAACGGCTTCGTGGCCCAGGCCCTGTCCGGCGACGTGCCGCAGAACAAGCGGCTGAAGATGATGCGGGATTTTCACGATGGCGCGGTCGCCGTGTTGATCGCCACCGACGTGGCGTCGCGCGGTCTGCACATTCCCGACGTGAGCCACGTGTTTAATTTCGATCTGCCGAACGACGCCGAAGATTACGTGCACCGCATCGGCCGCACCGCGCGCGCCGGCGCCGAAGGCGATGCCATCAGCTTCGGTTGCGAGGAATACGCGATCTCACTGCCCGACATCGAACGCTACATCGGCCACCAGATTCCCCGCGCCTCGATCGATGTCGTCGACCTCGCGGCCGTCACCGCGCCCCCACCCGCCGAGTGGCGCGAGCGCGCGCCCCGACCCGGCCAGGCGCGGGGCGGCGGCGGTGGCGGGCGTTTCCAGGGCGGCGGTCGTTCCGGCGGACCGCAGAGCGGTCCAACCCGCAACGGCGGAGGCCG
>CAZZVN010000006.1:0-8924 GCA_964657625.1 uncultured Steroidobacteraceae bacterium
GCGTCGCACGACAGGATGCGTTCACGGTGACCGCAAGCTCAGCTGACGGGGCGACGGACAGGAGCTCGTTGTTGAAGATCAGTTGTCCGTAGGCACGAACTTTCAGTTCCTGGCCGCTCTGCTCTAACTCCCAGGGCCGCGGGCCGCCGCCGGGAATGCTCAATTCCTCCGCATCAATCATGAAAGCGATCGAGCTCCATCCGCCAAAAAGCTGTACAAACCTCAAACTGCGAAGCGCGTCGCGCGCTTCGGGGTCGCGCGGCGCACGGTCCGCCTATACTATTGGACTATGTCAACCAAGCTCTCCGCTCATCCATTTCAAAGATATTCGTTACGCCGTTTTCGCGGTGCCGCGGCGGTGCCGCTCCTGGCCTTCATGCTTTCTTCGGCATGCACCACGTCGGGTGGCCGCAACCAGGCCGAGGACGACCCTACACTGATTGCGCCGACCGCCGAAGCGCCCAAGAACCCAGTGGTGCCGGTGGCTTTGGGCGATGCCAAAGCGGAGGGCGAGTTCGAAGTGCCCAAGGTGGTGGCCGAGACGGAACATCGCGAGACGCCGCCGGCCAGCGCGGACGGCATACCGGAACTGGTCGTCACGGGGCGCGAACGGAACCTCGTGATCCGCGACCTGGTTGCCGAGGGTCAGGCGCAGCTGGGCCAAGTGGAATTGCAGTATGTGTTCACCGGGCAGCCTAAGCACGAGGTGCTGCGTGGCCGGCCGGTGGCCTTTGCGCTGTGGAGCGAGTCGCACAAGAAATGGACCATTGCGCAATTGGAGATCCCTCGCCCGCCGATCAAGTGGAAGCCCGGCCATGGGCCGCTGCCCTTCGTGGTGCGTACGCCCGGCATCGAGGTGCGGCACGTGAAGGGGACGGGGGCCGAGCGCCTGATGTTTGCGTTCTCGCGGAACGGCGAGGATTTGAAGGTGTACGGCCGCAAATTTCCGGTGTTCGACAACACCCTCATCAAGAAGAAGCGCT
This sequence comes from uncultured Steroidobacteraceae bacterium, assembly GCA_964657625.1. Taxonomy (GTDB): domain Bacteria; phylum Pseudomonadota; class Gammaproteobacteria; order Steroidobacterales; family Steroidobacteraceae; genus Bog-1198. The sequence goes on from CAZZVN010000006.1 coordinate 984, forward strand.
GGCGGGAAGCGGTGGCCACGGCACGCCCCATCGTGTACCTGCCCTTCACGGAGGATACGCTCGATCCGAGTTTCGTCACGGGCGGCCGGGATTTCCTGCTGGCCACGGCGCGTCGTTCCATGGAGGAACTGCGCAAGGCGAACGTGCCCAGCCTGGCCTTTCCCGGCGAGCTGCTGGCGGACGTGATACCGGCCGAGGTGATCACCACGCTGGCCGTCATCGAACAGACGGACGACCAAGACTTCATCGACAAGGGCCGGGAGGCGTTCGACGAGGTGTTGAGCCAGTACGGCCTGAAGCGCGAGGAAGCGTACCGGTACAGCGTCTCGAGCGCGAAGGCGCTGGGACCGATGCAATTCACCAACCGTCGCGGCAACGGTACGTATTCTTTGGTGGTGCGCGATTGCCGCGGCGCGCAACTGGACCCCAGCTTCGAGCGTGGCGCCGCCAATCTGCCCAATGCCATGAAGGCGGCGGTGTGTCTCCTCGACATCGAACTGTCGCAGATGAACGGCGACATCCGCGCGGCCTATCGCCAGAATCCGGAAGTGATCGGCATCTTTGCGGTGGCCGCCTACAACGGCGGGCCGCGCAACGTGGCGAAGCTGTATCGGGCGCTCGACCGCATGGGCGTGCAGATCGGCGAGCTGCGCCGTGCTGGACAGCTCACGCCCGGCTCGGCGGTAAGTTGCCCCTGTGTGTGGCGCCAAGAGGCGTCCATGGTGCGAGCGGTCAGCATTCCGCCTTACAACCGGGAGAACAGCGGGTACATCGAGAAGTATCAGAGCATTTTGAGTTTGTTCGAATGAGGGCGGGGGGAGGGAGCGGGGCTGCAAGGGTTTGCCCGTAGCACCGTGGGTAGTGTTACTTCCGCGGTGATTCATGTCGGTCAATCGGCGCAGGATTGGGGACATGAGGTGACGGCAATCGGGGGAGTGATGATGTCGGGATCGAGCGCCATTCCATTGCGTGTACGTGTGACTACCTAGAAGAATTTAGTAAGTTGCTGGCGTTCAAACGCCTGCAATCGACGCGCCACGCCGCGCGACGGACAATCTTAGGTCGCGAATAATGAGTGTAGAACTTGGATGTTAGCGCCAAAGCGATACTGCCCCCCTGCGCCAAAGTAAAACTGATCCGCCTGGGCGAGGATCGCAGTTGTTTAGAGGATGCACGGCGTTACAAGCCGAGAGGTCGTTCGGTCGGGTCACTCAGATGATCGAGCCATGACATGCTGGCGGCCCCGAACATTCATCTGTGAGCATCGCGCTTTTTCAGCGCTGCCTTTGTTAAGGGTCGCTCGCCCCGCATGACATAGAGAATGTAAATCGTTTCGCCGTCATGCCGATAAATAACGCGGCATGGAAACTCAACGATTTGGCGATAGCGAGAGCTGGGTAGTTCTGCTGGCCTGGACCCGCTGGCGGGATGGACGATTAGTTGATCGACATGAAAGAATATGCGCTGAACCAGCTCGCGAGCCGCTGCAGGTTTATCAAGGGCGATGTAATCGGCAATGGCGTCGAGATCGTTGAGTGCCGGTTCGGTCCAGACTATTTCAACCATCGCGCCATGCGCTGCTTGGCTCCTGCGTGCGTCATTACCCGACCGTCTTCGATGGCCTTTTCACCACGGGCGATACCCTGGAGCAAATTCAAAAGCTTTTGCTGTCGTTCGTAGGTTTCGACATCGACCAAATAAGCGGCGGGCAGGCCATGCTGGGTGATCAATATCGGCGTCCGATCGCTCTCTACAGCGTCCAACAATTCGGTCGCTTTGCGTTTCAGGGTCGTTACGAGTTCAGTACGCATGTAATGACACTATAGTATCACTTGTCACAGTGCAACGGCGACTGGAGGATCGCGTCCCGGGAAGTGGTGTAAGAGCGGACCGCTGATGGCGGTCATCGTGAGTCTTGATAAGGTTGAGTTACCAAGCTTAACTTTACCGAGGATCTCAACGATGACCACCAAGGCCACTATGTCACTGGCAGAGCTTGCCGAGAAGGGAGCGGATACGGATTTGCTGCGCGATATGATTCAGTTGTGAACGCCGATTTAAATCTGACTCACTTTGACTAAAATCGCCGAAGTAATACTGACCCACTTCTGGGCACCTTATTTTCCCTATTGACGCTCAGACTGGCGTCGTCCTCCTTGCCGCTTGGCCGGCTTTGCGTCTTCAAGTCGGTAGCTCTCGCCGGTGATTTGCATGATGTGGGCATGGTGCAAAAGCCGATCCAACATGGCGGCGGTGAGCGTCTGATCGTCAGCAAAGGCGCTCGTCCACTGGGTAAAGGGCAGGTCGCTGGTCGGCACCACGCTGGCCTGTTCGTAGCGTTTGGCGATTACGTTGAAGAGCCTCCGGCGATTCGGCGGGAAAGCAGGGCGAAGTGGGAGGCGAGTCAGAGCCCCACCGGACACCAAAGAATTGTGACCGCTCAGTATTTGCGAGGTGGATCACCGATTGAGTTACCGCCTTATGCCAAATTCGAAGTTCCTCCAATGTAACGACGGAATGGCCAATCAATCGCCTTTGAAAAGCGAAACCTCTCCGAAATCCAGGCGATTCGGTCGGTGAAGAAATCGATCGACAAATTAACGGCCGGTTCTCTGATGCCCTTTTTTTCGCAGCATTTTTTTTCCTTTTGGCGACGATGGAATGGATTGGATATTTAAGCCATATTCCACGACAGCCATTGGCGTTCACGTTGGCGGCGAGCGTAGCCGTTGGTTTTACCACCTGGCGCTTCTTCGTTACCCGGAAACAAGTAAGACAGTTAAAGCTCGGGCGAGATGGAGAACGGTGTGTCGGTCAATTTCTCGAGCGACTCCGTACCTCAGGTGGACAAGTATTCCACGACATACCCGGAGATGGCTTCAATCTCGACCACGTCGTCATCTCCCCACACGGAATATATGCCATCGAGACCAAAATATTTTCCAAACCGTGGCCCAATGCAAGAGTTACTGTGGCAGGGAATAGGATTACGGTCGCTGATCGGATCCCAGACGGAAACCCAATGGATCAGGCAGCGGCCGCGGCGCGGTGGCTCGAAGTAAGACTGGAGGAGTCGACCGGAAAGCGTTTTCCAGTGCGCGGCGTCGTAGTCTTTCCCGGCTGGTTTGTAGAGCAGGACTCTCCCCGGGGACCAGTCTGGGTCTTGGAGCCAAAAATGCTACCCGGCTTTATAGAGCAGGAGCCGAAGAAGATTGAGCCTACCGACGTGTCGCTCACAACGTACCATTTGGCGCAATATGTCCGCTCGAAAGCGGAAAAAACACTCTGAGTGTCATGTGGTTTTCCATTTTTGTACTTCGTTCAGCAGGGAAGTGGTGACTGCGGCCGCGGGCGCGCTGCGACCAGTTCACGATAAAAGATCTCATCGAGGGGAGCGTTATTGGGCTGGCGTTTGGTCGTCTCGAGGGCTTCTTGTCTAGCAGTGTGAGCGTGCATAGGTTCTCCTGCGTCGGTTATCGCGCGCTTTGCTGGAACGCGGTATTGTGCAACTCGACGTAAAAGGGCTGCTTGGCTGCCGGCAGCTGTTGGGCGAGTTCGATCGGTTGATGCAACTTCGGCGTAAGGGTCCCGCATAGCGGTTTTTGCACCGCTGTAGCGGAGTCTTGCACGCGGTTTGAGAGTTGTCCGAATACCCTAGATTGCTGACGACGACTCGAGGGACTTAATTACCGCCCGTTCGCGGACGTCGCGATCTCGCAGATCGGGATTTTTGGGGTAAGTGTCCTGCTCGTCGAACAATGCTAGCAGCAGAAGGCAAAATCCGTTTTCACCCGACTCCGCCGCGCCGGGGTCAGGGCGTGACCAACTTAGATTTGGCGCGCCCAATGGTGCCGTGGTGTCTATGGGAGGGTGTCGGTAAGACGCTGCAACGGGTGGATTTTTAAATGTATTGAACACGCTCGAAACGCATGAAATCGGCGTGTCGAAGGTTCAATGCTCTTGAATGCCACCGATCGGAAGCCGCCGCAGCCGAATAGCTTTTTCGGTGACCGTGACGACGGCTCCGTCCTCAATGGATGCGGCGACCTCGCCCCAAACTCTCACCAGCAAGAATGCGATGTCAGTCCCTCGCATACCCTCGCGACGAATTCGAACTACCGACGGACCCGATGCACCGGACACCGCGAGCAATGTATGAAAATCGGCGTCGAGGGTACAGATCACACGGTTGTTGGCCAGCGCGAACTGAAGAATTGCTTCGTCGCTTGCGGTGGCCAGTCCAGATTGGCTCGCATGAATGACGTCCCATCCGGCACGGAGTAACAAGTTGACTGTAGAGAGCGGTAGCCCCTGATCGAGCAGCAGCCGGATCAAGCCGCTTCCAGCGGCAGGATTTGGTCGTCCAAGCTTCGGGCCGCGAAGTCTAATGCTTGAGCGATATCCTCGTCTTCGAGCTCGGGATATTCCGCTTTCAATTCGTTCCGATCCGGGTACAGGGCCACGGCCTCGACGACGCGTCGCACCGTCAATCGCATCCCTCGGAGGCACGGTTGTCCATTCATGATAGCGGGATTGGCAGTTATGCGATCGAGCGGACGTGCCACGGCGGAGCCTCTCAGCGTTACAGACTTCAAATTAATAATAGCATTGGCGAGGGGATCTTGACGCATCTCTCTCCTTGTGGCGGGAACGTGTCGATCACATTGTTTTCGTTCGGGTACTGGGGATGCGGAAGCGCCACTCGTGAACTCGTCGAGGCAATCGACGCCGTGGAGATCCATCGGGGATTCGAGCCACCGTCCTGGGTCGATATTCGAGGCTCGCGTTCAGCACATGCGGCCGGCTTTCGTGACAAAGAGTTCGAAAAACTGCGCGCAGGCCGCTACCTATGGATGCGGGATCCTGGACAAGTGCGTGCTGGACGGTCGCGAAGGGATCGAGATCATAAACCCGGCGTCCGCCACCGACTTGTTGAGCCGGACGGTGGAAAATCCCAAGAGGCGCGTCATTTTCTTCTGCGCCTGCACACATTTCGCGTTCGGCCATCGGAAGAAGGTGGGGGACCTTGTTCTGCGTCATGCGAAGGAACGGGGAGAGCGCGTAGAAATAGTCGAGTGGCCGGGCGGAGAGCCGGGAACGCTGACCATCGATGTTTCGCCAGGCACACTTCGCAAGATCGAACGCGGCGATACAAAAGGCACCGCCGTGCCGTGGTCATTGACGCAGCTCGATGCGGTGGCGCTGCCCTGGGGCACGATAGCAACGATGCGAGCGGGTACGTCCCAGTCGAATGTTCTGCTCGGACCTGTAATGTTCAATGTGGCAGGGGCAAATTTGCGAATAATCCGTGACGAACCGAGCACCCATTCGGGTTCCAATGCGTTTCGTCGCAAATTCGGGTATTCGCCGCGGACATGACCGACCGTAGATGTGGTGCCAAAAGGAGCTGGCAGTTGGCAGTTGGCAGTTGGTCCGCACACCCTGCACGGTCGGGGCTCGGTGAGAGGCGGCAAGCGCTCAACGTACACTTGTGCGGTGCTTCATATGATCGCGGCGTCAATGTCGGCACTTGGATCTTGGCGTCGGGGCGGTATTGCAAAAAAATAAATCTCCTGCCCTGGAATCGTGCACGGGAGGTGGTGTAGGTTTTTCTTGAGCTTCGCTCGGGGGGCGTGACATTATCGGGGCGTCTGTCAGCAGCTGAGAGGGAACTCACTGGCCATGGCGACTTATTTTCTCCACGTCAAAGTCTTTTCGCGGGGCCGGGGCAGCAAGGCGACGAAGGCTGCGGCGTACCGGGCGGGGGAGCGGATCCGGGACGAGCGGTCGAGCGCGGTTTTCGACCACACCGAGCGCGAGGATGTGGCGCACGCGGAAATCGTACTGCCGTCGGGTGTGGCGGAGCAGCCGGAGATGGCGTGGGCGCGGGACCGCTCGGTCCTGTGGAACGCGGCGGACCATGCGGGGCGGCAATGGAATTCGCGGGTTGCGCGCGAGGTCCTGGTGTTCGTGCCGCCGGAAATGTCGCCGGCGCAGCGGGTCGATCTGGTGCGGGGTTTCTCGCAAGAACTGGCGGATCGTTTCGGCGCGGCGGTGGACTTCTCCCTGCATACGCCGCGCGCGCACGCGGACCAGCGGCATCACCACGCGCACCTCCTCATGACCACGCGGCAGGTGGGCGCCGGCGGTCTGGGGGCGCGTACCAGTCTGGAGCTGTCGGGGACCGAGCGGCACGCGCAGGGCTTCGGGCCGTCGCGTGACGAACTGCTGTGGATGCGGGAGCGTTGGGCGCAGGTCACGAACGAGGCGTTGCGGGAGGCGGGTTTGACCGGCCGGGTGGATCATCGCAGCTACCGGGCGCAGGGCGTCGACCGGGAACCCGAGGCGCGCATTCCTCAATCGGTCTTGTATGCGGAACGGCGAACCGGCCGGAGCACGCCGGCGGGCGACGCGATCCGTGCGCGGCATCGCGAGCGGGTGGCGGCGCGCGCGAAGGGGAGCGACGAACTCGAGCGCGTGGTGGCGCGGCAGCGGGCCGAGGGTCGTGAACAGATCCTGCAGGCGGCGGCACGCAAGCAACCCCGGCAGAAAACGCCGCAGGGCGCGCTGACGCGGGAGGAATTGAACGAACGTCGACGCGAGTGGCGCAAGGCGAACGCGGACCGCATGAACGCGTATCAGCGTGCATACCGCCAGCGTCATGCGGAGGAGAACTCCGCCAAGCGCTGGGTCAAATACCGGGAGAAACTGGAGAAGGCTGAGGCGGTCACCGCGGCCAGGGCGGCGTCCGGGAAGGCCGCGCCGCCGCGGCAGCCTCGGTTCCATTCTCCGACCGAGGAAGAGTCGGCCAAGGCGTGGCGGGCCTATCGCGACCAGGAACTGCGCCGGGAGGCGGGGCAGGGTGCGCCGTCCGCGGACGCCGGTCGCCCGGCGCCGACGGCGAAGCACCGAAAGCCGGCGGCGGGAAAGGGCCGCGATCGAAAGAACGACCTCACGTTGTAGCGAGGCGCACATGGGCGGCACGGCAGGTCTTCTCGCGGCGTACACGCTGGTCTTGATGCCGATGTTGGTCGCGCTGGTGCGTGCGCGCGCCGGGTTCTCGCGCCTGCTGTTGTCGCCGGCGGCGGCGGTGCCGGTGACGATGGTGGCGGGAATCGTCCTCGCCGCGGCGGGTCCGTTGCTGGGGGCGCTGGGCCTCGCGCCGCACGGGATGCTGCGCTCGATCGTGGGCGGCGTCGTCTGTGCGGTGCTGGGCTATTGCTGCGGCCGGGCCTGGGTGCAAAAAAGCGGCGCGGAGGGATCGCATCGGCGCGGCGCGGTAATCTTCGACCGGGACCCGGACCCGGATGCCGGCGAGCGGGGGCCGCGTAGCGCCGACGACCGTCACGGGCGGCCGGCGGAGGTGCGGTCGCTCACGCTGGCGGGACTGCCCATCGCCGCGGAGGACGAGACCAAACACTTCAAGATCGTCGGCACCACCGGCACGGGCAAGAGCACCGCGATCAGCGAGATGCTGAGCGCGGCACTCGCCCGCGGCGACCGCGCGCTCATCGCCGATCCCGACAGCGGCTACCTCAGCCGCTTCTACGATGCCGGGCGCGGCGACGTGATCCTCAATCCGTTCGAACCGGATGCGGTGAAATGGGACCTGCGCAAGGAGATCACCAACGACTACGACGTCGAGCAGCTGGCGCGCTCGCTCATTCCCGACGGCGGCGCGACGGACCGGACCTGGACCGAGTACGCGCGAACGTTTTTCACGGCCGTGGTGCAGCAGTCGCTGACCGCCCACGCGCACGAGGAGGACGCGGTATATCGGCTCATCACCAAGGCGCCGACCTGGGAGTTGAAAATCCTGCTCGGCGGCAGCGCGGCCGGGCCCTTCCTCGAGGAGGGCAACGAGCGCATGTTCGGCTCCGTGCGCTCGATCACGAGTTCGGCGGTGAGGGCGCTGCGCTACATCACCCGGCAGCGCGGGGT
>CAZZVN010000006.1:9024-10117 GCA_964657625.1 uncultured Steroidobacteraceae bacterium
CTGGCGCGCCTGCGTAAATTCGGCGGCCGCTGCGTGCTCGGCTTCCAGTCCATCTCGCAGGTCTCGGGTACCTACGGCCGGGGCGCGGCCGACACCATCGTCGAGAACTGTGGCAATACCTTGCTGCTGCGCTGCTCGGCGAGCGAGCAGGGCGGCACCTCGCAGTTCGCCTCCCGGCTCATCGGGCAGCGGGAGGTGGTGCACGTCGCCCGATCGATGACGCGGCGCCCGGGCGAGTGGCTCTCTTCGACCACCACCAGCGAACAGCGCAGCATCGAGCCGGCCGTGATGGCCTCGGAAATCGAACGACTGCCCGATCTCGAGGGGTTTCTCAAGTTCGCGTCCATTCCGGATTGGCGGCGGGTGAACCTCACGCACGTGGACTATCCCACGGTGGCGCGCCGCGGGCCGGAGCCTGCGCCGGGCGCTGCGGGGGCGGACGAGGCGGCGGCGGACGGCTCGGTGCCGGACGGCGCGGTGGTGGCGGGCCGGCAGCCGGCGGCGGTGCCGTGTGAGCCGGTGGTGGGGAGCGACGGGCCTGCCCTGGTCACGGCGGATCCACCCTTGCGCAAGCGACCCCGCAAGACACCGCGCCGCAAGACCTCTGAGGACAAATCATGTTAGAAACGCGCATGGCTCGCATCTATCTCTACGCCGCACCCGAGGACCATACCGAGCTCCTGGAGTCGGGGGCGCGTTGGGATGCGGACACGAAACGGTGGTACGTCGACGACGACGACGTGGGCGGGGCGGTGTCGCGATGGATGGGCGGGGAGGCGCCGGATGCGGACGGCCCGGAGTTCGCGATCGCCTCGGAGGAGGCGTTCGTCGCCGCAGCTCAGGTGCCGTGCGCGACATGCGGCGCGGAGATCGAGGTGATTTGCGTGCATCTCGACAGCGGAGTCGACCTCGAGACGGGCGGGCTGCTGTCGGCGTGCACGGTGTCGAACGTGTCGGCGGTCGACGGGGCGCTGGCGGGGCTGCTGCGGCCGTGGCCGCAGTACCGCTATGCGGCGGATGAGGATACGCCGTATTTTGCCAATCACTGCCCACACTGCGGGGGTATCCAAGGGGAAGAGCGACTGCACACGGA
>CAZZVN010000006.1:10217-36146 GCA_964657625.1 uncultured Steroidobacteraceae bacterium
GCCAACCCGGGCAGGATATCCACGAGCCAACGCGGTACCTTTGGCGTAGTGGTAAGACGCGGTGAGGGCGCAGCCTTGCCGGGTCCTCCATATGTCTAGAGGTCTAGTATTTTGATAGATCCGAATCGTGCAATTTAGTCCATTGCGCCTGACTGTATTTCTCACATCCTAGCCGTCGTAATCTCGATCGGTTCGAGGGACCGGGTCGAGGTGCTGGTGGTTAGCTTAGTCACACCGTTTCGAAGATTACCTCCACGATCTTTACGGAGGGCCTGCGCCCAATCACCGGCGCAAGTCCACGTACTTGCACGTCAAACTGTTTCTGCGGCATAGGAACATTTGCACTACTCAATACGTTGAGTAAAAATACTCAACGTCGTGAGTAAAAAGATTAGAGATTTCCAGCGCCCTCAAGCAGTCGTCCTCGCCGAGCGGCTCGCCGAGCCGCGCCGGTTCGTCCAGGTCGTGGCGGGTCCGCGCCAAGTTGGCAAGTCCACCTTGGTGCAGCAGGTAACCGCGGAACTTGACGTGCCGGTTCGCTACGTCAGTGCGGACGAGCCGACGCTCCGAGGCGCAGACTGGATCAACCAGCAGTGGGAGGCGGTGCGGCTGGAGGCTACGGGTAAGGCCGGCGCCGTACTGGTGCTGGACGAGATCCAGAAAATCCCGGCCTGGTCCGAGACGGTCAAGAGGCTCTGGGACGAGGACACGCGCAAGAAGCGCTCAGTTAAGGTCGTGCTGTTGGGCTCAGCGCCACTTCTGATCGCCCAAGGCTTGACGGAGAGCCTCGCGGGGCGATTCGAGACGCTGCGGCTCCCGCATTGGTCGTTCACGGAAATGCGCACGGCTTTCGGTTGGACGCTGGAGCAGTATCTCTATTTCGGAGGCTATCCGGGTGCCGCCCCCCTGGTCGGTGACCCGGCTCGCTGGTTGCGCTACATCGCGGACAGTCTCATCGAGACCTCGATTTCGCGCGACGTGTTGCTCTTGAGCCGCGTCGACAAGCCGGCGCTGCTGCGCCGGTTGTTCGAACTCACCTGCCGGTATTCCGGCCAGATACTTTCGTACACGAAGATGCTCGGCCAGCTGCAGGACGCCGGGAATACGACGACACTCGCGCACTACCTCGACCTACTGGCCGGAGCGGGAATGGTCTGCGGATTGCAGAAGTACGCGGGCGACGCGGCGCGCAGCCGTGGCTCGAGCCCGAAGCTGCAGGTACTCAACACTGCGCTGATGACGGTGACCGCCGGCATCAGTCCGCAACAGGCGCTTGCGGACCGTGAATTCCGTGGCAGGCTGATTGAATCCGCGGTCGGTGCATACCTCGCCAACGCAGCGGGCGCCGGAGAGTACGAACTTTACTATTGGCGAGAGCGCGGCGAAGAGGTCGATTTCATCGTGAAGGCTGGTTCTTGCCTGACCGCCATTGAAGTGAAGAGCGGCCGCGCACCGCAGGCTCACTCCGGTACGGCTGCATTCGCGGCAGCGTTTAAAACAAACCGCACGCTGCTTGTCGGCGGCGATGGCATCTCGTTGGAGAATTTCCTGAGTCGGCCTGTAACTGAATGGCTGGCGAATTGAGCACGAAAAGACGACGAAGCGAGCGTGAGCGGAGATGCCCTATAATTTGAGGTTATTTTCCTCGTGGTGCTTTAGGGGCCACTAAAATACTAAAAAAATAAAATCTGAATTCAAAGAAAACCCTAGTCGAACTGTCTCAGAGCCTCCCTGGCCACCAGCACACCTCAGATCAACTACTCCCCCGGCATGCGTGGCTGCGCTTCAGTAGGGAAACCCTGGTTTGCCGGTACTAATCCAGTGCGGCGGTGCGCGCTTCCGGGCGCGGCCCCCCTGAGGCTATTGCGGTTCGAGCAGGCCGACCGATCCGTCGATTCTGATGGTGGTACCGAAGGACTGAGATTCCTGACGCAGCGTTTCGAGAATCCTCTTTGCGTTCTCCGGCGAGGCAAGATGCGGGATGCCGCGTCGCGAAGGATCGTCGGTGCGGCCGAGATCGAGGGGATAGAGTTTCACCTGCTTGGTTTCGTCGCCATCGAATGTCGCAACCGCCATCATGCCGTCGTACCACGCGGGCGGATCGAGCCGTGGTGGGGGCGCCGACGCTCCGGAGGAGTGGGCGTTCGTGGGCGGCTGCGGGTAGGGACGTGAATTCGGGTAGGCGCGCGACTGCAGGGTGTCCTGCATCAATACGACATCGCTTCTAAACAGGAATCCGCCCATGCCGTACAACACCGGCTTGCCGCGATACCATTCCACGCTCCGCAGCGTATGCGGGCCGCCGGCGACGGCCATGTCCGCTCCGGCATCCACCACCTCGTGCAACAGCTGCTTCAAGAAGTCCGGCGGCAGTGGATCCCCGTCCTCGAATCCGGAGGGGGTTTCGTGAGCATGGACCGTAAAAATCACGAAGTCCGACTGCGCCTTGGCATCGCGCACGGCTTGGAGAATCGCCGCGTGATCGTACTGATTCATTTCGTAAATCAGTCCGAGGGCATGATCGGATGCCCGATAGACTTCGCCGCCCAGAGAAATTTCGCGATCGTTGCGCCCCTCCCCCGGGATCTGAGGCCGCGGGTCGACCGGCACGCCGGTACGTAGCCCGTCGAAGTCATGCGCTGACAGTAAATGAACGCGCCGCGTGCGCAGCACGCTGATGCCCGGCCGCGCCGGCGCGTCGCCAACGGCATCGGTCGCGCCGGCAAACGTCTTGAACGTCGAGGCCGCGGCGACCACCGCGATGCGGCCTTTGGGTGTCGCCACAACAGCGGCTCGCCGAGCTTCGGCGAGAGTGCGGCCGCCGCCTGCATGAACGATGTGGGCCTGATCCAACAGACGCTGCGTTTCGAGAAGGCCGTCCGGGCCCCAGTCGGTGCTGTGATTGTTGGCGATGCTTACCATGCCGATGCCGAACAGCGACTTCTCATTCTTTGCGATTCCCGCCTCGCCGAGCAACAATCCTTCGCCGTATCCGGATCCCTTGAAGGACTTCTTATCGAAGAAGACACCTTCCTGGTTGCCGAGCACCAGATCGCCGGCTTTGAGGAGGTTGCCAACTGCCGCGAGTTCCGCATCGTCCTTCTGCACGATGGGATGGGACGAGATCAGGTCGCCGACCACGGCGAGCGTGAACGGCCCTTTCACCGTGGCGGGCCGCCGTAGCGCGTTCAGCGGATCTTCGGGATAGGGCGGCGCAGGGTCGCTGGGAGGTGATGGCTGTGCGGCGACCGGGGGGGTGACGGGAGGCGTCGGCGGTGCCATTGGCACGGCTCCCGCCGCTTTCTGAGCCGCGAGTGTCTGCGCAAACTCGATTTCGCGCCATGCCGACCAATCGCGGAAAATTTCGCGGTCGGCAAACAGCATATGGTCGGTTTGCAATTTCGCCATGCGCTCCTGCAGGGTTCCCGAGGGCTGATTCAAGATCCCCGACCAGGCATACACACCGCCTTCGAGATAGATGTCCACGGGCAACACCTTGCGGAAGGTTTGCAGCGTGTGCCGCACGGAGGCCTCGTTGATATACGAGTTGCGGTTCAAGTCGGCCGGAAACTCCCAACAGCAGAACTCGAACACCCGATAGTCCTTGCCCCCCTCACGCACGTTGAACAGAAAACTGGTCGATGACGCACTGTGGCCCGGCGCGAGATAAGCGGTGACGGACAAAGGGCCCAATTTGACCACGTCGCCGTCGAACAACGCGCGGTCCACTTTGACCGGCGGGTACCATTGCTGCGCCGGCGTCAAAGGAACCACGGGGGGAGGTGCCCCGCCCGCCCGTCCGTCGGTACGAGGTACCGGAGCCGTGGGAGGAAGGACGCCGCCGTATTCAAGATAGGGAACCTCGGCGAAGCCGGTCATGACCTGGGCCCCGGTCTTTCTCTTGAAATAGGCGGTCGCCCCCGCCTCATCGGGATGGTTGTGATTGATCAGGATGATCTTGATGTCGGCGAGATGGAAGCCCAGCGCCTCGATGTTCTTTTCGACCAGCGCCGCCGTGTCCTTGAATCCCGCACCCAACAGAATGTGCCCCTTGGGCGATGTCAGCAGATACACCTCGCCGTTGGCCACGCCGACAAAGTACAGATTTCCCATGATTTTCAGGGGATCGGCCGGAGCGCGGATGTTCTTGACCTGCGCCCGGAGTTCGTCGGACTTCGCAGCCAGTTCCTTGCCGTGCTGCGCCTGTGCCAAGGTGAACGGCGGTTCGGGAATCCCGCTTGTCTGCGCCGCCAACGGCGAACACAGCGCGCTCGCGACACAGCTCGCCAACCAGCCATTTCGATGAATCATCGTTATCCCCCTTAGGCCACGGCGTCAACGACGCAAAGTACCGTCACGCGCATCCCTCGAAGGCACGGTTGCCCGTTCATGAGTGGGATTGGCAGTGATGCGGTCGAGCGGAGGTGAGTGTGCCGCATTGTGCCTTGGTGTGCCTGGGAAAACCCCGGCAAGACGATGCGAGTGGTTGATTTACGAAGCGTTAGGTAAGGCGTTGAACTTACACATCGCGACGCTTGACATTGCAGCGAGGGATCTCAAAAATCTGCCGTTGATAGAAGAGAACTATCAAAATTATCTAAAACAACCATTTCTGCCTGGTAAAGCGCGGTAACTTTAGCTTCCCAGACAGGCAGTCGAATCAGTCGATGTGAATCACTTGCCGTCGCTCGGTGCGAAATGGGGACGTACGGCTTCTTCCGCCCGCGTTTCCGGCGATCATTGGTCGAGCAGCTCCCGGCGGCAACTCACGCGGTGTTGGACCGGCGCGTAAAGTCATAGCGAAAGGTATATTCATCGATCAGGACTCTCTTGGCCTCGATGTTCTTCCAAATTTTCACGTCGCTCTGCGCTTCGGTCAACGCCCCGATGCTGCCGTCTTCGGCGAAGGTCAGGATGGCATGTGGGTATCTGCCTTGCTGTGCGAGACCACAGAGCCGGTCGAAACCAACGAATGAAATGGCCAGGTGGATTTGGAACGAGCGTCGCCCGTCATCACCTATCCAGCGTATCCAACCCAGCGGCCCAGGGCTCTGACCGTCTGCCATTTCAACCTTGGGTTCCTTGGTGGTCACGAAGAGCGGCCCGCCCAGACTTTCGAGCGCCTGACCGGATTCGAGTTGCACGGTTTCCCGTACGCTCGCCTTGACCTGCCAGCGAAGCTGGGTCGATTCTGAGCGGGGGTCACCCCGTACACCCAGGAAGAGCGCTGTTTCGATGGACTCTGACGATGCGGCGTCTTGCATGTCCGGCTCAAATGTAATCCTGGTCATAGGGATCGTTTTCTCACAGCCCGCGTCAGAAGGCGGCAGTATCCGCGTATCGGCAATGCGACGAATTCCGTGGAGTCGCGCCATGGGTGAATTTTATCATCTCCGTCCCCATGGCCCGTGCTGCCTTTTCATCGATCGTCGCGGCGCGCGCGTCAGCCGTTTCGGCGTTCACATACTAGTAGAGCGCCACAGCCACGGCTCGACGGCGCGAGAACGGGTCGACACGAGCAAAGTCCAGGCCGACATTGAGCTGCGGATGAAGGCGGCAGTCGGAAGTGATGGCCTTCCTCCGTATAAGCTGACAAGCAGCTTATGTGGAGTTCAAACCGGCCGGTTCGTCCGCGTTCAGCCGGCCGGGCGCGCGCGCAGGTAATCCATGGCACGACTCGTCTCGGTGCGCAGTTGAGCCGCCAGCGGCTCGAGGTCGGCCACGTCGCCGCTGCATGCGGCGGCTTCTAGACGGCCCGCGGCTTCGCAGATGTCCCACGCGCGCATGTTGGCGCTCGAGCCCTTCAAGGAATGCGCCGCCTGCCGCACCGCGGGCGCATCGCCGCGCAGCAGCGCGTCGTGGATCTCGTGCAGCACCGCATCGCCCGACTCGATGAATACCTGCACCAGCTCGCCGGCAAACTCGGCGTCGCCGTCCGCCGCCGCCACGAATTCGTCCCAGTCGAGCGGTGCGGCCTGCGCGGCGCGGCTCCACGCATCGCTTCGCGCGCCTTGCATTTCCGACGTCGGCTCCGGCGGCCGCTCCGGTGCCGGCTCCGCAGCTACTGTCTGCGCAGCATGCTGCCGTGCTCGCGCCGCGCCCAGATGGCGGCCGATGGTCTCGTCCAACAGCGCCCGATCGAGCGGCTTGGTCAGATAGGCGTCCATGCCGGCATCCCGGCAGAGCTTTTCGGTGCCCACCATGGCGTCGGCCGTCAGGGCGATGATCGGCGTGTGCCCGCGGCCGTCCTCGAGCGAGCGGATCTCCCGGGCCGCCTGATACCCGTCCATCACGGGCATCTGGCAGTCCATCAAGATGAGCGCGTAGCGTCCGGTCTGCCAGGCCACGACGGCTGCCGAACCGTTGCCGACGGCGTCTGCCGTGTAGCCCAGCCGCTCGAGCGCGCCCAGTGCGACTTTCTGATTCACCGCGTTATCCTCGGCCAGCAGAATCCGCTGCATGCCGGCGGCCGGCGGCAGCCGGCTTGAGACCACGATCGGCTGGGTGCGGGCGCGCCAATCGGCCTCGTGCACCGACAGCACGCGCGTCAGGCATTCCCGCAGATCGCCGGACGACACGGGCTTGAGGAGATAGGCCGCGAAACCGAGCGCGGCGAAGCTCTCGGTCTCGCGGATCTCATGGGCGGAGGTGAGCAGGACGAGCCGCGTGTCCGTGAAGCAACCGGCTGCGGCGATCCGTTTGCCGAGCTCGAGGCCGTCGCACTCCGGCATCATGTAATCCAGCACCGCAATGTCGTAGGTTTGCCGACGATGCCGGGCATCGTGCAATGCCTCGAGCGCGTCACGGGCGTTCGCGACGCTGTGCGCGCGCATGCCGAGCTGAGCCAGCTGCAGCGCCAGCACCTCGCGGTTCGCGGCGTTGTCGTCGACGATCAGCGCCCGGCGGTTCTTGAGCTTACGGAGCTGGAGGTCGGCACGCGGGTCTGTGCTCTTGACCTCGGACGGGCCGAAATGGGCCGTGAACCAGAAAACCGAGCCCACGCCTTCGGTGCTGTCGACTCCCACCTCGCCCCGCATCAACTGCACCAGGCGCCGCACGATCGACAGACCGAGTCCGGTGCCCCCGAAATGCCGCGTGGTGGAAGAGTCCACCTGCGAAAATGGCTGGAACAACCGGTCGACACGGTCGGCAGGAATGCCGGGGCCGGAGTCCTGCACTGCACAGCGGATCGACGTGCCGTCGGGTCCGCTCTCGAGCACGTGCAATTTGATCGACACCTCACCCTGACGGGTGAACTTGATGGCATTGCTGCCCAGGTTGAGCAGCACCTGGCGCACGCGGCCCGCGTCGCCGATCACCGAGCAGGGCAGCGCCTCGTCGATGAAGGTGATGATTTCGAGGCCCTTGGCATGCGCCTGGGCCGCCAGGATGTGCGCCACGTCGTCCACCGTCTTGCGCAGATCCATGTCCAGGTGTTCGAACTCGAGTTTGCCGGCCTCGATCTTCGAGAAATCGAGAATGTCGTTGATGATGCCGAGAAGGCCGTCGGCACTGTTGCGGATCGTCTCCGTATAGTCGCGCTGCCGGCCGTCGAGGGACGTGTCGAGCAGCAGGGCCGTCATGCCGATGACCCCGTTCATGGGCGTGCGGATCTCGTGACTCATGTTCGCGAGAAACTCCGATTTCGCGTGGGCCGCGAGCTCGGCCCGTTCTTTTGCCGAGAGCAGCTCGGCGTTCACCCGCTCCAGATCCTCGGTTCGCGCGGCGACCTGCTCGCTCAATGTCGCCGCCAGGTGTTTCATCCGTCCCATTCTGAGCCGATACCAGCCATAGATCGCCGCGGCGATGGCCAACACGCACAGCATCGCGAACCACCAGGTCTGGCGCATCAGGGGTTTCAGCACGAAGGTAAATTCGGCGCCCTTGGTGCTCCAAACGCCGTCGCTGTTGGCGGCCGTGACCCGGAAGGTATAGCGGCCGGGCGGCAGCTGCGAGTAGAAGGCGGTGCGGCGGTTGCCGGCATCGACCCAGTCGGAGTCGAAGCCTTCGAGACGGTATTTGAACACCACGCGCTGCGGTGCCACGAAACTCAACGCGGCGTATTGAAATTCCCATCGTTTGCGCCCCGCCGGGACTTCCACTCCCGCGGTCAGCGGCAACGTGACCCCATCGACCAGCACGCGTTCGACGTGCACGGGCGGCGGACGGGTATTCAAGCGCATATGCTGCGGATCGAAACTCACGACATCGTGAATGCCGGGGAACCACAGCCGGCCGTCGGTCGTGCGGCAACCGGCCGACGTGTTGCCGCCGTTGAATTCCGCGGATCTCAGCCCGTCGTTCAGACCATAGACCTTGAACGCGGGCGGCGTACCGGTCGCAAGCGCTGCATCGAGCGCCGCCACCGGGACCGACATCAAGCCCTTGTTCGTGCTGAACCACAGTCGATCCGAGCCATCCTCGAGGATTTGCATGATGGTCTCGCGCAGCGGGCCGCCCAGGGGCGCCAGGGAGGAGACCCGGCCATCGCGCCACACGGCAAGTCCGTCCGTGGTGCCGAGCCAGATCTGCCCCCGTGCGTCCTCGCGAACCGCCAGTACCCAATCCCCCGGAAGTCCGTCGCGGACACCGTAGTGCCGCGTGCCGCCGGCATCGATGACGAACAAACCTTGCGTCTCGGTGCCCACCCAGATTCGTCCCGACCGATCCTGATGCAGCAGCGTCACGGGCGCGCGCAGGCTTTGCGGCAGCAACGAGGGCACGGGGGTCACCCGGTCGTGCTCGATACGGTCGAGACCGTCACCGGTGCCCACCCACACGCGGCCGGCCGAATCCTGCATGAGCGCGGTGACCCGGTTGCCGGACAATCCGTTGCTGCGATCGAAGACCCGCTGGCCGAGCGCACCTTGCCGGTAGACTCCCGCGCCATCGGTACCCACCCACAGATTTTGCGCGTCGTCCTCCAACACTGCGCGCGCCGAGACCGTCTCGTGTCCTCGCGGTCCCGCGACGTGCTGAAAGCGACCATCCGAGTAACTGCTGGCGCCGCCATCGGTGCCCACCCAGACCCCCCCGGCCTTGCGGGGCGTGATGGACCACGGCAAATCTCCCTGCATTCCCTCCGAGCGGCCCGCCGAAGTGAAGTCCCCGTCGCGCAGGCGCAGCAGTCCCGAGCCGAAGCTGCCGACCCATAGGCTGCCCTCATCGTCCGTCATCACGGCGCGCAGGTCATCGGCCACCAACTTGTCGATGACCAGCGCGTCCATGACCCCGTTGCGCCAGCGCACGAGCCCGCCGCCGCGTGTGGCGATCCAAAGGCTGCCCTCGCGATCCCACGCCAGCGCCCTGACCGCGGTGCCGAGCCTGCCCGGGGCCGCCACCTGCTCGAGGTGGCCCGCCGAGCGATGATAGAGCGCGCCGTCCGCGCTGCCGATCCACAGCGAGCCGTCACCGTCGGCGAGCAGGGCCGTGGCCGAAAAATGGTCGCTGCCGGCGAATTTGACCGTTTCGAAGCGATTTCCGACCCGATGCACAAGTCCGCTTTCGGTGCCGACCCAGACGCTGCCGCCGCTGTCCTCCACCACCGCACGAATGCGCTCGTCGGTCAGGCCGTCGGCGTGCGCGTACGAGGTGACGTGACCCGAGTCGATTTCGAACAGACCGGTCTCGGTGCCCACCCAGAGACGGCCCCCGGCGCCTTGACCCATGGTGCGTACGTAGGCGTGGGCGAGCTCGCCGGCCTGCGGCAAGGTCTCGAAGCGACCGTTGACGACCACGGCAACGCCCGCCCGTGTCCCGACCCACAGCTGTCCGCCGCGATCGACGAACAGGCTGCTGATGTTCTTACTCGGGATCGCCGGTTCGTTGCCGCTGTCGAAAACGGTGAAGCGCGTACCATCGAAGCGGGCCAGCCCCTCCTGGGTGCCGATCCACAGATACCCGTCGGGCGTCCGCGCGATCGTCTGCGCCGAACTTTGCGGCAGGCCGTCCGGCATCTGCCAGCGATCGAGGCCGTACTGGCTGAGCTTCAGCTGCGGATCCAGTGCATGCGCGCCGCTGCAGACCGCCAGCAGCCAGATCAGCAGCGAAGTACGACAGATCAGATTCCCGCTCATAAGCCGCTCAGCGTGGCACATGACGCATCATGGGGGGTTGCGGACGCGAGGCGTAGCAGACTGGTTCTCAGTCGCCGGCCGCAGGGCCGGACGGAATCGACACAACGCGTAGCGCCGTCCGCATTTTTCGGGATAGTGCTGTCTATCGCGAGTGTGCAAAGCAGCAATTTCCAGTCGATCGCGCGCGCTATCGCAGTGCAACCGGCTGGGTGCGTTGAACGAAATTCGAGTCGGCGGCACCGTCTTCGAACGACATGTACCTGCACTCCGACCCCCACGAACCGTTCCTCGATGTTCCTGCCGCGACGCGCGACGCCATCGAACTCATACCGCCCTCCGGAGCCATCCGGCTGAGCGGCAACGAGCACTTCGGCGAGGCACTCTAGGTACGAATGACCCCCCACGTCCGCATGGGTAAAGCAGCAGCCCCGCAGCGGGACGACGCGAAAATGTGCAAACGCGTCGGCCAAAAGAGTGATTCACGTCACAAAACCTTTCTTGTCAATGCGCGTCCCGTGCGGGAACGCTTGCGCGATCGACAACCGATAGCAATCTGGGGGGTTAGAAACCGAAGCCCGAAGATCGACTGCCATGAATGGGGGCCAGTGGTGTGGGGTACGTGAAACACCGTTCTGGGGTGCATTTCAGACGCGGATCGTCACAGGGGACGGACCTTAACGCGAAATCTTTGCATAGCATCGGAATCGCAGCGCAAAAAATAAAAAGAGAATTTAAAGAAAATCGTACTCCGGGTTCAAGAGGTCCGATAGTTCACCAGGTTGTGTCGAGGAGTCAGGCACAGTTTCAAACTGCGTGCGGTGAATTGTGCGTGATCGCCGCTTTTGCGGCCGGCGCCGGGCAGCCTGCCCTTGCTTCCACCATGGCGTGGATGAGCGTTGATCGCAGAAGCCGGCGGGCTGATTCGTGGTCGAGCCGATCAAGCTCGTGTATCGGGCGACCCGTCGCCCGAGCGAGACGGTAGCCGAGGTAATAGCCGAACCGGTCCGGCAGACCCGACGGTGGCTTTCCGCTGCCTTGTAATGCCTGCGCGATGACGGCGTCATCGGTGTCGTCGAAATGTGCCGCGGCGAAACACAGCGCAGCCTCCCAGCGCGCGTCGGTCGGCGCGCGCATCGGCGCAGGCGTGTCAAGTAACAGTTGGTGGTCGGTTGCACCCGGGGTCATCGTAGCAGCGGCATCCACTGCTAATCCCTCCTGCCATAGCACGCACCAGAACTGGTCGCAGTCCGGAAATGCGTGAGCATGCTCGAGATGGAAAAGCTCATGGTCAAAGAATGGTTCGAGAGAACTGTCGGCATGCAATGCTGCAATCATGTCGGCGCCGAAGAACATGATGAGGCGGTGTCCAGGCTCGAGATAGTCGGAACCGCCATCCCGCATTCCGAGTGAATGATAGAGAAAAATCGGCAAAGGCGGCGTGAATCGAGGAAATACCGTGCGAAACCGTTTCATCGCATTTGACAGCGCGATGGGGAATGCGCGGACTGCACGGTCGTAGCCGGCTTGCCTGGATGGAAACTCAACGAGCGCCTTGGCGATGCGCTGATCCATCCCAGCGCCGGCCGCGTAGACACCGGGAAGCAGAGGATCGAGCGTTTTTCGCACCGCAGCCACACGCTGGGTGATGTCCTGTCCCGCCGTCTCAATTGCGACCTTTTCGAACGGCGTTGCCAGATCGGTAAAGATCTCGGGCCGGGCCGAGCCGCTCGCGACCGTGGCGGCCGCTACCAGGAAAGCCCATGAGACCACCTGCCGTCGCCACGCAGTCGGCGGATGCGAATGCTCGACCGGCTGCGCAAATGGATCGCGCTTCATCTTGTCAATCTGAGCACGGGAAACCTCGTGCACCAGGGCCGTGGCCTGCAACGTCTTGCCGCTGCCTTCCTGCGGCATGTACCGGGCGATTCTCGCTTAGGAGGAGAGAAGGCGCGAGCGGATGCATCGGCGCGACTCGAACTGTGCGACCAACCATGACGAACGGAGATTGACATAATTAAAAGCGATTACGTGAAGGCGAAATGGATGTGTGGGGCAAAGGCGATCACGACGATAGCCTTGCTTGGATCTTTCGTGCAAGGCAACGCGGCCGTGGCGGCGGCGGAGATGGAAAGCCACGGGCAGACGCATCCCCAGCGGGAGTGCGATTCGCCGGTCGGCACCTGGCTCTACACGGTCACCATTCCTGACCCGTCGGCAGGCAACCCTACACCGACAAGTTCACCCGGGACGGTTTCGGAGGTCGATGCGCACGTGGTGCTGGCCATCGCCTACCTTTTTCTGGGCCGTATCAGGCGCGCTCGTACCTGCTGGCCATCTACCTCAACACCGATGCGCGGCTCAGACCGCTCTACAGCGACACCCGGTATGCGGAGCTGCTGCATGGGATCAGGCTGCCTCCCTCGCGATATAATGCCGCGCTCCACCTCAATTAATCGACCTGGCCGCAAACATGCCCTCTGCCGAAAACCCCCTTCCGTTGTCGAGCCGGCGCCAGAGCCGGCTGGCGGCCATGCGCTTCATCATGCTGACGGTGCTCATCGACATGATGGCCATCGGGCTCATCATTCCCGTGCTGCCGGAGTTGGTGGGGAGCCTGACCAGCGACAAACAGGATCAGGCGTTGTGGTTCGGCGTGGTGACCTTCACCTTCAGCATCGCGAATTTCGTGGGATCGCCCATCCTCGGGGCGCTGTCGGATGCCTACGGGCGCCGGCCGGTCCTGCTGGTCGGATTCTCCGGGCTGATGTTCAGTTTCTTCACCACGGCGATTGCGAGTTCGATCGGCGTGTTGATTGCGATACGCCTGGTGGCCGGCGGCATGCAGGCGAATATTTCCGTCGCCAGCGCCTACGTGGCCGACATCACGCCGCCGGAGGAGCGGGCCAAACGGTTCGGCATGCTGGGCGCGATGTTCGGGGTGGGCTTCATCCTCGGGCCCGTGATCGGCGGACTTCTGGGCTCGATAAACCTGCGGCTGCCCTTCGCTGCCGCCGGGGGCCTGGCCTTGCTGAACCTGTTGTACGGTATCTTCGTTCTGCCCGAATCGCTCCCCACGGAGCGTAGGCGGGGTTTTTCCTGGAAGGCGGCCAACCCATTCGGTGCGCTGCGGCGATTGACCGACTTGAAGGGTGTGGCGCCGCTCGCGGTCGTGGTGTCGTGCTGCGGGCTCGCCCAGTACGTGCTTTACACCTGTTGGGTTCTCTCCAACAGCTTCAAATTCGGCTGGGGGCCTCGCGAGAACGGCTGGTCGCTGGCGGCCGTAGGCGTGGTGTCCGCCATCGTGCAGGGTGTGCTTCTCGGCCGCATCTTGAAGGTCGTGAGCGTGCGGCGGCTTGCGGTCTGGGGTTTGGTGTCCTCGACCCTGGCCTACGCGCTGTGGGGAGCCGCCACCCAGGGTTGGATGATGTATGCGGTCATTGCGGCCAATTTGTTGGGTAACACGGTTTCCTCGACGATCCAGAGCATCATTTCGAGCGCGGCGGATTCCAAGAACCAGGGGCAGACTTTGGGCGCAGTCGGCGGCCTGAACAGCCTGATGGCGGTGATCGCACCGGCCATCGGCGCTCCCTTGTTGACGGTGGTGTCGCATCTACCCAAGGGCGACTGGCGCATCGGCGCCCCATTCTACTGTTGCGCGGTTCTCCAAGCCATCGCCCTCGTCCTGACGATCCTGCATTTTCGTCGCGAGCGACCCATATCGCCGCTGACCGAGCCGCAAACTTGAGCCAATAACCAATTCGTATCTCTCTCCAAGAAAATATCAGTTCACAGGCCGTGTCTCGTCACCGATCATGTCGGGCTGGGCTTCCATCGGTGGTAGGCCACGGGGACATTTCTAGGAGAGTGGGATGCGTTTTCGAGCTATCGCGCGGGTGGCCGCGACCGGCCTTGTTTGGGTGAATGCGGGCGGCGTCGCCCAGGCGGGCGCGGCGGACAGCGATGCCGGCGGCCTCGGCGAGGTGGTGGTCACCGCGCAGCGTCGGGAAGAGTCGGCGCAGAACGTCGGCATCGCGCTCTCGGTGCTGTCGGGTGACGACCTGGCAGGCAAGGCGATCACCAACGTGGTCGATCTGCAAAACGCGATACCGAGCCTGCAGGTGGAACCGGCCTTCGGCGGTGGTCAGCCCCAGTATCGGATCCGCGGCGTCGGCTTCCTGGACTACACCTCGAACAATGCGTCGCCCATCGGCGTGAGCGTCGATGAAGTGGCGGCGGCGCTGCCGATCCAGACCGCGGGGCAGCTGTTCGACATCAACCGGGTCGAGGTCCTGCGCGGGCCGCAGGGCACCCTCTACGGGCGCAACACCACGGGCGGCCAGATCAATTTCATCACCAATCGGCCGACGGCCGACACGCACGCGGGCTTCACGGCGGAATACGGTTCACACAACGAGGTGAATGCCGAGGGCTACCTGTCCGGAGCGCTGGCCGACGGCCTCACGGGCCGGCTCTCGGTGGCCACCGAACAGGGGGGCGCCTGGCAGCGCAACCGGGACACCGGCCAGCATCTCGGCAACCAGGACAAAATCGCGGGTCGGGGGCAGCTCGAGTGGAAACCGGCGGATGCCGTCGACCTGCGGCTCGAGTTTCACCTGGCCAAGGACAAATCGGACGAAACCGGTCTGCATCTGCTCGCGCCGTACTCACGCACGAATGCCGCGGGCCAGATCGTCACCACCATTCCCGCGGATACCTCGCGCTACGTCACGGACTGGAACCTGAACCCCACCTTCGCCGCCGTCACCGGACTTCAGGCCGGTTCGAAACCCGGGGTCGACAACTCGAACAACGGGGTCGACCTGGACGCCAACATCGACTTAGGCTTCGGCAAGCTCACCAGCATCACCGCCTACGACAAGATGATCCGGCGCGAGTACAGCGATTGGGACGCAACCCAGTACCATGACTCGGACGAGTATTTCCGCAGCGATCTCGATGTGTTCTCCCAGGAGGTGCGCCTGGCATCGACCGGCTCCGGACCGCTGGGGTGGGTGGGCGGTGTCTTCTATTCGGACCAGACGCTGCACGAGGCGTTCTACTCGGACTTCTCGGACGCCGCCGGACTCGGCGGCATCGCGCTGACGAGCTACGAGCAGAAGGCGAACTCCTTCGGCGAATTCGGCCAGTTGAGCTACACGCTGAACTCGGCGTTGAAGGCGACGCTGGGCGTGCGCGAAGATCACGAGACCCGGGAACTGCGGGATCTGAGCACGGGCTTCATCGTTCCGGTGGTTCCCTTCACCAGCGGGTTGAACCGGTCGATCACCTCGAACCTGCCCTCCGGCAAGATCGAGTTCGACTTCACACCGCAGGAGGGCACCCTGGTCTACGAGAGCATCAGCCGCGGCGTCAAGTCCGGCGGGTTCACCGCGCACAACACCACCAACGGCGGGCAGACGGACCCGTTCGCGCCGGAGAAGCTCACCGCCTACGAGGTGGGCATCAAATCCGACGTGACGCGCACGCTGCGCATCGACGCATCAGCCTTCTATTACCGGTATCGGGACCAGCAGATTCTCGGCAAGGTGCTCGATCCGGTTTCCAACAGCTTCATCGGCCGGTTCGTCAACGCGAACTCGCGACTCGCGGGCGGCGAGCTCGAGGTCGAATGGCACCCGCTGGCCGGTCTGTCGATAGCGCAGTATGCGGGCTTCGTCGAGGGCTACTACGCCAGCAAATTGCTCGACAGCAACAACGTCGATTACAACGGCAGACCCTTGAGCGTGCCGAAGTGGACCTACGGTGGCGACGTCAGCTACGGCTTCGAGGTCGGCGACTTCAAAGTGACGGCCGAATCGAACTACAGCTTCCACGACACCTACAGCCAGTTCTATCTGCTCGGCAGCAACGATTTCACGATTCCCAAGTACTGGCTCGCCAATGCCAATCTGTCCTTGTCGCCGGCCTCCGGAGCGCCGTGGACGGTCACGCTGTGGGGTCGCAACATCTTCGACCGCAACTACGACGTGACGCGAAACTTCTTCCTACAATCGGCCGAGGTCGCGCAGGCGGGCGAGCCGGCGACCTTCGGCATCCGCGTCAGTTACAAGTATTGAGGCGCCCCATGAAAATACTCGGCGTCATCGTCGGAATCATCGCGGTGCTGCTCGCCGCGGCGTGGCTCAAGCTGCGTGGCCCGGACGTGCCGTATGCCACGCTGGAGGCCAAGTACGGCGGCGCCGAGTCGCGTTTCGTGGATTTGCCCGGCGGACTGCACGTGCACTATCGGGAAGCCGGGGACCCGGCACTGCCGCTGCTGGTGCTGCTGCACGGCTTCGGCGATTCCTACACCAGCTGGGAGGGCTGGACGCAGACGCTCGAGGGGAAGTTTCACATCATCAGTCCTGACTTCCCCGGCCACGGGCTGACGCGGGCACCGGAGGGGTATGCACTGAGCGGCGCGGGCCTGGCGGACACCATCGATGCGTTCGCGGCGCAGCTCAAGCTGCCGAAGTTCGCGCTGGCCGGCAACTCCATGGGCGGCGGCGTTGCCTGGATATTCGCGGTGCGACATCAGGAGCGGCTCAATGCGTTGATCCTGGTGGATGCCGCGGGATTTGCGAACGAGGCACCGCCACCCGCCACTCCCCTGGCATTTCGCATCCTGCAGTACCCGATCGGGCGGTTCGTGCTGCGTAACATCGACAACCGCCCCCTGATCGATGAAGGATTGAAAACCGACGTGTACGATCAGAGCGTGATCACGCCGGCTCTGGTGGACCGCTGGGCCGAGTTCCAGCGGGCGCCGGGGCATCGCGCCATCCTCATGTCGCTGACGCCGAGCGCGACCGGTTTCGGCGCGGCATCGGCCCAGGTGCTGCACGACATCAGGGTGCCCACGCTGGTGCTCAACGGCGAGAACGACCCGTTGATCGAACCGGCCAGCGCACGCAAGTTCGCCGCCGCGATTCCCGGTGCCAAATTGATCCTGTATCCCCATGTCGGGCACCTGCCGCAGATCGAGATCCCGCAGCGCTCCGCCACGGACGTCGCGGAATTTCTGCAATCCGCGCGCCAGGAGCCCGCGCACTAGCGGCGGGGCGGTGCGGCGGGCGGCGGGCGGCGGCGCGTTCGTGCGGCCGCCAACCCGGTCCGTGTCCGGTATCATCGGCCGATGCAGTCAGACTCGTTGGGCAATCCGGTCAGTGCGATGCGCGGGGAGACGCTGCAGGCGGTCGATGACTTCGTCGTCGGCATGCTGGCGTACGAGACGCGGGCCGAGCGCATCGTGGCCGCGGCGGAGGCGGCGCCCGACTGCTGCCTCGCCAACGTGTATGCCGGACTGCTGTGGATGTTTCTCGAGGCACCGGACGCGGCGCAGCGCGCGGCCCCGTACCTGGCGGCGGCCGAACGCAGCGCCGCGGCCGCGACGCTCCGTGAGCAGCTGAACCTGGCGGTGCTCCGCGCCTGGATGGCGGACGACATGCCCGGGGCGCTGCTCTTGAGCGAGCGCATCGCCGACGAGTTCCCACGCGATCTGCTGGTCGTCAAGGTGCGCCAGTATTTCGACTTCAACCGCGGCGATTCGCCGGCCATGCTGCGCGTGATCTTGAAGGTGGCCGAACGCAACGCCGACGTGCCGTATGTGCACGGCATGCTGGCCTTCGCCTACGAGCAGTGTCATCTGCTGGACGAGGCCGCGGCCGCGGCGCGCACCGCGCTCGAACTCGAGCGCAAGGAACCGTGGGCGCAGCATGCGCTGGCGCACGTCATGCTGACCCGCGGCGAGATCGATGCGGGCGCCGCGTTTCTGGAGAGCGTGCAGGACACCTGGACCGGACTCAACTCGTTCATGGTCACGCATCTGTGGTGGCATCTGGCGCTGTTCTATCTCAGCCAGGGCAGGGCGTCGCGGGTGCTCGCCCTCTACGACCGCCATTGCTGGGCCTTCGCGAAACAGTATTCCCAGGACCAGGTGGGTGCCATTTCGCTGCTCACGCGCATGGAGCTTGCGGGCATCGACGTGGGTGGGCGTTGGCAGGAACTCGCGGAGTATCTGGTGGTGCGTGCGCACGATACCGTGCAGCCGTTCCTGACTCTGCAGTACCTCTACGGCCTGGCGCGCGTCGGGCGGCCCGAGGCGGACGCGCTGCTCGCGGCGGTGCGGCGCCGCGCGGAACAAGCGCCCGCGCATACGCTTGGCGTATGGCGCGACGTCGCACTGCCAGCCTGCGAGGGACTGCTGGCCTACGCGCGCGGCGACTTCGACGCCGCCTGGCGCCAGCTCGGCGCGGCAATGCCGCGCATGGTCGAGGCCGGCGGGAGCCACGCCCAGCGTGACCTGTTCGATCAGCTCCTGCTCGATGCCGCCATCAGGAGCGGGCGGACGGTACTGGCGCAGCAGATGCTGGAGCAGCGGCGCGGCCACGACGTCGAGGGCGTGCCGGTGAATGCGGCGCTTGCCGGCGTGTACCAGGATCTGGGGCTGCCGGTGCTCGCGCAGCAGGCGCGCGTGCGCGCGCAGCTGACCCGCGCCCGGCACCCCGATTGAGAGACCCCATGCCCGACGATCTCTGCATGCCCATCGACCTCACGGATACCCTGTTCGAGACCATCGAAGCGCGCCGCGACGAACTGGTGGACCTGACGCAGCAGTTGATCCGCTTTCCCACCATCAACCCGCCGGGCGACGCCTACCGGCCCTGCGCCGAGTTCATCGGGCAGCGCCTGCGGGCGCGCGGCTTCCAGGTGGATTACGTGCGTGCCGAGGGTACGCCCGGGGACACCGACCGTCATCCGCGCATCAACGTGATCGCGCGTCGCGAGGGTCGCACCGCCGGTCCGTGCGTGCACTTCAACAGTCACCTCGACGTCGTGCAGCGCGGCGCAGGCTGGACCGTGGATCCCTTCGCCGGTGTGGTGCGGGACGGCAAGGTGTTCGGCCGGGGTGCCTGCGACATGAAGGGCGGACTCGCCGCGTCGATCATCGCGGTGGAGGCACTGGTCGACACGGACGCCGGCCTGCCGGGCGCGTTGGAGATTTCAGGAACGGTGGACGAGGAGTCGGGCGGCTTCGGCGGCGTGCACTACCTGGCCGAGCGCGGCTGGTTTTCGGCGCCCAAGGTGAATCACGTCATCATTCCCGAACCGCTCAACGTGGACCGGGTATGCATCGGCCATCGCGGCGTGTGGTGGGCGGAGATCGAGACCCACGGCCGCATCGCGCATGGGTCGATGCCGTTCCTGGGCGATTGCGCGGTACGGCACATGGCGGCGGTGCTCGAGCGTTTCGAGCGGGATTTGTATCCGAAGCTCGCCGCGCGTCACACCCACATGCCGGTGGTGCCGTCGGCCGCGCGCAGTTCGACCTTGAACATCAACTCGATCCACGGCGGTCAGGCCGAACAGCAGGGCGGCTATCCGGCGCCGTGCGTGCCGGATTCTTGCCGCATGGTGATCGACCGGCGGCTGTTGATCGAGGAATCCCTGGCGGGCGTGAAGGCCGAGGTGGTCGACCTTCTCGAACGGCTGGTCGAGGAACGCGCGGGGTTCCGTTACGACCTCCGCGATATTTTCGAGGTCATCCCCACCATGGCGGACCGCCACGGGCCGGTGGCGCGGACCACGGCGGCGGCGATACGCCAGGTGATCGGCCGTGAGCCTGAGTTCATCTGTTCGCCGGGCACCTACGATCAAAAGCACATCGACCGGGTCGGCAACCTGAAGGACTGCATCGCGTACGGTCCGGGCATCCTCGATCTCGCCCACAAACCGGACGAGTACGTGGCGATCGACGACATGGTGACCGCGGCGAAAGTGATGGCGCTATCCGCCTGGTCGCTGCTGCACGCCGGCGCATGAGACGGCGCGCGCGGCGCAGCGTCGCGTGGCTTGCGGCGTTGCTGCTCGCGGTGTGCGTCACGCCTGCGGGCGCCGACGTCACCATCGGCATGCAGCTCGAACCGCCGCTGTTGGATCCGACGGCCAGTCCGGCCGCCGCCATCTCCGAAGCGTTGTACGGCAACGTCTTCGAGGGGCTGGTGCAGTTCGCCCCCGACGGTTCGGTGCTGCCGCAGCTCGCCGAAGCCTGGGACGTGTCGGCGGACGGGCTGACCTACACGTTTCATCTGCGCGCCGGCGTGCGCTTCCACGACGGCACGGCGTTCGACGCCGGCACCGCGAAATTTTCGCTCGACCGCGCCCTGGCGCCCGACTCGGTCAATCCGCAGAAGTCGCGCCTGGAGGCCGTGCGCGGGATCGAGGTCATCGACGCGCACACGCTGCGAATCGTGCTGCGCCGTCGCGCCGGGGGCCTGCTGGAATCGCTGGCGTGGGGAGCGTTCGTCATGGTCGCCCCGAATTCTGCGGCCACCAATGCCGGTGAGCCCGTCGGCACGGGACCGTTTCGCGTGGCGGAGTGGCGGCGCGGGGATTCGCTGCGCCTCGTGCGCGCGGCCGGGTACTGGGGCCGTCCGGCGCGCTTGACGCGTGTCACCTTCAAGTTCATCGCCGATCCGAGTGCCGCCTACGCGGCGCTCATGGCCGGCGACGTGGACGCCTTCGACAACTATCCGGCGCCCGAAAGCGTCCCGCAGTTCGCCGCCGATCGGCGCTTCGCCGTGTTCGTGGGTCCCACGGAGATGGAAACCCTGCTGGTGCTGAACAATGCCAGGCCCCCCTTGAATGATCTGCGCGTGCGCCGGGCCATCGCGCATGCACTCGACCGCCGCGCCATCATCGACGGCGCCATGTTCGGCTACGGCACGCCCATCGGCAGCCACTTCGCGCCGCGCAACCCGGCCTACGTGGACCTCACGGCGCAATATCCGCACGACGTGACGATGGCACGGCAGTTGCTGGCGCAGGCCGGTCATCCCGACGGGTTCACGATCACGCTCAAACTGCCGCCGCCGAGCTATGCGCGACGCGGCGGTGAAATCATCGCGGCGCAGCTGGCGGCGGTCGGCATCCACGCCACCATTGAAAACCTCGAGTGGGCGCAGTGGTTGGACCAGGTGTACGGCCGCCACGACTACGACATGAGCATCGTCGGTCACGCGGAGCCGATGGACTACGACATCTATGCGCGCGACGACTATTACTTCGGGTATGCGAGCGCCCAGTTCAAGGCGCTGATCGCGGCGCTCGACGACACCACCGATCCGCAACGACGTCGCCCGCTGCTGCAGGCGGTGCAGCACACGCTGGCGGACGATGCCGTCAACGGCTTTCTGTTCCAGTATCCCAAGCTTGCCATCTGGAACACCCACCTGCACGGCCTGGGGTTCGACAACGTGCTGAGCGTCGTCGACCTGAAATCCGCCTACGACGACCGGACGTCGCCGGTCGCCGGCGCCCGCAGTGGTCTTTCCGCGCGGTCCCTGGTCGTCGTGGCGTACTGCCTCGTCGGCGTCGGCACGCTCGCGCTGCTGTGGGTGGCGGCGCGCCGCTTCGGGGTGACTTTCTTGGGCGCCCGTCTCGCGGTGCTGGTGGGCACGGTGATCGCCGCCACGGTCATCGTGTTCCTGGTCGTCCAGGTGGTGCCGGGCGATTCGGTGAGCTACATGCTGGGCCTGCAGGCGGACCCGGGCACCGCCGCCGCGCTGCGCCACCAGCTCGGTCTGGACGCCGCGCCGCTGCATCGATATTTCACCTGGGCTTTCGGACTGCTGCACGGTGATTTCGGCCTGAGCTATACCTATCGCGTCCCGGTCGGCGGTCTGATCGCAGAGCGTCTGCAGGTCTCGCTGCCGCTGGCCGCCTATGCGTTGCTGCTGTCGACGCTGGTCGCCTTTCCGCTGGGCTTGCTGGCCGTCGCGCGCCGCGGTCGCGTGGGCGACTGGTTGCTCACCGGCGTGACGCAGCTCGGCCTCGCGATACCGAATTTCTGGCTGGGCATGTTGCTGGCGCTGCTGTTCGCGGTGCATCTGCACTGGGTGTCTGCCGGCGGTTTTCCCGGTTGGGGCGCCGGGTTCGGGCCGGCGTTGCGGGCCCTGACCCTGCCGGCGATCGCACTCGCCCTGCCGCAGGCGGCCATCCTCGCGCGCGTGCTGCGCGGTGCGCTGCTCGATACCTTGCACGAGGATTACGTCAGGACCGCGCGCGCGAAGGGTGCCGGCGAGTGGCGGGTGCTGTGGCGGCATGCGCTGCCCAACGCGCTCGTGCCGGTGCTCACCATCTTAGGGATGCAGTTTTCCTTCCTGCTGGCAGGGGGCGTCATCATCGAGGAGGTCTTCTTCCTTCCCGGCCTGGGCAGGCTGGTATTTCAGGCCATCGTGCAGCGCGATCTCATCGTGGTGCAGGGCGTGGTCGTGGTGCTGGTGCTCGCGGTGGTGGTCGTGACCTTCGTCGTCGATCTGGGCCACGCGCTCGTCAACCCGCGTCTGCGCGGCGCGCAGGGCGTGCGATGACGGGCAGGCGTCGCGCCGACGCGGCCTTCGTCGCGGGGGCGTCGATCACCGCTGCGTTCGTCGTCATGGCGGTGCTGGCGCAGTTCTGGACGCCCTACGATCCGCAGCTGCTCGCGATCGGCGACAAGCTGCGCCCGCCGGGCTGGCCGCATTGGTTCGGCACGGATCAGCTCGGTCGCGACGTACTCTCCCTCATCATGGCGGGGGCCCGGAACTCGGTGGGAGTGGCCTCGGCGTCCGTGCTGATCGGTCTCGGCGTCGGCGTGCCGGCGGGCCTCATCGCCGCCGCGCGCGGTGGCACGCTCGACGAGGTGATCATGCGCGGCAACGACCTGATCTTCGCCTTTCCGTCGCTGTTGCTCGCCGTGCTCATCACGGCGGTGGCCGGACCGGGCGCCGTGAATGCCATCCTCGCCATCGGCATCTTCAACATTCCCGTCTTTGCCCGCGTCGTCCGCGGCGGGGCCCGCGATCTGGGCGCCCGCGACTTCGTGCTGGCGGCCCGCGTGGCCGGCAAACGGCCGCTGCGCATCGCGTTCGAGCATCTGCTGCCCAACCTCGCCGGAGTGCTGCTGGTGCAGGGGACCATCCAGTTCTCGCTCGGGATCATCGCGGAGGCGGGACTGTCGTACGTCGGACTCGGTGCGCAGCCCCCGGTCACCAGCTGGGGCAGGATGTTGAACGACGCGCAGACGCTGACCGCGCTGGCACCCTCGTTGGCGCTGTTTCCGGGGGCGGCCGTGGTGCTGTTCGTGCTAGGGCTGAATCTGCTGGGTGATGGTCTGCGCCGGCGCTGGATGCGATGAACGTCGCCGCGAAGCCGCCGCCGCTGCTGGCCATCGAGTCCCTGGGCCTGTCCATCGACGGGACGCCCATCATCGACAATCTGTCGCTCGCGGTCGAGAGCGGCGAGATTCTGGGACTGGTGGGTGCGTCGGGGTCCGGAAAATCCATGACGGCGCTCGCCATCCTGCAGCTGCTGCCGCCGCGGGCGAGTCTGCGGGGCGCCGTGCGCCTGCAGGGGAGGGACCTCGTCGGCCGCAGCGTGCGCGAGTTGCAGGGCATCCGCGGGCGGCACGTCGGCATGGTGTTCCAGGAACCGATGAGTGCGCTGAATCCGTCCATGCGCATCGGCGCCCAGGTGGCCGAGACGGTCCTGCTGCACGGCGCGGCGACGCCGGCCCGGGCGCGCGTCATGGCGCGCGAGGCGCTCGATGCCGTCGGCTTGACCGGTGAGCAGGGCGCACTCGAGCGGTATCCGCACGAGCTGTCCGGGGGACAGCGGCAACGGGTGGCGATCGCCATCGCCATCGTGCTGGGGCCGGCGCTGCTCATCGCCGACGAGCCGACCACGGCCTTGGACGTCGGCACGCAGGCCCAGGTGCTGGCACTCCTTGGCGATCTCACGCGCCGCCTGGGTATGGGACTGATCCTGGTGAGCCACGATCTCGCCGTGATCGCGCAGCTCACCGACCGGGTCGCGGTGATGCAGGCCGGCCGGATCGTCGAGCAGGGCGCCACCGCGGCGTTGCGGGAGCTGCAGCATCCTTACTCGCGGGCGTTGCTGGCGGCCGCCGTGCTCGGGCCGAAGCCTGCTGTGCGCGCCGGCGGCAGGCCGGACGGGGGCGTGCCCGTGTTGAACGTGCGCGGCATCGTGCGCGAGTATCCGCTGCGGCGGCGCTCGCCGTGGCGTGCGGCCGGCGTCTTCCGCGCGGTGGACCACGCCTCGCTGGTGGTCCATCGGGGCGAGACCGTCGCCCTGGTCGGGGAGTCCGGCTCGGGCAAGTCCAGCCTGCTGCGCGCCGTGCTCGGCCTGGACCGGATCCAGGCAGGCGCGGTCGAGGTGTGCGGCGAATCCCTGCTGCGGGCGGGCGACGAAGCGCGGCGGGTGCGGCGCAGTATCCAGGCCGTCTTCCAGGACCCGTTCGGCAGCTTCGACCCCCGCTGGTCGGTGGAACGACTGGTGGCCGAGCCGTTTCATCTTCTCGACGTGCCGCCGTCGCGCACCGAGCGCCGCCGCAAAGTGGCGTCGGTGCTGGAGCGGGTCGGCTTGTCTGCGGCCGACGCCGCGCGCCTTCCGCACGAATTTTCCGGCGGTCAACGGCAGCGGATCGCGATTGCGCGGGCACTCATCACCGAGCCCGCGGTGGTCGTGTTCGACGAGGCCGTGTCCGCGCTCGACGTCCTGGTGCGCGCGCAGATACTCGCTCTGCTCGCCGAGCTGTCGGAGCGATTGCAGCTCGCGTCTCTGTTCGTCACGCATGACCTGAGCGTGGTTCGCGCCATTGCCGACCGGGTGTATGTGCTGCAGCAAGGACGCATCGTCGAGGACGGGCCGACCGAGCGGGTGTTCACGGCGCCGGAACAGGCGTACACCAAGAGGCTGCTCGCGGCCACGCCGCGACTGACTGCGCCGGCTGCACCCCTCGCGCCGTTCGCGCCGGGTTCATCGCCGTGAGCGCACCGGTCATCGGGATCGATTTCGGCACCACCAACACCGTCGTGGCGATCGGCGATGGCAGCGATCATGCCCGGCTGGTTTCCTTCGCAACGCCGTCAGCCCCCACCGCCACCTTCCGCTCGGCCTTGAGCTTCAATCATGACGCGACC
The DNA here is from genome assembly GCA_964657625.1 of uncultured Steroidobacteraceae bacterium. Taxonomy (GTDB): domain Bacteria; phylum Pseudomonadota; class Gammaproteobacteria; order Steroidobacterales; family Steroidobacteraceae; genus Bog-1198. The sequence goes on from CAZZVN010000006.1 coordinate 35,275, forward strand.
GACGCAACCGGGCGGGCGGTGAGCGCGGGGCCGTGGGCGATCAAGGCCTATCTGGACGATCCGGGCGAGACCCGTTTCATCCAGTCGTTCAAGAGTTATGCGGCCAGCTCCTTGTTCAAAGAGACGCAGGTGCTGGGCCGCCGTTATACCTTCGAGGACATGCTGTCGGACTTCCTGCTGCGGCTGCGCGACAAGAGCGGCGGGGCGTTGGACGCGGCCGGCGGGCGCGTCATCGTCGGGCGGCCGGTACGGTTCGTCGGCGCGAGTACCGATGATGCCCTGGCGCTGCGGCGTTACCAGACCGCGTTCGAGCGAGCGGGCTTTACCGATATCCTGTATGCCTACGAGCCGGTTGCTGCGGCATTCTTCTTTGCCCGACGCCTGGAACGGGACGCCACCGTCCTGGTGGCCGACTTCGGTGGCGGTACCAGCGACTTCTCCGTCATTCGCTTCGAGCGCAAGAGCGGCAAGCTCGCCGGCCGGGCCCTCGGCCAATCCGGCGTCGGTATCGCGGGAGACGCCTTCGACTATCGCATCATCGACAACCTCGTCTCGCCGGCGCTGGGCAAGGGATCCCGCTATCGCGAACTCAACAAGATCTTGCTGGCGCCGAACCGTTTCTACACCAGCTTCGCCCGGTGGGAGCAGCTGGCCCTGATGCGTACCTCGCGCGACATGGGCGACATCCGCACCCTGGCACGCAAATCGCTGGAGCCGGAGAAACTGGCCCGGCTGGTCGAGCTGCTCGATGGCAACCATGGGTACACCCTTTATCAGGCGGTCTCCAAGCTGAAGGAGACGCTGTCGGTCGAGCCCCGTGCCCGGTTCGAATTCGACGCCGGCGGGATCCACTTGGAGGCGTCGGTGGAGCG
>CAZZVN010000006.1:36246-92154 GCA_964657625.1 uncultured Steroidobacteraceae bacterium
CTGGTGCGAGACGGTAGGGTGAGGAAACGCTACAGTATTCCGCTGATGAGCCCGAGCTCCATCGCTTCATGCGCCTCCAGATACCAATTGAACGGGGCGCGTCGCAGAACCTCCTCCATCGTTACTTTCGTGCCCCGGACGATGTTTTCGAAGCCCTCGTTTTGAATGGCAATCGATGCTTCTATTTCATTCAAAGCAGCCTTGACGGTGGCCACACACGTGGTCAATGGGCCGTTTATCATCAGGGTCTTGTCCATCTTGCGCTCGTGAATCATCAGTCGCGTACCGCGGGTCAGATAACGATTCTCCAACGCGAAAAAAGACATGAACGTCGTGCCCGCCGAATAGATCGCCGCTTTGCCCAGGAATACAAAACGCCGTTGCGGATCCAGTTCGCTTCGATATCGGACATCTTCACCCATCACGCGCGCGACTTCCGGATCCCCTCCCAGCGTGGAGAGTTCGACGACGATCAAACCGCTCTCCGGAGCCGAGACCAGGCGTTCGCGGAATTCGCGATACATGTCATCGTCGACGGTGCCGGACAATGTGATGGCGGGATTTCTAAAGTCGGCGGCAGTCAGAATATTTTTCACGAATACCTCTACTCCTTACAGCGGCGTCATTGTAACAAGCGGCAAATAATGCGACGCATCGTCAACAAAGAACTTTGAAGCCCTCCCGCTCGGCAGCCGTGGTCAGACGGGCATCGAGACATACGAAGTCAAGGTTTGCAGGCTCGTGATCTGCGGCAATCAGAGCTGCTGCCAGTTGTAGGCTATCAGCGGCGCGTAAGGAATGGACGCGGAGGAGGCGCTCTGCGCGACGACGAACCGCGTCGGAAGGAGCAATCTCCTGCCAAGACTCGGTCAGTGCACGCGCCACCGACGCTGCCGAAGTGAATTCGTCGGCGCTCAGCAATTTGTCGCGCTCCAGTCGAGCCAGGGCCGACACGATTTCCACGGGTGTCCCCCACCAAATGAGAGCTTGCGGGTCCTCTTGTAGGATCTCCAAGATGCGGGGGCGTGTCGGCTCGTCCGCCAGCAACGGAATAACTGCGGACGCATCCCAAAACTTCATGTAACCCCGCGGATCATCGACCGTCGTCCCTGTCTGCCTTCAACGCCGCGGACAAACGCGTCTGGTGTGGCAGCGGTTTGCCAAGCGCAGCTTGCAATTGCGCGACGGAAAGGGGACGCAATGGCGGCTTGACGATCCCGCGAGCGTGCAGCTTCGCCAGTCGATCGGCACCGCTTCCGGTGGATTCGATACGTTCAATTCTGGCAATGGGGACATCCCGGTCGTAGATGACAACCGGGTGTCCCGCCTGGACCTTGCGCAAATAAGCACTCAAGTTATTCTTGAGACTGGAAATTGTAGCTTTGTTCATATGGCTATTATAGCTATGTATGACGGGTGGCATCAAATCCGATCGAAGAAAAGTGCTTTAAGCCGAGGCTACGTGCCCCAGCACCCTGCGCAGCGACTTCTCGATCTGCCCTCCGCAATAGGCGTCGCCGTACTCTTCCCGCGTCTTCGCGGCCAGCCGTGCGAGCGCCGGAAGCGCCGCGATCCGCCGTGTCAGGGCCGCCGTCCTGGGCGCCGTGTGCTTGAGCAGGGCCTCGATCTTGGGGAGGCGGTCGGTCATGGTCGACCACAGCGTGCCGGTGATGACGTCAGCTACTCCAGGGGTCTCGCCGCCGAGGATGAATCCGGCCTTCGCGGTGAGTCCATGACGACGTCCGGTCTCCTCCCACAGCGACATCCATTTGGTCAGGCGGGGCACGAACTCCTGCCAGCGCTTCTCGGTCCACTGGTCGCGGCCGCCGTCCCGGGTGAGTTCGTCGATCACGTCGTTGGCGTCGCAGACGATCTTCAGGGTCATCGCCCGTAGGGCGGGGGTGGCGGGCATGAGATCCAAGGTCTCCGCCAGATACAGGATGACGGCCGGCATCTCGGCGATCGCGAAATCCGCCTTCGTGTCGATCAACAGAGGCGGCCCCATGAAGGGGACCGCCATCTTTTTCACCGGCCCGTCCATCAGCTCGGCGATTTCGGAAGGGTCGCCCTCCGTCCAGGTCTTGCCGGCAAAGGCCAGCAGGGCGCGTACGAACTGGCCGCGGAACGGCACGGGCCAGTAGTAGAGTTCGTAGTCCGTCATTGGCAAGGTTGCTCCATGGGCTGTTGGGCTGTTGGGGCTTGGGGGTGCCGTATTCTATTTTTGCGGCGGCCACCACTGTCCGAACGGACGGATACTACGCCGTCGCGGCAAATGCCTCAGAATAAATGGGCAGGGTCTTGAAATAAAAAAATACGAGGGATGACGCACGTGATACCGCGGCTGCCGAGGTTTGTCGGGAGTTTTTTGTTATCCGTCTTCGCGGTAAATTCCGCGGTGGCAGCAACGGCGGAAGACGCGGCGTCGCCGGACGTGCTCCAGGACATCGTCGTCACAGGCGTTCGCGCAAGCCTCGAGAAGTCACTAGAGATCAAAAGGGATGCCCCCGTCATTCTCGACTCGATCAACGCCACGGAACTCGGCCGTTTTCCCGATGCCGACGTGGCGGACTCGCTCGAGCATCTGCCGGGCATCACCATCAGCCGCACCACGGGCGGCGAAGGCATCAAGGTCAACGTGCGGGGGTTCGGGCCGCAGTACAACGTGGTCACGTTGAACAACCGGCTGCTCGCCACCGACGACGATGCACGCGATCTCGCGTTCGATGTGCTGCCCTCCGAGGTGATTGCGGGCGCCGATGTTCTCAAGACGTTTTCAGCCTCCACGATCGAGGGCAGCATCGGGGGCACCGTCAACCTGCGCACCGCGAGCCCCTTCGACACGCCGGGATTGCACGCGGGGGTCCACGCAGAAGGCAGTTACAACGAAATGTCGCAACTCCCCGGACAGCGCTATTCCGCGGTGGTCTCCAATACGTTTCACGACGGGACACTCGGTTTTCAGCTGGGTCTCGTTCACTCGGACAACAAGCTGCGCACGGACACCCTCGGCAACAACAACCAGTCGATCTACGGTCCCTCGCAATATCCATTCGACGCTGCGAGCGGCGGGGTATCGCTCGTCTCGACGCCCTGCTGTATTTCGTTCGGCTCGATCTACGACGAAAAGAAGCGTGACGCGGTGTCCGGAAGTCTCGAGTGGCGGCCCAGCGAGACGTTCAAGCTGGTCCTCGACGGACTCTATACGCACCTGGACGATCCCCAGCACGGATACTATCAATCCTATTATTTTCCGTACTCTACGGACGCGCTCGGCAATCCGCTGTGGTCGAACCCCAGCATTGCAAATGGCGTCGTGACCGGTGTCACCTCGAGCGAGTTCCAGCCGGAGGCGGTCAACAACACCATCAATCGCAAGGTCGACACCGAGCTGGTGGGCTTGAAGGGCACCTGGGACGTCAGCTCGAGCCTGCAATTGACGACCGATGTGTACCATTCGCGCGCGGACCGGCCCGAAGGCGGTACCGACAATTACGTGACAGCGGGTTTGGTGGCCCCAGGTTCCGTGGGTCCCGATACCCTGATTTTTCAGGATCAACCCAACGGCTTGCCGAGCATCAACGTGCTGGTGCCGCCGAGCCAGCTCGGACTTGCCGCCTGTCCGGGCAATACCGCGAGTCCGGGACATCCAGGGTCGTGCTCTTACACGGCGCTCATCAACTCGCGCTATCTCAACAACAACCAGTTCTGGTCGACCCACTATGATGAACTCAACGGTTACTCGATAACGGATCAGATCGACAGCGGACAGCTGGAAGGAAAACTCAAAGTCGGGTGGGGTCCGTTGACGCAGCTGCGCTTCGGCTTCATGCAGACCAACCGGGAGAAGGCCCGGGTGGATTCCAACAACGACTGGACCAACGGTTCCGGTCAATATGGGTCGCTGTACCTGACCTATCCGGGTGTGCAGAACGGCCCCTACAGTTTCGGCTCGCAAGGCTACAACGTTTTCAGCCTGCAGACCCCGCCGAATTGGATGCGGGGATCCGGCGGCTCGTTTCCCAATGCGTTGCCGGTCATCAACGTCAGCCAACTGCTGTCGTTTCTCAAGAGTCTGAACGGGCTGACCAACCCTTACACCGGTACCCCCTTCAATTTTGCAGACAGTCTGCCGCAGACCGACCCCTTCAATTCTTATCAGGTCGCGGAAAAGACCTCGTCTTTGTATCTGCAGGCGGACTTCAATCAAAGCGACCGCTGGTCCGGCAACGCGGGCGTGCGGATCGTACACACCCAGACCACGGCCAAATACGCGCGCTCCGTTCCCATCTCCGTCTGGACGCCGAACATCAACGCATCCACCGTGGTGTACAACGTCGATTATCTGACCTCTCAGGAGCAACAGTCGGAGGCGAGCTATACGTTCGCGCTGCCGGCGTTCAACGCCGCTTTTTGGATCATTCCGCAGGAGGTGCAGCTGCGCGGCGGCCTCTCCGAAACGATCGCCCGGCCGAACCTCAACCAGCTGGCACCGAACGCCACGAACCAGGCGATCGGCGGCCGGCCCATCATCAATTACACGGGTACGGTGGGCTTGAAACCCATCAAGTCGTACAATATCGATCTGTCGCTGGAATACTATTACCATCCGCACGCCTCGCTCGCGGTCGCGCTCTTCGACAAAGAGGTGCACGATGACATCTACGTGGGGTCCACGAGTAACGTCGATCTCGGCACTCATCTTTACGTCGGCGGCGCGCCGGGGTCCCCCGGAGTGACGCAGGTCAAAAACTTTCTCTGGACGGTGTACGCGCCGGCAAACGGCGCGCGCAGCCGATACACCGGTGTGGAGCTGTCCTGGCAGCACATTTTGGACAACGGATTCGGAGCGCATTTCCAGACGACCTACACCCGTAGCAACAGCTACGATCAAAACGGCAACAGCACGGGCCCGGTGAACGCCGTCCCGCCGACCACCGCGTCACTCAGCGTGCTGTATGAAAAGAATCCCTTGAGTCTCGCCGTGAACTACGACTGGACGTCGAGCTACCGACAGGAGTGTTCGCAGTGCACCGAGGTGCCGGGCTGGCCGGTGTATTCCGATCACTTCGGCTGGATGACTGCTGCGCTGCACTATCACGTCACGAGCAATCTGGATGTGTACGTGGAGGGCAAAAATCTCACCGACGCAGTCGCGCGCAGCTATTTGAACGGCAACCGGCTGCTGGTCTGGGCCAATGGTGAGGCGACGGGCCAGAGCTCCAGCGGCGTCGGTGCGGGTTACACGGCGTATGGCCGCAGCTATGCTTTGGGCGCTGCCTATCATTTTTAGGGGAAAAATGTCGTCGCCCCCTGCTGCAACCCGCCAAACCGCACGCGAAGCGCGCAACTTCTACCAGGAACTCATTTTTACCCTTCGCCTGGGAGGGCCGCTTGCGCTCGGCGAACTGGGGTGGATGTCCACCTACATCGTCGACGCGTTGATGCTGGGACGGCTGCACTCCCCCCTGGCCATCGCGGCATCCTCGCTCGGCAACACCATCTACTACGCCATCGTCTTTTGCGGCATTTACTTGATGAACGGGTTGGAGACGCTGATTGCCCAGGCGTACGGCAGGCTCGATACCGACGAGACGGTGCGGCTGCTGGGTCAGTCGCTTTGGTTCGTACTGCTGGGCACGCCGATCGTCATGGTAGCGACGCTGGGCTGCCTGGTTCTGCTGCCGCACTTCGGCACGCCGGCGGACATCGTGGCGGAGACGTCCCGCTATCTGCGTCCACTCATCTGGTCGACGGCGCCCTTGATGGCGTACATGGCCCTGCGGCGGTTTCTGCAGTCGATCAACAACGTCTTCTGGGTCAGCGTCTCGCTCATTACGGCGTCGTTGGTCAACTGGCTCGGAGACTACGCTTTTCTGTTCGGACATCTCGGCGCGCAGCCGATGGGAGTGGCCGGTTCGGCGTGGGGTACGGTGCTGGTCCGTATTTACATGCTGCTTCTGCTCCTGGCGGGGACGGTGCTGAGTATCCGACGACTCGAGCTCAGGTTGCGCGTTGCGATGCTGTACCCGAGTCTGGCACGCATCAAAATTCTGCTGCGAATAGGGTGGCCGAGCGCACTTCAGGAGCTGGCGGAGCTCGGCGTCTCGACCTGCCAGTCGATTCTGTGCGCCCGTCTCGGCACGGTGCTGCTCGCCGCGCAGCAGGTCGTGCTCGACCTGAACGCCTTCATCTATCAGGTACCCGCCGGATTATCGTACGCGACCATCGTGCGCACGGGACAGGCGGCGGGTCGCGACAACTGGCCGGAGGTGCGGCGTGCTGCGAATGCCAGTCTGCTGCTCGGCGTGGGCTTCATGGCGGTTGCCGGAGTGGTGTTCGCCGTTTTCTCGCATCGCTGGGCGAGTTTATACACCGACAGCGCCGAGGTCGTTGTCGCCTCGCAGCCCATTTTCACCATTTGTGCCTTCTTGTTGATGACGGACACGGTTTTCGTGATCCTCTCATCCGCCTTGACGGGTCTCGGCGACACGAGAACGCCGATGATCGCAAGCCTGCTCGGGAATTGGGGCTTCGGGATGTCGCTGGCGTACGCACTGAGCTTTCACTTCCACCAGTCGTTGTCCGGCCTTTGGATAGGACGTGCGGTGGGTTCGGCGGTTGCAGCGCTCGCCCTGGTCATCGTATGGCGCGTGCGTGTGACCCGATCTGGGCGGTCGCGAGCGTCTCTCGATCTGCTCGACTCGTTGCGTTCATCGACCGCACCGGCCTCGTAGCGGGTCGGTCGCCGTTGAGTCGGCCTCTTATCGTGTGTCGCCCAGAAGGTGCAGCGCCAGGGTTCGGGAATGGGGCCGACGACGGTGTTCGAACAGGTAGATGCCCTGCCACGTGCCCAGAGCCAGGCGCCCGTCGATCAGCGGAATCGACAACTGAACCTGGGTGAGCGCTGTCCGTAAATGCGCCGGCATGTCATCGGGTCCCTCGTCGTCGTGTGCGTAGGCCGACGAGTCTTCCGGCGCGATCCGTGCGAAATAGCGTTCGAGGTCCGCTCGGACCGAGGGTGCGGCATTTTCCTGAATCAGCAGCGATGCTGACGTGTGCCGGCAGAAAATCGTCAACAGTCCCACACCAAGACCTTGCTCACGGGTCCACGCGCCGATGCGTTCCGTGATGTCGACGAGGCCCTGCCTCTCCGTCTGAACGGTGAGAAAGCCGGTGAGTTGTTTCATCCTGCGGACTGTAGCAGCAAACGACCGCGCGTCAGCGGGTGGTCGGGCAGGGAATGGCGGGGGGCGAATAACTGCACGAACACGTCGTGTTGATGCCTTGACCGCTGTCTGCCATACCGGCATATATAACGAGTGGGGAGCGGTGGCGGATGCCGCGAAGCGAGACCCTGTTCGAGGGTGGATGAAGGTGACGGGAAACTGCTCCCACTCGTGCTGCGTCCGTCGAGGTTAGGCGTCGGTTATTCTTTCTGCTGACGCCGGGCTGGTCAGTCTAGGGTGAACTTGAGTAAGGGAATAGCGAATGCGCCGAATGTTGCTCGTGCCATTGTTTGCCGTTGCGGCGACCTGGGCGGTCGCCGCGCCGATGCCGAAGGAGCAGCTGTCCACGCCGCCGGCCGGAGCACGTCACTACACGATCAGTTCGACGGCGGGTAAACATGGCGACGTCTGGTCGTGGACAACGCCTGACGGCAGGGTTGCCTACCGCATGTCGATGTCGCTGCGGGGTTGGGTCACGGAGGACGACGAGACGCTGACGCTCGGCAGCGATCACCGGCCCACCGCGATCGCCATCCGCGGCTACACCGACCAGGGGGATGCGACCGAGGACTTCTCGGTCGACTGCGGTGGTGTCGCGCACTGGAAAACGGTCGTCGATTCCGGCTCCGCGCCATTCGCCGGCAGGCGCTACAACTCGTATGGCGGCCCCTGGTTGGCCGGTGAGCTGGATGTGGAGGCGTTCGTCGCCGCGGGTGACAAGGGGGTCGACTTGCTCCCCACCGGCCATGCCAGCATCGCCATCGGCCAGGCGGTACAGATCGACGGTCTTCGCGGACCCAAGACGGTCAAGCTGGCCTTCATCCGCGGCCTGGGCTTTGCACCGACGCCCATCTGGCTCGACAGCGACAATCATTTCTTCGGCAGTGCGGGTGTGGTCTCGCTGCTGCCCGAGGGCTTCGAAGCCAGCGGCCCGAAGCTTAAGGCCCTGCAGGATCGAGCGACGGCCGCCATGGTTCGCGATGTCGCCCATCGGTTCCTGAGTCCCGCCAACCGTACGCCGACGTTGGTCGACCACGTGCTCGTGTTCGATTCGGTCGCAGGGAAATACCAGCCCGACCGTGCGGTCTTGATTGCCGACGGCAAGGTCGCCTCGATGGGGCCGGCGGGCACGATCACGGCGCCGCCCGGCGCCGTCAGGCTCGATGGGCGCGGCAAGACGCTGACGCCCGGTTTGTGGGACTCGCACCAGCACGTCGGCGAAGATTGGAATCTGCTCCAGAACGTCGCGACGGGCATGACGAATTATCGAAGCCCGGGCAGCCTGATCGACGATGCACTGAGCATCTATCAGCGTCGTGCCGCCGGCGACCTGCTTGCGCCCGATGGAAAAATCTCCGTGATCGTCGATCGCAAGGACCCGCTGGCCGCGCAGGGCGCGTTGACGGTATCGTCGGCGGCCGAGACCATCGCGGCAGTGGACAAGATCAAGGCGGCGGGCCTGTGGGGCGTCAAGTTCTACACCTCGATGAACCCGCAGTGGATCGCGCCGGGTGCTGCGGAGGCACACAAGCTCGGCCTGCATGTGCACGGCCACGTGCCGGCGGGCATGCGCCCGCTCGATGCGGTACGGGCGGGCTACGACGAGGTCACTCACATCAATTTCATCTTGATGCAGGCCATGCCGCAGGAAGTGGTCGACAAGTCCAATACCGCGGCGCGACTGGAAGGCCCCGCCCGATATGGCAAGGACGTCGATCTCGACAGCCCGACGATGAAGGCGTTCTACGCAGAACTGTCGAAGCGTCAGACCATCATCGATCCGACATTGACGGTATGGGAGCCGTTGATGACCTCGGACGGCAGCGCCCTCTCGCCCGAATATGCGCCGTTCGCCGAGGTCGCCCCCGCATCGGTCGTCCGTGGCTGGAAGATCGGCGGCTATCCGCTGTCGGAAGGGCTCACTCGCGATGACTACCGGAAAAGCTTCGCCAAAATGGTGGCCCTCGTGGGCAAGCTTCACCAGGCAGGTGTGCGGATCGTCGCCGGCACCGATGGCTACGGGCTCGAGTTGGTCCGCGAACTCGAGCTCTACCAACAGGCCGGTCTCAGCAATGCGCAAGCCCTGCAGACCGCCACCATCATCCCGTCGCGGATGACGGGCATGGCCGATCGCACCGGCTCGATCGCGCTCGGAAAGACGGCGGACATCATCCTCGTGGAGGGGGATGTGTCCAAGGATCTCGCCAACCTTCGCCATGTGGATACCGTGTTCCTGGATGGCTATCGACTGGAGGGAGCGGCGCTGCGGGAAGCAAGTGGTCTCAATGGGATGCCGAAGTGAGGGGCGCGGTTGTTAAATCTACGGCGTAAAGTTAATTAACAGAATTCCTTAGTTAAACCTTTTAGCGGTGCCTGATTGCTAATAAAGTTTAGACAACATATTTAACTAATAAGGTATTCTTCGACGTCTACTAACCTCCAGGTAAGGCTTTGAACCGCGATCCCTTCGGCACTTATGTCAAAAATACGTCGATGGGCGAAGCAGTGAACGCGTTTGTGCCACCGGCGCTGCCTCCCAGTCCGTCGCTGGCCCTTTCAACGGGATCACAGCATGACTTGGATCGCGCCCTGCTCTCTCTGGGGCGGCTTGATGGGGCGGCGACGACCATGCCGGATGCGGATCTGCTGCTCTACACATTCGTCCGCAAAGAAGCTGTTCTTTCCTCCCAGATCGAGGGGACCCAATCCACATTGGACGACTTGTTGGTGCACGAAATCGACGCGGTGCCTGGCGCGCTTGGCGATGATGTTCGCGAGGTCTCACGTTATGTCGATGCCATGAATCATGGGTTGGAAAGAACGGCCGGTGGTTTTCCATTGTCGACCCGGCTGTTACGCGAAATGCACGCCCTATTGCTCGCCGACGGGCGTGGCGCCCAGAAGCAGCCCGGCGAATTCCGTCGCTCCCAGAACTGGATCGGGGGCACGCGTCCCGGAAATGCAGCGTTCGTGCCCCCACCGCCCACGCATCTGGATGCGTGTCTCACCAATCTCGAGCAATATCTGCATGAACCCGCGAATCCGCTCGTCAAAGCCGCTCTCGCCCATGTGCAATTCGAAACCATTCATCCGTTTCTCGACGGCAATGGCCGGGTGGGGCGTCTCCTCATCACGCTGATGCTTTGTCACGACAACGTACTTCGCAAACCGTTGCTCTATCCCAGCTTATATTTCAAGCAGCATCGCCAACAGTATTACGAGGAACTAAACGCAGTGCGTGATCACGGCGACTACGAGCGCTGGATAGATTTTTTTGCGGAGGCCATTCGTCACAGCGCTGAAGTTGCGATCGAAACCAGCCAACGTGTGACCCGCGTATTCAGTGAAGACCGGGCACTGTTGCGGGTCGTGCCCCGCACCGCCGGTTCGCTGCTCATGATTCAGGAGGCGCTACAGGCAAAACCCGTGGCAACTGTGGCAACGCTGCGAGCGGCAACGGGATTTTCCGCACCGACGGTCAATTCTTTGCTTCGTGACCTGGAGGTACGGAGGATCGTAAGAGAATTCACCGGCCGGGCGCGAGATCGAGTGTATGTTTACCGCCGTTACCTTGAGGCGTTGTCGGCCGAGGACGAGGCGCAGTGATCGATGTATTGAGATCAGTATTCGGTAACGCCTCATCTGATAGAACCATTTGATGATAGGCCAGCGAATCAAATCATGAACCCAGCGAATTCGTTTTCTCTTTGTTCATCACTTTGGGGAACGTGAACGCGAATGGCAGGCCTATCAATCGCGGTCACAACACTACATTATTTCTGCAACATTCACGATAAGCATGGCCGCCGGGAGAAGGAGCACCTGCGCCAGTAAAGTACCACCAAACCGGCTGGCGACAAGCCACACCACCGCACGCCGAAATTGAGGTTCAGAAGTTTTCTCCTCCATCACGTCGTCGGTCATGACGGACATTTGCGGGTCGATTAATACGAACATAAGAATCGTTGCGGTGCCGTTTACTACTGCGGAGAGGCTGCTGGACGTTACGCGAAGTGCTGGATTTAAATACCCGGCATATAACGATGCAAAGACTCCTATCGTCCATAGGGCAACAGCCGCAACATTGAGCACCACAACCCAGATTGATATGCCTTTGACAGAGCGGATTTGAGTGACATTTTCAGCCGCCGGAACGCTGGCAACATCTCTAAGTTGTGCGAGGCCACCTTTGAAAAATATTCTGAGCATTAGACGCGAGACCGAGCGGTGCTCCTGAAAGTGCAGGACCGCGTGGCTAAAGATGCGTTGAAACGTCGGAATGAGCAGCGCGCCGACAATGGTGGCAAGCGTTGCGGAGAACAGGATCCAACGAAAGTCTGCGAGGAGACCGTGAGACACACCTCCAGCAATGTTGCTCTCAATCCGTTTCGCAAGGAACGGACCTTGAAAGGAATTCGACGTCCGCGACACCAAAATCAATATATTGAAAAGAGAGAAGGAGACCGCGATGCGCCTGGTCCGGACGCCCGCTATGCGTACGGCATAGGCCAATGTGCCAATCAGATGGATTACAAACGTGAGAAAGCAAATGACTAGGAGCTGTGTATCCACCGGGAAATTCCAGTTGTTCAGAAGCTCTAACGAAGACAATTAGTATGACGGATTGCCCCGCCCCCTCCACAAACTGACATCGTATCGATTGGCTAACCGCGTCAGGCTCTCGTTCGCCTCGATCGCACTCGAGGACGCTGATGCGGCAAACAAGTGCTCCGGCGGGGACCGAGCATCATCCGGCGCACCCCCCGACCATGCCGCTTCGATGAGCACGTCGTCCGGACGCAGATGCGGGCGGAACTGCCGCTTCGAGGCGGCGAAGGCATCGAGGATGGCGCGATACAGCGCCGCGTTGTCGGCCACGACGTGGCTGAACAGAGCGGAGGCGGAACGTGGCAACGGATGGGACGACATAGACGCATTCTCGCAGGCTCGAACCGCCGACCCAACATTACGCGTGGCAAAATGATTGGAACGGTCTGATCGACCCCTATACTGGTCGACGTTTAGGGAGACAAAACAAGGGGATTTCATGACCAGCAATCGCATGGTGCGCGTGGCCGCGCTCGGCTGTTTGATTTCGGGCGGCTTGTTCATGCAGGTGGGCGTCGCTCAGCAGTCACCGACCGACTCGCCGCAACTGGAGCAGATCATCGTGACGGCGGAGAAGCGGGAAAGCACGGTGCAGAACACGCCGATCAGCCTCACGGCCGTTTCGGGCCAGGACATTGCCGATCGTGGACTCACGGACCTCGGCAACCTGGTGCAGTCGGTGCCGGGCGTGTCGATCCGCAGCAGTGGTCCGGGCATGACGGAGTTCGAGATGCGCGGCATCGCCTCCACCGGCGGTAATTCGCCGACCGTCGGTTTCTACTATGACGACACCTCGCTCACGGCGCCTTCCGCGTCGAACGAGGGCAAGATCGTGATTTCGCCGTCACTGTACGACCTGAACCGCATCGAGGTGCTGCGCGGGCCGCAGGGTACCCTGTACGGTTCGGGATCCATGGGCGGCACCATCAAGGTCGTCCCGAACGCCCCCGATCCTGCGGCTTTCGACTCCTCGGCCGAGGTGGTGTTCGGCGACACCGACCACGGTGGGTTCGACCACGCCGAGAATGCGATGGTCAATCTGCCGTTCGGCGCGGGCCTGGCGGCGGTGCGCATTGTCGGCTCCTATTTGCGTGACGCGGGATGGATCGACCGGGTGGTCATCGCGCCGGGCGAGTTTCCCGCAGCCAACGGCAACACGCGCGGCAACGTGCTGGCCGCACCTGTGGCGGCCGATCATCACGACGTGAACGACGTCGAGCGCACCAGCGTGCGGGTCAGCGCCCTGGTCAAACCCCTCGACGGTTTGAGCATCACGCCGTCTTTCTTCTATCAGAAGATGCAGTCGGGCGGTCTGCCGGACATCGACAGCGTGCCGGGCACCGATGCGCATTACCAGCCGTTCGACACCTCGGAGAGCTATCGCGACGAGTTCAAACTCTATTCGCTCAACGTCACCTATGCGCTGCCGCTCCTGCAGCTGACCTCCATCACGTCGTATTGGACGCGGAGCGAGCCCCTGACCCAGGACACTGCGGAGTCTTGGACCACCGGACTCGGGCTCACCGGTTACACCCCGGCTCAAGGGGGTCTCGGCGCCGCCGCAGCGATCGAATACAACCCCTCGCACCAGCTCACCGAGGAGCTGCGCCTCTCCTCGGTGGGCGACGGGCCGTTCAAGTGGCTGGCCGGCTATTACTACGAGGACTTCCACTCGTCCTGGAACATCGTATTTCCGTCGCAGAACGGCGCGGCCGTGTACGGCTCCAACAACCTGTTCAGTTATTTCAGCCCGATGCCGATCTACCAGCAGTCGGTGTTCGGCGAGATCACCTACAACATCACGGATCCGTGGGCGGTCACCCTCGGCGCGCGTCGTTACCGGTACAACGCGCCCGTGAGCCTCAACCAATACGGTGCGCTGACGGACAGCGTGCTGACCACCACCTCGGAGAAGGATCAGGGGGTGACGCCCAAGGCCTCGATGTCCTACCGGTTCTCGCCCGATCTGATGGTGTACGCCACCGCGGCAAAGGGCTTCCGTCCCGGCGGCGGCACCGGACCCGTGCCCACGACCGGGCCTCTTGCCTGTGAAGCGCAGTTGCAGCAGGAGTACGGCAGCAGCGGGTTCGTCAACGGTCCGACCGCGTTCAAATCGGACAACATCTGGAGCTACGAGGTGGGCGAGAAGCTACGACTCGCCGACAATCGCGTGACCGTGAACGGATCGTTGTATTTCGAGAAATGGAGCGGCGTGCAGCAAACCAACGCGCTCTCGTCCTGCGGCTACGTGTACACGGCCAACGCGGGTGACGCGCACGTGCGCGGCGGTGAACTCGAGATCCAGGCCATCGTGGTGCCCGAGGTCACGGTGTCGGGCAATGTAGGCTATGCGCATGCGGCGCTGGTGAGCTCCACGCTCATCAACGCGGGGTTCGACCCGGGGACGGCCATCCAGGACGTGCCGCATTGGACCTCATCCACGTCGATCGCCTATCGGCACCGGTTCGCGGACCAACTCGCGCTGGTGGCACGTGCCGACAACACCTACGTGGGCAGCCGTACGGATGAGACCTATTCCATCAACGTGCTGCCGGCCTACGATCTGACCAACGTGCGTGCCGGGTTGGATGGGGGACGCTGGTCCGCCACCGTGTTTCTGAACAACGTGACGGACAAACGGGCGCTGCTCAGCGACGTCACCCAGGCCGCGGTGAACCTGTCGACCTTCAACCGGGTGGCGGTGTCCCAGCCGCGCACCGTGGGCGTCGACTTGAACTATCGCTTCGGCGGAACCTAGTGCGGCGCCGGCGCAGGTGCCGGCACCTGGGGACGCACGGGCAGCGGCACGTTGCACAGGTCGATGGCGCCCGGGTTGTGCTTGAACCAGGCTTCGTGCCGGTCGCGCCGCTGCGCGAGCACTGAGCGGAACGTGGCGCTGCCGGTGCGCAGCACCTCGAGGTGAGTGCGTTCGGACTCGGGCACGTCCGACGCGAGCCGGATCGACTTGATGGGGGTCGTCGCTTCCGAGGCGACATAGAAGCCCATCTCGCCGCTGCCGCGCGACAGCGTCGAGAGCAGCTCGATGCCCTGTAAGACGCGCCCCACCAGCGCGACGTTGCGGTCTAGCTGGCGCGGTGCGTTGCCGATCACCGCATACAGCTCCGCGCCGGTGCTCTCGGCCGGATCGTCGCGGCCCGCGCCCACCATGCCGTAACAATGGGCGAGCCACACCTCGTGCGTGCGCGGATCGCGCGCCGCCGGGAAGCCGTCCAGGAAGCCGACTTGCGGGGCGTACAGGTCGCGATCCGGCAACGGCTCGAAGCGCGCTGCGGCGGACGTGACGGCGGTGAATTCGACCGCGGGACGCACGCCGGCCGGCAGCGGACGGCGGTGACTTTCGTCGTCCCACTGCACCACGTAGTTGTCCTGGGCCCGGATGACGGCGAGACCGTCGAAGTAATGCGCGGCGGCGAGCAACTTGAGGTTCGCCGCATGCTGCGGCACGACCCCGGTCGCGAGCTCGATCACGACGCGGCCCTGTGGCAGCTCGAGGTACAGGGTGTCGGCCGGATCCGGCACGCGCCAGTCCGCGGGCGGCGCGCCGGCGAGCAACTCTGCCACGCTGACGGGTTTGGCGCCCACCACGGCTGCGGCGCCGAGGCCGAGCGCCGCCATCCACCGCGACAACCCCTGCGTGCGTCTGGCCCGTGTCGTCCGCGCGGGGCGAGGTGCTCGTCTGGTCATAGGCTATCTCCTCGTTGCGCCGGCACAGGCTCGGCCGCGGCAGCCCTGGCCACGCCGCGTAACATCCGATCGAGCGCGGCACGGTCGAAATAGCGCCCCGCGAGTATCACTCCTCGGATCTTTTGCGTGTTGGCGATATCCGCGAGCGGGTCGGCATCGAGCAACACGAGATCGGCGAGCTTGCCCTGCTCGACGGTGCCGAGGTCGGCGGTGCGGCCCAGGAACCTGGCCGGATTGAGGGTCGCCGTCTGCAGTGCCTGCATCGGCGTCAAGCCCGCCCGCTGGAACAGCACCAGTTCCTGGTGCAGGCTGAAGCCCGGAAAGATGTGCACGCCCGCCGCCGTGTCGGTGCCCGCCATGAAAGGCACCCCGGCGCGAAACATGGCGAGCGTCATGTCCAGCTCCATCTGCACGAACTGTTTACGTACCGGCAGCGGGTCGGTATCCATGTCCTTCTCGATGTCCCCGACGAACCTGGGCCAGGTGTGATCCTTCCACGACGAGGGCGCATATTCAATGAGCGGATCGTGGGTGAGGTCGATGTCGTCCACCAGCCACTGACCACGCTCCCAGACGAGGGTCGGCACCTGCCAGGTCTGATTCTTCGCCATCAGCGCGATCAGGGCGCCGGCGCGCGCCGGATCGTAGTTCTTGACGTTGAGTCCGAGGCTCTTCGGGCCGTTGATGAGTTGATCCTCGATGGCCGTGCTGCCTTCGAAGATGCCGGTGAAGTGCTCGATGCTCTTCTGCCCGGCGTTGGACGCTTCCGATGCGCGCACTGCATCCGGCACGTGCCCGACGAACACGATCCCGAGTTTTTTCGCCTCGTCAGCCGCCGCAAAATAACCGTCGCGCGGGATCAACGACTGAATCTTGATGAAATCGACGCCGCGGCGCTCGAGCTCATCGACGGTCCGGCGGGCGTCCGCCGCATTCGCCACGGGCGCAGAACTCGGGAAGCGCGGTACGGGGCCGTCCAGCATGGGCCCCGCGATCACCATGTGCGGCCCCAGCAGCCGTCCGGCGGCGATCGAGGCGCGCCACTGCTTCACCACGTCGAGATCGCTCCCCATGTCGCGCACGCCGGTGACCCCGTTCGCGACGAACAGCGGCAGCGTCACGTTCTCGTCGCGGGGAAGCCAGTTGCCGAACACCGTGTGTACGTGCATGTCCCAGAGCCCCGGGATCAGATACTTGCCGGAACCCTCCACGGTCCTGGCATCCGCGGGCACGCGGACGGTCGTGCTCGGCCCCAGCTCGGCGATGCGCCCGTCCCGGACGACGACCGTCATATCCCGCTGCTGCGGTGCCCCGGTGGCATCGATGACCGCGACATGCGTGATCGCGAGCGTCTCGGCCTGTGCCGGCGTCACGGGTAACGATGCCGCAAACGTCAGGCCGGCAAGCGCGAAGGGTGCGGCAAGACGTCGGATCGTGTGTCCAGCCTGGGGTCTTTCGCAGATCATTTTCATGATCGCGATGGTCCCACACCCAGAGCGCAAAAGGGACAGCGCCGACGCTGACGCTGCCCCGCAAACTCGACCGGGTGCTTTTAGAAGCGCGCGGTCAGCGCGATGCCGTAGTTGCGCAGATCGTCGTAGCCGATGTCGTTGAAGTAGCGGGTGACGGTCGGGTCGTAGCTGATGTAATCGACATAATGCTTGTTGAAGACGTTCTTGCCGTAGACCGAGACGCCCCACTTGTTGTCCGCCGTGTTGACTCCCGCGGTCAGGTTGACGAGACCGTAACCTCCTTGTGCGGTCAGCGGGTCGCCGATCGTGCTGAACACCACGCCGCTGCGATAGCTGTAGTTGGCGAGCAGGAAACCGCTCCAGATGTCGCTGAGCGGATGTTCGTAGCGTGCCGACAGGTTGCCGGTCGCCACCGGCGTGTTCGCCAGTCGATGGCCGTCCAGGTTTTGCTGCGAGTTCACGCATCCTTCCGCCACGGTTTGCGTCCCCGCCGCGCCGTAGCACTGCGCATTCTTGAAATCGGTATAGCGCGCGTTGTCGTAAGTCACGTTGGCCGTGACGCTGACGTCGTGGGTGATCAGCCAGCTGGCGTCCAGGTCCACACCGGTGGTCTTGGCCTGCCCCGCATTCTGAGTCTGGAAGGTATTCAGAGAGGGAACGAAGACCGAGGTCTGGAAATCATCGAAGATTTCGTTGTACAGCGCGACGTTGACCGTCAGGCGACGGTCGAGCCACTGGGTCTTCAAGCCCAGTTCGAAGTTGTGCGCAATTTCGGGCTTGACAATGCCGTTGTTGGTGGCCGCCAGCTGCGCGGCGGAGCTGCCGATGCCGTAGGAAATGCCCGGACCCTTGTAGCCCCGCGACACCGTGAAGTACAACATCGCCTCGGGAATGAACTGGTACTGCAGGCCCGTCCGCCAGGACAGGTCGTGGTACGTGGTCGAGGTGCTCGCCGTCAGCGGGGCGAACGGACCCCCCGGCGACGTGATGAGGTTCGGAACCGACAGCACGGTGCGGTCGTAGGAGGCGTCCAGACTGTCGGTCGAACGCCGCAGGCCTGCGATCAGATGCAGCTGCGACGTGATGTCGAAGGTTGCCTCGCCGAAGCCCGCGTAGTTGCGGTTGGTCAGGTCGGTTTCCGCATTGTCGTTGACCGGCAGTCCCGGCACCGGCGTGAGACCGAATGCGGTGTCGCTGCGCAGTTTCATCCGAAAATTGAACAAGCCCACCACGTAGCGCAACCGCTCCGATACCGGAGAGGCGTAGCGGAGCTCTTCCGACAATTGATCGTAATTCACCGTGACTTCGTTCTGGAAGTAGGTGTTGTACACACTGTCGGTGGCATCGTTCAGGTATTCATCGCCGCTGTAGATCGTGCGGTAGGAAACGATGGCGGACAGCGTGCCGTTGCCGAGCGAATAGTCCCCCTGACCGGTGTAGGCGCCGGTATGGCCCTTGTCGAAATAGGGAATGTCCGGCCCGCGCGCATAGAGGTTGTGGTCCGAGGGCACGGTGCCGTGGGCCAGTTCGTACGCTTCGACCGCCGCACCGCCATTGCGGGGCGTGAAGTTGCCCGGATCGAAGAAGCGCAGGGTGTAGCCCTGGCCGTTCTCGTCGTGACTGTTCCATTCGCCGGTGAAATTCAGGTCCAGATCATCGGTAGCCTGCCATCGATACTTCAGCCGCGCGCCTTCGCTGTTCTTGTCGTTCAGGTCCTGCCCGGTGGTGACCAGATGCACCGGCCCGTCGTGCTCGAACTTCCAGGCGCTCAAGCGCAACGCAGAATCCTCGGTCACCGGCAGATTCACCGTGGCCGAATACTGGCGAAGATTCAGCGAGCCGAACGAGGCCCGCAGAATAGTTTCGGTTTTTCCCAGCTCCGGCCCGTTGCTGACGATGTTCAGAAGCCCCGCCGAGGCGTTCTTGCCGAACAGCATTCCCTGCGGCCCCTTCAGCACCTCGACTCGTTGGATGTCGACGAGATCGGCGAGCGATCCCACGTTACGTCCCAACGGCACCCCGTCGAACGCGACACCCG
Organism: uncultured Steroidobacteraceae bacterium; assembly: GCA_964657625.1. Taxonomy (GTDB): domain Bacteria; phylum Pseudomonadota; class Gammaproteobacteria; order Steroidobacterales; family Steroidobacteraceae; genus Bog-1198. The sequence continues at coordinate 55,296 of CAZZVN010000006.1, forward strand.
CGGATTGCTCCAAGCCCTGGCCGGTGGCAAACGTCGAGATGCCGCGGATGCCGAAAAAGTCGCCCCCCGGCGTCACACCGTGCACGAACTGAAGATCCGGGACGAGACGTTTCAGATCGGAGGTATCGGCGAGATTTTGCGACTGCAGCATGTCCTGCGACACCACCGACACGGTCAATGGCACGGTTTGGATGCTCTCGACCCGCTTGGTGGCGGTGACGATGATCTCGTTCAAACTGTTGGCGGAGTCCGTACCAGGCGCTTCCCCGGCGGCCTCGACGCGCCCGACCTGCGTCGTCATCAAACACACGAAACTTAAACCCGCGACCACCCCGCGAGGAACCATTGGAATCTGCATGTGACCAACTCCGTATTACTTAATGACTTTTTTATCAATTCTTGTTCGCGTGCGGCACACCGCTGCCGCACGGTCCGATCTTAAGCGTCGATTTGAGCCAACCAGCCACCGTGTGTCCAATGCTAAAACGGTCAGCGCGTATCAGCTTTAATTATCGGATTTCGCATCACTTTACGGTAATACCTGGCACGGTACCAGTCAGGTGTCTTGCACGGGGGCGTGCCATAGCCTCACGCACTGCTTGCCAAGAGACAGGCGCAGTCTGACGAGCACTGCCACCCTTCCGGGGTTTGAGCCCCGATCGCCCCCATACCCCCGTATTTCGGCGAGTCGCTCGACCATAGCTGTTGCCAGTGCCGCCCGGGCGGCGGTGCGAGCAGCGGCTCCGCCCACGCGCGCAAGTCGATCTGGGGTCCTAGATTGACCAACAACAGCCGGTCGCCGGCGTGATCGTCGAACCAACGGAACACGAATGCGTTTTCCGTCAGCACGGCGCCATCGACATCCCGGGACGTGAGCCGTGATTCGAATCGTCGCCGCAGCGCGATGAGATCTGCATACAGCGAGATCGTCGGCTGATTCGCGTGCCGCTCCGCCTCCACCAACGTGGACGCGCGCGCGGTGTCCGGGGCGCAGGGGTTCAAGATGAGCGCCAACGCGTCGGGGTCACGATATTGAAGAGACTGACCGGCCTCGTGTTTGCGGCCGTTCCAGAGCGACGTCGGTTCCGTGGGGTAGTCGGCGAAGTAGGCGAAGGGCGTGGCGGCGCCGAACTCCTGACCCATGAAAATCAGCGGCGTCTGCGGACCGAGCAACAGCACGGCCGTCAGTGCCCGGTATTTGCCGGGGCTGACGATGGCGTGCAGACGCCGGCCCTGCAGCGTATTGGCGACGGCATCGTGATTTTGGGTGAAGCTCACGAACGAGTGCAGGGGTTCGTCCCGCACCGCATGTCCCCGGTTCGTCCTGCCCCAGGCATCGTACTGGCCTTGAAACAAAAATCCATGTTTCAAACTCGACAGGATCTCCTGTGCCGAGCCGCGGTAGTTCTTGAAAAATCCATGATGGTTGCCGGTCAGCGCCGCGCGGCAGGCATGATGGAAATCATCGTTCCACAGGTAATCGATGTCCGCGCCGCCCCGATCTGCCGGACCCACGAGCGGGGTGCGTTGCAGATAGTCCTCCGCAGCGATGACGATGCGCCGGGCGCCCGCCGCGGCCCGCGCCTCGCTCACCAGGGACGCGAGCAGCGAGGGGGCCTCGGGATCGTGGACGTTCTGGATGGCATCGAGCCGCAGGCCGTCGAAGTGAAACTCCCGAATCCAACGGGTTGCATTGTCGATGGCAAGGCGGCGCATCGCGGGACAGGCGTAGTTGGGCGCGCTTCCCCACGGGTTTTGTACCTTGTCGGTGAGGTAATTGGTGCCGAACCGGGCGAGATAGTTGCCGTCATGGCCGAAGTGATTGTAGACCACGTCGAGAATCACGCCGAGGCCGACTCCGTGCGCGCGATCGACGAACGCGCGCAGGTCTTCCGGATCACCATAATGATGAAACGGCGCGAACCAGTTGACCCCGTCATACCCCCAGCCGAAGCGACCGACGAATTCGTTGACCGGCATCAACTCGATGCAGGTGATACCGAGGTCCCGCAGCGACTCCAAATGTCCTGCGGCCGCCGCATAGGTACCGGCATCGGTGAACGTGCCGATATGCAGCTCATAGATGACCTGCCGCGCCGGATCGAGTCCGCGCCAGTCGTCATCCCGCCATTGGTGGCGGGTGGGGTCCACGATCATCGAGGGGCCGTGTGGACCGTGCGGTTGGAACCTCGAATAAGGATCGGGATGACTCTCGGTACCGTCCAACCGGAAGCGATACACATCGTCTGGCCGCGCTTCGGCGCTGACGCCGGCAAAGTAGCCATCGCCTTCGTGCACAAGGGACAGCATCGCCGCGCCGCCACCGTCGAATTCCACCTCGACGGTGCAGCGATCCGGCGCCCAGACGCGAAAATAGACACCCCCGGCCACGACCGAGGCGCCGAGTGCCGACGCGTCGTCAGGAGGTGTGGTCATGAATCGTGCAGGCGTAATTCCCTGGTTGACGGCTACTGTTGCACGAGCTCTACGCGGCGATTTCTCGCCCGTCCGTCTTCCGAACCATTGCTCGCGACCGGACAGAGGTTGCCGACACCCCTGGCAAGAATGCGTGCCGGTGCAATCTGAAAATCCTTCACCAGCGCCGCGGCGACGGCGCTGGCCCGCTGTTGCGACAGCGATTGGTTGCCCTCGATGCTGCCCGTGTTGTCGGTATGTCCCACCACGATGACTTTGAGCGTCTTGTCCGATTGGAGGAACTTGCCGATTTCGGCAAGCTGGTCTTTCGATGTCGGCTTGATGTCGGCATTGCCGGTATCGAAAAAGATGCCGTAGAGCGCGATTTTCCCCGACGTCTTGACGCCGTCACGGATTGCATTCGCATCCACCGTGACTTTGTCGGTCTCCATGGCTTTCGGCTCGACGATTTCGATGAAGGTCCCCGCCCGGCCATTGAGAGGGCTGTCCTGCGTGGCGTCCAATTTGGAAATAAACACGCTGACGTACACCGGTCGACCGTCGATCTGCAGCACGCCCCAAAAATAAAAGGGCGAGTTGCTGGTGTTCAGCACCAAAAATCCCACGTCCGAGTATCCGCCATAGCTTTGCATCTGCTTCAGGTCGCGGGCACCGTCGATGAACGGCTCTTGAATGCGCGAGGACCCACAGCCTTCCTTCTCACAGGCGAACTGGACGGTCAGGCCGGCCTTGGTCAGCGCCTGCCGATAATTACGCGCGACCTCCAGTACCGTCTTTCCGGCCGGCGCGAGATATGCCAGCTGGGTGATCTTGCCCTCGACGGTCTGACCTTTGACGAAATGCTTGCCGTCGACCTCGTTGGTCAGGGGAAAGGTCGCCTGGTCGTAGTTGATGTCGGCAAACGCCACGAGTGATGATCCCGCATACCGGCTGATCAAGGGACTGTCTTTCGCCCCCGGCAGATCGGGCGGGTCCTGGGCCATGACATGATTTGCGACCAACAATGCACTGAAAAAAACCATGGCTTTGCGCATTCGTTTCCCCTTTTCGAGTCTTTTCATGTTCAGGTAAGCCGGTGGTTCACACAAGCCCACGCGCCGGTGCGTGCTCGCCGCCTCGGTCGCCGTTGATGCGCGCGGCGAGCGCCGCGCCGGACAGCCAGGCGGCTTCGACGCGCGGGCCGATCAGCCAGTCGCCACAAACACCGAGACGACGCTCGCGATCGAAGATCGCCGTTGAACCCTCTGCCCCGCAGCGGGCGAAACGCCATCGGTGGCTGGTCCGTACCACGGGGCGAGGCAGTACGACGCCGAGCAGGTTCGCAAGCGCGTGTTCGAGGGTGGCGCCAACCCATTCCGCATCGGCTTCCAGATGAGCCCGCGACCACTCGGGACCCGCCTGCACGACCCAGCTCTCCGGGCCGCTGCGTCCGGGCTTGGAGTTGTTGCGGGCCGCCCAGCCGATGACCTGTGCCCCGTGCCTCTGTGCCCCGCGCCAGCAGTTCGTCGCGACGTCCACCGGTTCCGCGAAGGCCAGCAGCGACGTCCAACACGGTTCGCTCGGCACTGCACGGGCGCGCGCCGCAAGGTCGGGCGCGATGGAGTCGAGAAGATCGCCCGCCTGCTCGGCGGGCGTGGCGATGATGGCCACGTCCACCTCGAGGGTCTCAGCGCGTTCGAGGACGAGCCGCGTGCCACCCGCGAGAGCTTCGATGCGTTCGACCCGGGTAGCCCAACGGGCCTGATGTCGGCCCGCCATCCGCCGTATGGGCGCGTTCATCGCGGGAACGCCCACATAGGCATCGTTCCCGGCCGACGGCCAGGGGGCCACCGCGCCTTCGGCCATCCAGCCGTCGACCCGGTGTCGGAACGCGGTGTTGCGGGCCGTGAAGTATTGCGCGCCATGATCGAAACACGCTTCGCCCGCGGCAGTCGCGATGCGACGCGTGGACATGCGGCCCCCCGGTCCGCGCCCCTTGTCGAACAACACGACGTCATGCCCTTGGTTCGCCAATCCCTCAGCGCACGCAAGTCCCGCCATGCCCGCGCCGACGATCCCGATCCGCATCAGGCGCGCAGCCGTTGGAGTCGTCCGGCCAGACGTGAGAGGAACGGCCGGATCGGCAGGAACAGGCGGTAACCGAGTTCCAGTACCGGCAACGCGCCAGGCAGGGAGGCTGCGCGTGCCGCCCAGCGCCAGCGCGGCAGGCGCGACCACACCTCGACGAAGGCCGCGGCGCCCGAGAGCACCCGCCCATCGCCCGTGCGAACGTGAAAGCGTTGCATCGTCCGTTCGCGGGTGACCCCTTCCGGGGTCGCCGCTGCGACCTCGGACACGTCGACGAAACAGAGGGCGTCGGCCCGGTCCTTGCCACGGTAGTAGCGAATCTCCGCCCGACACAACGGACAGGACCCGTCGTAGTACACGGTCGATTTCTCGAGTTCTGGTTTCAAGCGGATTCCCGGGCCCGCAGGGTCGCGCGCCGTTTGTTTGTCGACATGATACACGGCCCTCCCGGAGGCATCGCGACCACCATAAATCTGACACGCGCCCGCTGCACACTAGGCGACCATGCGACTACCTCGCCCGTTCTTTCAGCTCCCGATACGAGTCGATGCAGACCGCCTGCAAACGGAGGTCGCCGCGCTGCCGCCCGCAGCGTGGGGGGCGCATCCCGACCGTCTGCCCGGCAACACGGCCGCGCAGCTCATCTGCCCGCAGGGCGTGGCCACCGATTCGCTGCAGGGACCGATGCTGCCCACGCGCTGGCTGGCCGCGATGCCTTACGTACGCCAGGTCCTGGCGAGCCTCGGTGTGGTCTGGAGCCGCTGCCAGCTGATGCGCCTGGCGCCCGGCGCAGAAGTGCCCGACCATGCCGACATCAACCACCACTGGCACACGCGGGTGCGGGTCCATATCCCGGTGGTCACGTGGCCGCAGGTACGGTTTCATTGCGGCGGCGAAGCGGTCCACATGGCGGTGGGCGAGGCGTGGATATTCGACAACTGGCGCCGTCATCGCGTCACGAACGACGCCGTGCAGGAACGCATCCATCTGGTTGCGGACACCACCGGCACCGCCGCTTTTTGGCAGAGCGTTCTAGGGCCCCCGGTACCCTGCGAACGGCGGCGCCACCTCGTCTGGGAGCCCGCAGCCGATGCCCGGCCGATGACCGAAGCCGATCCGCATTCGCCGGTGATGCCCGCGGCCGAAGTCCAGCTGCTGCTCGCCGACTTCTGCGCGGAGCTCGCCGCCTTCGCCGACAGTGCGAAAATGCGCGAGCGGGCCGCGCGGCTCAGCCTGCTGCTGGAGAATTTCGTCCACGACTGGCGGCAGGGGTGCGCGTGCCACGGTACCGGGGGAGCAGGGCGGCCGGAGTTCACGCGCCTCGCCCGCGCCGTGCACGAGGCGGCGAAACCGCTCGCCGAGGGTCTCATCATGCGCACCAACGGCGTTCGAGCGCTGCACGTGCTCGAGGCACGCGTCTTGAAGCATCTGCTGCCGGGCGAGACTGCGGCGCGGGTGACGACCGGTGCAGACCGCAGGTTGGAGCGGCCGGTGTTCATCGTGGGAGCGCCACGCTCCGGCAGCACGCTGCTGTTCGAGACGCTGGCCTGTTCGCCGGCGTTCAATTCCTTCGGCGGTGAGGCACACTGGCTCGTCGAGGACGTCGCGGCGCTGCGCCCGGGGGCGCCCGGCATCGATTCGAACCGGCTCACCGCGGCCCAGGCCGCGCCCGACGTGATCGCGTTCATCCGCCAGGCCGCTCTGGCCCGGCTGCGCGGCCCCGGGTCCGCACCACCGACCGAGGGCGCGCGACTGCTGGAGAAGACGCCGAAGAACGCGCTACGGATCCCGTTCTTGAAACAGGTGTTTCCCGACGCATGTTTCATTTTTCTTTGGCGTGAACCGTGCGGCAACCTCGGCAGCATCATGGAGGCATGGCGATCCGGAGGCTGGATCACCTATTCGTCGCTGCCCGTCTGGGAAGGCCCCTGGTCATTGCTGTTGCCGCCCGACTGGCAGTCGCTGCGCGGCGCGTCGTTGGCGTCGATCGCGGCCCGACAATGGCGCACCGCCAATGAAATTGCGCTCGACGATCTGCAGCGGCTGCCGCGCGAGGAATGGACCCCCGTCGGCTACCACGAGTTCCTCGCCGACCCTGCCGCGACGGTGCGGCGCCTGTGCGAATTCGTGGGCGTGCCGTTCGACCACGCACTGCGGGCGCGGACGGCCGGTGCACTGCCGCCGTCACGCTCGACCCACACGCCGCCGGCACCCGATAAATGGCGTCGCGACGAAGCCGCCATCGCAGCCGTGCTGCCGGGCCTGGATTGCTGCGCGCAGCGCCTGCACGCGCTCCGCGGCTCAACCCACCTTTAGGTCGACGTGGATGCGAATGGTGTCGTGGCGCCAGTACTCCTGGTCGTACTCGACGACACGGCCGTCGGCGGCGAGGCTGGTGCGCACCACGAGCAGCCCCGGAGTGCCGGGCTTGACGCCCAACGTGTCCGCCGTCTGCCTGACCAACGCACACGGGCGCATGTCGACCCGATTACGCACCACGGTCAGATCGTAGACCGACGACAATATCCGGGTGATGGAGCCGTCCAGGCCCTGCTGAAGGAGACCCGGTGCCAGCACGGGATCGACGTAGATCCTCTCCACCAGCACCGCACGGCCGTCCACCGAGCGGCGACGGCAGATGTCATAGAGGGGGGTACCCGGCGCGATGCGAAAGATGTCCGCGAGAGCCGGCGTGGCCGGAATCTGCTCCCTGCTCAACACCTCGGTGCCCGGTGTGCGACCCTGGTCGGCCACGTACGTCATGAAGCCATGCCAGCGTGTCGGGTCGTAGGTCACCGCGGGCGGAGACACGTACCAGCCGCTGCGATCCCGACGATAGATCAGTCCCTCGGCCTGCAACTGAAACAGCGCTTCGCGAATCGTGCCCCGCGCGGCGCCGGTATCTGCCTGCAGCCGCCGCTCCGACGGCAGCCGGGCGCCCGGCGGAATCTTGCCGAGCTCGATGCTCAGTGCGATCTGGTCCCGCAGTATCAGATACTGCGGTCCGGTCTCACGCTGGGGCGCGGACTTAGGCTCAGGCTTCGAGGCCGGCTTGTTTCGGCGTCCCGCCCGCTTCAAGCGCGGGCTCCGTGATCGGCGTGCGTTCCCTGTTCAGAGCTTCCAGATGAAGCCGAGCAGGTACGTGGTGCCACTCTGAGTCTTGTTGTAGAGGCGGTGGTAGGCACTGTAGTTTTCGATTTCCGCCTCGTTGGTCAGGTTGATCGCATCCAGTGTGACCTGCAGACCGGGCAGCACGTTGACGAACGCCGCGGCATCGACGTACGTGGTGGCGAAGTAGCCGACGCCATCTTCCGGATTGCTGTCCAGCGGCTGGGTCTGATAGCTCGAACGATGGCTCAGCGAGCTGCGCACGCCGAAGCGCGTGGTCTCGTAGTATAGCGTGGCATTGGCGGTGAGCTTCGACAACCCCGTTATCTGCTGGTCGCCGTGAACGTAGGCGACGTTGCCGAGAACGCCCAGGTTGTCGAACGGTGCGGGCAGAAACGAGAAAGGAGTCTGCACGGCCAGTTCGGCGCCGCTGAGCTTCACCTTCGCATCATTGACGGGATAGGTGTAATCCTTGACCGTGGAATTCGCCGTGAGGTCCGGATACATGGATGTCAGTTGCGACGTCAGCGCGAGCCCCGTCTGGCTGAAAGGCACGTTCTGCTGCTCGAAGGTGCCGATGAAGTTGCTGATGTCCTTCCGATACACGCCGAACGAGACCAGACCCGTCTTGCCGAAGTAGTACTCGGCGGAGAGATCCAGGGTCGTGTCCTTGAACGGCTTCAACTTTGGGTTGCCGAACGAGATGCTGTAGCTGCCGTCGTCGTTCCGGGTCACCCCGCCCTGGGCCGCCAGCGAGGAGAGCGTCGGGCGGTTGAGATTCTGCGTCGCCGCGAAGCGCAACAGCGTTTCCGGCGACAGTTCCAACACCGCATTGAGCGCCGGCAGCACGCCCGAATAGCTCGAACTGACCGTCTGCGTGCCCTCGTAGGCATAGTTGTCGCCCTGGATCCAGCCGGTGGCTTCCGTGTCGGTGTGATAGAACCGGGCGCCGATGTTGCCCCGGAAGCGCTTGCCCGCGATGTGTTTGTCCCAGTCGAACTGCAGGTACGCATCGTTGGTGTTCTCGGTCACGCCGAAGGTGTTCTCGACGTCATACGCCTGGTTCTGATAGTAGGACGGCGACTGGAACGTGATGCCGAAGTATTTGAAGGCACTGCCGTAGTTGCCCGTCAACCAGCAAGCCTGCTTGTTTTCGCAGAACGAGCCGGTGAAAGCCCCGACCGGAGCGCCGCGCGTGTACGAGGCCGACGTGGGATCGTCGGTGCCGTTCTGATCGCCATCGTCGAACCAGTTCTGGCCCGCCGTCCAGTATCGATGGTAGGCATAGCCGGCACGCACGTCGTAGCCGTCGGTGATCTGGTACTTGAAATTCAGCACCGCCTCCTTTTCCGTGGTGTCGTTGTAGAAGCCACGGAAGTAGAAGTCGTCCATGAAGTAATTGGCGGGGTTGGTGGTGTTGAAGGCATAGACGTTGTTCGCCGATTTGCCGTCGGCCGCATAGGTCGAAGAAAACGCGCCCTGCGCGCGCAGATACAGCTTGTCGTCGTACGGCGTGTGGTAGGTCGAGGTCTGCGCGCCCACGTGACCGTCTACGGTCACGCGATCGTTCAGCTCCCATTTGCCCGTCAATTCCAGCATGTTGAAGTGGTTCTCGTTGAACTCACGACGATGCTCGGACCCGAAGGTCGCGTTCGACACATCGATGGAATTCACGAAGTTGGTGTTGTCGTAGCTCAAGTTGTTGATGGTCGAGTTCAAGTTGACGGTGTTCGGCCAGCCGGGCGGACCGATGGTGCCCACGTCCCACGCGCCGGACCCCGAGCCGTTGAACGGCCGTGTCGCGAGGTGGTATTCATCGCGCATCGTCGTGTATTCACCGTGCAGACCGTCCAGCGTCAACAACAGGTTGTCCGCCGGCTTCCACTGCACCGATGCGGTGATCCCCAGCCGCTTCTGTTCGGAGTCCCACACCGACAACCGGTTGCCGTCGGGAAAATACAGATCACCGGACAGGAACTTGGCCTGCTGCGCCGGCGTCAACTTCGAGATCAGCCCGGGATCCTCGGCGACGTAGCCTGCCAGATCATCGGCGCTGGGGTGGTTGTAGTTATAGGTGTTGACCCCCTGTTCCTGGGTCTTGCGCCGCGACCAGGCCACCGAGACCAATGCCCCCAGCGTATTGTCCCAGTTGTAGCTGAGCAGCCCTGCCACGCGTGGCTGGAAATCCGACGTATAGCTGTTGGTGCCGCCCTTGGCCGAGAAAGCGCCTTTCCAACCCTCCTCGTAGTTGAACGGCTTGCCGGTGAACAAACCCACCGTGCCGGCCATTCCCCCCTCGTTCTGCATCGCCTGATAGGTCTTCTCGACCACCACCTTGGAGAACAACTCCGAGGCAAACAGGTTGAAGTCGAAGGCGCGGTCGCGCGAGCGCTGGCCCCGGCTGTCCATGGCCGAGTCGTTGTTGCCGAGCACTTCCATGTCGTTCAGCTGGACGCGGCTGAAGTCCGGGCCCAGGCCGCGCAAGGATATTTCGCGTCCCTCGCCCGCCTCGCGGGTGATCGCCACGCCCGGGAGCCGTTGAATGGACTCGGCGAGGTTCAGCTCCGGAAACTTCGCCATGTCCTCCGCGATGATCACATCGATGCCGATGTTGGAATCCTTTTTCGCCTTGTTCGCTTCGGCGAGCGAGTTCAGGTAGCCGTTGACGACGACCTCCTCGAGGCCCTGGTCGGCGCCGTCGTGGATCGACGGTGCGGCATCGGGGGCGGTCTGCGCCACGGCGTTGGTCACGAACGCGTTGCCGATGGCGAAGAATGGCAGGGCAGCAAGCTTGAGCGGCAGGGAAGCGAGCTTGAGCAGCCCCAATTCCCGTTTCACGTGCAGTGAAAGCAACGTCGGCTGCGCGGCAGGCAGGCTGCGCCGCGGAGTCAACAATCCCAAGCGACGGTTCTCATTCGACATGTCCATCCCTCCCGCTGAGCGGTTTTTATCTGGTATAGACCATGTTCTCGAACCGAGGTTACAAGTTGGTTAAGGTTCGAATACCATCCTGCGCGGTGCGGGGCCGCAGTTCAGCAGTGATTCGAGCAGGACGCGATGGGACGCAAGCGGAGGAGGGAACCAGCCGGGCAGTTTCCCCGCGTCGTCGAAACGGCGCAGCGTCACGGCATCGGCATGCAGCGGTTCCGCCTCGAACGCCCGGATCTGTGCGGGAGCCAGCACGCCGCCCTGGAAGGTCAGGCTCAGCCTGGAGGCTTGGCTCAACGTCTCGAGATACGCGGGCTCGACCGCACATAGATAACGTTTGGCGGTCACGTGCAGCCGGATGGGCTCGCAAACGCCGGCGGGAAAATAGGCCGCAAGAAACCGTGCGCCGCTGATCTCGTGCCGCGCGTCGACGCCCCGCGCTTCGGCCGCGTTGCCGGCATCGTCCAGCAACTGGCCGATGTCGTGCAGGAGGGATGCCGCGATCAACGCGGGTGCACAGCCCGCGCGACGGGCGAGCTCTGCGGTCTGTAAGGCGTGCTGGAGCTGCGTGGCATTCTCGCCGTAATGCTCCGACCCGTGGCGCTCGAACAGTTCGCAGAGATGGTCGATGATGACGGTGGCCAAAGAGGGGTGATCCAGTTGCCTTGAGGTTGGACTATACCAGTCGGACCGACCGACGCACCGGTAGTTCAGAGCCTGTAGGCGCCGAGCGCCTCGCCGAGCTTGTCTCTGAGTTCTTGCAGCCAGGGCTCGTAATGGCGCCACTGATCGAGTGTCTCGCGGGCGATCGGCTGGCGTACCTGCTCGGAGCTCGCGCTGTGCACGCTGCGCCGGGTGTCGTAGAACTCGAGACAAGCCTGCTCGAACGGCAGACCGCAGTAATCGAGAATGCGCCGCACGCTGCCCTCGAGATTCCGCACCACGTCCTCGTGCTGCACGGTGAGGGTGCGTCCCGGCAATACGGCATTCCAATGCCTCATGAGTTCGAGGTAGGTGCGGTAATACCGCGCGATGTCGTCGATGTCGTAGCTGAACTCCTGACGGTGGGCGCCAAACAGCTGTTTGAGGTTGCCGAAGCAGCAGGCCATCGGCTCACGGCGGGCATCGATGATCTTGGCGTTCGGCAGCATCAGGTGGATGAGGCCGACGTGCCAGAAGTTGTTCGGCATCTTGTCAATGAAGAACGCTCGACCCTGAACGCGATAGGCGCGGGTCTCGGACAAAAAGCGCTCACCCAACCGACGGGCATCCTGCGCGGTAAGGCTGCCCCCGCCGCCCCCGCCGAGCGCAGTCGCGTAGCGGTCGATCTCGGTCAGCTCCCGGGTTGCCTCGATCTGCGAATGCGACGCCAGGATCTGCTCGATGAGCGTCGAGCCCGAGCGCGGCAGCCCCACGATGAAGATGGGTGCCGGATCCGCGGCGCCCCAGCCGGCGCGGGCCGCGAAGAAGCGCGCGGTGTAGGCCTGTTGCAGCCGGCGGGCGTCGGCTTCGGCAGCATCCCCCCGATAGCCGCTGCCGGCGCGCTTGAGCGCATTGCCGCGCGCGTAATATCGCCAGGAGGCGGCATAGTCGCCGGCGTCTTCCAGCCCTTTTCCCAGCGCAAAGCACAGATAGCAGCGGTCGATACTCGACGTGCCGGGGTGGGATTCCAGTGCCCGCATGCGCACGAGGTCGTCGTCGGTAAAGCGATAGGTTTTGAGGTTGGCCAGGCTGAACCAGGCCACACCTGAACCCGGGTGTGCCGCGAGGGCGGCCCGGTAGTCCGTCACGGCCTCCCGATGCCGGCCGGTGATCTTGAGAGCATTAGCCCGCCACAGGCGCAGGTCCGAGACCTCCGGGCCCGACGGCGGCATTCCGGTCAATAATTTCTCGTACAATGCGATCACGGGTTCGTGGTCGCCGAGGCCGATACAGGCGGCGCCATACTGCTTGAGGTATTCGCGGTTGTCGGGGTCATGGGAAAGCAGCGTCTGCGCTTCCTGCCGTGACGCCAGGTAATCGTTCTGTCGAAGCAACACCATCGCGTGGTCGAGGCGCGCGGCGTGAAAGTCCGGCGCCAGCGCGAGGACCCGCTGCAACAGGGCTGCGGCGTTGCTCAGCCCGTCCCGTCCCATGCAGATGCGTGCCAGCAGGCGTAGGGCTCCGACATTGTCGGAGTCCTGGCGCAGGTAGGCACGGATGAGGGTCTCCGCGGGCACCAGATCTCCGTCGGAGAACAGGCTGCTGGCCTGCACCACCGCAGGAGGCAATGCGCTCAGCGCGGACCGCTGCCGGGCCGCGGCGCCCGCGCCCGCCATGTCGCCGTTCATGCGGTAAAGGCGTTCCAACATCCCCCAGCTCGCCGGCTGCGCCGGGTTGAGCGTCACCCCGCGACTCAACGCATCGATGGCTTTTGCGATGTCCCGCAGGGCGATGTAACAGTGGCCGCGTTCCCGGTGCAGCATGCTGTAGCGCGGATACAGCCGTTCGAGACGGTCCAACACCGCGAGGGCATCGGTGGGGCGGTTCACGAGCCTCGAGTTCAGCGCATGCAGGTAGAGAACGTCGCGGTTCTCCGGCAGTTGGAGGGCGAGCTCGACGAGCGCGGCCAGGGCTTCGCTATGCCGCCGCTGCTCCGTGAGCTGCCATACGTGCTTCATGTCCATCCGTGCCGCAGTGTACGGGCAAACGCCGGCCAGCCGCCCGAAAAAGCCGCCGCAAAGCCGCGCAACATACGCGTAACAAGCGTGTGGTATCTGGTCTATACCATCGATATCATCCCATCTGGCCGAAGACAGGTGGGCAGGAGAGGCGTATGACCAAGACATCGCGTCGAGAGTTTCTGTTCATGGCCGGTGCCGCCGGGGCGTTGCTCCCCGGCCTGCTCGAGAGGGCGATGGCCATTCCCGCCCGCTCCGCCGCCGGCTCGATCCAGGACGTGAAGCACGTCGTGGTCCTCATGCAGGAGAACCGCTCCTTCGATCACTATTTCGGCATGCTCAACGGCGTGCGCGGCTTTGGGGATCCACGACCGTTGCGGCTGGCCGGCGGACGGACGGTGTGGGCGCAACCCTCCCGACAACATGCAGACGGGTACGTGATGCCATTTCACGGCGACTCGAAGACCACACGCTCGTTCGCGGTCGACGGCGCCGAACAGTCACATCAGGAAAATCTGCACATTTTCAACCGCGGCCGCTGCGACCGTTGGGGCCACAGCGGCGAGCTGCACAACCGCATGTTGCACTACGCCGCCGGTGACCTGCCGTTCTACTATGCGCTCGCGGACGCGTTCACCATTTGCGATGCCTATCATTGTTCGACCATGACGCAGACGCAGCCGAATCGCATGCATCTGTTCACGGGGTGCAACGGCGGCGGCGCGGTGGGCGGCGAGCCCGAGATGAGCAACTACGGTGAGGACGACACGCCGAGTGCGGACATGGCGGAGGACCGCAGGCTGCGCCACGGTGCCTATCATTGGACCACGTATGCCGAACGGTTGCAGGCGGCGGGCATCGGCTGGAAGGTCTACCAGGAGCACGACAATTTCGGTGACAACACCATGTCGTTCTTCCCGGCCTTCCGATCTTGTGCCAAGGATTCGGAACTCTACCGCCGCGGCCGCTCCTGGGTGAGCGAGTCGAGGTCGGAGCCCGATCGCACCCGGTCCGACGGCGACCAGCTGGTTGCTGCGTTTCGACGCGACGTCGAGGGTGGCCGTCTGCCGCAGGTATCCTGGATCGTCCCCGCCGCCGACTTGTCCGAGCATCCCAACGCGGTGCCGGCCAGCGGCGAACATTTGAGTGCGCGGTTGATCGAGGTGCTGGTCGACAACCCGGCGGTGTTCGCGCAGACGGTATTCATCCTGAATTACGACGAGGCGGGCGGCTTTTACGACCACCAGCCGCAGCCGGTGCCGCCGGTGGGCGACTATCGAGGCCGCAGCACCGTGCCGCTCGACGGGGAGGTGAAGGACTATACCGGTGACAACGTATTGGAATCCGGCAGGCATCCGATCGGTCTGGGCATCCGCACGCCCGCCATCGTCGTCTCGCCCTGGAGCCGGGGCGGGCACGTCTGTTCAGAGCTGTTCGATCACACCTCGGTGATCCGCTTCATGGAACGATGTTTCGGCGTGCGCGAGCCCAACATCAGCGCCTGGCGCCGGGCCGTGTGTGGCGACCTTACTTCCGCCTTGGATTTTTCCCTCTCCGCGCATACCACCGCGTCACCTCGCCTGCCGTCGACCGCCGATTTCCTCGCGCGCATCGCCCGCTCCCAGGTGGGCAGCGCCAACAGCATCCCACGAATCCAGGTGCCGACCGCGCAAATGCCCGGCCAGCGCTCGCATCGACCCTTGCCGTACGACCTGGACGTGATCGCCCGCGTGACTCCGGAACGGCGCCTGAGCATGGACATGGTGAACCGAGGCGTCGTCGGCGCAGTCCTCAGTGTGCACGACAATCTCGATCTGCAAGAGCCCTGGCATTACACCATCGGCGCAGGTGACCGGCTGGTCAGCGAGCAGTGGCATGACGACGGGCCGCTCGCGACCTACGATCTGACGGTGCGTGGTCCCAACGGCTGGTGGCGCCGTTTTGCAGGCTCACTCGTTCCTGGGGCGCCGCGCGTGGAGGTGCTCCTCGTGCAGCAGTCTGCCGGCGGCGGCGTGGAACTCGTGCTGCGCAACGAGAGCGACCTGCCGCAGGTGCTGACCGTCGCGCTCGGCGAGCATTACCCGGCTGATGGTTCCCGGACGAGGACGGTGCACGTGAGGCCGGGAACCGAGGCGCGTGAGCACTGGCCGCTCGCCGCGAGCGACCATTGGTACGACCTTCTGGTCACGCTGGCCGAGGCGCCTCGATTCGTGCGCCACTTCGCCGGTAAAGTCGAGACGGGCCGACCCGGGCGCACCGACCCGGGCATCGGACCGATGCGCCTCACCGCAGCGTCTCAGGAAGAGGGTTTCGCCAGGACGTAGTAGAGCGTTCCGGCGATCAGGATCGTCACCGGCAGCGTCAGCGCCCAGGCGATGACGATCCGGGAAATCATCTTGTACTGCAGGCCCGCCCCCGACGTCACCATGGTGCCCGCGATACCGGATGTCACGATGTGGGTCGTGCTCACCGGCAGACCCGTAAATCCGGCCATGCTGATCAATGCCGCCGACACCAGCTCCGCCGAGGCGCCCTGCGCCGGCGTCAAGTGCACACTGCCCAACCGCTCGCCCAACGTGGTCACGATCCGCTTGTAGCCGATCATCGTGCCGATGCTCAGGCAGACCGCGCTCAACAGCCTCACCCACAACGGCGCATATTCAACGGGCTTGCCGAGCCGTTTGGCGAGTTCCTGCGCGTGCTTTTTCTGCTCCTTGTCGATTCCCGAACTTTCCTCGACATGCTTCAACTGTGAGATCACCTGATACACATCGTCCCGCAGCGTCGCCCGCGTACTCGCGTGGGGCTGGTTCGGACCTGCCTCGAGCCTGGGTCGTTCCGCAGTCAGATCGGAGCCGCCCTCGGCCGCCTGCGCTTCTATGTCCCCGGCCAATCCCAAAGCCGCCGCCTTCTGATCGTCGCCGTACTCCCGGATCAACGGCTCGGCTTCCCGCATGATCGCAGCCACGTCCTTGACCGACATGTGCGCGTCCGGATTCAGGGCGTAGGTCGCAGGGAACAAACCGATGATGGTGAGCATGATCAGCCCGATGCTCTTCTGTCCATCATTGGTGCCGTGCGCGAAACTGACCCCGCTGCAGGTCAGGATCAAAATCCCGCGCATCCACCAAATCGGCGGTTTGTCCTTCACGGGTTCATACAGATGCTTGTCGTGCAGGAATTTCCGGCAGAGATAGTACAGCGCGCCCGCGAGGACGAAACCGAGCAGCGGCGAGAGTGCCAGTGACTCCAGCACCTTCCAGAGCTGACCCCAATGCACTCCGTCGGCCACGCTCCTCGAACGCACGAACGCGTTGCCGACGGCCACGCCGATCAAGGAACCGATCAGACAGTGGGAGCTCGAGTTGGGCAGACCGAACCACCACGTGCCGATGTTCCAGAACAAGGCGGCGGAAAATAGCGACACCAACATGGCAACCGCCGGACCTCCATCGGGTGGGGACAGCACCTCGGCCGGCAATAATTCGACCAGCGCGTAGGCCACCGCGATACCGCCGACCATGACGCCGACGAAGTTCAACAGGCCGGACAGCACCACCGCCTGAGACGGTGCCAATGACTTGGTGTAGATCACGGTGGCCACGGCATTGGCGGCATCGTGAAAACCATTGGTGGTTTCGAAGGCGATGACCATGATCAACGCAAAAATCAACAGACCGAAGGCCAGTGCCGAGGCCGGATCGAGGTTGCTGAGCATACCAAGGCATCCCGTGCAGACGAAGTAAGTAGGCAGGCGTGGAAGCTACTGCCCTCCTCGATTGTGAGCAACCGGCGACGGAGGTAAGACCGGGCTTACAGGACCATCCACGCATATGTTACGGATCGATGACAACGCAGCGCACGGCATCATCCATGCGGCGGGCCGAGCGCGCCCCGCCACCCGCAGGCCCTTGCCGGGCAGTGCGGCGCCCGCATTCTCACGCAGCGGTGGAAAACGCCCTCAGCCGGGCGAACGCCAGGAAGCTGGCCGCCAGCGCCGCAAGCGCCACCCAGCCGGCGCCCGGCGCTCCGGCACGGTCGACCGCGATGCCGCCGGCGAGGGGGCCGAAGGCGGTGCCGAGCCCTTGCGCGGCGGTGATCAGGATCACGAACCGGCCGCTTCGATCGAGGCTCGACACGGTCGCGAGCTGGAATGGCATGCCGAATCCGACGCCGAGGCCGAGGCCGCCGATGGCGAGCGCGAAGACGGTCAGCGACGAAATGTGCGTCACGGCGACCATGCTCAGCGCCAGTACCAGACAGGCCAGCGTCAACGGTGCGAAGCGGCCGAAGCGGCCGCCGAGGGCGGCGGCCAGCAGCGAACCGACGCCGGTCACCAGGAGATTGAACGAGAGAACGACACCGACCGACCCTTTGTCGAGTCCCGCCGCGAGCCCGATTCGCTCGGCGAAGGTCCAGATGGCCGCGAAAGCAAGGCCGAAGAAAAATATACCGATCAAGGCGGTCAACACGGGCGCGACGGGCTGGCGTGCTGCATGCGTGGCACGGACGTCCGCAATGATCGTCGATGGCACGAGCAGCCCAACCGCACCGAAAGCGATCACCAAAATCGCGATGACGGTCATCATGCCGCGCAATCCCGACACCGGCACGACGTAGTGGCCGATGACGAAGGTGATGAGCGCCAGGAGACTGTACGAGACGGCGATGGCGACGCTGAAACTTCGATCCGGGTTCTGCGATGCGGCGAATACGCGATAGGCGATGACCCAAAATGATCCCATCGCAAGTCCTATCACCAGGCAGCTCGCCATGTCTGCGGCAAACGCCCCTACGCTTCCCAGGGCGAAGAAGCCGGCGATGATGGCGGTGATGCCGGCGACGACGCACGCCTTCCAGTTGAACCGTTCGGTCCACCACAAGGCGCTCAGCGACGCAAGCGTGAAGCCGCCGAGGTATGCCGAACCGAACAGTCCGGCTTGAGTGGCGGTCAGGCCGCTCTTGTCGGTTTGCAACCCGATGAAGAAGGGCAGGAAGGCCCAGAACAGCCCGCCTGCCGTGTAGAGCGCCATCGCGCCCCCGGTCGGTGATGAGAATACCGGGTAGGGTCGCGTGCGCGGTGTCGACATCAGAAGTGCTTCGTGGCGCTGATGCCGTAGGTTCGTGGTTCGTTGTACACCAGACCCGCGATCCCCGCGCCGACCACTTGATAGGCTTCGGCGACATAATGCTTGTCGGTCAGGTTATGCACCCACAATGCGGTCTCCCACTTCGAGTCGGTGTTCAACGCCAGGCGACCGTTGAACAGCGTATGCGCGGGGGATTGCAGAATGGGCGTATTCAACAGATCTCGCTGCGAGCGGCTTTCGTATTTCATGTCGAGTTGCGGGGTGAGCCGGTAGCCGTCCGCCACCGTCCGGCCGTAGCGTACCGTGGCGTTCGCCATGACCTCGGGTGAATTGGCGAGTCTTCCGCCCTTGAGGTCCACGGTCTGCCCGAACAAGTTCTGCTCCAGCAGATCCCGCAGTCGCTCGTAGGTGTAGCTGGTGCCGCCGCTGATTTCGAGATCGTGGATCGGTTCCCACGTGAGTTCCGCCTCCGCCCCCGCGATGTCGGCGCCCTTGCCGTTGGTGAGATACGGTGCGTTGACGCCGGCGCGGTCTTCGATCTCCGTGAGAATGATGTTGTTCCAGTTGTTGTAGTACACCGCAAGGTTCATGCGCAACGTCGGCGTCAACCGGTCCTTGAGACCGATCTCGTAGTTGATGACCGTCTCCTGCTTGGTGGGCGCCAGCGCCGCCTGGCTGCCGAGGTAATAGGCATTGAAGGTGCCCGCGTCGAAGCCGCGCGACACGCTGGCATAGATGAGCACGTCGCCGGTGGGCGTGTAGTTGACCCCGATCTTCCCGGACCAGTCGCTCTGGCTCAGGGTGTTGTGGCCGGAGAACAGCGTGGTGCTGGCGCCGCCCGTCGGGGTGTAGACCTCCGCATAATCGAAACTGCGTTTCACCCAGGTCTCGCGCAACCCACCGATGACTTTGAACTGCGAGTTGAGCGCGTACTCGATCTGGCCGAAAACCGCGCCGGTTTTGGTGGTCAGGGTCGAATAGTCCGCCTCGGAGGCGCCGAACCAATCCGTGAAGTTCGAGACGAAGATCGGGTAGCCGCCGAGCGTGTCGCGCGACCCGTACACGCCGCCGATCCAGTTCAGCGGCCCGGCATCGCGCGATGCCAGGCGCAGCTCCTCGGAGTACTGCTGGATCTGATTCGAGCGCACGGTGTCGATGAGCACGGCGGTACCCGCGTCTTCGTCATCCCCCTCGCGCCGGTTCAGATGGTCGTAGCCCGAGACCGACGTGAGCTTGACCGCGTCGTTCAGGTTCCAGTTCACCTCGGCCACGAAACCATACTCGGTGTTGTGATGGTCTCCGTACAGACTGCGGGGATTGTTGTAGGGGTTGCCCGTGTCGTTGTGACGCCCGGCGAAATCGACGCAATTCGCGTTGGCCCCGGTGATGTCACCCGCCAGGAACTGGGGACATAGCTGCCCTGCGTTGGGCTGACCCTTCGGGACCAGCGCCGCGACCTGCACATACGGCCAGGAATCGGACCGGTCGAGCCCGACGTGAGCGCTCAGCGCGACATCGAGATCGTCGTTGGGCTTGAAAAGCAGGGACCCGCGCACCGCCGTCGTATTGGTGCGACCGCGATCATCGCCGCTCGGATCCGCCTGCGGTCCGCTGAACTCGCGCACCACCTTGGCGGCGATGCGGCCGGCCAGGACGTCCGTGATCGCACCGCCGTAGGCGCCTTCGAGCTTGGTGTAGTTGAAATTGCCGTAGTCGCCCTCGACGTAGCCGCCGGAGGTGAAGCTCGCCGGGTTCGAAATGAAATCGATGGCGCCCGCCGTCGTGTTGCGCCCGTACAGCGTGCCCTGCGGGCCCTTCAACACCTCGACGCGTTGCTGATCGAACATTTGAAAGCCGAGCAGCGGGGGCGAGGACTGATAGATGCCGTCGACGTACACCCCGACGACCTGCGGTGAACTCTCGTCGAAATTGTCCGCGCTCATGCCGCGCAGCGAGATCTCCGGATAGGAGTTCTCGCCCTGGGGAAGCTTGATCATGAGGCTGGGCACGTAAAAGGCCAGGTCGCGCACCGTGGCGGCGCCCGCCTCGCGCAGCCCCTCCCCGCTGAACGCATCGATGGCGATACCGACCGTGCTCAAGGGCTCGGCCCGGTGCTGGGAGGTGACGATGATCTCCTGCAGCGCCGTGGAATCGCTCGATGACGATGCGCCGTCCTCGGCGGCGAGGGCGGCCGGTCCCACCGACGACAAGGAGATGGAAGCCATGAGCTTCAGGACGAAAAACGTGTGCGTGCTCGATAGCCTGTTCATCTGCGGGATCCCTCTCGGTGGTGTGTCTGGCCGGGTATTGGTATCATCTGTAGAGTTGACTAGTCAACTGCACATATCGCGGTGAGGAACTCATGAGACAGATCAGTCCGATCTCCCGGCCCCTTTACATTCAATTGGCGGACACCTTGCGCAACGGCATCCTGTCGAAGCAATGGCAGCCGGGTGACCTCCTGCCGAGCGAGCCGCAGCTGTGCCGCGAGCACAACGTGAGCCGCGGTACCGTGACCCGCGCCATCGAGATTCTCCTGCGTGAGGGTCTGGCGCACCGGCGTCAGGGCGACGGTACCTACGTGTCGCGTCCGTCCTTGCATCGTCAGCCCGGGTTCCTGTCGAGTTTTTCCAAGACGGTGAGAGAGCAGGGACGCGTGCCGTCCCACCAGATATTGAACGTAGCGCGCCTGACGCGCGCGCAGGCGCAGCAATACGGGTGCAGTTCCGGAGCCGTCCAGCTGTCACGGCTGCGTCTGGTCGACGGCACGCCCTGGGCGATCCACCTGTGCGTCATTCCGGACGCCGTGGTGGAGAAGCTGCCGGCGCTGCAGGACAGCGGCGGCGCGCTGTTGCACGCCCCCGATTTTTCGCTCTATCAGTCCATGGAGGAGGCGGGTCTGGTGGTCGATCATGCCGAAGAGGTGCTGCGTGCGCGCTCGGCGACCGTGCAGGAGGCGAAACTGTTGCGGGTGGCGCCGCAGGCGGCGTTGATGATGATCCACCGCAAAGGCTTCGACGCGGAGGGCAGGATTCTCGAACTGATGGAGTCGATCTACGTCGGCGACTCCTACAGCTACGAGACGCGGCTGACCCGGCATCGGGGACGCGCCGCCGTCGTGACACCGCATCAATTTTCGGCCCGGAAGCGCCGTTGACGATGAACCTACCGCGCAGCGAGGAGTGGCGGGTCACGGGGGGAACGGCACTCGTGCTCATCGACGTCCAGAACAGCTTCTATCACCCGACCGGCGGCAATTACTTCGCGGCCGCGTCGTCGATCGTCGATAATCTGCACGCTCTCCTGGGCGCCGCGCGTGCGAGCGGCACGCTGATCGTGCATGTGGCGGACCGCCACCGCCCGGCGCAGCCGGATTTCGAGTCGCACAAACTGCCGGACCATTGCATGCACGGCGAATTCGATGCCGAGTTTTTCGCAGGCTTCGGTCCGCCGCCCGACGGCGGCAACGAGATTCTGCTGATCAAGCGGCGGTTCAGCGCGTTCATGCAAACCGATCTCGACTTGACGTTGCGTGAGAACGAAATTCAGCGGCTGGTCGTCGCGGGCGTCAAGACGAATGTGTGCGTGCGGGCGACCATCCAGGATGGCTTCGGCCTTGGCTACAAGTGCCTGTTGGTCAAGGACGCCACGAGTTCGAACCGGCCGGCCCTTGCGGCTAGTTCGCTGGAAGACATCGATCGCTACATGGGATGGGCCGTATCCCTGGATGACGCCCTGGCGGCGCTCGCGTGAAACGCTCCGTGTTCTTGGGCTATGCCGCGCTCGAATACGCCGTTCAACTGGAGGGCGAGTTCCGTGCGGACTGGACGACGCCGATCCGCCACCGGCATCATCATCCCTGGCCGCGGCCGGGCGGCTGCCATTTTTATGCCGCCGGGCCCGTCGCCCGCGCCGGCGGTGCGCCCGAACTCATCACCTGGGTGGGTGATGACGAGATGGGGACCCGCTATCGCGCCTGCTGCAGCGACCAGGGCATCGGGGTCGAGGGCATCGTCTCCATCGTGGACGGGGCCACGCCGCTGTGCTTCCTGGTGTATCAAGCCGACGGCAGCTGCGGTTGTCTCATCGACTTCGGCATGTCGGCCCGTGCGGCGATGACGGCCGAACAAGAGCGGCTGGTGGCAGCCGCGGAGCTCATTTGCATCACCGTGGGGCCGGCGGCCGCCTCCTTGCGTGCCCTCGAGCTGATCCGCCCGGAGGCGACGGTCGCCTGGATCACCAAGAACGACCCCGTGTCCTTCGTGCCGTCCTTGCGTGACGCGCTGGCGCGGCGTGCCGATTTCATTTTCTGTAATGGAAAAGAGCGCGCCTGGGTCGACGAGGTCACCGGTGAGCGGCCGCCACATCAGGCCATCATCCAGACCGCGGGCGCCGGCTCGGTGAAGGTATGTCGCGCGGGGGTGGTGACCACGCTCAGCGTCGATCCCTTGACGACACCTGACACCACGGGAGCGGGCGACACTCTGGCGGGCGGGACCCTCGCGGCGCTGTCGAGCGGCGAGACCGATCTCGTGAGGGCCGTACAGCAGGGCATCGACGCCGCCCACGGGCTGCTCGGTGGCAGACCTGGTGCGCATTCGAAGGGGGAGAGGACGAGTTGAGCAAACAGGCTTGGTATATTGGTTGCGACGAATCCGAGGTGGCGCAGCGCGTCATCCTGATCGGTGATCCGGCGCGGGTGAGCCGCCTCGCCCTGCTGCTGACGGACGTGCATTGGATCGCCGAGAACCGGGGTCTGCGCACCATCACGGGGACTTACAAGGGCACGCGGGTGACCGCTGCCGCGTTCGGCATGGGTGCGCCGATCGCCGCCATCGTGCTGCACGAACTCGCGCATCTGGGCGCGAAAGTGTTTCTCAGGATCGGCACCGCCATGGCCTTGCCGCCGGTCGAGCTGGGGGACTACTTGATCGCCCTCGATGCCATCGGTGAAGACGGCACCTCGAGGTCGTACGGCGCCACCGGCGAGCCGGCGCGGGCCGATGTCGCGTTGGTGAAAGCTCTGGAAGAGACCCTGTCCGCGACGCCCTGGCCCTCGCGCAAGGGACGCTTCGCCAGCTTCGATGGGTTCTACCGCGACATGTTCGCGCTCGAGTCGCAGGGGGTCGAGCGGGTACGCGCGCTGCGGGAGTCGATGACGGAACAGGGCGTGATGGTCATGGACATGGAGAGCGCGGCCATCTTCACGGTCGCCGGCGCGCTCGAGGTGAAGGCCGGCAGCCTGTGCGTCGCCACGGTCGACAATGTCACGCAACGAAAACTCGACACCGACGAGATGGCGAGGTTGGAGCAACAGCTGTTCGAGCTGGCGCTCGAGGCCGTCATTCGCACCCACATCGACTAAGAGGTCCCATGTCCATCATCGAAGAGTATTTCGACTCGCTCTTGAGCCGTCTGCGCGCCGTGCTCGCCAAGCAGGCGGGTGCCATCGACGCGGCCGCCGAGGTCTGCGCACGTGCCATCGCCGGTGACGGCCTGGTGTTCACGTTCGGCACGGGGCACGGCGCGTTTGCGGCCATGGAAATGTTCCCCCGTACGGGCACCGCGGTGGGATTTCGCCCGATCGTCGAGAGCACGATGATTTCCTTCCACCGCGTGCTGGGCGACATGGGCGCACGGCAATACCGGTTCATCCACGCTCAAGAGGGATACGGGACGGCGATTTTGAGTTCGCATCAGAGCAAGGCGGGGGACGCGATGCTCATTTTTTCGCATTCCGGCCTGAACGCGGTCAACATCGACATTGCCCTGGGCGCCAAAGCCGCCGGGATGCAGGTCATCGCCGTCACGAGCCTGCCGCATTCCTCCAGCACGCCGTCACGGCATTCGTGCGGGAAGCGCTTGTTCGAACTGGCCGACATCGTCATCGACACCGGCGTTCCCAAGGGCGACGCCGGTCTGTCGGTGGACGGCGTCAACGGCCGGGTGGGCGCCACCTCGACCAGCATCGCCATCGCCATCGGACAGGCGATCAATGCTGCGACGGTGCACAAGCTCAGCGAGCGCGGCGTACCGCCGCACATCATGGTCAGCCCCAACACCTCCGACAAGGCATCCGCCGATGCCCAAAACGACCGCAACTACGCCGAGCTGTGGCGCCGGCTGTCGAATCGATGAGCCTTTCCTCACACGAGCTGCAGACGACGCTGTATTACGCAGGCAAATGGCACGCGCCGGCTCGCGAGGCCTGGTTCACGGTCGAAGACCCCGCCACCGGTCGACGCATCGGTCGAACGGCGCTGGCGGGTATCGAGGACGTCGATCGGGCCGTCGGCGCTGCCCATGCAGCGCGCGCCTCCTGGGAGGCAACGCACGCCACCGAGCGTGCGGCGATCCTGCATCGAGCCGCCGACCTCATCGAAAGCAGAAGTGCCGCGATCGCCCGCACCTTGACGGCCGAGCAGGGCAAACCCGTACCGGACAGCGCGAAGGAGATCGGCTTCGGCGTGCAGGTGCTGCGCTTCTACGCCGAGGAGGGCAAGCGCATCGGCGGCTCGCTGAGGCCGGCGGGCGCACAGGGGATCAAGAACATCGTCTCCTATCATCCCGTCGGCGTGGCCGCCGGGATCGTGCCGTGGAACTACCCGGTCGATCTGTATTGTTGGAAGGTGGGGCCGGCGCTCGCGGCCGGCTGTCCCATCATCATCAAACCCCCGCACGAGACACCGTTCGCCATCGCGCAGGTGGTCGAGTGTTTTCATGAAGCAGGAATACCGCCGGGAGTGCTGGCCAACCTGCCGGGTACCGGCCCCGACGTCGGTGCGGCGCTGGCGGCGCATCTTCAGATCGCCATGATCTCGGCCACGGCCTCGATCAGCGCAGGGCAGGACATCGCTCGAAACGCCGCGGGCAATCTCAAACGCCTGAGTCTCGAACTGGGCGGGCAGGCTCCCTTCATCGTCCTTCCGGATGCCGACATCGAGGCGGCGGCATCCGCCGCGCTGCGCCGCTCCTTTTCGAACATGGGCCAGATCTGCATCACGGTGAATCGCATCCTCGTGCATCAGGATGTCCACCATCACTTTCTCGATGCGTTGGCGGCCCAGACGGACGCGATCGTGCTCGGTCACGGTCTGACGCCGGGCGTCGCTTACGGACCCGTGCTGAATCAGAGTGTCGTGACGCGCACCCAGACACACCTAGCCGACGCGCTCGCCAAGGGCGGCAAACTGGTGGCGGGCGGCCATGCGCCGATACTCGAGGGTCTCGAGAACGGGCATTTCTTCCGCCCCACCCTCATCGACGAGGCCCCCCTCGACAGTCTGCCGATGACCGAGGAGACATTCGGACCGTTGGCGGCGGTGCGCTCCTTTGCCAAGATCGAGGAGATGATTTCGATCGCCAACGCCCTGAAGTTCGGGCTTGCGGCGTACGTCTACACCGACAACCTCGAGCTGGGTTGGAGCATTGCGGACCGATTGGAGTTCGGCACCATCGGCTTGAACGTCAACGACACCTCGGAACTGCAGGCGCCCTTCGGTGGCTGGAAAATGAGCGGCTTCGGGCGCGAACTCGGGCGGGAGGGTCTCGACGCGTACCTGGAGACGAAATTTCTCAAGATGCGGGTCCGCCGCGGACTGTAACGGTCGCCGAGCGGCGCGCACTATTCTCCGCGGGCGGGTTCCAGGAGCCGGGCGAGTTGCAGGCGTGCGCGCCGCAGGCGCATCTCGACGGCCTTGGGGGTGGTTTTCAGGATCATGGCGGCGGCCTGTTGGGACAGACCGTCGACGCTGGTCAGCAGCAGCGGCTCCTTGTAAGACGCGGGCAGTGCCGCGATCGCCGAGTCGAGCCGGCGCAGCCGTGATTCCTGTCGAACGTGCACCTCGGTCTGCTCCACCAATTCGGCGGGCGAGGGCGACCAGTGCGGCTGCTCGGCGGCGAACCTGGGCGAGAACCAGCGGCGAAACCGCTGTCGTCGGCTCCAATCACGGCATTTGTTGAGTGCGATCGTGCGGGTCCAGGCAAAAAAGGAGCGTGTGGGATCGTAGCGCGGCAGGCTCTCCCATACCGAAATCAGCGTGTCCTGGAGCAGGTCGTAGGCGTCGTCGGCGTTGCCGAGATACCGGCGCAACAACCGGTACAGGGGTTCTTTGTGCCGCGCCACGAGCGCGTCGAAGGCTTTACGATCCCCCCGTTGTGCGCTCGCTGCGAGTGTCTCATCCGGCAGCCCCTCGTCCGCGGATGTCACGGGGGGGTGACGACCAACGCCTGATTGACGGTCCGGTCGAATCGATCGAGCTGCTCCGGGGTCAGCAGGGCGCGCATGGCGAGCACGTGCTGCACCGTGGCCTGCTGCAGTCCGATCATGGCCTGATGCAGGCGGTCGATGGCGTCGCGGGCCGGGTCGTCGTACGCGTGGCGCACGGTGATCGCGGCGGCGATGTCGCGGTTCGCCGCCAGCATGGCCGCTTCGAAGCGCGCCCGCTGGCCGGCGAAATCCGCTTCGAGGGTGTCGAGTTTCTCATTCTGAGCCGCCGATAAATTCAGCTCCTCGTGCAACACCTGGTCGAGCTGGCGGGGAGCCGCTGCCCGGCGCAGACCGTAGGTCACGCCGGCCCAGCCGCCGAGTGCGGCGGTCAGCAGGGTCAGCACGATGACGAGGACGGACGTTCGCGCGGCGTTCATCGCGCCGTCACCGGGCGCTGCCGAGCAGCAGACTCGACGGGGTCAGTTCCAGTCCGAAGGCCATCACCGGCCCGGCCGGATGCTCCGCCTGCCGGGTCGCGCGCAGCCCCATCGCGATGCTGACCACGAGGGCGAGGCCCATCACGGCGCCTTGCACAGACAGCCGGCCCCTGGCGACGGCACGCTGTTCGGCGCGACGCGCGAGCCCCGACCATACCTCGGACTCCAACGACTGGAGAGAGCGTTCCAAAGGTCGATCATTCAGCTGCCGCAGATCATCGTCGATCATTCAGAGTTACCTCCACTGCTTGGAATCAATACGCAGCCGACCACGCCAGCCCTCCCGGATCGTTCTTCGGAGAGGGGTGGACGAGTAGGGTGCGTATACACCCAGACATCACACACCCGGCGCACGCGCGGGCACTCACCGATATGCACCTTGGAGAAATTTCCATGACCTCTTCACGCAACGTCTGCCGAGCTTCGCTGGTTGCCGCCGTCGCAATGACTTTTAGCACGTACGCGTCGCTGGCGGCGGCACACGCGAAAGTCGAGAGCACCACCCCGTCCGCGGATTCCTCGGTCAGCACGCCGAAGTTGATCCAGGTCCACTTCAACGAAAAAGTAACGCCCAAGCTGTCGAGCATCAAGCTCGCCACGGACGCCGGAACGCCGGTGGCCACGATGGCGATGAACGAGTCTGCGGACCCGGCGACACTGTCCATCATGCCCAACGCACCGCTCGCGGCAGGGCTCTACAAGGTCACCTGGAGCGCGGTGTCCGACGACGGGCATAAAACCCAGGGCAGCTTCAGCTTCACGGTGCAATAGTGGCGTGACAATCGATGCCGCGCTGATCGGCGCCCGGTGGTTGCAGTATGCGGGCGTCTCGGTGCTGTGGGGTTCGCCGCTGTTTTTTCTGTATGCGGCACGCGTTTCGGGCGCCGCCGTTTCGATCCGCGGGCCCTGGCAACGTCCCCTGGTCTTGGTCGCAGCGCTGCTCACGTTGTCGGGGGCGCTGGTCTGGTTGATGGCCGAGACACGCGACATGGGCGGTGAATCTGCCGCGACCGTCGATCTTACGGCGCTGTGGACGATAATGACCGAGACTCGCTTCGGTTTCGCCTGCTGCGTGCGGATCGTGCTGCTGCTGGCGTCGGTGGGCGTCTGTTTCGCGCTCACCCGGCTGGAGACCTTGTGGCGGGTGCAGGCGATCCTGGGTGGCGCGATCACGACCAGCCTCGCGTGGACCGGTCACGGCGCGACACAGATCGGTCGTACCGCCGGTCTGCATCTGGCGGCCGACCTGCTGCACCTGTTCGCCGCCGGCATCTGGGGCGGCGCGCTCGTGCCGCTGGTCCTGCTGGCGTTGCGGGCCAGGCGATCCGGCGACTTCGAGGATATTCGAATGCTGTCGTCCGCCTTGCAGGCATTCTCGCGTGTGGGTGCCGGGGTGGTGGCCGTGCTGGTCGCGAGCGGCATGCTCAACGTGTATTTCCTCGTCGATCCTGCGCAGTGGCGCGAGGACGTGACGAGCTTCTACGGCCGGGTGCTCGGCGTGAAACTGACCTTGTTCGTCGCGATGGTGGGGGTCGCGGCGCTGCATCGGTACCGAACCACGCCGGCGTTGCATGCGGCCGTGCAAGGCATCGCTCCCACCGCCGGCCTCGAGGGAGCGACTTCGAGTCTGTTGCTCGAAACCGCGCTCGCGGCGTCGGTGCTGGGAGCCGTCAGCGTGCTCGGCACACTGGCTCCGCCGGGAACCTGAACGGGCCTCTGTACTGTCTTCGACACTAGGATTCGCCATGAAAAATGCTGATCAAAATCTCGGTTTGAGCCGACGCCGGTTCGTGCAAGGACTGGGAGCGACCACCGGCGCCGCATCCCTCGGGTTGCTGTCGTCCCCGCTGTTTGCCGCCAAAGCCAACGCGGCCGACGCCGCCACGGGCATCGCCCGCACTCCCGAAACGTTGCGCGGCACCGAGTTCGACCTGACCCTCGGCAGCAGTCCCCTGTCGTTCACCGGCCGACTGCAGACCGCGACCTCGATCAATGGGTCGGTACCGGGGCCGACGTTGCGGTGGCGCGAAGGCACCACCGTCACGCTGCGCGTCCACAACCGGCTGCCAACCACGAGTTCGATCCACTGGCACGGCGTATTGCTGCCATTCCAGATGGACGGCGTTCCCGGGATCAGTTTTCCGGGCATCGCGCCCGGGGAAACGTTCACCGCCCGATTCGCGGTCAGGCAGAGCGGCACGTATTGGTATCACAGCCATTCGCGCTTCCAGGAACAGACGGGGCTGTACGGCGCCATCATCATCGATCCCGCCCAGGAAGATCCCATCCGCGCAGACCGGGATCATGTGGTGCTGCTCTCCGATTGGACCGATCAAGACCCGGAGCATGTGTATGCCAACTTGAAACGCATGAGCGATTACTACAACTACCAGCTGCCCGACGTGGGCGCCTTTCTGCAGGATGCCCGGGCGGGGGGCGTCGGCGCGGCGCTGTCGAAGCGGCGCATGTGGAACCAGATGCGCATGAACCCCACCGACCTGGGCGATGTCTCCGGCGCCACCTATACCTATCTCGTCAACGGCGCGTCGCCGGCGGCCAACTGGACCGCCATCGTCCGCGCCGGCGAACGCGTCCGCCTGCGCTTGATCAACGGCTCGTCGTCCACGTTTTTCGACGTGCGCATTCCGGGACTCAAGATGACCGTGGTCAGCGCCGACGGCCAGCGGGTCGAACCCGTGACGGTGGAGGAGATCCGGATGGGCGTCGCCGAGACCTACGACGTCATCGTCGAACCCGCGGACGAGCGTGCCTACACGATCTTCGCGCAGTCGATGGACCGCAGTGGTTACGCGTGCGCGACGCTCGCACCCCGGTTGGGAATGCGCGGCGAGGTGCCTGCACTCGATCCGAAATCATGGCTCACGATGGAGGACATGGGCATGACAGCGGCCGGTGGTCCCATGCCGGGCATGGACATGCCCCGCGGCAGCATGTCCGGCATGGACCAGGGCGGTGGCGCCCCCGGCATGCGGCCGATGGCGACGCCGATGCAGGGCATGGCAAGCCGCTCGCCGGCCAACGACATGCGCGTCATGAGTCCCGACCGCCGTCTCGACGATCCAGGGCCGCGGCTGCGGGGCAACGGTCGGCGCGTGCTCACCTACGCCGACCTGCGCACCGTCGGTGGAACCCTCGACCACCGCGCCGCGACGCGCGAAATTCAGCTGCGTCTGACCGGCAGCATGCAGCGTTTCATCTGGGGTTTCGACGGCAAGAAATACTCCGAGGCAGAACCCATGCACTTCGATCGCGGCGAGCGACTGCGCATCGTGTTGAGCAACGACACCATGATGGCGCACCCCATTCACCTGCACGGCATGTTCGGAGAACTGGAGGCGGCCGACGGCGACGTGCTGGTCCGCAAGCACACGTTCGTCGTGCAGCCGGGAAAACAGCTGAGCTACCTCGTGACTGCGGACGCCCCGGGACAGTGGGCATATCACTGTCATTTGCTGTATCACATGGAAGCCGGCATGTTTCGCGAAGTGGTCGTCGCGTGAGGCAGCGTCGCGTGAGCCGGGCTCGCAGCAGCCGCCGGCCGTTCGCGGTGCTGCTCGCCGCGTCGGTACTTTTTTTCGGCGTGGAGTCGCATGGTCAGGAGACGCCCGACACGGGCGTGAGCACACATGCACCCGACCCCGCACTCGAGCGCGCGGCGGTGAGTCAGCAGCATCAGCCGCCGCCGATGCCGGGCATGGACATGGATGATGCGCACAACCAGCACTTCATCGACATCGAGAATCTCGAAGGCGTGAGCGGCAATCGCAATGGCGGCGCCTGGGACGTGCAAGGCTGGTACGGCGGCGACTTCGACAAATTGTGGATGAAGAGCGAAGGCCAGCGGCTGGGGGGGCGAACCTCAGATTCGAAGATCGAGGCCCTCTGGGCCCATGCGGTCCGTCCGTTCTGGGATACGCAGGTGGGGATGCGCGATGATTTCAGCGGTGGACCCTCCCGGCAGTGGCTGGCGTTCGGGGTGCAAGGCATCTCGCCCTATTGGTTCGACGTCGAAGCGACGGGCTACGTGGGCGATGCCGGTCGCACCGCGGCCCGGCTGAAAGTGGAATACGACCTGTACCTCACGCAACGGCTGGTCTTGAAACCGGAACTCGAAGTGAATGCGTATGGACGCGCAGATCCTGCCCGGCAGATCGGCGCCGGACTCAGTGACGGTCAGCTGGAGTGGCGGCTGCGTTATGAGTTCACGCGCAGTTTCGCGCCGTATGCCGGGTTCGTATGGGAGCGGAAGTTCGGCGCCACCGCCACGGACGTGCGACGGGCGGGTGAATCCGCGGTCGATCATCGCGTGGTCGCGGGTCTGCAGTTCTTCTTCTGAGCCAACTACCGCGAAGCGAATCGCGCGCCAACGCAGCATCGCATAGAAGCCCTCAATCGCTCGCATAGAATCAATCACATCGATCGGCGTCATGACTTCGCTAATATGTACGCCTGAAACTCGACGACGAGACGGCAAAACTCATGATCGACGGCAGCAGATTCGGCTCCATGTCCCTGGACCAGAGCTTTCGAGACTACGAGGCAGCGCATCGCCTGCAAGGTTTCGACGAAGTCGTGGTGCGGCACTGGCCGCCATTGACCGTGCTGGCCATTCATCAACACGAGTTCGCGGCCAAGGCCCTCGTGGTGCGGGGCGAGATGTGGCTGACGGTGGGGACCCACACGCAGCATCTTCGACCGGGAAGTACCTTCGAGCTCGATCCGTGCGTGTTTCATGCAGAGCGTTACGGCAGCGAGGGCGCGACCTATTGGGTGGCCCGGCGTGCCGCTGCGCCCATCGATAATCCAACCACGAGAGGAAAATAAGATGTCAGTCGATGTCAAATATCACACCACCGCGTCCGCCACCGGCGGTCGCGACGGCCAGGTCACGACGGACGATGGCAGCCTGAACCTCAAATTGACGACGCCCAAGGAGCTGGGCGGCGCGGGGGGAGCGGGAAACAACCCGGAGCAGTTGTTCGCAGCGGGTTACGCCGCCTGCTTTATCGGCGCCTTGAAGGCGGTCGCGCCCGCTCAGAAACTGCGCGTGCCCAACGACGCGACGGTGACTGCGACCGTCGGCATCGGCCCGCGCTCGGCGGGCGGCTTTGGGATCACGGCCGACCTCAAGGTCACGCTTCCGGGATTGGAGCGTGCCGACGCGCAGCGACTGGTCGACGCCGCGCATCAAGTGTGTCCTTATTCGAATGCAACGCGTGGGAACGTTGACGTGGGGCTCACGCTCGGTTGAGGCGGCTCATGAGTCCTCGGGGTGTGATCCTCGCTCGCCGCACCCTGCGGGGGCGAGGTGCCGGATCTCTATGTTGCCCTGGCGGTCAAGTGCTTCGGTGAGCAACGATCGATGGCAAAATCGATGGTCGGCCTCGAAGCACATGAGGCAGCACCGACCGGCGGAGGCGGCATCGCGCAGATCGAGCAACGCGTCGGACCGCGTCTTCAAATAGCGATTGAAGCGCCGTCGATATCTTTCCCAGTTTCCGTCGATCCGATATTCCTTGCGGATGTTTCGCGGACAGCCAAGCGCGGGTACGTGGCGATAGTCCATGCCCGCACTTTGGATGGCAGCGCAGAGGGCAGACTTGGAGAAGTATTTCTTGCGGCTGAGGGGAAGTTCACGCACATCGATCAATACTGCGACCCGGTTCGAGGTCAGAGAGACGATGAAGGTGTGGATGTCCACTCCCTCGTAACCGATGGTCATCAAGCTCACGTGCGCGTCCTCCCCCATGCGAACCGAGCATAGCGAATCCGTCGCGGCGACGGGCCGAAATCCACGCTCCTTCGGCGCCGGCAACAGCGACGCCTTTCTGCGGCGAGACGTGCCGCGCAGAAAGTTGGCGGGTAGCCGATATCATTGCCTGCGTACGGCGGGTCTATCCGCCTGGCTTAACGACAGGGCACGGGGGCTTGAAACAGATGAATAAGTTAATTGCTGGCGCGGTCTTCGGGGCGATCGCGGTGACGGCGGGTGGGGCGGTCGCGGGATACCGGATGCTCGACAAGCCCGGTGTGGAAGTGATCAGCGCGACGGCGATGAGTCGGAGCACTAGAACCTCCCGGCAGGACTGTCACGACGAGCAGGTCACCCGGACGAAGACCCCCCGGGATTCCGACCGGCTGGCCGGCACCGGGCTCGGCGCGGTGGTGGGCGGCCTGCTCGGTCACGAAGTCGGCGGCGGCAATGGCAAGGTCCTGGCGACCGTCGCGGGTGCGGCCGCCGGCGGATATGCCGGCAATCAGATCGAGGAGAAGGTGCAACGGGGCAACACCTATACGGCCACGGAACGGCGCTGCGTCACCGCCTACGACACTCACGAGGACCCCGATGGCTACGAGGTGACGTATGAACTGGACGGCACGCGTCACCGCGTGCACATGGATCACGATCCCGGCAAGACCCTGCCCATCAAGGACGGCCGGGTCGTGACCGACTAGCGCCCGGCGGGAATCCGCTCCTGGGCGGATTCCTGGCCCCGTGACGGATCCTGCCCGGATGAGCGCCTACGATCACGGGCGTAGCGGCCCGCGCGCTCAAGCATCGTGGGCAGGGTTCTCCACGGCCTGTACCGCCGGCGTAGACCAACCGCTCTGCAAGCCCCAAGCGTAGAACACCAGGGCGGCAACGGCGACGCAGGTCTGGTCCCAGCCGTAGGCAAGGTAGCCCCGCCCTTCGAACTCGGTGCTGCCCGCCCAGGACAATAGGCACATCACGACGAGGTACCCGACGAGCCACCAGGCACCGCGCAGGTTGCGCGCGAAATTCGGCCAGCCACTGCGGCCTTGGTAGTACATATAGAAGGGGAGGGGCAGCACCAGCAGCAGCATGATCTGTGCGGTGTGTGGCCAGCGTGCCCAGTACAGCATCAGGGTGGCCAGGACGAAGGCCAGGGGTGCCAGCAGCCGCAGGCCCGGCACGCGTAAGGGCCGGTGCAGATGGGGCGCCGTGCGCCGTAGCACCACGACGCTCACCGGCACCACGAGGTACGTGATGATGGTGGCCACCGAGATCACGGCGGCGAGCTTGCCCCAGCCGCGGAAGAAAAAGAGAAACAGAAACGAGATCAGAAGATTGAACCACATGGCCGGCCGCGGAATGCCATAGCGGGGGTGCACGCCGCCGAACACCTTCGGGATGGTGGCGCTGCGCTCCATGGCGTAGATCATTCGTGCCGTGGTCGCCGTGTAGGTGGTGCCGGTACCGCTGGGGCTCACGAACGCATCCGCGTAGAGCAGCACGGCCAGCCAGTTGAGATTCAAGGCCAGCGCGAGCTGCGCGAACGGCGAACTGTATTCGAGCGCGGCCCAGCCTTCTCCCAGGTGGTCCGGTGCCACCGCGCCGAGAAACGCCACCTGCAGCAGCAGGTAGACGATCGTGCTCAGCAAGATGGAGCCGAAAATGGCGACCGGCACGCTGCGTCCCGGGTTACGTGCCTCACCGGCGAGATTCACCGGACTCTGGAAACCGTTGTAGCTGAACACGATGCCGCTGGTGGCCACGGCGGTGAGGATGGACGCAAGATTGCCGACATGCGGTCCGCCGTGGATGCCGACGTGAAAATTCTCCCGATGAAAACCGGCGTGCATGAGGGCTGCGGCGGTGGCGGCGGGTACCACCAGCTTGAAGAAGGTGATGGCGCTGTTGGCGCTGGCGAACACCTTCACGCTCCAGAAATTCAGCAGAAAATAGATGACCACCAGCACCGCCGCAATGGCGAGGCCCGGCGTCGTCAGCTCGCCCTGGCCATTGGCGGCGTGCACGTACAAGGATTGCGCCCACGCGTAGGGCCAGGAGCTCATGTATTGCACCGACGCCTCGGCCTCCACCGGGATCACCGAGACGATCGCGATCCACGCTGCCCAGCCGGCCACGAATCCCACCAGCGTGCCGTGCGAGTAGTGCCCGTAGCGCGTGGCGCCACCGGACTCCGGGAACATCGCGCCCAGCTCGGCATAGGTGAGCGCCACGAAGAGGATGACCACCGCGCCGATGATCCAGGCGTAGATGGCGCCGGGGCCCGCGAGCTGCGCCGCACGCCAGGCGCCGAACAGCCAGCCGGAACCGATGATCGAGCCCAGGCCGGTGAACATCAAGGCAACGGGGCCCACTTCCCGGCGAATCGCGCTTTCATTGGACATGCTGTTTCCTGATGACAAAGAGGGGGAAGACGTGGGGTTCAATGGAGGGAATCAATGGAACTCGCAGCGCTCGATCATAGCTGCTCGCGCCGCAGTGCGACGCTTATGTTGCGCCCGGCCGGGGAGCCAAGCCGGCGGTCCGCTGCAGCGATCTAGAGGCCCGCCCATTCCCAAATGGACGACGGCTCATTCCCAATTAGACGGCTACGTATTCCCAGATGGACGGTGACTCATTCCCAAATGGACGGTACCATCGGCACTAGTCGTCGCAGCATTCCTGGCGGATTTCGAATGTATCCACGTTTTGCCGAGGAATTTGTTCGGATCTCGCTGCGGGATACCCGGATCGTTGCAATCAGCGGCCCGCGGCAGTCGGGCAAGAGTACCTTGGCGCGGCGTTTCGCAGTCAAAGGCCGCGTATACCTCACCTTGGATCATCAGCCGACCCTCGCGTCAGCCAAAAGCGATCCTGTCGGGTTCATTCGTAGGTTGGACCGGGTCATCATCGACGAGGTGCAGCGCGCTCCAGAATTGCTCCTGGCCATCAAGCAAAGCGTAGATGAAGACCCCGTCCAGGGCGCTTTCTGCTGACGGGGTCCGCAAATCTTCTGACCATTCGGACCGTCCATGAGTCGCTGGCCGGAAGAATTGAAGTGATTCCGCTCTATCCGCTCGGACAAAGTGAGCGGCGGCGAGCGAAAAAGCCGCGATTTTTGACGCAGGCATTTCGGGGCCTATTACCGCAAACCGGTGATGCTCTCGTCGGCAGCGATTTGCTCCGGCTGGTCACGACCGGAGGCTACCCGGATGCCATCAAACGACGTACCGAACGGCGGCGACATGATTGGTACCGGGCGTACGTCGATTCGCTTGTTGAGCGTGACATTCCAGAGGTGGCCTCGGTGGCGGAAAGCACTCAGTTCTCCAAACTACTCGGGCTTTGTGCACGATTCGCAGGCCAGCTCACTAATTTGTCAGAGATCGGTCGCTCGGTCGGGCGGGATCACAAAACCGTAGGGCACTATCTCCGGATCTTGGAGCAAATCTACCTCATACAAGCAGTCCTGCCTTGGTCGCGAAACGAGTTGTCCCGACTCGTGAAATCGCCAAAGCTGCATTTCCTCGATTCCGGACTGCTGTGCGCGTTGCGCGGAGTTTCGTCCGAACGGTTGCGCTCAGATCGGACCTTGCTTGGCCCCATCTTGGAAACGTTCGTGTTTTCGGAACTGCTCAAAGCGGTCGGCTGGGCAGAGGATCGCGTGTCGATCTTTCACTACCGAGACAAAAATCAACATGAAGTCAACTTCGTTTTGGAAAACTCGGCCGGCAACGTTGTCGGTATCGAAGTAAAGGCGACAGCTTCCGTCGTGCGTCGAGATTTTGTCGGTCTTGAACGCTTGGCCGTGGCAGCGGGATCGGCGTTCGTGCAAGGCATCGTGTTTTACGACGGCCAACAGATTCTGTCTTTCGGAAACAATTTGCATGCCGTGCCGTTGGGTGCGTTGTGGGCGTAATCGA
The DNA here is from genome assembly GCA_964657625.1 of uncultured Steroidobacteraceae bacterium. Taxonomy (GTDB): domain Bacteria; phylum Pseudomonadota; class Gammaproteobacteria; order Steroidobacterales; family Steroidobacteraceae; genus Bog-1198. The sequence continues at coordinate 91,987 of CAZZVN010000006.1, forward strand.
CCGGAGCCGGGATCCGAACATCCTCAGCCGAACAAATCGGGCGATCAGATGCAGTTGGCGCAGCCGGCGCGTTCCGTGCAGTGGCTCGGGTCTCCGACGACAACCGCAAAAACGCCTGAGACGTGTGCGGATCGGTGGTGCGGTTCTCGATCACTGCGACAGTGGGGT
>CAZZVN010000006.1:92254-99435 GCA_964657625.1 uncultured Steroidobacteraceae bacterium
GCGGCGGCGGCCATCAAATATCCCGCCACTTGATCCAGGGCCTGCACCGGCAAGGGTGTCGGGACGTCCCGTCCGAGAGTTCGCATGCCGGCGTCAGCGATGCCGACGCTCATTTGCACGAGGCTGTCGAATCCCCGACGCTGCTTCCAGGGTCCGCTCCACCCGTAGGCGTCCAGTGCCACGTCGACCAACCCTGGTCGAGCGTTCCGGCGCACTTCGACACCCAGTCCCAAATGATCCAGCGCATCCGACCGGTATCCGTGCACCAGAACGTCCGCTTGCCGCAGCAGTTCCAGCAACGTGTTTCTGTCGGCGGTGTCGCGCAGATCGAGCCGTGCGCATCGCTTGCCGAGCGTCGTCTCCGGAATCACCCCGGGTTCGTCCCAGGCGGGAGGATCGATGCGCAGCACGTCCGCCCCCAAACCGGCGAGCAGGCGCGTCGCCACGGGCCCGGCGAGTACGCGCGTCAGATCGAGGACACGAATGCCTTGCAGCGGGCGGACTGGCGTCATGAGTCGCAGCCTTCCGTCGCAATCGTCTGTCGCCCGAGCGTCGATCAAGCGCTCCCGGCTCACGGCCTGTCCTTGCGGATGCGCCCTCCATGCCGACTGCGACCGCATCGCCGCCGCGCAACCGTCGTTGCCGACGATGGCCGTCTCGAGTTCCTCTGCCTTCCAGTGCGCGACCGCTGCCGCGACCGCCGGCTTGTCGGCTGCCACACCCAGAACGGACAGAGCCGCGGCGCGATGATGGGGCGCATTGGTATGCAGGCGGATCCAGCCGTCCGCCGCGGCGTAGTCGCCGGCGATGGGATCCCACGCTGCCGCCAGCGTCCACCCGATCGGGCGAATGGAATACCCCAGCCACAGCGATGCGAGGCGACGATCTACCGCGACGTGCGGGCGTTTTCCGAACGCCACGGTCAGCACATCGGCAACGCTCCCCCCGACGGCGGCCACGGCGGCCGCCGCAAAATCTGACACCGGAAACACGGAAGGAAGACTTCCGGCTCCGGAAAACGACACCTCGCCGGCAGCGCCGAGACTACGTGCTGCGCCCACCTCGCCCGAGGCCGATAGCTCGCCTGCCGCAGCCAGGTCGCCCGTCATGGCTGCCAAGAAGCTTCGCGTGCGAGTCTCCTCGCCAACCGGCGTCGCGCGCTGTCCGGCCGGCATCGCAGGCTCTGAGTCCATCGAACACCTCGTTCGTGATGCGCGCATGATCGTCACGGGCTAACCTATCGTCAATCTTGATTCGGTCAATCGACATGTCGACGGAGCGGCTCGAACGATGACTCTCTACTACACCGCGATACAAGCGGCAGCCCGGCTTGGGGTGTCGCGCCAAACGCTTTATTCCTACGTGAGCCGTGGGCTGTTGCGGGCGCATGCCGGCGCCAGTCATCGCGAACGTCGCTACCTCGTCTCCGAGGTCAACCACGTGGCGACCCAACGCGCCCACTCCCGGAGTCCGCTCCGCGCCGTGCGCGGAGCTTTGGCCTGGGGGTTGCCCGTCGTGGAGTCTTCGATCTGCTGCATCGAAGGCGGACGTCTTTATTACCGCGGCGAAGACGTGCTTTCGCTGATCGAAACATGCAGCATCGAGGACGTCGCTGTATTGCTCTGGCAGTGTCCGAAGCACGAGGCGTTTAGGGTGAAAGCGCCCGCGTCCGCGAAAATACGGACCGCAGGATTGGATCGACACGATGCGCGGTCTCTGGTGTCGTCGTTTGCAATGGCAGGCCAAGGCCTGCCCGGCGATTCATGGCATGCCGTCGACGGCCATTCGGCTCGATCATACGGGGACCTTTGTCGCATCCTGGCCGGCTGCGTCCTGCGGACGCCGTCGGCCGGCGAACCGTTGCGCAGACAATGCGCCGACGCTTGGAAACTCACCGCAGCAAAAGCACGACTGGTGGAGAGGGCGCTCATCCTCTGCGCCGATCACGAACTCAACGCATCGAGTTTCACGGTCCGCTGCATCGCTTCGACGGCGGCGAGCTTGCATGCCTGCCTTCTCGGGGGACTGGGCGCACTCTCGGGGCCGCTCCACGGCGGGGTGACGGCCCGCGTAGAAACACTGTGGGACGAGGTGGGCAACAGCAAACATATGGAGGGCGCACTGCGCGCCCGCTTGGAGCGTGGCGACGATCTGCCCGGTTTCGGACACCCTCTATATCCGGATGGCGACGTTCGCGCATCCGCCATACTCGACGGTCTTGACCGACGAAAGCGCGGGTCGTCCCTGGCAAAGGCTGTGGAGCAACTCACCGGCCGTCGCCCGTCGCTCGATTTCGCGCTGGTCGCCCTGCGACGGCATCTCGAGCTGCCGGCGGGGACTGCATTCGGCATCTTTGCGCTGGGTCGTTCAATCGGTTGGATCGCCCATGCGCTCGAGCAGCGCTCGCAGGGCACGCTGATCCGGCCAAGAGCGGCGTATGTGGGGCGACCGCCGCTCACGGCACACCATCGGTCGTGAACGCGCCGGCCAGGCGCATCGCCATATCGGGAGTGATCGGCACGCGACCGTTGACGATCGCCGAGACGTGCTTTCGCGTGACGCCCAGCGCGTCCGCCGCCCGCGTCACCGAGACGCTCATGGGCTTCAGATACATCTCGCGCAGGACCTCGCCCGGGTGCGGCGGGCCGTGCATTCTCGCCGCGGCCTTAGTGATAATCGACATAGTCCACCTCCACCGCCCGCCCTGCCACGAAACGGTAGGTCACGCAAAAATCCTCGTCCACCCAGACCGCATAGCGCCCCGCGGGCTTGTCTTTGAGCGGGTGCATTCGCAACCCGGGCGCGTTCAGCTGGCCAGCGTGCGTTGCTCCGCCTCTTCCTTTCTGGACATCTCGATCCGTTTCAAGTGCACCAGTGTCCGCCGCTTAACCTCGGCGAACGGCAACGGGCTGTTGTCAGGCTTTTTCTTTGCGTTCACGGAAAGTCCTCCCGTTCCCACGTCCCGGAGAACGCTGGCTTCGTCAAACGATCTTCACGCCCTTCCAAAATGCCACGCGGCCCTTGATTTCGGCGGCCGCGGGTTTCGGATCGGCGTAATACCACGCGGCGTCCCGGTTTTCCTGATCGCCGGCGACGATCGTGTAGTAGTTGGCGGTCCCCTTCCAACCGCACACGGTGGTGGTGGTGCTCGGTTTCAGCAGCGCTGGATCGACCGCACCGATCGGAAAATAGTGATTCCCTTCGACGACGACGGTGTCCGGTGTGTCGGCAAGCGTGACGCCGTTCCATTGTGCTTTTGGCATTCTGAATTCCTGTGGTGAAACGATGGACTGTCGACAGTAACACGACAGGATGCCGGCAGCCGTGCCGGACGCCGGGTGGCGAACCCGCCATCCGGTCGATCGCGAGGCAGCGCCGCCGCGCGTTCGCAGCGCGGCGGCGGTAACGCGTCTAGTCGTCGAGATCCTGGTCGGCGCCGTAATTCAGGAAGTCACGGTCCTTTATTTGCTGCGCCTGGTATCCAGGCAGATCGGCATCGTCGAAGGCGAACACGAAGAACTTGTTGGGATTATCGACCCCGGCGTAGGACGACAAGAAGTCGTTGTCGTTGGCGATGAACAACGTGTGACGCAGGTGTTCGCCGACCTGTACGTCCTGACCGAATGCCGTCCCTTCGATCTTGGCCGGGATCTGATCGCTCTCGATGCCGTTGGCATTCAGGACTTTGACGATGTCGAGGAACAGCGTTTTCGGCACCGCCGCCGCCGACAGATCGCCACTCCTGCCGGTGACGTCGGTGGCGCCGTTCAGATCGACGCGAAACAGCTGCTTGACCTTGGCCTTGGAGCCATCCCCGAGGCCTTTGCCGTCGCGTTCATCGACCAGGAATTCATGCGAGTTGATCGCGACGATGTCGCTCACTCCCGACCCCGTGGTGAGTTGATAGGCATATTCATGGACCGTGCCACTGCGGATGTCGATGCTGACGAGCCGGATCACGTTGTTGGTGTCCTGTTCGAGCGGGGCCTGCATGGCGCCCACCAGCGTCCGACCGTCGGGCGTGATGGCGAGCCCTTCCATCCCCTTGTTGGCGACGCGGCCCGTCTTGTTGCCTGAGATCTCCGTCTGGCCGACCGGGCTCGACAGTTTCACGGCGAGTTCGGCGGGCAGGGTGAACGCACGTATCCGCCGGCCCGAGGCACGTTCGAATTGATACACATGAGGCCCGTATTCATCCGAAATGAACACGCTGAGTCCGTCGTTCGAAACACGAATGCTTTCCGGGTCGAGACGGGCATTGCGGGGATCGCTCGAGGGCTGCGACGGGTCGAAATTGTCGGACCGGCCGGTGAAATAGTAGGTGCGGCGGGTATTGAGCGAGGGTGCGCCGCTGCCCACACCGAGGCCGGCACCGGTGCCGTAGACCAGCGGCGTCGCACTCGACAACAGCGTCGTATTGCGCAGTGTCGGCGTCAACACGAGCGGCAATGAACCGATTTGCGACGCGTCGTAATCCGGATTTGCAGCCAAGGCCAGATTGAAGGTCTCGAAACGATTGATGTAAGAAACGGTGTCGTCGAGCGCGCTGTCGTAGGATACAGCGTTCGGTCCGCGGTCCGGCACTGCCACGAAGGTCGTACCGCCCGCGTAGGCAAGCCCCGATCCGAGTCCGCCCAGACGATTGCCGGCCACTTTATTTTCGAGAGGAGCAGCCGTGCGCGACGACAAATCCTGATACGTGCCGCTTATGCTGCCGAACGCCGTCAGATCGACGCTCGCCTGCGCCGCGGATACGCCCGCCACCGCGAGGGCCACCGCCGCCGCCATTTTCGTCGCCTTCATTGAAACCCCTTTGCAAGACCGTGGTACAGGCGCCGGAGCCTAGGAGCCTATGATGACGGTTTTGTGAATCGGGCCCATAAAGTCGCTTCGCGTGCGGTCGCGCACCGCACCGGCACCCAACGTCACGCCGCCGGCGGCGCCTGGCCGGTGTAGCGGGGCAGGCTGTCACTAATGCAAGCCCACGTCGGAGCCTGGCCGGTCCAGATGGTGATCGAGGGTCGGGCGATCGCGGGATCGTCCAGGGTGCCTGAACGAACGAATATCAAGTGAGGGCGGGATTCCGCTTCGCTGAATAGGTGAGTGCCACAGACCGGGCAGAACCGCCGGTGCATGGTGTTCCCGCTGTCTGCAACGCTCCGGAAGTCACGCAACTCGCCCGCAATGCTCACGGTCGCCCGCATGAAGCACGTGTTCACGGTGCCGCTGCCGGCGCCGATATACTGGCACAGACGACACCAGCACACGCGGGTCAGGACCGGGCCGTCCGTGGCTTCATAGGTGACCGCCCCGCATAAGCATCTTCCGGTGATCAAAGAAGCCTCCTTAAGATCCCATCGTGAGTGTCGGCCCGGCGTCTTCCCTGTGTAGGTCGCCGGGAGGTCGCGACCCGTACGCCGTCAGGGAGCAGTCAGCTCCTCAATAATCGTACACTAGCGAAATCGGCGTGATGACAGGACAGATATGAAACTCAGCATGTTTTTCGGAGCCGCTCTGGCCGCCGTGTCGACGGTCTCTTACGCGCACCCGGTGGAGCGGCCGCGGATCATCGTGGCGATCTCCGTGGATCAGTTCTCCGCCGATCTCTTCGCAGAATACCAGCCGCTGTTCAAGGCCGGATTGCATCGTTTGCAAAGCGGCATCGTGTTTCCGGGTGGATACCAGAGTCATGCGGCGACCGAGACCTGTCCCGGTCATTCCACGATCTTGACCGGCTCCCATCCAGCCCGCACCGGGATCATCGCGAACGAATGGTACGATCAGTCACTCGCCAGGGCTGATAAAAAAGTCTACTGCTCGGAGGATCCTGCCGCACCGGGCTCATCGTCCAAGAGCTTTACGGTCTCGGCGCAATTCTTGAAGGCCCAAACCCTGGGGGACCGGATGAAGACCGCCGATCCCAAGAGTCGTGTGGTCTCGGTGGCCGGCAAGGATCGTGCGGCCCTCATGATGGGCGGCCACGCCATGGATCAGGTGTGGTTTTGGAGCGGGAAATCTTTCGTAACGCTGACGGGAGCGGCTCAGCCCGCTCCGGCAATCGTCACCAAGGTAAACGACGGCGTGGCGTCCGCCCTCCTGAAGCCTGAAACGCCCGTGCTGCCGGAACTCTGCCGTAGCCGTTCGGTGCCGGTGAGCGTGGCGGATAAGTCCGTCGGCGTCCTGCGCCCGAGACCGGCAGGCGATTGGCAGGGATTTCGAACTTCGCTCGCCTTCGATCGCGCCACGACCGATATCGCAATCGGCTTGATTCGGGAACTGCGGCTCGGCGCAGGCGAAGCACCCGATGTGCTGTCCATCGGTCTTTCCGCCACCGATTACGTGGGCCATACGTTCGGCACCGAAGGCGCTGAAATGTGCGCTCAACTCTTGGGCGTCGATGACAACGTGGGGCGCATCCTGACGGCGCTCGACGCCACGCACCAACCCTATGTCGTCGTGCTGACCGCCGATCATGGCGGCCATGACCTTCCGGAGCGCAATAAAATCCATGGCATCCCGGACGCGGGGCGTGTCGATGCCGCACTCCTGCCGGCCACCATGAGCAAGGAACTGGCTGCGGAGTTTCACCTTCCCGAGCCCGTGCTGCTGGGCGTCGCGCCGTTCGGCGACCTCTATCTGGCCCGAGGCATCCCCGAAAATCTCCGTTCGCGCGTTCTGGAATCGGCCAAAGCCCGCTATCTTGCGCAACCACAGGTCGCCGCTGTTTTTACTCCCTCGGAGCTGCGCCGCCTGCCGGCGCCCTCCGGGCCTTCCGATGAATGGTCGCTGGCGGAACGCTTCCGGGCAAGCTTCGACCCGGAGCGCTCGGGCGATCTGATCGTCGCCTTGAAACCCCACGTGACACCCATCATCGATGTGAGCGGCTACGTGGCCACGCACGGTTCGCCATGGAACTATGACCGAAGAGTGCCGATCCTGTTCTATCAACCGGGCATCGAGGGCTTCGAGCAGCCTCTGCCGGTCGAGACCGTCGATATATTGCCGACCCTGGCTGCATTGATCGGTCTGGTCGTCCCGTCCGTGGAGATCGACGGGCGTTGTATCGATCTCGATAGCAGCAGCGGCGACACCTGCGTGTTCGAACATCGCTGAGACGTAAGCGGTCAGCTCGAGGCGTTCTTGCTAATGATTGCCGAAAGTGCCGGCCGCTACGGACTTCA
>CAZZVN010000007.1:0-96105 GCA_964657625.1 uncultured Steroidobacteraceae bacterium
TGCGGAGCTTGCTTACTCAGGGCGTGAATGAAAAGACAGTCCCGCAACCAAACCCCTGGCAGTTTGTGAGACCGCCGTTGGTGCTGGTTCCATAGAGTGATCGCCCCACCACGGTAAGTCCGGCGTCCGGCGCTACGGCAGTGGTCATGCCACCCAGCGACCATACGCTTTCTTTCCCATTCGGTGTGACAGCGAAGACCGTTCCAAGGTCTCCGACTCCGCCGCCGGCCGTGGTGCCGGTCGACGTGCCGCCGCCGGCCGTGGTGCCGGTGCCGGTGCCAGTCGATGTGCCGCCGCCGGACTTGGTGGTGCTGGTCGGGCTGGCGGTAGTTGCGGTGCTCGCCGTGGTGGTGGTCGTCGAGGCGCTCGTGCCGCTCGCCGTGCTCGATGTACCGCTGGATTTGCTGGTGGTGCTGGCCGTGCTGGAAGTCTTGGACGCGGTCGAGGTGGCGGCGGAGGCCGTGGTGGTGATGGTACCGCTGACGCTCCCGCCGGTGCCGGACGTCGTGCTGGTCGAGGTTTTGGCGGTGCTGGTCGTCGGGGCGGTGGCCGCGACGCTCGACGTCGCCGCCACCGTGACGACCGGAGCGGTGCTGGCGGCCACCGTGGTGGTGGTGGCGGTCGTGGCGGGGGGCGCCGCTGCATCGGTGGTGGTGCTGGCTGCCGCCGCTGTCGTGTCCGTGTCGCCCCGGGTGATTTCGCCGATCACCGCCGTGGTCTTCATCTGGGTGGCCTCGGCCGTCGAAGCCGCACCGCCTCCGCCAGACCCGCACGCGGTCAGCGTGAGGCACAGGGCCATCGAGGTGACCGCCACTGCGCCGGACCTCGGCAGGCGTCGCTCGACATCGGGATCGGACGCCGCGTCGGAAAGTGTGACGTGTTTCCGGAGGCGGTCGACCATCCGCAACACGAGGCTGTCGCACTGGGACACTGATTCGGCAGATGAGGCTGAGTTGATCACGGGGTACCGTCCTGTAAGTGACTATCCGTTCGATGGACGGAAATCTACGGACCGGGGTCGGCACCAACAACTGACTGACTTTGGCGACAATAAAACTCGGGCGAAGCACGACTGGATCACGCGGATTTTGTGACGTGCTGCCTGAAAAACAGGCGATCGGCAGACGTTCGACGTCTGCGCAGAAGTCTTTCGGCGGTGCTATTCGGTCGTCTGCAGCGGGCTCTGCGCTGCTTCGATTTCGTTGACCAGCGCGTTCCGCTCGCTGGCCAGCATCGCGCGGGAATGACCGCGCGGCAACTCGCGAGAAAGATGGACCGGACCGAATCGAACCCGCATCAGCCGGCTGACGATGATCCCGCGCGCCGCCCACCAATGCCGCACCAAGGCAGAACGCGTCGCGCGCACCGTGACGTTCAGCCAATGATTGAAGCCCTCGCCCAGCTGGGCGTCGGCACTCAGGATGCTCATGGGCTCGCCTTCACAGTCCGTCGCAGCCCGGAACTCCTCGACCAGGGTCGCGTTGAGCGGACCCCGCATGCGCAGCACGTAATCCACCGTCAGGGCATGCACGCCGCGTGAAACGTGGTCGGCCCATGTCCCGTCGTCGGTCAGGATCTCGAGGCCGCCGTCCACCGGCGGCATGGGCTGAATTGCCAGCCAGCGTCCCGAGGCGCGTGGCAGGTTGAGATGCTCCGCGGCCCTCGACGTTGCCGCCTTGAGGTCCAACGTCTCGCCGGGGGAGCGATGAAACATCAGGATGCGCAGTTCCTTGACCTTGGGGGTGTGCAGCCGCACCGGCCGGCCGTCGAGGGTGATGCGGTCGCGGGCCACCAACTTCGCTCCGAGTGCCGGTACTTCACCGTTGATCTGCAGGCGACCTTCGCGAATCCAGCGTTCCACCTCACGGCGGGACCCCACGCCGGCGGCGGACAGCAGCTTCTGGATGCGCTCGCCGGGCGGCGCGTCCTCGCGCGAGGCTGTGTCCCTGCGCGCTGCAGCCTGTTTGCGCGCCGCAGGCCTGCGGGGCGGACGCGGTGCCATCAAAGGCCTTCAGCAGCGGGTTCGGCCACCGACCCCGGACCCGGCAGATTCAACTGGGCACGCAGTTCCTCCATCTCCTTCAGCTGTCCCAGCGAAGGAAGGTCGTCGAGCCTGCGCAGTGTGAAGTAATCGAGGAAATCCCGCGTGGTCCCCAGCAATTCCGGTTTACCCGGGACGTCGCGATGGCCGACGACGCGTATCCAGGTGCGTTCCAACAACGTCTTGATGATGTTCGGATTGACCGCGACGCCGCGGATCTGCTCGATCTCGCCACGCGTGATGGGCTGTCGATAGGCGACCAGCGCCAGTGTCTCGAGGAGCGCACGCGAGTATTTCGCAGGGCGCTCCTGCCACAGTCGCGACACCGGCTGCACGACGGCAGCCCGGATCTGGATGCGAAAACCACTGGCGACCTCCACGAGTTCGAGGCCGCGCGTTTCGTATTCCCCTCGCAGCGTTTCGATTGCGGTCTGCACTTCGCCGGCGTTCGATTCGTCGCGCTCGTCGAACAGCGCCAGCAGTTCATCGGCGCCGAGCGGACGACCCGCGGCGAGCAGCGCCGCTTCCACCACATTGCGTACGTACTGTTCGTTCATTGGATTCTCGCGGGAGTCTCGTCGGAGGCGTCACCGTCCACCACCAGCTTCAAATGTCGGGCAGGATTGCCAAGACGCACGTGCAACGGTGCGTAGGCGTCGGACTGTGCGATCTCGATGAGACCTTCCCGTAACAGCTCCAACAACGCGACGAAGGTCACGGTCACGCCGCGGCGTCCTTCGTCCGCACGGAACAATCTCACGAAATCGACGAACGCGGTCGCCGTCAGCGCCGACAGCACGTCCGTCATGCGCTGGCGCACGGACAGGGGCTCGCGCTGCACGTGATGATGCGCGAACATGTCATTGCGCGCGAGCACGTCCTGGAAGGCCAGCAACATCTCCTGCAGGGTGACCTGCGGGGGGATGCGCACCACTTTGCGGTCCACCAGCTCCGCCGTGGCCACCCAGGTATCTCGCTCGAGACGGGGCATTCGATCGATGCCCTCCGCCGCCTGTTTGAAACGTTCGTATTCCTGCAGCCGCCGCACCAGTTCCGCACGCGGATCGGTGTCGTCGGCGGCGGTTTCCGAGGGCAACCTCGGCAGCAGCATCCGCGACTTCACCTCCGCCAGCGTCGCCGCCATGAGCAGGTATTCACCGGCGAGTTCCAGCTGCAGCACCTGCATCACCTCGATGTAGCGCATGTACTGGCGCGTGATCTCTGCGATCGGGATGTCGAGGATGTCCAGATTCTGGCGTCGGATGAGATACAGCAGCATGTCGAGGGGCCCCTCGAACGCCTCGAGGATCACCTCCAGTGCCTGGGGCGGAATGTACAAGTCGCGGGGCACCTCGGTGATGGGCTCACCCTCCACCATGGCGAACGGCAGCGCCACCTGCCGTGGGGCCGCATCGCCCGGCGCTGCGTTCGGCACCAGGGTCAGTCCGGGCTTCATCGGTAATTCATGCCCATCGCCTGACGCACCGCCTCGAGCGTGTCGCGTGCAACCTGTCGCGCTCGCTCACACCCCTCCGAAATGATGCCGTGCACCAATTCCGGATTCTCCTCGAACTCCTGGGCGCGTTTGGCGAAACCAGACACCTCCGCGACGACTTTGTCGATCAAGGGCCCCTTGCAATCCAGACAACCGATGCCCGCGGTCCGGCACCCTTGCTGCACCCAGGCCTGTGTCTCGGCGCTCGAATAGATCTTGTGCAGGTCCCACACCGGACACTTGTCCGGATCGCCGGGATCGGTGCGACGCGCCCGTGCCGGATCGGTCTGCATGGCCTTGAGCTTTCTGACGACGGCGTCGGGCTCCTCGCGCAGACCGATGGTATTGGCGTAGGACTTCGACATCTTGCGCCCGTCGAGACCCGGCACTTTGGGAGTGGCCGTCAACAGCGCTTCGGGCTCGGGGAGGATGGCAATACCCGTTCCCTCGACGTAGCCGAACAGCCGGTCGCGGTCCGCCACCGTCAGCCGCGCGTTGGTTTCGACCAATGCCCGCGCACGCGCCAGGGCGTCGCCGTCACCCTTCTCCTGGAATTCCTTGCGCAGAGTCCGGTACATGGCCGAATTGCGCGTACCCAGACTCTTGATGGCCTTTTCGACTTTTTGCTCGAACTGAGGCTCCCGTCCGTAGATGTGGTTGAAGCGGCGCGCAACCTCACGGGTCACCTCCACGTGAGCCACCTGATCCTCGCCCACCGGTACGTATTGCGCGCGGTACAGCAGAATGTCGGCCGACTGCAGCAGCGGATAGCCCAAAAAGCCGTACGTGCTGAGGTCGCGGTCGGCGAGCTGCAGTTGCTGGTCCTTGAAGGACGGAACGCGCTCCAACCATCCCAGCGGCGTGATCATCGACAGCAACAGATGCAGCTCGGCATGCTCGGGCACCCGCGACTGGATGAAGATCGTCGACACCCCGGGGTTCAAGCCCGCCGCCAGCCAGTCGATCGCCATGCTCCAGACGTGGTCTTCGAGCTTCGACGTATCATCATAGCCCGTGGTCAGAGCGTGCCAGTCGGCAATGAAGAAATAGCACTCGTACTGGTACTGCAGATCCACCCAGTTCTTGAGGGCACCATGATAATTCCCGAGGTGCAGGAGGCCGGTCGGCCGCATCCCGGACAGTATCCGTCGATTTTGCAGGGTGCTGCTCACGCCACCGGCCCCATCAGGACGGTGATGACACGGCCTATGACGCGAAAGGCCGGCAGGAACAACCAGTCGAGCCCGCGCAGCACGGAGAGGCCGACCACCAGGAAAAGACCAAACGGGGCAATCTTCTCGAAACGCGAGGCCATCCCGGGCGGCAGCACACCGACGAGCACGCGGCCGCCGTCGAGAGGCGGCACAGGCAGCAAATTGAACACGGCAAGGAGCACGTTGATGAGGATGCCCGCCTGGGCCATGAGGGCGACCCAGTGGATCAAGGTCTGGTTGCCCTCCACCCGGGCGATCGCGCCGAGCACTGCGCACCACAACGCCGCCATGGCGACATTCGCGACGGGTCCGGCCAGGGCGACCAACACCATGGCACGCCGCGGATGAGGCAACGCCGACGTCGCCACCGGCACGGGTCTGGCCCACCCGACGAGCGGCAGGCCAAGGGCCAGCAGCACGCCCGGTACCGCGAGGGTTCCCACCGGATCCACGTGACGAAGCGGATTGAGACTCAAGCGACCGAGCAATTCAGCGGTGCGGTCGCCGCAGACCCGTGCCATCCGCCCGTGGGCAACCTCATGCAGGGTGATTGCGAACAATGTGGGAATGGCCCAAATAGATATCTTTAATAAAAATGCACTAACTTCCAATGCCTGCACTCGTTTTTTAACTTGAAGCACGAGCATGCGGCCCGCATCGACGGCCCGCATTATACGGTCGACGCGTCCGCAAAGGGGGCCACGTCCCCACGTCCCGCGCGCACTATCTTGGCGCGGTCACCCGACAAATCGATGACCGAAGTGGGAATGAGGCCGCAGTTGCCGCCGTCGAGTACGAGATCGACGCTGCGTTGCAAGATGTCGTAGATCTCCCTGGCATCGGTGCGCGGCAGGTCCTCGCCCGGCAGAATGAGCGTGGAGCTCATGATGGGTTCGCCGAGTTCCGTGAGCAACAGCGCCGTCACCGGATGGTCCGGTACACGCAGGCCGATGGTCCCGTGACGCTCGTGCTTCAGACGACGCGGTGTCTCGCGGGACGCCTTGAGCAGGAAGGTGTAAGGACCCGGGGTGTGGGCCCGTAACAGGCGGTATTGAGAATTGTCGACCATCGCGTATTTGCCGACTTCGGCCAGATCGCGGCAGACCAGGGTGAAATGATGGTTCTTGTCCGTCTGACGAATCTCGCGAATGCGCTCGAGCGCCGCTTTGTCGCCGATGTGACAGCCGAGCGCGTAACAAGAATCCGTGGGGTAGACGATGAGGCCGCCGCCACGCAACACGTCGACGGCTTGACGCACGAAGCGACGCTGAGGAGTTATCGGGTGCAGTTCCAGGTAGATGCTCATGGGGCAGGCTATGATACGCGTATGAGTCAACTCCTCGAATGGTCCCCGCTGATCGTTTTCTTCCTGGGTTTCAAACTGCTGGGAATCTATTGGGCCACGGGGCTGCTGATGGCCACCTGCGTCCTCGTCGCGGGGGTCCATCGCCTGACCACCGGACGCTACAAGACCATGCAGGTGGTCACGGCCGGCGTCGCGCTGGCCCTGGGCACGGCCACGCTGGTTCTGCATGACGAACGCTTCATTCAATGGAAGCCCACCCTCCTGCTCGGCGCTGCGGCAGTGGCTTTCTTCGGCAGCGCCCTGTTCGGCAGGCAGCCCCTGGCCCAGCGCATGCTCGAATCCGTGTTCGACGAGCCGCTGGTAATTCCGCGCACCCGCTGGCTTGCGATCAATACGGCCTGGGGCTGCTGGTTCGTGTTGCTGGCGGTGGCGAATCTCTACGTCGCGCGGACATTCGCGCCGGGCGTGTGGGTGAATTTCAAGGTGTTCGGCATTACCGCCGCGATGCTGGTATTCATGATTCCGCAGGTGTTGTGGCTGAGCGGCAAGGCGCGAGTCGCACAGCCGGGACGGAGTTGACGATGGAAACCACGTCCCGCGCGGAGCGGATCCGCCGCACCCTGCAGAGCCACCTCGATCCGGTGCAGTTGCAGGTCGAGGATGAAAGCCATTTGCACGCCGGGCACGCCGGCGCGACGCCCGGCGGCGAGAGCCACTTCCGGGTGCGCATCGTCGCGGAGGTGTTCCGTGGCGTGGCCCCCCTCGCCCGCCATCGGCTGGTCTATGCCGCTCTGGGAGATATGGTCAAACACGATATTCACGCCCTCGCCATCGAGGCGCGGGTGCCGCCGAGTGGAGAGATACGGCCGTAAAGGCTAAACTGCCGCCCCCGGGCGCACAGGCCAGTCGGCCACAGTCGCCACAACGTTCGTAGAGGAACCAAATGAGTCAATTTCTTCGTACACCGTGGACGCTCGTGTCCACCGTGGCAACCATTGCCGTGTTGATGACCGGCTGCGGCAAGGGTCAACAGGCACCCGCACCCACGGCGTCCACCGATGCTCCGCCGGCAGCGAGCGATGTGGCCACGGTCAACGGCACGGCGATCTCCAAGGGCGAATACGATGCCTATTTGAAGAGTTTGTTGCGTGGCAAATCGCCCGCCGATCTCACCGCCGAAGAGAAGAACCAGGTGCTGGATCAGCTGGTGGTGATGCAGCTGCTGTCCACCCAGGCCGGCAAGGACGGCATGGACAAGGACCCCGACGTCACCGACCGGTTGAACGTGCTGCGCCTGCAGGTGCTCGCGGACGGCGAAGCGCAGAAATATCTGAAGACCATCGTACCCACCGATCAGGATCTGCACGCCGAGTACGATGCCCAGACGGCGGCCTTGGACAAGACCGAATATCATGCCCAGCATATTCTGGTCGCTGCCAAGGACAAGGATCTCGCCGATCAGCTCATCAAGAAATTGAAAGGCGGCGCGAAATTCGACGATCTGGCGAAGGCCAATTCGATCGATCCGGGCTCGAAGGCGAGCGGTGGTGATCTGGGCTGGTTCACGCTCACCCGCATGGTCAAACCCTTCGGCGACGCCGTCAAAGAACTGAAGAAAGGCGAGGTGACCCCGGAACCGGTGCAGACGCAATATGGCTGGCACATCATCAAGCTCGACGACACCCGCGACACCCAACCGCAGCCCTTCGAACAGTTCGACAAGAAGCAGTTGTCCAACGCCGTCATTCAAAAGAAGTTTCAGGCGTACCTGGACGGTTTGAAGAAAGACGCGAAAATCGACAAGAAACCGGTTTAGACGCCGCCATGAGTCCTGCGCACATCCGTGCTCCGCGGATGTGCGCAGGGCGCGGATGATGCGCGAGACGCGGACGATGCCGGAGCGCGGGGGGCCGCTATTCCAGCAGCTTCAGGAACTCCGCTTCCTCCAGGACCGGGATGCCGAGCGCCCGGGCTTTTTCGAGTTTGGACCCCGCGTCGGCGCCCGCGATCACGTAGTGGGTTTTCTTGGACACACTGCCGCTCACCTTGCCTCCCCGCGCAACGATGGCCTCGTCCGCAGCCAGCCTGTCGAGCGTTGCCAGCGTGCCCGTCAGCACGAAGGTCATGCCCGCGAACTCACCGCCGGATGCCGCCTTTTCGAGGCGCGGCCAGCTCAGTCCATGGCTCTGTAGCCGTTCGACGATGGCAGAATTCTCGGGATCGGCGAAGTACGCCGCCACGTTGCGCGCAACCACCGGGCCCACGTCCGGCACACGCTGGATTTCATCCACCGTGGCGCGCATCAGGGACGCTACGTCCCCGAAGTCGCGCGCCAGCGCCAATGCCGTCGCCTCGCCGACATCACGGATCCCCAGAGCGTACAAAAAACGCGGCAGCGTGGTGCGCTTCGCTTTGGCGATCGCGGCGTGCAATTTCAGCGCGGACTTCTCCCCCATCCGCTCGAGCTCGGCCAGTCTTTCCCGCGGCAGCTCGAAGAGATCGGCGGGGGTGTGCACCCAGGCGCGTTCCACCAATTGATCTATGAGCTTGTCGCCGAGTCCTTGGATGTCGAGGGCCCGGCGTGACGCGAAGTGTTTGATCTCCTCCTTGCGCTGGGCGGGGCAACGGCGTCCTCCCGTGCAACGAGCGACGGCCTGCTCCGCTTCCCGCACGACGGGCGCACCGCAGACCGGGCACGTCACGGGCAGTTCTACTTCGACCGTGTTTGCCGGCCTGCGCTCGGGCAGCACTTGCACCACCTCGGGGATCACGTCGCCCGCGCGGCGGACCACCACGGTATCGCCCACCCGCACGTCCTTGCGCCTGAGTTCGTCCATGTTGTGCAGCGTTGCGTTGCTCACCGTCACGCCGCCGACGAACGCCGGCTCGAGTCTCGCCACGGGTGTCAGAGCGCCCGTGCGGCCCACCTGGAACTCGATGCCCCGCACCGTCGTCAACGCCTCTTCGGCCGGAAACTTGTGGGCGATGGCCCAGCGCGGCGCACGCGAGACGAAACCCAACCGGCGCTGCAGCTCGATGTCGTCCACCTTGTAGACGACACCGTCGATCTGGTAGGGCAGGGTCGCCCGTGCAAGGCCGATGTCGTGAAAGTAGGCCAGACAGCCTTCGACGGACTCGACGATGGTCGACTGCGGACAGATCTTCAGGCCCCAGCTGCGCAACACCGCGAGCATGGCGCCGTGGTGCAGGGGCAGCTCGCCGCCGTCGACGTACCCGACCCCGTAGATGAACAGGTCGAGCGGCCGGGCCGCCGTCATCCGGGGGTCCAGTTGCCGCAGACTGCCGGCGGCTGCGTTGCGTGGATTGACCAGGAGCTTCTCGCCACGCGCCAGAGCCCCTTCGTTGAAACGCTTGAAACCCGCCAGCGGCATGAAGACTTCACCACGCACCTCGAGCAGGCGCGGTGGCGTGGCGGTACGCAGCTTCAGGGGCAGTGCGGCGATGGTCCTGAGGTTCTGTGTGATGTCCTCACCGGTCTCGCCGTCGCCGCGCGTGGCGCCCTGCACGAACACCCCGTTTTCGTAGAGCGCACTGACCGCGAGGCCGTCGAGCTTGGGTTCGGCGGAGTAGCGAACGGCGGCGTCTTGTTTGAGGCGTTCGCGAACGCGCCGGTCGAAATCGCGCACCTCCTGCTCCGCAAAAGCATTATCCAGTGACAGCATGGGCAGGCGATGGGACACCGCACCGAACAAGGCGACCGGTGCCGCACCCACGCGCTGGGTGGGCGAATCCTGGGTGGCGAGTTCGGGGCGGCGCGCCTCGAGCTCGCGCAGCTCCCGCATCCGCGCGTCGTATTCAGCATCGGCGACCTCGGGGTCGTCGAGCGCGTGATAGCGATGATTGTAGCGATCCAACAGTTCCCGCAATTCGGCGGCGCGCACCTCGTCCGCCGCCTTGCGGTTCGCCACCGATTTGCCCTTGGAGGCCATGCCCGATCAGGTCAGCAGAGCCTGAAAGCGCGCTGCATCCTCGCGCAACGCGGCGGCACCCGCCGCCGAGAGCGGCTCCCCCTTCGCATCCTGCACCTCACCCCGCAGATTCTGCGCAAGGTCCTGGGCGGTGGCGAACAGGACATCGAGCATCTGCATCGGCGGCAACGGCCCGGGCAGCACGGCAAACAAGGTCAGACCTCGGTAGCTCTCCTCCGGCATTCGCGCCGGATCGAATACCCCCGGCTCGACCAGACTGGCCGCGCACAACAACGTTCTGCCATCGTCGTGCAGGCGATGAAACACCTGATAGCGTCCGTGGGTGAGGCCGTGCCGCTCGAATGCCGACAGCACCGCGGCGCCGGGCCAGCGGGTATCCTCCGACGCGCAAACCCGCAGCGTGACGATGCGCTGCATCTCACGGCTGCCCGCGGCCGGCGCCCCCTCCGCAGGCTCTTGGGCGCTCATCCCTTCCTTGGCGTCCACCCGCTGCTCGACGTCCGGCCACTCCGGGGGACAGTCCGCGGTGTCGGTCAGCTGGTCGGGAGGCAGGGTGGCCTCCAGCATGTCCGCGCTGGTCATGACGGGAAGATCCATGACGGGGACCTGCTCGAACTCTGCCGTGCGGATGTTCAAGGGTTCGAACGGTGGCACGCCCCACTCGCGCGTCTCGGCGGCGCCTGCGCGACTGTCGTATGCCGCAGCCGATCCGGTGGCGGACGAATCGTCAGGCGGCGACAGCGTGGGATCACGCGGTTCGGGCCTGCCGGCATGACCCGCTCGGCGTGCCCCCCACCACCAGATCCCCACGATCAAGACCAGGCCGAGGCCCAGCAATATCCAGCGAATATCGGGCGGCGCGTTCATGGGTTACATCGCCGCCATGCGTACGGCCTCTTCGACGTCCACCGAGACGAGGCGCGACACGCCGGGCTCGTTCATCGTCACGCCGACCAATTGCGCGGCGAGCTCCATGGTGCTCTTGTTGTGCGTGATGAAGATGAATTGCACGCTGCGCGACATTTCGCGGACGATGTCGCAGAAGCGACCGACATTGTTCTCGTCCAACGGCGCGTCCACCTCGTCCAGCAGACAGAACGGCGCCGGGTTCAAGTCGAAAATGGCGAACACCAGGGCGACCGCCGTGAGCGCTTTCTCACCCCCCGACAGCTGGCTGATGGTGCTGTTACGCTTGCCCGGAGGCCGGGCCATCACCGACACACCGGTCTGTTCGGAGTCCTCGCCGGTGAGTTCCAGGTAGGCATGCCCTCCCCCGAACAGGCGCGGAAATTTTTCCTTGAGACCGGCATTCACGCGGTCGAAGGTATCCTGGAACCGCGCGCGCGTCTCGCGGTCGATTTTGCGCATGGCCGACTCGAGCGTTTCCAGGGCGTCGGTGAGATCCTTGCACTGACGGTCGAGATATTCCTTGCGTTCGGACTGCTCCGTGAACTCGCCGATGGCAGCCAGGTTGACCTGCCCCAGCCGTTCCACCTTGACCCTGGTGTCCTCCAGGGCCGTCTCCCACGTTTGTGTATCGGCATCGGCAGCGAGGCCGGCGCGCAGCGAATCGGGTTCTAAACCGGTGGCTGCCAGTTGTTCGGCGACCGTCTCGCGCCGGATGCGTACCTGCTGGGCGGCGAGCCGTGCCTCGTCCAAGGCCGCACGCGACGTCTCCACGTTCCGTTCGATGGCGCCCCGCCGCAGCTCGCGGTCGCGCAGTACGGCGTCGAGTTCGTCGGCGGCAATCTTCGCTGCATGCAGCTCGCCCTCCACCTGCGCCCGCAGACCGAGGGCCTCGTCCAATTCGGTCTGCAGGCCGAGCAGCGGCGCTTCGCCGCTCTCGACCTGGCCCGCCAGTTCGTCGCGGCGCACCTGCAACGCTTCGAGCTGCTTTTCCACACGTGACAACGTGCCGGTGAGCGAGCCATGCGCCGAACGGCGCGATTCCACCTGGAGGGCGAGCGAGCGCGCGAACTGCTGCGCCGTCTGCGCGGCCGTCCTGGCAGCGGACTGCAGGTCGCGCAGACGGTCACGCTCCAACTGCAGCGTCAGCCGATCCGGCTCGAGCGCCGCCATCGCTTCGATGGCAATTTCCATGCGCGACCGCGCCGCGCGCAGCTCGGTTTGCGCGGCATCGAGTTCGGCCCCCACATCGGCGAGACCGGTGTCGAGCTGCGCCACGCGCCGCGCCGCATCCGCCAGCCGCGCCGCCGCCGCATCGTGGGCCGCGCGCCGGTCGACGTGCTCGCGATGCAAACGATTGACGTCGGCCTGCAGGCGGTCGCGCTGGTCTTCATGACGGCGTACGCGCTCGCGTTGCAGCTCGAGCGCCCGCTCCGCCTCACCCGCCTCGTGCGCGAGCCGTTCCACCATCGAACGTATTTCCCGCAGCGATTCCTCACGCTCGATGACGCCGCTGTGGGGATCCTTGTCGCGCGAAAGACGCAGCCAGTCCGGTCCAAGCCAGATGCCATCGCGGGTGACGACGGACTGGCCGGCGGTCAGGCGGCCGCGAAGTGCCAGCGCATCCTCCAGACTTTCCACGGCGGACACGGCGCTCAGCACCGAATGGAGGACGGGGGCGCCCTGCACCTTCGCCTGCAGCGTCGCCGCCGGGATTTCACCGACGGTGCCGGCGTTCACGCTCACGACCGCGAGATGTCCGCCATCAAAGCTGACGAGCAGCGCGGCGACGTCGTCCAGCCCGTCCACACAGACCGCCTCGAGATACGCACCGAGCACCGTCTCCACGGCCCGCTCCCAGCCACGATCGACTCGCAGCTGCTGCGCCACCCGCGGCCTCTGGTCGAGCCCCTGCGTCTGGAGCCACTGCGCCACCTTGCCGGAGGCCTCGCCGAGCGCGGCCCGTTGCAGCGCCTCGGTCGCGACCAGCGCGCCCTGCGCTTGCTGCAAACGGCTGCGCAGGGCGTTCTGCGCCTGGGTTTGTGCGCGCTCGCGTTCGCGGGCACCGGCGAGTTCGGTCAGCAGCTCCTGCAGCTCGACACCCGCCCGCTGGCCGGCGTCGCGCGCGACGGCCGACTGTTCGGCCAATGTTTCCAGGGCCACCGCGGGTTGCGCCTGAACCAGCACCGAACGCTCCGCCTCATGGCGTTCACGCTGCTGCAGCAGGCGTCGCTGCTGGTTCTCGAGCTGCTCGATGCGGGCGCGCTCCACCTGTGTTTCCCGCTGACGCGCCGCCACGGCACCGGCATGCGCGTCGGCGCTCTGCTGCCACGCCGACAGTGCCTGCTCACCCCGTTCGAGCGCCTGCAGCGCCGCGCGCTCCTCCGCATGCGCCGCATCGAGCGTCGGCGCCATGGTGGCGAGCTCGATCCCCAGCGCTTCGAGCTGCCCGCGATCGCGCTCGATGATGCCGGCGAGATCGCCCACCTGCGCCTGCGCCTGCTCGAGATCCGCCCGCTGCCGGTGCCGCAGTTCGCGCGCGTGCGCGATGCTTTGCTCGACCCGCGTCACCACCGAGCCCGCACCGTAGAACCGGGCTTGAATCTCGCCGAGGACATCGGCCTTCACCGCCTGGTCGGCACGAATCTGTTCGATCTGCGACTCCGCCTCGCGCAGCTCCGCGATCACCGCCTGCATGACCGTCTCGCAACGCCCGGTGGCGGCCTCCTTCGACACGGCATCCTCGTCCAGCGCCTTAAGTCGCAGTGCGAATAGCTCCGCCTGCAGCTTGCGCTCCTCCTCCTTGAGAACCTGGTATCGACGCGCGGTCGCAGCCTGTCTCTGCAGGTGGCGGATCTGCTTCTCGACTTCCTCGCGCAGATCCGTCAGTCGATCCAGGTTCTCGCGCGTCTGGCCGATGCGATTCTCGGTCTCGCGACGGCGCTCCTTGTAACGCGAGATGCCCGCGGCCTCCTCCAGAAAGGACCGCAGATCCTCCGGGCGCGCATCGATCACCCTTGAAATCATGCCCTGCTCGATGATGGCGTAGCTGCGCGTCCCGAGGCCGGTGCCCAGAAACAACTGGGTGATGTCCTTGCGACGCACCTTCATGCCGTTGATGAAATAGTCGGAGGTGCCGTCGCGGCTCACCGTACGGCGCAGGGCCACTTCGGCGTAGGCGGCGTAGGCGCCGCCGATCTTGCCCTCGGCGTTGTCGAACACCATCTCGACCGACGCGGTCCCCAGCGGCTTGCGGGTCGAGGAGCCGTTGAAGATCACGTCGGCCATCGACTCGCCGCGCAGATGTTTGGCGGAGATCTCGCCCATCACCCAGCGCACGGCGTCGATGATGTTCGATTTGCCACACCCGTTCGGTCCCACGACGCCCGTCAAACTGCCGGGGAAACTCACGGTGGTCGGGTCGACGAAGGACTTGAAGCCGGCGATCTTGAGTTTGGTTAAGCGCATGGGGAAGGAGATGTCGACGCGGTCAGGCTCATGGTGGTCGGCGTGGCGCGTAGTGTAAAGTAAACGTCACTTTCGTAAACCCCTGGCGAACCATCGCGGAACCGCATGAATCAACCGAGCCGTCACCTGGAAACATTTTCGAATCCCGCCCCGGAGCGCGACTACACCATACGCATGACCATCCCGGAGTTCAGCTGCCTGTGCCCGAAAACAGGCCAGCCGGATTTCGCGACCATGAAGCTCGAATACGTCCCGGACGAGCGCTGCGTCGAACTCAAGGCCTTGAAGCTCTACATCTGGTCGTTTCGCGACCGGGGCACGTTTCACGAAGCCGTCACCAACGAGATCCTCAAGGATCTGGTGGATGCGACCGCGCCTCGCTTCATGCGACTGTCGGCGGAGTTCAACGTGCGCGGCGGGATCTACACCACCGTGGTCGCCGAGCATCGCCGTCCGGGCTGGTCGGCGGCGGCTCCGGTGGCGCTGCCCTGAGACGCCGGTGCCGTCCTGCGGTTTACGTTCTCAATCAGCTACTTAGATAAATAAAATATGTTATGAATACGTCCTGTACAGGCCGTTAGGCGTCGGTATAATCGCGCGCTCTTTCGTAAAGAGGCGGAGACCGACAATGCCCTCGAAGAAGCCCAGCAAGGTGGCGAAAAAGCCAGGTAAGGCGACACCACGGAAGGTGGGTCAAAAGCTCGCGGAGCCGAAGAAGCCCGCACGACCTCCCGTCAAACCCATGACACTGATCGCCACATCCAAGGTAACCGTGAAATCCGACAAAACTGCTGCAAAAGCCCCCGCCGCGAAAGCCTCCACCGTCAAAGCGATGCGCTCGAAACCCGCGGCGCCGGTAAAGATGGACAAGCGCGGGGACGAGGTTGCCGACGCCGCCGAGAAGAACGGGCCCGTCAAGTTCGACACGCGTCCGCTCGTGGTGTCCTCGAGCGTCTCGCAAAACGACGAAGACTCCGACACCGATCCGAGCTCCCCGAGCCTGCTCGCCGGCCCCCGCAATGTGAAGCCGTACATCGCCCGTCGCGGCGAGCAGTACATGAACAAAGAGCAGCTGGAGCACTTCGGCCGCATCCTGCGCAACTGGAAGCGCGACCTCATGGTCGAGGTCGACCGCACGGTGCTGCACATGAAGGACGAGGCGGCGAATTTTCCGGATCCCAACGATCGTGCCACGCAGGAGGAGGAATTCAGCCTCGAACTGCGCACCCGTGACCGCGAACGCAAGCTGATCCGCAAGATCGATGAAGCATTGAAGCGCACGGAAGACGGCTCGTACGGGTACTGCCTGGAGACCGGTGAGGAGATCGGCATCAAGCGTCTCGAGGCGAGGCCGGTCGCGACTTTGTCCGTCGAAGCGCAGGAGCGGCGCGAGCGCCGCGAGAAACAATACGGGGACCGTGACGACCGGTACCGCTAGGAGCCTGCCTGACGTTCGCGCGACCCCCCCGGCGTACGTCGGACGTTTTGCCCCCTCCCCGTCTGGTGCACTGCACCTAGGATCGTTGTACACCGCGGTCGCCAGTCATCTCGAAGCCCGCGCGGCGCGGGGGCGATGGCTGGTTCGTTTGGAGGATCTCGACCATCCCCGCGTCGTACCGGGCGCAGCCGACGACATCCTGCGCACCCTGCAAGACTTCGGTTTCGAATGGGATGGTGAGGTGGTGCGCCAGAGCGAGCGCAAAGCGCTGTATGCCGACGCGTTGGACGAACTTGCGCGGCAGCACGCCACGTATGAATGCTCCTGCACACGCTCGCAACTCGCCGACGAACCACGTTATCCGGGGCACTGCCGATCGGGACCCTGCGATCCCTCGGCCCTACGGGCCATCCGGCTGCGTATCGAGCCTGGCACCCTGCAGTTCGCGGACGGCATCCAGGGCGTTTTCAGGCAGGACGTCGCACGCGTCTCGGGAGACTTCATTCTCAAACGCCGGGATCAAATCTACGCCTATGTGCTTGCGTCGGTGGTGGACGACGCCGAGCAGGGTGTCACCCATATCGTGCGCGGCGCCGACCTCCTGGACGATACGCCGCGTCAGATCGCCCTGCAGCGCCGCTTGAACCTCAGCCCACCCGGTTATGCGCACGTTCCGCTGCTCATGGAGAGCGATGGCAGCAAGCTCGCAAAATCCGCCCGCAGCATCCGTATCCACACGGACCGCGCACCGCCGCTGCTGGTCACCGTCTTCAATCTGTTGGGGCTCGCACCCGGACCCGACATGGCGCACGCGAGCGTGGCCGAACTCTGGCGCTGGGCCATCGCGCGCTGGGACCTTGCGCGAGTGCCTAAGCGGCTGCGGCTGCTGACTTCAGTTGAGGGCTGATTGCCGCAGAAAACTGCACATAACGCAGCGAAAAATAACGAAAAATAACAAGTTTTGCGCCGACGCTGCGTTGCGCTATCCTCGCCCCGAGTCAAGTCCACGGACTGGTTTTAAGTCCAGGCACGAACCGGCATTTTCCGGTTGCGGGTCGGCCAGCGCGAGCGAGGGAACGTAATGAGCGATCCTCGAGTGATCAAGAAATATCCGAATCGCCGCTTGTACGATACCGACGAAAGCCGGTATATCACGCTTGCGGACATCCGGCGGCTCGTCGTCGAACGGATCGATTTTGTGGTCGTCGACAAGAAAAACGGGTTGGACATTTCGCGCGGCATCCTGCTGCAGGTGATCGCCGAACAAGAAACCCTGGCGGAGCCGATCCTGAGTCAGGAGTTCATGGTCAACCTGATCAGGTCCTACGGCAGCAGTGCCCAGGAACTGGTCAGTGACCACCTGGAACAAACCTTGCGGCAGTTCGTCACGCAACAGCAACAGCAGGTGCGGGAGCGCGTCAAACCCTTCATGGGAGCCCCGAGACCGCCCGACGACAGCTACAAGTCACTGGCGCCGATGCGGTTGCTCGATGACTGAGCGGACGCGGCGCGCATCGGCCAGGGCCTCAAGCGGCGTCGACGTTGCGCATGGAGAGGCGCACGCGCCCCTGCCGATCGACCTCGAGAACCTTGACCCGCACGACGTCTCCTTCCTTGAGCTTGTCACCGACACGCTCCACGCGCTCTTCGGAGATCTGCGAGATGTGGACGAGCCCGTCGCGCCCCGGCAGGATGGTGACGAATGCCCCGAAATCCATCAACCGGGCCACCTTGCCTTCGTAAACGCGGCCGACCTCAACGTCCGCGGTGATCAATTCGATTCGGCGCTGAGCTTCACGGCCCGCCGCGCCCTGCACCGAGGCGATCTTCACGGTGCCGTCGTTCTCGATGTCGATGGACGTGCCGGTCTCTTCCGTGATCTGACGGATCACCGCACCGCCCTTGCCGATGACGTCACGAATCTTCTCAGGATCGATCTTCAAGGTGATGATGGTCGGCGCCCACTCGGACATGTTCTCCCGGGGCTTGGACAGCACCTTGTTCATCTCGTCGAGGATGTGCAGGCGGCCGCTGCGTGCCTGATCGAGAGCCACCTTCATGATCTCACGCGTGATGCTGGTGATCTTGATGTCCATCTGCAACGCGGTAATGCCGTCTTTGGTGCCCGCCACCTTGAAGTCCATGTCGCCCAGATGATCCTCGTCACCCAGGATGTCGGTGAGCACCTGGAACCGATCGCCTTCCTTAACCAAGCCCATCGCCACGCCGGCGACGGGGGCCTTGATCGGCACGCCGGCATCCATCAAGGCCAGGCTGCTGCCGCACACCGAAGCCATCGAGCTCGAACCGTTCGACTCCAGAATTTCGGACACCACACGGATCACGTACGGAAATTTCTCGATGCCGGGCATGACCGCCTTGACGCCGCGCTTGGCAAGATTGCCGTGGCCGATTTCGCGTCGCTTGGGCGAACCCATCATGCCGGTCTCACCCACGCTGAACGGCGGGAAATTGTAATGCAGCATGAAGGGTTCTTTGCGCTCCCCGGTCAAACCGTCGATGACCTGCGCGTCACGACCGGTACCGAGGGTGGTCACCACCAGCGCCTGGGTCTCGCCACGCGTGAACAGGGCGGAGCCGTGGGTACGCGGCAACACACCGGTACGGATCTGGATGGGGCGCACTGTCTTCGTGTCGCGGCCGTCGATGCGCGGATGCCCGTCCAGAATGCGCTCGCGTACCAGACGATACTCGAGATTGAAAAATTCCGATCCGACCTGCTCCGCGGTAAATTGCGGCGACTCGGCCTTCGCCAACGCGGCAACGGCGGCCGACTTGACCTCCTTGATGCGCGCGTAACGTTGTTGTTTCTCGGTCACCGCATAGGCGGCCACCAGGTCTTTTTCCGCAATGGAGGCAACCGCGTTCTTCAGCTCGGTGTTCGCCTCGGGCGCCTCCCACGACCACTTCGGTTTGCCGGCTTCAGCCGCCAGCTCCTTGATGGCCTTGATCGCCGTTTGCATGTGATCGTGACCGAACACCACTGCGCCGAGCATGACTTCTTCGTCGAGGCCGTCGGCCTCGGACTCGACCATCAACACGCCCTCCTCCGTGCCGGCGACCACGAGATCGAGTTTCGACTCCGCCAACTGCGTCGTGGTCGGATTCAACACGTACTGACCGTTGAGGTAACCGACCCGCGCGGCGCCGATCGGACCCATGAACGGCAGGCCGGATACGGCGAGTGCGGCGGATGCACCGAGCAGCGCCGCGATGTCGGGGTCTACGTCCGCATTGACGGAAACCACCGAGGCCACCACTTGTACATCGTTGATGAAGCCCTCGGGGAACAACGGCCGTATCGGCCTGTCGATCAGACGGGAGGTGAGCGTCTCCTTCTCGGTCGGACGCCCTTCGCGCTTGAAGAACCCGCCGGGAATGCGTCCGGCGGCATAGGTCTTCTCTTGATAATTCACGGTCAACGGAAAGAAATCCCGGCCCGGTGTCGCCTTCTTCAAGCCCACCGCCGTGACCAGCACCACCGTGTCGCTGATGGTCACGAGTACTGCGCCGTCGGCCTGACGCGCGAGCTCACCCGTCTCGATGGTTACCGAGTGATCCCCATACTGAAAAGTCTTTTTCGTAGCGCCCACGTCGAGCCCCTTTATGTCGAGAATTTGAGACAAAGCCGCCCGGAAGGGCGGGCGACGGAGCCGGTCAGCGGCGTAACCCGAGGCGTTCCACCACCTGCGTGTAGCGTTCGGGCGTACGGCTCTTCAAATAGTCGAGCAGCTTGCGACGCGTGTTGACCATCTTCAGCAGCCCGCGCCTCGAGGCATGATCGGCCTTGTGTGCGGTGAAGTGCTGGCTCAAGCCGTTGATGCGCTCGGACAACAGGGCAATCTGAACTTCGGGCGAGCCGGTGTCCTGCGCGCTGCGCTGGAATTTACCGACCACATCCGTCTTTACTTCGCGAGTGAGTGGCATTGAAATCAATCCTCAATCAATAACTTAGACCCTTTAAGAAGGCGCGCATTGTACGCGTCGCGCCAGTTGCTCTCAAGCCCGATTCGCAACCGCTGCGATCAGACGCAACGGCACCAACCGGCCGGCCGTTTCGACCGTTCCCAACCCCAAAAACCCCACGCCGGCGGCATAAATGCGCACCGTGCCCGGCGATTCTGCCGGCATCGACACCGCCTGACCCTGGCGCAAAGCGCTTACGCCGGACGCAGGCAGCTCCACACGCCTGCATTCCATGAGCGCGGCGTCCACCGGCAGGAGCAATGCGCGGCGTTCCCCGCCGGACATCGCCTCCAGTGACGCGAACGACCATTGCGGTTGAGCGCGGAAGGGTGCCACCGCGAGGCGCCGCAGGCCGGCGAGATGGCCGAGCGTGCCGAGTTGGGCCGCGAGATCCTCCGCCATCACTCTGATATACGCACCTTTGCTGCACCGCACATCGAACGTGAGCTCCGGCGCCGCCCAGGCCACCAACTCCAGGTCGTGAACGACGATGTCGCGCGATGCCCGGACCCGGGTTTCGCCGGCGCGCGCGTAGTCGTAAAGCGGTCTGCCGTCCTGCTTCAATGCCGAGTGCATGGGCGGAATCTGCACATAATGGCGCGGGAATTGCGCAAGCGCCGCAATCAGGTCCTCCGCCGTGAAGGGCGGGACCTCGCGCCGCTCGATGATCTGCGACTCGCGGTCGGCGGTCGGCGTGCGTTCACCCAGCCGCACGCAGACGCGGTAGGTTTTGTCGGCATCGAGCAGCTGGGCGCCGAACTTGGTGCCCTCCCCGAAGCAGATCGGCAGCATGCCGGTCGCCAGCGGATCGAGCGAGCCCGTGTGTCCCGCCTTGCGAGCGTCGAACAAGCGCTTTGCGCGCGCGACGGCGCCCGCGGAACTCAGGTGCAGCGGCTTGTCCAGCAGCAGGATGCCGTGCAGGTCGGACGGCACCGTCAACCCTCGTCGATGACGTGGCCATCCGCCGGATCCGCGGCATCCGCCGCGGCAGGCTTGTTCACCGAGTCGATCAGCTGCGCGAGCCGCACCCCCTGCTCGATGGAGGTATCGAGCGCGAAGCTCAGGGTCGGCGTATAGCGGATCATCAGTGACTTCGACAAGGCGTTACGCAGAAAACCGGCGGCGCTCTCCAGCCCGCGCTGCACCTGGAGGTCGCCTCCCTGCCTGCCGAATACCAGGTAATGCACCTTCGCCGTGCGCAAATCACCGGTGATATCGACCGCCGTGATGGTCACGTTGCCGATGCGCTCGTCCTTGACGTTGCGCCTCAGCAATTCCGTCAGCTCCCGCTGTATCTGCTCACCGAGCCGACGCGCCCGCGGGTTGTCCTTCGCCATGAGAATGCAGCACGCCGCGCTACAGCGTGCGCGCCACTTCCACCCGCGAATAGCACTCGATCTGGTCGTTTTCGTGGACGTCGTTGTAGTTCTTCACGCCGATGCCGCATTCGGTACCCGCGCGTACCTCGTTGACGTCGTCCTTGAAACGTTTCAACGATTCCAGCGCTCCCTCGAATATCACCACGTTGTTGCGCAGCACACGGATCGGAAAATTGCGGCGCACGAAACCGTCTATCACCATGCAACCGGCCACCGTGCCGAACTTGCTCGAACGGAACACGCTGCGCACCGCCGCGAGTCCCACGATCTGCTCCTTGACCTCGGGCGACAACATCCCGGTCAGCACCGCACGGATGTCGTCGATGGCTTCGTAGATGATGCTGTAGTAACGGACGTCGACCCCGTGATCCTTGATGGCGGTGCGAGCTGCGGCATCGCCGCGCACGTTGAAGGCGATGATCCGCGCCTTCGAGGCGGCAGCCAGGGTCACATCGGACTCG
Organism: uncultured Steroidobacteraceae bacterium; assembly: GCA_964657625.1. GTDB lineage: Bacteria > Pseudomonadota > Gammaproteobacteria > Steroidobacterales > Steroidobacteraceae > Bog-1198. Next base: position 21,646 of record CAZZVN010000007.1, read on the forward strand.
GTGAGGCCGCCGACGCCGGAGGACACGATGTTCACCGCCACTTCGCCGGTCGACAAGGCATTCAACGCGTCGCGCAGCGCCTCGACACTGCCCTGCACGTCCGCTTTGACGAGCAGCTGCACGAGGTCGGCCTTGCTCTCGCCCATGGTGGAGAACACATCCTGCATGTTCGCACTCTTCAGTGCGAGCTTGACGTCGCGCGACTTGGACTGGCGGTGCATCGCGACCTCCCGCGCCTTGCGCTCGCTCTCGACCACGAGCAGTTCGTCGCCGGCGTTGGGCGCCCCGGACAGGCCGAGCACGACCACGGGAATGGACGGGCCCGCCGACTCGACGGGCCGCCCCGCCTCGTCGAACAACGCACGGACACGACCGAATTCCTGCCCGATCAACAAGGGATCGCCGAGCTTGAGGGTGCCGCGCAGCACGAGCACGGTGGCCACCGCGCCGCGACCCTTCTCGAGGCTCGACTCGATCACGTAACCGGCGGCCAGGCCGTCGGTGGGCGCCTTGAGCTCCAGCACCTCGGCCTGCAAGAGAATGCTGTCCAGCAATTGATCGACACCCTGCCCCGTCTTCGCGGACACGGGCACGAAAATGTTCTCGCCACCCCACTCCTCGGGGATGACGCCGTATTTCGTCAATTCCTGCCGGACCTTCTCAGCGTCGGCCTCCGGCTTGTCGATTTTGTTGATCGCAACCACGATGGGCACCTTGGCGGCCTGCGCATGCTTGATGGCTTCGACCGTTTGCGGCATGACGCCGTCGTCCGCGCCGATCACCAGAATCACGATATCCGTGACCTGTGCGCCGCGCGCCCGCATCGAGGTGAACGCGGCATGGCCCGGCGTATCCAGAAACGTAACCATGCCCTTCGCCGTTTCGACATGGTAGGCGCCGATATGCTGGGTGATGCCGCCCGCCTCGCCGGCCGCAACCTTGGCCCGGCGGATGTAATCGAGCAACGATGTCTTGCCATGATCGACGTGACCCATGACGGTGACCACCGGCGGTCTCGGCGAGGCCTCGAAGGAGGCGTCCGTCTCGCCCTGCAAATCCTCTTCGATGACATTTTCCTTGCGAAGCACGGCCGTATGGCCCATCTCCTCGACGACGAGGACGGCGGTGTCCTGCTCGATCATCTGATTGATGGTGGCCATCACGCCCATGTTCATCATCACCTTGATGACCTCGGTCGCCTTCACCGCCATCTTCTGGGCGAGATCGCCCACCGTCATGGCTTCGCCGATGGCCACTTCGCGGATCACGCGCGCCGTCGGCATCTCGAAACCATGCTTGGTGTCCGAATCGCCGCCCATGGAGCGCCGGCGGCCGTCCCTGGACTTCTTCTTCTTGTGACGGTTGCTCACGTCACCGACGATGTGCAGCTCCTGACGGCCGTAGCGGGTGGCCTTGTCGTCCACCACTTCGCGCACGGCTTTGCCGGGTTTGGCCGCGGCGGCCTTGCGGTCACGTTCGGCCACTTCACGGGCCTGCACCTCGGCCACGCGACGCGCCTCCTCCTCGGCCGTGCGCTTGCGGACCTCTTCGTCGGTCTTGCGGCGGCTTTCCTCCTCGAGCCGTTCACGATCGAGCCGTTCCTTCTCCAGCCGCTCGCCTTCCGCGCGCTCCAGAGCGGCCTTCGCCTGCTCTTCGGTCTCGCGCAGCTTGTCCAAATCTTCCTGCTGGTGGCGGGCCTGATCCTCGAGCACCTCCCGTTTGACGTAGGTGCGCTTGCTGCGCACTTCGACATTCACGGTCCGGGCGCGACCCTGCGGACTCGCGAGCTTCAATTCCGATTGGGACTTGCGACGGAGGGTGATTTTCCTCGGCGCCGCGTCCGCCTGCACGTCCTCACGGCCGTGACTGCGGCGCAGATGGGTCAGCAGCTCGTGCTTGGCATCCTCGCTGATCATGTCGTCCGCGGTGTCGACCTTGATGCCGGCCTGGTCGAGCTGCTGGAGCAGCCGATCCACGGGCACCTTCAGCACCTCGGCGAATTGAGCGACGGTTACATCTGCCATATCTACTCCTAAACCTTTGCTTCTTCCGCGAACCAGTGCTTGCGGGCATCCATGATCAATTCGGCGGCCTTTTTCTCATCGATGTCGCCCATTTCGACCAGCTCGTCGACCGCGAGATCGGCCAGGTCCTCGCGGGTGCGCACACCCTTGCGCGCCAGGGCCTTGCCCAGGACGTCGCCCGCAACCTCGATCAGATCCGCGGCCGGTTCCGCGCCGCCCATCGATTCCTCGCTGGCGATGGCCTGGGTCAACAGCACGTCGCGCGCACGCGTGCGCAGCTCCTTGACGATCTCCTCATCGAATTCCTCGATCCCGTTCAGCTCGCTCGCGGGCACGTAGGCGATTTCTTCGATGGTCGAGAACCCCTCCTGCACGAGAATGCTCGCGACGTCCGCATCCACGTCCAGCTGCTTCATGAACGTCTCGCGCAAAGCGAGTGATTCGGTCTCGCTCTTGGCCTCGGCCTGCGACTCGCTCATCACGTTCAGCTCCCAACCGGTCAGTTCGCTAGCCAGGCGGATGTTCTGGCCGCCGCGGCCGATGGCCTGCGAGAGCTTGTCCTCGGATACCGCGATGTCCATCGAATGAGAGTCCTCGTCGACGACGATGGAGGTCACCTCCGCCGGCGCCATGGCGTTGATGACGAACTGGGCGTTGTTCTCATCGAAGGGGATGATGTCTACCCGTTCGCCGGCAATTTCGTTCGACACCGCCTGGACACGCGAACCGCGCATGCCGACGCAGGCACCGACCGGATCGACGCGCGGATCGTTGCTGCGCACGGCGATCTTCGCCCTCACGCCCGCGTCGCGGGCCGCCGCGAGAATATTGATGAGCCCCTGACCGACCTCGGGCACCTCGAGCTTGAACAGCTCGATCAGAAATTCCGGCGCGGTGCGCGACAGGAACAGCTGGGGGCCACGTGGCTCGGTGCGTACTTCCTTGAGAAACGCCTTGATGCGGTCCTGGGAGCGCACGGGCTCCCGGGGAATCATCTCCTCGCGTGCGATGAAGCCTTCGGCGTTCGCGCCGAGATCGACGTACACGCCATTACGGTCGACCCGCTTGACGATGCCGCTCACCAACGTACCGGAACGATCCTTGTACGCATCGACCACCTGGGCACGCTCCGCCTCGCGTACCTTCTGCACGATCACCTGCTTAGCGGTTTGCGCCAGAATGCGGCCGAACGGCACCGATTCCATGGGCTCCTCGACGAAGCCCCCCGGCTCCACGTCCTTGTCGATGTCGCGGGCGTCGTCCATGCGCAGCTCCCGTTCGGGCACCTCGAGCTCCGTGGACTCGTCGGCGAACACCTTCCAACGCCGGAAGGTGTCATACCCGCCGGTCTTGCGGTTGATGGAGACGCGCACGTCCAATTCTTCGCCGTGCTTCTTGCGGGTCGCGGACGCCAGCGCCGCCTCGAGTGCATCGAAAATAATTTCCTTGTCGACGCCTTTCTCGTTCGAGACTGCATCGACCGCCATCAAGATCTCTTTGTTCATGCCCTACAGACTCCTGGTCATTCCGGCCGTAATCGTGCCTTCTGAATTCGTTCCAGCGGCAAGTCGTGAGGCTGGCCGTCGACTTCCACCACGATCGAGTCACTCCCGATCGACTTCAACATACCGATGAACCGCCGCCGTCCGTTGATGGGCAGCGTGAGTTCGGCGAGAATCCTGTCGCCCACGAACCGCTCGAAATGCTCCCGCTTGCGCAGGATCCGATCGAACCCGGGCGAGGACACTTCCAACGTGTAATGGCCTTTGATCGGGTCGTCGATTTCGAGCGCCTGGCTCACCGCATGGCTCACGTTCGCGCAATCATCGACGGTGATTCCGCCGACCGGCGGCCCGCCCACTTTGCCCGCCGGACGGTCGATGAAGATACGCAAAACTCCCCCGCGCCCCGCCTGCGCGAACTCGATGTCGACGAGTTCATATCCGAGTGCCTCGATGGGCGGCTCAGTCAAGCGCATCAAGGCGTCTCGCATTTCTCAAGGACCCTTCGCAATCATTTCATACAAACAAAAAAGGGGACCATCGGCCCCCTTTCCTAATGAAAAACCCCCTTTTCCGGGGGGCTTTTTTCAACAAAGCATGTCTCCGAACGTTCACCGGGAATCGTTCTTGACAGCCCGCAATACAGGACCGCCACCGCCGAGGGCCGCGATTATAGGCAATGCAACCCGGTGCGTAAACCCTGTCGACGAAAAAACACCCGGCCCTCAAACGACCGGGGCCGCATCGCTGCGGCCCCAGTATTCGCTCTAAAAAAACGCCTTACCAGCGTTTCGGACCGCGCGATCCACCACCACCGCCACCGCCACCACCACCGCCGCCGGTGCGCTCCTGAGCCTCATTCACCTTCAGCGCTCGCCCGTCGACATCGTGGCCATTCAAGGCCTGCATGGCACGCGCGGCATCCGCGCTCGCCATTTCAACGAAGCCGAAACCGCGGGGCCGACCGGTGTCGCGATCGTTGATCAGCGCCACCGACTGAACAGCGCCATGTTTCTCGAACAGCGCGCGCACAGCGGACTCATCCATTGAGAACGGGAGATTGCCAACATACATTTTCGTCATGTGAAGAATACCTACTACAAAAGAAACTATCGGTTGGTCACGTATGCCCGAACCCGAGGTTCGAACGGAATGCCAGCCACCTGGATCGAAGAAGCCTGCTTTGTGGGTTGTGATCAGGACGCCGGACAGCGCGGTGATCAGAAACGGACCAAGTAGAAATGATCGAGCCGACTCAGATGGTACAGGAAACGATCGGTTAATACGAATTTTGAGTTGTCAAGCAACGCCAGACTGACAGGATGGCCGGGTTGCTCCGATGTGCGCCGAAGACGCCCGGGTCGGTCAGGGTTCCCATCAAGGTCAAATTCGCCGCATCGCACAATTCCTTGGCCCGGGTCGCTTCGTCGAGTCCATGGTTTGCCATCAGGAACACACCCCCCGTGCGAAGATTGCGTCGGACGGCGGCGAGCAACCGTTCGGGCTCGAGCAGCGTCAGGGGCAGGCGCCAGGCGAGGATGGCCGGTGCCGTGACGAAGGGGAAGCAGGCGGTGATGACGTCGGCCGGCAGGTCACAGTCAGCATAATTCGCGACCAGGAAACGGGCACACGGCAGGTCGGCAAGATAGCCGGCGGCGTAATCGATCCGCGTATGGCCGTCCTTGAACAACCGGTGCCCCTCTACTTCGACCCCGATCAGCGTCGACGGCCGGAAAAACGCCTGCCACGCCGCCGCGTACCAGAAACTCGCGCAACCGACGTCGACCACCACTCCCCCCGTCGGACGAGGCAATCCGCACAGACCAAAGGCCCGGTCGAGCAGATCCAGATATTCGTAATTGTTGAGGCTGGTGGCGACACTCAGTCGGCCCTCGAAACGAACCTCGAAACGCCGACGCAACTCTGCGATCCGCAGCGTCTGCGCCACCGGCCGGGCCGGCAGCTCGCCGGCGGGGGTCTCGCGAACCATGCCGCGTGACCAGGCCAGACGGCGCGAAACGCCGTACCAGAAACGGTGCCTCAGCGAACGCAGCCGCTGCCACGGGGAATAGCGCTGTATCACGATGCGATGAACCTGCCCCGACGCAACGGGCGTCGCGTGCGCCGCCGAGTGTACGTCAAGCTGCGGGGGGTCGGTTACACTCCAGCCCACGGGATGACGCTCGACTGGCAAGGCTTTCAGTGAAAAAAACCGACGATCGAGGGCTGGCGGCAGCGTGCATGATGTTGCTCGCTGCGGGCGGCGCCCCGGCGCGCGACGCCGTCATCCATGCCGGCACCCTGCTCGACGGGGACAGCGACGCGCCGCGGTCGCAGGTATCGATCAGGGTGCACGAGGACCGCATCGTCACCGTCGAAGCAGGCTATGTGTTTCCTGCGGACGCCGACATCATCGATCTGTCGGACTCAACGGTGATGCCGGGCTTCATCGACTGTCACGTCCACGTCTCCGCCCTGCTGCCGAGCCGCACCAACGCCACCGAATACGGGTTGACGCATTCCGACATCGATCGTGCGTTCGATGCGGCGGTATTTGCAAGGCAGATGCTGCAGCAGGGCTTCACCAGTGCGCGTGACGTGGGCGGTGGGGATGAAACGGTGGCGCTGCGCAATGCCATCGATGCCGGCAAGGTGCCCGGGCCCCGTCTATGGGTCTCGCTCGAGCCGCTGGGCCCGACCGCGGGCCACGGCGACCCGAGAAACGGCCTGGACGGTGCTCTGTCGCATGCAGGCTGGGACCGCGGCATCGTCGATTCGCCGCAGCAGGCACGCCTGCGGGTGCGCGAACACCGCGGCAGAGGTGCAGACTTGATCAAACTGATGCCTTCCGGAGGCATCGCTTCCACAGGCGACGACCCACGGCAGCAACTCATGACGGATGAGGAAATGCTCGTTGCCGTGCAGACGGCGCATTCACTGGGGATGAAGGTGGCCGCGCACATCTATCCCGCCGTCGCCATCGAGAATGCGGTGCGGGCGGGCGTCGATTCGGTCGAGCATGGCTCCTTCGCCACGGCCCACACCTTTGCGCTGATGAAGGACCACGGTACTTATCTGGTGCCCACCCTGAGCGTGTATGAAGTTTTTTACGCGGCCGCGCGCGACCATCCCGAGCTCTTGACGCCCGGTACGGCAGCGAAGGAGCTCGCCAACGACCAACTGCCCAAACGCAACCTGCCGCTGGCCGCCAGGTCGGGCGTCAAGATTGCGTATGGGACGGATCTCGGCCAGGGCGATCACTCCCAGGAGTTCACTTTGTTGACGGACAACGGCCTGACCCCCGCCGCGGCTCTGGCGGCGGCGACGCGCAACGCGGCGGACCTGCTCGGCGCGGGCGACCGAGTGGGCTCCGTACGGACGGGTCAGTGGGCCGATCTCGTGGCGACACGGGGAAACCCGCTGCGCGATCCCACCCGGTTCAGGCACATCAGCTTCGTCATGAAGGGCGGTGTCGTCTATCGACGGGCGGGCGCCGCAACGGTGGCGGGCGGCGGCGAGGCGAAGGATGGCGAGACCGCCGGCGACGCCCCCGGCGGCCGGCTATGACGCTCGCTCTGCGCAAGGCCGGCCTGGCCGACGTCCCGCTGCTCGAGGCCTTGATCGCGAGATCGGCCCGTGGTCTGAGCGGAAACGATTATCGGCCGGAGCAGGTCGAGGGTGCCCTGCGCGGCGCCTTCGGCGTCGATACGCAGCTGCTCAAGGATGAAACTTATTTCGTCGCCGAAGAGAACGGAAACATGGTCGGCTGCGGGGGTTGGAGCTTCCGCTCGACACTGTTCGGCGGCGATGCCCGCGTGGATCGCGATGCCTCGACACTGGACCCCGCGCACCAACCCGCGAAGATCCGCGCATTTTTCGTGGATCCGAACTATGCGCGACGCGGAATCGGCAGGGCCTTGCTCGAACGCTGTGAGCGCGAAGCCCGCGCACAGGGGTTTCTACGCGTGGAGCTGATGGCGACGCTGCCGGGCGTCAGGCTCTACGCCGCATGTGGCTATGTGGGCGGCGCGGTGATCCGCCACCCGGTGGGTCCGACCGAGCACATCGAGTTCGTCCCCATGCGCAAGACCCTAGTCCAGCCATAGCCCGGCCCACCCCGCGCTGCCCAGGTCACGCAGCCGGCGGATGTTGTCCAGGTAGATGGCGTCCGGATCCGGATGATCGGCGAGCACTCGTTCTATGCTCGCCTCGCGCAAGACGTGCAGAGTGGGATACGGGGAGCGGTTGGTGTAGTTGTCGATGTCGTCCGGCCGGGTTCCCGCAAATTGATACTGCGGATGGAAACTCGCCACCTGTAGTTCGCCTTCCAATCCGAGGGCACGCACGGCCTCCTCGCAGACCTCCAAAAAATCATTGAACTCGAGAAAATCCTGGAGCACCCAGGGATGGATCAGCAGTGTGGTCTCCCAGACACGCGCATCCGCGTGCTGCAACCAGGACAATTCCGAGCGCAGATCCTCCAGCAGTCCGGCGGCACTGTGCTGTTCGCTCACCTGGAACCGCACTCGTCCGGCGTCATAGACGCTCTTCGCGAACGGACACAGCGAAAGACCGATGACAGCTCTTTCGAGCCACCGGCGCGTGTCGGCCACGACGTCCGCGGGAGGGTTTTGATCCTGTGCCACCGTCGGCAGTCTAAAGGTTTACGGTTCGAGTATCCTGTTTGTCCGTTCATCCATGCGAGATCCGATCGATGCCACATCCGATTCCTGCCACCTTGATCCCCGGCGACGGGATTGGTCCCGAAATCGTCGACGCGACCCTCGCCGCCTTCGCCGCCTTGGGCGCGCCGTTCGAATGGGATTGGCAGGTCGCAGGCCTCGAAGGCGTCAAGACGGCGGGCGATCCTCTGCCCGCGAAGGCGATCGACAGTATTCGCCGCACCCGGCTCGCCTTGAAAGGTCCGTTGGAGACCCCGTCGGGCGGCGGCTATCGTTCCTCGAACGTACGACTGCGCGAAGAATTCAAGCTGTACGCAAACCTGCGTCCGGCGCGCACCCTCATTCCCGGCGGCCGGTTCGACGACATCGACCTCGTGGTGGTGCGGGAGAATCTCGAGGGACTGTACATCGGCCACGAGCATTACATCCAGATCGATGACGACCCGCATGCGGTGGCCATGGCCACCGGTGTCAACACTCGGCAGGGGAGCCGGCGGCTGCTCGAGTTCGCATTCGAAAATGCGGTCGCGACGGGGCGCAAGAAAGTGACCATCGTCCACAAGGCCAACATCATGAAGGCGCTGACCGGCATCTTTCTCGAGACCGGTTTGGAGCTGTACGAACGCAGGTACAAGGGCCGTTTCGCCCTCGACACGGTGATCATCGACGCCTGTGCCATGAAGCTGGTGCTCAATCCCTGGCAGTTCGACATGCTGGTGACCACCAATTTGTTCGGCGACATCCTCTCGGACCTGGTGGCCGGTCTCGTCGGCGGTCTCGGCATGACGCCGGGTGCGAACATCGGTGCGGACGCAGCGATATTCGAGGCCGTTCACGGCTCGGCACCGGATATTGCCGGCAAGGGTGTCGCCAATCCGACCGCCCTCCTGCTCGCCTCGGCGATGATGCTCGAGCACTGCAACTTGCCCGAATTGGCGGTCCGTCTGCGCAAGGCCATCGCGGACACATTGAATCTGGACAACATCCGTACGGGCGATCTCGGTGGCCGCGCCACCACTGCCGAGTTCACCAGGGCCCTGGTGCAGCGGATCACGAACGCGTGACGGGATATCGGCTGACGCGCTGAGGTTTCGTTCCCGAGGGCTGCGCCCGCACCGGGGGCGGTGCGCTCCGGCACACCCACCCCCCGTCACTGCCGAAGGCCGCTGCTGCGCTAGAAGGAATACGACGCTTTGACGTAGTAGAAACCGCCGTTGATGCCGAACGGCGAGAACCCCGGATATTGCAGCACCGCCGCATTGTCAGCGGCAGCGATCTCGCTGGTACGCACCATGCTGTTGATCTTGTTCGGGAACCGATTGAACAAATTGTTCGCGCCCACGTCCGCCTTCAAATGGTCGGTGATCTGATACCCCACATCGAGATTGGTGATGAGGGTGACGCCGATGCGGGTCTTGTAGTAGAGATAATTTCCGGTGGGATTGTCACCGTCGTCATTTTCGTACTCAGCGGCGGGGCCATAGACCTTTTCGAGCAGATTCACGCTGAATTTGCCGAATGTGGTCAGAGCACCCAGGTTGACCACATATTTCGGATTCGCGGTGGTCAGATCCGAGATGGCCTCGGCGTCATACAGCGTCGCGCCCGCCAACTGAGCCGGCGTGCCCGGCAGCTTGGTGATGGCGGTGTCGTTGTACGTCGCGCCGATCGAGTAATCGATTTTGCCGAAGTCGTAGTCCACCGGGAAATCGAACACCAGATCCGCGCCCCGGGTACGGGTATCGATACCGTTGGCGAACACGTTGATGCCGGTCGAGCCGGTGGCCACCACGTCCGGATCGAGAACATTGCCGTTGGCCGCGATCGCCGAGTTGACGGCACCCGCCGACGGCTGCGTCACCCCGTTCAAGGTGCCATTGATGTTGCCCGTACCGACGATGCGGTTGGTGACGAGGATCTGGTACACGTCGAGCGTGGCGCTCATGGCCGGTAACGGACGCCAGACGATGCCGCCGCTCCAGTTGACCGACTTCTCAGGTTTCAGGCCGTCACCCAGCCCCAGCAGCTTGCCGCCCGCGGAGTTCGGCGGCAATTGCACGTAGGCGGTGGTCGGACCGACATTCGTCGACGAGTAGTACTCTTCCGCCAGGGTGGGTGCGCGGAAGCCCGTGCTGACGGTGCCGCGTACCGCGAAGGTGGGGGTGAAATCGTATCGCGCGGTCAATTTGCCCACCGTGGCACTGCCGAAGTCATTGTAGTACTCGTACCGGGCCGCGGCATCGATGCGCAGCTTGTCCACGGGTTTGCCGGCGAAGTCCACGTAGGCCGCATAGTTCTTGCGCGAGTGGCTGCCGGCATCGGTGGGCGTGAAACCGGGATACGATTGCGCTCCGCCGTTCTCGTAGGAAATGAGCGTACCCTGGCCGATGGTGTAGGTGTCGCGACGGTACTCGGCGCCCATGGCCACGTTCAAGGGACCCGCCATCCCCACGTCGAAGTCCCGGTTGACGTCGGCATTGGAAGTCCATTGCGTCGCCTTCAGGTAGCCGTCGTAGTAGTCCGACGGCGTGACCACGCCGGTTACGTTGTAGATGCCGGCATTGGCGCTGCCGATGGTGTACAAATCGTCGCGGTCGCCGCCGAACGTGGTGCTCAGGTCCCAGTTCCAATCGAACGTGGTGCCCTTCACGCCCACCGTCGCGGAGTAATCTTTTTCACGATTCTCTTCCTGCGGATTGAACCCATAGGGCGTCGGGTACGTGGTCACGCCGGTGGTCGGATCGGTGTAGGCCTGTTTGGTGGGCACGCGGTAATTCTCGTAGGAGGCCGCGTGCTTGTCGCCGAAACTTCCGAACGCGTAGACCTCCTGGCCACCCTCCAGCGTGAAGCCACTGTTGAGCATGGCCAGTTTGGTCTGCGTCGCCGCGTCGCCTTGGATGGCGTTGACGTACGGGTAGCCCGGCACGCTGGCTTCGTTCGAAGTCGGATAGTCCGCGCTCGCGGCACCGTACAAGCGGGGGTCCTCGGCACCCACGTTGCTGTGCCCGTGCTTGTGGTACTCGCCGGTGAGATTGAGGTACGCATTGTTATAGGGCTCGAAACCGCCGTTGGTGCTGACGTCTTCGGTCTTGCCGCCGCCGTTGTTGCCGTACTGGCCGTAGGTGGCGCTGGCGGTACCGCCGGAACTCTTCTTCTTCAGGATGATGTTGATGACGCCCGCGATGGCATCCGTGCCGTATTGCGCCGCGGCGCCTTCCGTGAGCACCTCGACGTGGTCGATGGCATCCACCGGGATGAAATTGAGATCGACGCCCGCGCCGCCCTGGTAGGTCGAGCCATTGTCCACGGCAAGATTTGCGGTGGTGTGCCGGCGCTTGCCGTTGACCAGGATGAGCACGTGGTTGGGACTCAAACCGCGCAGCTTCGCCTGCAGCGTCTGGCCGGCCATGTCGGCGCCGAAGGCCTGCATGGTGAGCGAGGGCACTACCTGCGAGAGTGCCGACATGAGATCCGGGCTGCCCGAGGCCGCCTTCAAAGATTCCGCACTGATTACTTGGATCGGCGCCGCGCTGTCGGCGGCTTTGATGCCGCCCTGTCGTGATCCCGTGACGATGATTTCATCGAGCCCGCTGGCATCCGCAGCCGGACCCTCGGCGGAGGCCGTATCGGTATCTGCCAAAGCGGGCAAAGCGGCGAGGCCGGCTGCTCCGACACACAGCATCGAAATGGCGAGGCGGAGCGTAAGGTTCGGTACTTGGCGGGAAATCATGGGCATTTGAAAGAGGCTCCCTAAAGATGGACTGGGTTTCCCGCGAGGCACTTTCGCGGCACGAGTACCCGGTTTTGCAAGTCCTGGGCCAAGCCACAGGAATTGTCGCAGAATTACGCCGCCTGGACTTTTAGGTAAGCGCCCGACAAAAGTTCTTTATATTTCAGTCTGTTGTTGCATCCGCAAAACCACCCGGCACCATCCATTGGTTGCGTTTTTACAACATTGAACGCGTGATCGGGACGCCGATGGGTTTGTGCGGTGCACGTAGCAGTTGCGCTGCCCCGGAATGGGGCGGATTACCTGCCCGCGTCGAGACCGAGGTCGGCGAGATCCGCATGCCGCCGGTCCGCCGCCATGTCCAGGGAACGGCACGCCCACCAATAGACGCCGCTCGAAATGGGCAATCCCACCAACATCGCGACGTCGGCACCACCGAGCGCCCTGGCGAGCGGCCCCGTATACGAACCCGTGCTGAAGAACGGAATCATGGCAGCGAAGCCCATGAAGTACGCGAGCAAACCGCGCCAGTTCCAACGTCCATACATGCCATGCGCATTGAATATTTCCCGCACCGAATAATGACCCTTGCGCACGAGGTAGAAGTCGACCAGGTTGATCGCCGTCCACGGCGTGAAGAGATACAGCAGCACCGCCAGGAACTCGCCGAATTTTTCAACGAAATCCTGCGAGGACGCGAGTGCGATGACCGTGGCCGCCGCGGTGGCGACGAGCAGCGTGCACGCCCGTTCGAGCAAGGTCGGTCGGCCGGTCTTCAGCGAATCGATCATGCTCATCAAGGTCAGCGACGCACCATAACAATTGAGCGACGTGATGGTCAGCAGGCCGAGCAGGGAACACAGCAAGAGCGGTTTGCCGAAGCCCGGCAGAGCGTGGTCGGCGGTGGCCTGCAGCGCCATCGCAACCTCCACCCCGGGAAACGACGAGGCCGCCACGGTGCCCACCAGCATGGTCCATGCCCCGCCGATGAAACCACCGAGATAGGTCCACCAGAACGACGCCCCGACGCCGACGTCGCGCGGCAGATACCGGGAATAATCGGACACATAGATCGACCAGGCAATCTGATACGACGCCGCGGCGAAGAACTGTGCAAAAAAGGGCACGGTTCGAAAATGCTGCAGGTCGAACCCGGCCGCCGGCAGTTGCGTCCGCCTAACCACCGTCACCGTGAACACCAGCAGCGCCACGATCAGCACAGATGCCACCAGGCGCTGGGCTACATGAATGAGATCGTATCCTACGGCGGCCAAAGTGACCGCGGCGAGCGCGAACAGCACCATGGTGCTCCTGGGCTCGATCCCATACGCGGCATGCAGGGTTTGAGCCGCCAGTATCTGGTTGAAGGCGTTGAATCCAACGTAGGCGATCAGCGCCACCACCCACACCAAAAACGCACCCAGATAGCCGAACTGCGGTCGGGATTGGATCATCTGCGGCAGACCGAGCTGAGGGCCCTGCGTCGAATGAAAGGCCATGAAGAACGTACCGAAAGCACACCCGCATAGTACGGCGAGCGCCGTCCACGGCAGATTGCCGCCGAGCGCGATGCCCACCACCCCGGTGGCGATGGTCGCCAGGTGCGCATCGCCCGAAAACCACACGGGCCACAGATGCCAGACCTTGCCATGCCGTTCAGCGAGTGGGACGTAGTCGATCGAGCGCTGTTCGAGCAGGCGGCCGGCAAATCGGGGGGGCATCGAGAAAATATTACCACCTCGACGCACGGGAGACGGGTTGGGTGCTGCGGGCCTCACGGCCGCGCCGCGTAGGTTGACGCGCCGCGCGCGTCGGCGCCGGTCAATACTCGAATTGGTACGAAAGTCCCACGCTGCTGCCCGGATCGTTGTCCGGCGTGGTTCCCTGCGTCACGGACGACCCGGTACCGAGGCGTGTTTGCAGTTTGAGATGCTTGGTCAGATCCACGTCCACCTGCACCTGGCTTGAGCCGGTGGTGCTCTGCTTGCCTTCGATGTACACGCGCTTCGACACGTAGCGGCCGGCGGCGATGGCTGCACCGGAGCTCTCCGTCGTGCCCGACGCGGTTTCCTTCGTGCCGGAACCCACGGTGAGGCGGTCGAGACCCAGGCTCTTCTGCAGCTTGCTGAGCGGACTGGCGCCGCCCCCGCCGACTCCGCTCAGACTGGCGAGGGCGGCCCCGATCTCCGCCGCCTGCAGCGCCGTCAATTGCGCTGCACTGGTGCCGAACAACAATCGCGCCATGATCTCGTCCGGCGGCAACGCCGGCGAACTGCTGAAGTCGAACCGCGGCGCATCCGCGACGCCGGTGATGTGCAGCGTCGTGGTGGTGTTGTCGTTCGACGTGCTCTGCGCGGTAAAGTCCAGCGTCGGATCGATTTTCTTGCTCAAGCCCGCGCCATCGAAGCTCAGTTTGCTGTCGGGCGAGAAATCCAGCTTGGTTCCTGCAAGGGTGAAGCTGCCGCGCTGCAGACCGAACTCGCCGCCCACCAGCAGGGCATCGGTGGTCCCGCCGACGTGGATCTCGCCGCCCAGTTCGGCGTCGAGCCCCCGTCCCTGCACCAGAATCTGCCGCGGTGCGGTGACGGTAACGTCGACTCCGATCACGAACTGCGGCTGATCCTTGCGCGCCACGGCCGCCGTCCCGCGGCGGCGGACGTCGAGCACCGCCACGTCGGGCGGCAGCGTGTCCGGAATGCCGATATTGGCCTGGTTCACATGCAGCGTGCCGGCGACGTCGATGCGCTGCCGCACGGTGCCGACGACGTGCAGATCAGCATCCATGTTCGCCGTGACGATGTTGCTCGCGATGGGCTGGGCATTCCGGGCAGTGATGTGCAGATCGACCGGCATCTTCGGTTGCAGCAGCCCCAGGCTGCCCGTCATCGTCAGCGTTCCCGAGCCCGCGGTGGCTTTGAAACTGTTGATTTTCAGAGCGCCCTCGCTGCCGGCGACGTCCGCGCTCATGTCGGTCAGATTGATCCCGCGCCCGTAGTCGCGCAGATTGCCTTTCGCGAGCTTGATGCTGCCGCCGATTTGAGGTGCTGACGCGCTGCCCGCCACCACAGCGTCGACTGCGACCGCGCCCGTCGCATGCAGCCCCTTGGCCTCGAGCACGGGATTGATCATCGTAAGGTCCAGCTGCCCGGCCACTTTCAAGGCCAGGGCCCCGCCCAAGTCGAGCGGCGCGTTGCCCGTCACGACGATCGAAGAGTTGTCACCGGCCGTGAGCCGGCCGTCGAGTTCCGCCGTCGTGCCCGCGAGCAGAGCCTTGGCGCGCAAGTTTGCAGGCGGCAACCCGGTGGCCGCATCGTCGGCAAAGCGGATGTCGGTGGCATCCACCCGGATGGGACCGGTGGGAGCGGCCAGCGAACCGTGCAGGGTGGCGCCGGCCTCGATCAAGCCCTCGGCGAGCAGTGCCGGTGCGAACGCATTCACCAGTGCGGGTTTCACTTTGAAAAGCGCTGCATGCAGGTCGAGAGCGGGCGTGAGCCGGCCGGAAATTTCCAGGCTGGCCTCCTGCACGCCGAGTCTCAGCAGGTCGATCGCAAGACCGTCTGCGAAGGACAGCTGTGCCGGCGCCAGCAGCTTCACGGTCTGGCCCCGATATTGCGCGTTCGCAGTCGTGACGCGCAGCGCACGGGTATCGGCGTCGAGCACCGCGGCGGTGCTTACCTGCAGCGCAGTTCCTGCGACGTCGGGCAGCTCGGCATGCAACTGCAATTCCAGCGCCCGCTGCGTACCGGCAGCCTGCAGATGAGCGGCGCCCGTCACCTGACCCACCGCGAGATTCCGACCATCCAGGTCAATCTGCCATCGAGGGGTCCCGGCGGTCGACGTCACGCCGGCGGTGGCGTCGAGACTGCCTCCCAGCATCATCCCCGACAACCGGTCGAAATCGCCGAGCTGCCCGAGATGCAGCCTGAGCTGGCCGCGCGCCGCGGCATCGGCACCCAACGACAGATCGCCGTCCAGGTGCGCACTTTTCCATTCCGCCTTGCGCACCACCGTGCGCAGCGCACCCGCGCCCCGCTCGAGGTCGACGTCGACCTGCAGCGGTGCGCCGTCGAACATGCCGTGCACCTGCACCGAGCCGCTGGGAGCCCCGGGCAGGCCGTGCAAGCGCACCTCAGCGCCGATGGTTCCGCTCGGCGATCCGCGTACGGAAAGAGCCGACGTCATCGTTGCATCGCCGGACAACGCGTTCACGGGACCGTTCAGCCGACCCGATGCCTGCAGGCGTCCGGCGAGATCCGCAGACAACAGACTCAGGTTCGCCATGTCGACCTGCCAGCGTGCTTTGAGTGCCGCACCCTGCCGCCGGGTGACCTCACCGCTGGCCGAGGCGGTGAGCGTGCGCCCGGAGAGGGCGAGATTACGAACCGAGAATTTATCCTCGGACATCGCCGCCGACAATTGCACGGCCAGGCGCGGTCCAAGCAAGGCTACCCAGGCAGCCTTGCCACCGGTCAAACCCACCTTGGCATCCATGGCGAGGGTGGCCTCGGTGGTGTTGCCTGCGACCGTCGCCGCGATGTTCGCGTCGCCGCTCACGTCCTGGCCCAGCAGTCCGGCGAAGGGCGCGAGTTCGGGCACCCGCAGATCCAGCGTCCCGTGCAGATCGCCGGCGGTGACCGCCTGGGCGCGCACGGTGAACAGGCGATGCGACGCAGTCAAGGCGAGGGGCCGCGCAACGTCCTGCAATCCGAGCGTGGCGTCGAGCGTGATCGGATCCGCCGCGAGCAGCCGCGGCGCACTACCGGGAATCTGCACTCCCGCCGCCGTGGCGTTCATCCGCAACGTGCCCGCATCGGCGACGAGCCGCGCGCTCAACAGGTCGACCTGCGAATTACCGGGCAGCTGGAGTCCCTTTACCTCGAACTGCCCGTCGGCGACGGCTGCATTCCAGGGTCCCCGCCAGCGTCCGCGCAGATCGACCCGCTGCCAGGCGAGGTCCGGCCGCACGCGCAGCGCCGGCGAACCGGCCGACACCTCGAGGTCGGCGGCGGATTTAACCAGATCCATGCTGCCCTGCGCACGAACTCGCAAATCACCGGCATCGAGACTCAGGGACACCTGTTCGGCGACTCGCGGCCCCTGCAGTTCGAGCGTCGCGGACAAAGCGCCCAAGCCCGGCAGTTGCAGCAGATGCTCCAACGGACCCCCGGCGGGCTCATGCAGCACCACGGACGCGTCGATGCGCTCGGGATCCATGCGCAGATGCAGCGTGTAATTGCCGTCACCGTCCGTGCGGCGCACCGACAGGTCGGCGCCGGCGTCGAGCAGCGAGCGCAGCCGCACGCTGCCACCGACCGACAGCGTGGCCGGCTGCCCGGCCAGCGCCGCGCTGAGTTCGAGGGCATCGACGGACGCCGCCGCGATGTCGACGTGCGGCAGGGTGGTCTTGCCGCCGCCCGCACCCTCGCTCACCGGCAAACGGGTAACTTGCACGCGCCGGATGTGCGCCGCACCGATCTGGATGCGTCGGTCCCACAGGGCCGCCGGCGACCAGCGCACTGCGATGTCGTCGGCGGCGAGCCAGACACCCTGACTGTCGACCAATTGCAGATGCGCGAGCGTGAACTCCGAGAACAGGGCACCATCCAGTCCCGACAGGCGAACCTGGCCGTGCGTCATACTGTACGTGATGCGCTCGATGAAGCTCCGCCCCGACGCGCTGTTGCCGAGCACCCATACCCCACCCGCCAGCAACACGACGGCCGCGAGCAGTACGAGCAGGGTGCCCACGGCGATGGTGCCGGCGCGTCGCATCAGAACGCCTGGCCCAGTCCGATGTAGACCTCGAAGGCATCGTCGTCGGTGCTGTATTTCCGGGTCGGCACGGCGATGTCGAGCCGCACAGGCCCGATCGGGGTGTAGTAGCGGATGCCCGCGCCGACGCCGACATCGAAGTTCTCCGGGCGGATGGCCGCGCCGGTCAGGTCGGCGGCGGCGGTCTGAATGGCGGCCAGGGTTCCCGGCGTGATCCTGGCGCGCACCCGGCCGCCGTCGGCGAACACCGCGGCACCGAAGCTCTGCCCGAAGCGTTGCCGCAATTCCACGCCGACTGCGGTGATGGAAGTTCCGCCGATGGGATTGCCGTCCTTGAATTCAGGACCCACGGCCTGATAGCGATAACCGCGGATGGTGCCGCTGCCGCCGGCATAGAAGCGCTGGTCGGGCGGCAGGCTGTATTCTGCCGCACCTTCCGCGATGCCCGCGAGCGCCCGCGCAGCGAGCACGGTGCGTCCGGGCGTGCCACCTACCCACCGGTCCAGGTCGAGATACGCCGCGACCTTCGCCTGCAGGATGATGAAGCTCGCACCCGGCGTTCCCAACGATTGCGTGGGCGTGACGCTCAACGAGTCGCGCATGCCATGCAGCGGGTCGTCGAGCGGCGAGGCAAGGTGCGTGGAATCGTAGTTGACGTTCAACGGCACGGCCACCAGCGTGTAACGGTAGGCATTGCTTTCCTGGATGATCTGTTCCTTGGACGTCGTGACTCCCGCGCTCACCGTCCACACGCTCGACAGCTTGCGCGAGAGCGTGACACCGCCGTTCAGCGCACGCTGGTCATATGCCTGCAACGATTGCTTGATGGCTTCGACCGAGACCTGCAGCGACTGGTCGCGATGGCCGACGTCGGGCACCGTGAAAGAAGCGCCGACATCGTAGCCCAGACTCGTGGTCGCGCTGCCGCCGCCCAGATTGATGATGGACGCCTTGAGCGCAAGCTGCTCCGCGTTGCCGAAAACGTTGCGATCGGTCCAGGTCACGCCGCCGCTGGTGCCCAGATCGCTGGAGTAGGCCCCGTTCAGACTCACGGCGTGCCGCAGCCGCTCGCGGAATTCGAAGGTGACCGGCACGCCGCCCGATTCGTCGGCCTTGTCGCCGAGCTTGACGGTGACGGCCGCAAGCGGTGTCAAACCCAGCAGATCCCGCCGAGCCCGTTCGATGGCCGTGGGGTTGTACTGCTGCCCCGTCTTGAGCAGGAGCCGGCGGCGCACCAGCCGTTCGTGAAGGCGTTTGAGTCCTTCCAGGCGGATCTCACCGATCTTCACCCGGGCGCCTGCCGCGACTTTGAAACTCACGTCGAGGAGCGGCTCACGCGCATCCTCGTAGGCCACCGGCGGATCGACCCGGGCGAAGGCATAACCCTGCTCCTGCAGTGCCGTGAGCAGGCGGTTACCGGCGTCGAGGATGTCCGCCGCGACGGCCGGTGTGCCGGGCTGCAGCGTGAAGACGCCTTCGACCCCATTGGGAAGCGTACCGTCGAGCGTGACGCCACGCAGGTGGTAGAGCGGGCCCAGCTCGAAAGACAACACTGCATGGGCGGTCTGCCCCTTCGGCAGAGCGGTCAGGACGTTGGCAAGCGTCGCATCGTTGAGCCCCAGATCGTCGATCTTCACGGTGACCGTGGACTGGTAGTAGCCGTAGCTCTCCAATACGGTCTTCAGACGATCGCTCTCACCGCGCGCGCGCGCGATGAGCCCGAAAGGGCTCACCGGTGCCGATTTCTGCAACGAGTTCAGTTCTGAACTGGCGCGCAGCGTGCCATCCATGGCGCCATTGCCCGTGCTCTTGAAGTTCACATCGTACGCCTGCGGGTCGGCGGCATGCGCCGTCGACACGACGCACAACGACAGCAGCGACAAAAACTTCATCCAGTTCATCGTTTGGGAGTACAACCGTGGCCTGTTTCCAGTTTACATCGCCGGCGCAGGGCCTCGGGCCCGCGGTGGCAAGGTTTATCCGCCGGCTGGCGCGGGCGCCGACAGGCGGGATTTCTTTCAGAAGTGCTATTCTCCAAACGCTTATGCTGCTAGGAGAGTGTCCGCCTTGTCGACATTGATCGTCTGCCATGCCTGCGATCTGGTGCACCGGCGGGTCGTCATCGCACCCCGACAGCGGGTCCGCTGCGTACGCTGCCGCGCGGAACTATATCGCACGACGACGGGCGGCATGGACACCGCCATCGCGATTGCGGCCAGCGCGTTGTTCCTGTGGATGTTGAGCAACGTGTATCCGCTGGTCGAAATGCAGGTGGGCGGCGCCACGCGCGCCACCACCCTGCTGGGTGCGGCGGCCGCGCTCTATGGGCAGGGCTATGCACCGATCGCGGCCCTGGTCGTCCTGACCACCGAACTCATTCCTCTGTTCCAGGTCGCCGCGATGCTGTACGTGTTGATACCGCTGCGCGCCGGCCGCCATGCGCGCGGGGAAAAGACGCTGTGGCGAATGTTTACATACGCCAGGCCATGGGCCATGACGGAGGTGTTCATGCTGGGTGCCCTGGTCGCGATCGTCAAACTCGCGGTATTGGCACAGGTGATTGCGGGTATCTCGCTGTTCGCCTACGGGGCACTGATGGTCGCCCTGTCAGCTCTGACCAGCGCGACGCCGACGGAGCAGTTCTGGCTCTGGGTGGAGCGCCGGCCGTCATGACCCCCGCCATCACCGGACGCAGCCGGGGACTGTTGGTCTGTGGGCAGTGCCATGCGACGGTCCGCTCGGTCCCCGCGCCGAGTGTTTCGTGCCCCCGCTGCCGCGCGCCGCTGCACGTGCGCAAGCCGCACAGTCTCGCCGTCACCACCACGTTGGTGCTGATCGCCGCCGTGCTGTATGTGCCTGCCAATCTGCTGCCCGTGATGCACATGAGCACGGTGCTTAGCGAGGAAGACGACACCATCATGAGCGGCGTCGTGTCGCTGATGCAGGAAGGCTCCTGGCCGCTTGCGCTGTTGGTCTTCACGGCGAGCATCGTGGTACCGCTGCTCAAGTTGCTCGCACTCGGCTCGCTGCTGCTGGCGATCGGCCGCAAATCGCCGGGGCATGCCCTGCACCGCAGCCGGCTGTTCAGGATAGTGGAATTCGTCGGACGCTGGTCGATGCTCGATGTCTACGCCGTGGCGCTCCTAGTCTCCTTGGTACAGGTTCGCTCGCTCGCCACCATCCACGTGGGATTGGGCGCGCTGGCCTTTGGCGCGGTGGTAGTATTGACGATGCTTGCCGCACAGTCATTCGACGAACGACTGCTCTGGGACATCGAAAATGACTGACGCCGTTCCTCCCTCGGAAGAGCTGCCTGCGGCCCTTCCCGATCCCGCACCGCGCCGGCGGATCTCGTTGATCTGGCTGTTGCCGGTGTTGGTGGTGGCGGTCGGCGCGTTCGTCGCCGTGCGCGAAAAGCTCGCGCAGGGCCCGACCGTCGAGATTTCCTTCCGCAGCGCCGAAGGTCTCGAGGCAAACAAGACCAAGATTCGCTACAAAGATGTCGAGATAGGCGACGTCTCGGAGATACGCATCTCCAAGGATCGCAAACATGCCATCGTCACGGCCACTCTGCATCGCGACGCGACGGATTTCCTGGTCGGCGACACACGTTTTTGGATCGTTCGGCCGCGGTTCAGCGGCGGCACCCTGTCCGGCCTGAGCACCCTCGTATCCGGCGCCTATATCGGCGTCGATGTCGGCCGGTCGACGGAGAAGAAAAAGGCGTTCGAAGGGTTGGAGGTTCCTCCCATCGTGACCACCGACCAGCCGGGGCGCGAATTTGTCTTGCACGCCGATGACATCGGCTCGCTGAACGTCGGCGCATCCGTGTTTTTCCGGCACATCGAAGCAGGTCAGATCGAGGCGTATTCTCTCGATCCCGGCGGTGCGAGCGTCACCATAAAGATATTCGTCTACGAACCTTACGACAACTACGTCACCGCTGCGGCCCGATTCTGGCAGGCCAGCGGCATCGACATGTCGGTCAATTCGGACGGGGTGCAGCTTCGCACCGAGTCGCTGACCTCGGTGCTCGAGGGCGGCATTGCGTTTCAAGCGATGCCCACCGCGCCGGCCTCGGGACCGGTGGCCGCAGACACCTCCTTCACCCTGTTCAGCGACCGCGACCGGGCGATGCGTCAGCCGGACACCGAAGTGCGCACCTTCATCCTGTATTTCAACGGGTCGCTGCGCGGCCTGTCGGTGGGTGCTCCCGTGGATCTGCGCGGCATCACCATCGGTGAGGTGAAGGCGCTGACGGTCGAGTACGACAGCCGCGGCGGCACCCTGCGCTTTCCGGTCGAGATCGACATCTTCCCGCAGCGCATACGCGGTCGGATCAAGCGCGGCGAACGGCCGAACGTCACGCCAAATGACACCGATTCGGCGAGCCGCGCCCTGGTCGACAGCCTGGTGGCCCACGGCATGCGGGCGGAACTCAAGACGGGCAACCTGCTCACCGGTCAGAAATACGTGGCCATGGATTTTCACAGCGAGGCCGGCCCGGACCGGGTGGGCTGGAATGCCCAGCCGGCGGTGTTCCCGACCACGTCCGGTGCGCTCGACGAGCTGCAGGATTCGGTCGGCAGCATCGCGAAGAAACTCGACAAGATACCCTTTGATCAGATCTCGGCGCGTCTGGTTACCGTCATGACCACGCTTGATCAGACCTTGAAGAGCACCGACAGTCTGATGCGGCAGGTCGATGGCAGCATCGCACCCCAGGTCAGCGCCACGTTGAAGGAAGCACAGGGCGCCATGAAGAATGCCAAGAACGTTCTGGCGCAGGACGCGCCGCTGCAGACCGACCTCACGGCGACCCTGGTCCAGTTGTCGCGGGCCGCGCGTTCGGTCAGTGCGCTGGTCGATTATCTGGAACGCCATCCCGAGTCGCTCCTGCGCGGCAAACCCGAGGACTCAAAGTGAGGCTGTCATCGCTCGGCATGCTGAGTTTGTTGCTGGCGGCGGGCTGCGCGAGCCAGACCGACCATTTCTTCACCCTGAGCGCGATCCCCGCCGGCATGCGCGATGCGCAGGTCGTTCCCCGTGGAAATGTTTTGCTCAGCGTCACCCTGCCGTATGACGTGGACCGGTCGGAGATGGTCGTCGACACCGGGGGTAACAGCGTCAGTATCCTGGACCACGAGCGTTGGGCCGCGCCGCTGGGCGATCAGTTCACGCAGGTTCTTGCGCGCGACATCGAGCGGCGCCGCGCCGATTTGTTGGTTGCCGACCAACGCTTCGTTCAGGATGCGACGGCGCCGCTGTACCTGAAGGTGGACGTGGTCGAGATGACGGTGCCCCGTTCGGGGCACGTCGCCCTGCGCGCGCACTGGCGCGTCGTGTCCGGCAACGCGGGGGTTGACCTGCTCGGCAGCGGTTCCTTCGAGGCGCCGATCGCGGGACGCGATTATGCCGCCCTCGCGCAGGCATTGAGTGAATGTGTCGGGCTGCTGGCGGAACGTCTCGGCGCTCAACTGCCGTGAACGGTTACACCCCGCCGACGCGCGGTCTCGGGGTGCTCCTGACCGCCCGGGGGGGTTGCGGGCGGGGAGCGCCGCCGCTAGTGTTTGGGGACTGCGGGGGCGCCCCCCCTCCATCGAGGTGACGCATGGCTGACGATTCCACATCCGCAGCGACAGACGACGACTCGTCCGACCGGCAGGAAAGGATTGACGACTTTCTCGCACGACATGGCGGAGCGGGTTCTCTGCCCACCCGGGAGGAGCGCACGCAGGAGGGGTTGCGGGGGTGGTACGAGGTCTACGCGGCCGACGGCTACCGTCTGCACTGCGACTGGTCGCGGACGGGCAGCCGTGAAGAGCTGGCGTTCTCCGAAATACCGCCCGACCACTCATGAGACCTGCGCTGCCGCCCCTTGCGAAGTTGCTCGCGTGTATGGCCATCCTGTCGGCCGGTACCGCCTGCAGCGGGGGCAAGCCGCCCGCCAGCGCCACACCGGCCGACGTCGAGGCAGCGAGGCAGCAGGTGGCGGCGGAAGTGGCCAGGGCCAAAGCCGAGGCCGCGAAGGACGTGCGCAGCGCGGCCAAGGTCAGCGGCGGAAACTCGCGCGACGTGACCGAGGCCAAGGTGGTGGGTTCGTATGACGTCGCCATGGTTCAGGCGGACGGCGAACACAAGATAGCCGTAGAAAAGTGCCTGACCGAGACACCCGACGTGCAGGGAAGCTGCAACGCGAAGGCCGATGCCGACTACGAGGCGGCAAAAGCCGCGGCGAAAGCGAGTCGGCTGGCGAAGCGGCCGTAAACACCGCATCCCGCCCCGTCGTCGCAGTGGTTTTGCTGCTGCTGACCTGTCGAATTGCGTGCGCGGACGGCGTGCCGGGTGAGGAACCCGTTCCGGGCATCCTGCCGGCGTCTGTCGTTCCCGGCAATTCGCCCGTCGTGGCGCAATTCGTCCAGGCCATGCGCCGCATCGTTCAGCGACTGCCCGACCTTGCGGATTCAGCCGACCTGAATGCCTACGTCATCCACGACTATCTGGTCGCGGCCCGCTTGCGCAGGGATCTCGCCCTCGGTCCGAACGATGAGCTCGACTCCACGATCGACGCTTTCGTGACCGCGCACGCCGGGCAACCTGTGGTACGCGCGTTGAAACACGAGTGGCTGTTGAGTCTCGGTGAACGTCGGCGTTGGCAGCTGCTGTTGCCGCATTCCGTCGATACGACCGATCCGGTGTTGAGCTGTTATCGTTTGACGGCACGCCTGGCGGACGGGGAGAGCCCTGGGTTGGCGGCGGATGCGCTCGCCCGCTTCAATGCCGTGCAGAAGTCGCCCCCAGAATGCAACGGGATATACGCCTGGTTGCGCACCCTGAACCTCATCACACCCGGGCTGATCGAGAACAAGGTGCGGGCCGCGCTGGCCGCCGATAATCCGCGCCTCGCGCACGACGTCGTCATCGAGCTCTCGGGCCCCCGCGCGGTGCCTCTGCTGCAGTGGCTGCAGTTGTTGGACACGCCGAAGGCCACGCTCACGGCGCTGGCATTGAACCCGGACCTGCCCGTGGAATTTCCGGCGCTCAGCGCGGGCTTCACACGGCTTGCATTCAGCGACGATGCGGCTGCCCAGACATTGCTGCCTGCGTTGTTGCAGCATGCGGGACTTACGGCCCTACAACGTGACCGGCTGCGGCGTGCCGCTGCGCTCGGTGCAGCCTCGAGCCGCGCGCCGACCGCGGTTGCCGCCTTCGCGGCATTGCCCGAGGATGCAGGCGACACCCAGGTGCAGGAATGGCGCGTGCGGGCCGCGCTGTGGGCGGACGATTTCGCGGCGGCGCTGCGCTGGATGGAGTTGATGCCTCCCGCGCTGGCCACACAACCGCGCTGGCGCTACTGGCACGCCCGTGCGGTGGCGGCCACGGCGGGACCCGACGCGGCGGCGCCTGCCTTCGCGGCGCTGGCCGGCCTGCGCGACTACTATGCCTATCTCGCCGCCGACCGCGTCCAGCAGCCCTATAACTTGAACATCAAGCCGTCCCCTGACGACACCGCCGCCCAGGACGCGCTGGCCGCAGAACCGGGCTTGCTGCGGGCACACGCCCTGTTCGAATGCGGAATGACGGACGACGCAGGTGCGGAATGGACGGCAGCCCTGGGCGCAGCCAAACCCGCCGTCAAAGTACAGGCTGCCCACCTTGCGTCACGCTGGGGCTGGTATGCGCAGACCATCGCCTCTCTGGCGCAGGCCGGCGAATGGGATGACGTGACGCTGAGGTATCCGCGACCGTACGGACCAGAGGTTGCGCAGGCTGCCCGTCAGAACGCCATCCCTGCCGACTGGCTGCTCGCCGTCATGCGTCAGGAAAGTCTGTTTCGGCCGGATGCGGTCTCGCGCGCGGACGCACGCGGCCTCATGCAGGTGCAGCCGGCGACCGCGGTGGCGGTGGCACGCCGAGCCCACCTTCCTGCGCCGGCACGGGATGCGCTTTACGATCCCGCGACCGCCATCGCGTTCGGCGCAGCGTATCTGCGTGAACTGCTCGACCGCTACGATGGCCGGTTGGATGCGGCCCTGGCCGCCTACAACGCCGGCCCCGTGTCGGTTGCCCGTTGGACGCCGTCGCGGCCGGTGAACGCGGACGTGTGGATCGAGAACATTCCCTACACCGAAACCCGCGGCTACGTGCAACATATATTCGAGCACATCGTGGCCTTCGCCGCGGTGCGCGGCGCCGAACCGCCGCGTTTGTCGGGCCTGATGATGCCCATGGTCCCGAATCCGCCGTGACTCGCCGGCCCGGGTACTGGCTGATGGCCTGGTACGGGCTGCTCGCGGTGCACTGCGGGGAAATTGCCGTCGCTGCACCGTCCGCCGCAGCGCCGGTGATGACCGCCATCATGACCCGGCGTATCGACCAGTTCGCCGTGGAATGGCTGGCTTCGGAGCGCGCGCCTTCCGTGTCGATCGCGGTGGTGCGGGAGGGTCGCGTGGTCTACGCCAGGGCGTATGGTCTTGCGCGTCTGCACCCCACGCGCCGCGCCACGCCGCAGAGCCGCTATGCCATTGCCTCGGTGACCAAGGAGTTCACCGCGGCGGGGGTGCTGTTGCTCGCCGAGCAGGGCAGGCTGCAGCTCGACCAGAGACTCGCGCAGTGGTACGCGGACCTCGGGCCGGCTTCGGCGGTGACGGTGCGTCAGCTTCTGAACCACACCAGCGGCATCCGGGATTTCTGGCCGCAGGATTTCATCACGCCGGAGATGTCCCGGCCCACCACCCGCGATGCACTGATCAGCGAGTGGGTGCGCCGGCCGCTCGACTTCGATCCCGGCACGCAATGGCAGTACTCGAATACGGGATACGTGCTTGCGGGAGCGCTGATCGAGAAGATAACCGGCGGAACCTTGTTCGATTTCCTGCACGAGCGTCTATTCAGGCCGCTCGGCATGCTGCAGGTCACTGATTCGCTGGCAACCGATCCCGACCGGGATGCGGTGGGCTACACCCGATACGGACTCGGTGCCTCGCACCCGGCGCCGCGCGAAGGCGCCGGGTGGTTGTCAGGTGCCGCCAATCTTGCGATGCAACCGGACGAACTCGCCCGCTGGGACGTGAGCCTGATGGACCATACCGTGCTGCGCGAGGCGTCCTACGCGGCGCTGACCGACCCGGTACGGCTCCGCGACGGCACGCTGAGGCCCTATGGGCTGGGCCTCGATGTCGAGACGACCATCCAGGGCCTGAGGCTTGGGCATTCGGGCAGTGGATCGGGCTTTCTCGCCGAGAACCGCCTCTGGCCTGCCGAGCGCACGGCCGTGGTGGTTTTGACGAACAGCGACTGGACGTCACCGGCAGGCCTGCTGGATCGAATCGCGTTTCTCATCCTGCCGGCGGCGCCCGCCCAAGCCCGCGCGCAACACCTGTTCGAATCGCTGCAGCGGGGTCGTCTGCCGCGGTCGTCTTTCACGCCAGTCGGCCTCTTTTATTTCACGGCCGCCACGTTGCAGGATCTGGCGAAGAGCCTCGCGCCCATGGGTAGCATCCGAACAGTCGATCTGGACTACGAAGACAGGCGCGGCGGGATGATCACCCGCCGCTGGCGTATTGCGTGTGCCCATGGCCGGCTGCTGGCGACGGAACGCAGCCACCCGGACGGCAGCCTGGATGAGTTCCTGATCACGCCCGCCCCGCCCTAGCCGGTAGCTCAGCGGTCCCGGCAGTCCCGATCACGGTCATCGCAATGATGCTCCTCGTGCACGTCCCGATCGTGATCATGACCACGGTCAGGCGGGGGCGCGATGATGCAGCCCGAGGTCAATGCAAAAAAACCTGTCATCACCGCTCCCACTGCGAGTCTGCACCCTGTCTTCATTCATGTCTCCGGCTGTTTTTACAGCTGCCAAGGGTACCCCAAACTCGGCTATCCTGATGACATGCTCATCGGGTGCGCGGCCTACAAAGACGGTAAGAAACTCACCGACATCGAAGTCACGGACATTGCCGGCACCCTGCAACGCGGCGACTGTTTCGTCTGGGTCGCGCTGCAAAATCCGGACGATGCCGAGTTCGAAGCCATGCAGCGCATCTTCGATCTGCATCCGCTCGCCGTGGAGGATGCTCGGCTGGGCCAGCAGCGTCCGAAAATCGAGGAGTATGGTGCCCGTCTGTTCGCGGTGCTGCATGTGGTCGAGTCGGGCGGCCCGGAATTTCACGGCGGTGAACTCGCCATTTTCGCCGGAACGAATTATGTCCTGTCGGTGCGAACCCGGGTGCACCGCGGATTCCGTGAAGTCCGGGAGCGGTGCGAGCGTGAAGCAGAGCTGCTCCGACATGGTCCGGGATACGTGCTGTATGCACTGACGGATGCGGTGGTCGATCGGTATTTTCCGATTCTGGACGCCTTGGAGGACGAGCTCGAGCACATCGAGGAACGCATCTTCGCGCCCGGCGGTCAGCCTCAGGAAATCATCGAATCGATGTATGACTTGAAGCAGCGGCTGATGGTTATGAAGCACGCCGTCTCACCTCTGCTCGAGGGCATCTCGAATTTGTCCGGGGCCCGCGTTCCCGTGCTGTGCGCGGGCATCAGCGTGTATTTCCGCGACGTCTACGATCACCTGCAACGCTTGAACCAGACCTGCGACTCGCTGCGCGATTCCATCGCCACGGCCATTTCCGTGAATCTGGCGATGGTCACCCTGCACGAGAGCGAGACCATGAAGAGGCTCGCCGCGTACGCGGCGCTGCTGGCGGTGCCGACGATGATCGCCGGCATTTACGGGATGAATTTCGAAAACATGCCGGAACTCAAGTGGCACTACGGATATGCACTGTCGCTGGCCGTCATGGTCGGCATCGACGTGTATCTTTACTTCCAATTCAAGAAGGCGAAGTGGCTGTGATTCCATTCGCATTAAGTTAAATTTTTTGTTGTGACCGATTAGCTATTGGGGGTAATTCTTACAAAGGTAAGATGTCGTCGACGTGAATGGCTCGATCGTCCCTTTCAGCAAGGTGATTAAAATGTCCCCCAAAAATATTGTCTTCTCGCTTGGATGCGCCGTGGCCTGGTTCGTTTTGTTGCCCGTACTGGTGGTCGGCGGCGGCATTCTGTTGTTTGCCTGGGCCGTGCTCGTCGAACTCAGCGAGTTGTTGATCGGGTCGTCCAAACCATTCGACACCGCCGCGGTCCGAGAAAGCGCGCGCCGCGTCTGCTTGAAGCCCTGATCCGCATCGAAGACGCGGATTGACTACAATGCAGCGGTCACCCCGACGTTTCGTGAGGAAGTGTGAAGATGAAGCAGGGCACCCGGTACGTTGCATTGAGTCTTGCTGCAGTGGGAATTTCGCTCGGGTACGGCGCAGCCGCTCAGACCCCGGAGCAGGAGAAGACCTGGGCCGATCAGCGTGAGTTGTCTGCGGCAATCGAAAAGACCAACGCCGCGCAGCTGGCCCGGGCGCGCGAGGCACGCCGCGCTGATCCCATGTCGTTCGTGCGCAGCCTCGATCCACTGACGAGCGGCGGGTGGACGTTTCGTGCGGTGGCGAACGATGGATCCTGGGCGGCCTACACCAGCGACCATCAGATGAAAAAGTCCGGCAAGACGGTGACGGTCTGGCTGCGGCAGGAATATGCGGAACCGCAACTCACCGAAGGCGCACGGTATTTGAGCGCTGTCCAAAAATCCGAATTCGACTGTAAGAAGGAGCGCACCCGCGCGCTGCTGATGGTGTATTACGCCAAGAACAACATCCAGGGCAACGAAACCAGCGTGGAGGCGGATCCGAAGACACCGATGTGGATGCCCATCATTCCCGGAACGCGCGACGAATACAATTTCGTCTGGGCCTGCAGCGGCGGCAAGCTAACCCTCCAGTAAGCGGACGCGGTCGACCAGCAACCGGGTGCGGTCGGCACAGGGGCCCACCAGTATCTCAACCTCGCCCGCTTCGAACACGGGCGCGAGGTCGAGCCCGAGGAAGCGCAGCCCGGCGGCCGGCAGCAGCAGCGTCACCGTCCCCGACGCGCCCGGCCCCAGGGTGATCTTGGCAAAGCCTTTCAGTTCCAGCATCGGCCGCGAGACGCTGGCAAGAACATCGTGCGTGAACAGGAAGACGGTCTCCTGTGCGGCGCGCGGACCTTGGTTGGCCACATCGACGCGCACGACGATGGTCTCGTGCTCTCTCACCGCCGCCTGCGGAACCCGCAGGTTCGTCAGCGTGAACCGCCCGTAGTTGAGCCCGAAGCCGAACGGGAACAGCGGAGTGTTCGGCACATCGAGATATTTGCTGGTGAAATGGTCCTGTGGGTCGGCCGGCCTGCCGGTCGGGCGTGCGCCGAAGTACACGGGAATCTGACCGACGGCCCGGGGCCAGCTCACGGGCGTCCGGCCGCTCGGCGACACGTCGCCACGCAGGATATCGGCTACGGCGTTACCTGCTTCGCTGCCGAGAAACCAGGCGGCCAGCACCGCATCCGCCCTGTCGACCAGCCACGGCACCACCAGCGGCCTGCCCGAGAACAGCACCACGACGACCGGACGGTGCAGTGCCGCCGCACGCGCGCACACGGCTTCGGCGAGATCACGCTGCCTGCCCGGCAGCCCGAGGTGTGCGCGACTGGCCGCTTCGCCGCTCATCACCGCAGCTTCACCCAGACACAACACCACGGCGTCGGCCTGCTCGCACAACGACACGGCCGCGTCGATGCCCCCGGTTGCATCCCCTTCCAAATCGACTCCAGCCGCATGCACGACGGAACTCTCGCCGAAGCCTGCCCGCAGGCCGGCGAGCACCGTGACCTGGCCCTCCGGTCCCGCCGCACCCCACCACGGGCCTCGCATCTCGGGCGACGCATCCGCCAACGGTCCGAGCAATGCGACACGGCGCACCGCCGGCGACAGCGGCAGCACCTGACCCTCGTTCTTCAGCAACACCGCGGCGCGACCGGCCACCGTTCGCGCAAGACGACGTCGCGCCTGCAATGCATCCGGTGTTTCGAGCGCGGCGCCGCGCCGGAAGGGATCGTCGAACAGTCCCAGTCGCTGCTTGAGCGCGAGCACGCGCCGTACCGCCTCGTCGATCAGCGCCGGGGTGACCAGACCTCGTTTCAGGGCAATCGGCAGACCCTGCCGATAGGCGTCGCTCATCATGTCGATGTCCACCCCGGCTTTCAGGGCGAGCGAAGCGGCCTCGGCCAGATCGGCCGCCACGCCGTGATGGATCAATTCAGCGACGGCGTTGTAATCGCTGACGATGACACCCTCGAATTTTAGCCGGCCGCGCAGCCAGCCACGCAGCAGCGCGACGTTGGCCGTCATCGGTACGCCGGCAAGATCCGTGAAAGCCGGCATCACCGCGGCAACGCCCGCGGCCACCGCCGCTGCGAACGGCGGCAGATGCACTTCACGCAACGTGCGTTCTGAAATATCCACCGAGGCATATTCGCGTCCGCCTGCGACCGGTCCGTAGGCGCAATAATGTTTGGCCACCGCCGCCAACGAATCGGCCGCGGCGAGCGCGGAGCCCTGGAAACCACGGACCTTGGCCTCGGCGATGCGGGCGCCCAGCCAGGCATCCTCGCCCGGCCCCTCCGCACTGCGGCCCCAGCGGGGATCGCGCGCGACGTCGAGCATCGGCGCGAAAGTCATCGCGAGACCATCCGCGGCCGCCTCCTGCGCAGCCTCGCGCGCCGTCGCCGTCCAGATCACCGGATCGAACACGGCCGCCTCGCCGAGCGGAATGGGAAACAACGTGCGGTGCCCGTGGATCACGTCGAAGCCGATCAGCAACGGTATTTTCAAGCGCGACTCGTTTACCGCGAGGCGCTGCATCTCACGCACCTGGTCGGCACCGACCAGATTCAGCAGGTTGCCGATGGTGCCGTCCCTGATGGCCTGCGTGGAGTCCCCCGCAATCGTCGGACCGGTGACCGCGTGGCCCGCGGCCGTCATCGTCAGCTGACCCAGCTTCTCGGCAAGCGTCATGCGCCCGAGCAGGTCATCGATGCGGGTCACCGCGGTTCGGCCTCGTAGATGACCCGCGTCTGCTCGGCAAAAACCTTGTACAGGCGCTCGGTCACGAGCACCACGAGCAACGCGGTGATCGCCGACACCGCCACCGTCGTCACCAGACCGACGAAGCCGTTCTTACGCTCCTGATACCACACGTCCATGCGCCCCAGGCGTGAATGCAGCCGCAGTGCGCGATCCGCCCCGGCAAACGTGATCGCCACCCGCAAAATCTGCGGGTGGCGGCGGTCGAGCTTGATGAGCCTGCGGTGTTCGAGATAACGCAGCGGCAGTTCGCACTTGGAGGCCAGCAGCTTGTGACACAGCTCGGC
This sequence comes from uncultured Steroidobacteraceae bacterium, assembly GCA_964657625.1. Taxonomy (GTDB): domain Bacteria; phylum Pseudomonadota; class Gammaproteobacteria; order Steroidobacterales; family Steroidobacteraceae; genus Bog-1198. The sequence goes on from CAZZVN010000007.1 coordinate 53,657, forward strand.
GGGGATCGCTTCGCAATCGACGTTTTGCAACGTCCCGTCCCTGCACCAGCGGGCTCCGTCGGCAAAGGAGTGCGCCGTCAGCCAGAGCACCTGGTCGCGGCTGACGTCGAATTCGTCGTCCAATCGTTCCCGGAAGAAATACAAACCGTGCAGGATGCGGTCTTCGTCTTTTCTGCTCATGAGGGCCGGGAGTTACCGCTGCGTGTCGCGAACCGCCTGCTCCTCGACGGTGTACAGCGCCTCCGGCTTGGCCACGAGGCGCTCCGCCGGAATCGCCGTGCCGCTGGCCTCGGACAGACCATAAGTTCCCTCCTCCAGCTTGCGCAGTGCGCGCTCGACATCGGCCAGCCGCGCATCGCTGCGGGCGGTCAATACGCCGTCCAGCTCGAGGGTCGTCAATTTCTGCGCGTCCTCTTCGTACTCATGGGCTTCGTTGCGCGCCTGAGTCTTGACCTCTTCCTCTTCGGCCGATTGCGCCTGCCGCGTGGCGCTCAGCTCCGCGCGCAGGGCCAGCAGCTGCCGGCGTCGGGCGTCTAAGAATGCGTCGTCGAATACGTTTGCTTTGCCGTTCAAATGGCCTCCAGAATCTGGGTGGATGGGTCAGGGCCGGGAGTTTACCACCGCGGCACCCCATCACCCTTCAAAGGCCGACGGCGACCTAGGGTCGCGCGGCGTGCACGGTCGCGGGCGTGATGGTGTCCCGGTAATGGTTGCCGAAGTGGGTGCGCACGTAATTGAGCACGTTGGCGATCTGCTGGTCCGAGAGGTCGGCCCCGAACGACGGCATGGCCCGCTGGCCGTGCACCACCACGGTGATGGGATAAATGGCCGCCACCAGATGCCCGTTCGCCGCCAGTGCCGGATACGCGCCGGCCCCCACGGCACCCTGCGCGTTCGGCATGTGGCAGCCCTGGCACAAGCCGGCGTATAACTCTGCGCCCGTCTGCTGAGGATAGGCGCCGCCGTATATTTCCTGCGCTCGGGCCAACCCGCCCGCAGCGCCGAAAGCCCAGATCAATCCACCGCCCATCAAGGTCGCCCACACGCCGATACGCAACTTCATCGCAATCTCCTCAGATGATCCGTCAGGCAGCCATCACGCGCTCGTGGACCCGCCGGATGGCGTCCAAGGCGGACAGAATGGCGCCTTCCTGCCATGCCGGCAGCCGTGACGCATGCTCCCCCGCCAGCACGATACGCCCGTCGATCCCGCACAAGGCATCGTAATGACGAGCCCGCAATTCGTCCGTCCAATGCCCCGCGCAGCCCAGCGTCCAGGGCACGCGATGCCAGGCCACGGCCACGCCGTTCTGAAACTCCGCAGGGTACTGGGGATGGATCTGAGTTCCGAGTTCGACGGCGCGTTTGACCCGCTCCGCGGGTGACAGCGCCGCGAACCGGAAGGAATTCGGCCCGAAGGTATAGGCGCCGAGCAACACGCCCGGGCCGTCGTCGAAGTAACGGCTGCTCGGATAGCCGATCATGGCGTTGGGCAGGTCGGTGAAGCTGATGCCGCCGTAGATGGAGTCGTCCTGTTCCCAGAAACGCCGTTTGAACTGCAGGCCGATCTTGATCGCCGAATCGTAATACAGCGCGTCTATCGCATTTTTCATCGGCGCGCCCACGCTGACGGGTATTTGACTCAAAATGGATGCAGGAATGGTACATACACACCAGTGCGCCTTGGCCACCTTGATGCCGTCGGAGCCCTGCGTGTCCCGGTAGCTCACCGTCACTCCGCCCTCGTCCTGCTTTATCTGCGTCACCTTGGCGTTGTACTTGATGAGCGGACCCAACTCCGCGCCGAACGCCTTGCCGATCATGCCCATGCCCCCCACGGGCTGGAAAATCGAGCTCTGGAACTCGTAGATGTGTCCCGCCGCGATCGCCATCCACAGCCGCGACTGCATCAAATCGTGCAAGGCCAGCGGATCGGACGGAACGGGAGTCGACGTCAGACCGCCCCCGGGATCGGCCACATAACCGCGCCGCTCGCTCGTCAGCAGCCCCTTCTTGTACTCGTAACCCTTGTCGAGAGCGCCCCATTCACGCATCGCATCGAGCAGCACCTCCCGGTCTTCGCGGCTGACCTCGCGGTCGAGCGCGTTCTGGTCGACCGCTTTCGCGAGCAGTTCGGCGACGTGGCCGTTGAAGTCCGCCTGCACTTCGCGATAGCGCTGGGGCTTGCCGCCAAACGCCTTGGACGAATGCATGTAAGCGGCGTAGTTCACCTGGGTGAAGGGTTCCAAGGGCACTTTGAGCCGCTTGCAGTAGTCGAGCAGCGCTCGGTGGTGATACGGAATGCGCCACGGGCCGGGGTTCAGATACAAACCGTCGGCGAACTGGACGTGCTGCGTGAAGCCGCCGAGCTCGGTGTAGGTGTCGCCGCCGTACAACGACCAGTTGCGTCCACCCGGACGGGAGTTGTACTCGAGCACTTGGACGTCGTAGCCCGCATTGCGCAGCTCGAACGCGGCGGTCATTCCCGCGAGTCCGGCGCCGAGCACCAGCACCGAGGTGCCCTTCGCTCCTCCTTTGAGTTCGACGGGGCCGGTATAACCGGACTCGCCCGCGTGGCCCAGACTCGCCATGGCCTGGTACATGACCGCACTGCCGGCACAGGCTCCGATCAATTTGAACAGCGCGCGCCGATTCATGGGGGGCGCGAAAGAATCCGTCATGGTGGGCCCGTGGCTGAGGAGTGAAGCCCGACAATATCGCAAGGCGCGCACCATTACACGAACGAGACAGCAATTAATTTGAAGCCTCGGCCGATCTCATATACAACTGTACTCACGACTCCGAGCGGGTCGCGCTATGTTCGAATTGCGAGAGACGTAGCGACGAAGATCGATTGCCCAGTCCATTTCCCCTGCGGAGGTTCGACCATGGCGACATCGGAAATCGAAGCGGAGCGTAATTCGTCTGACTTTCTGGCGTCGTTGAACGACTTCAGCAAGCAGCACCGCGCGCAGCGCTGGGAGGGGTCCATCGGCGACTTCCTGACCAAGATTCTGCCGGGTAATCCGGCGGCTTATGTCCGCACGAGCCACGAATACATCTGGGATATGCTGCTCTGGCACGGCCGCACCGTCAACGGCAGCGACGTCGAGAAGGCGCGCGAGTTGTTCCGCCGTGAACTGTACGGCGTCGATGAGCCGCTCCGGCGAGTGGTGGATTATTTCAAGGCGGCCGCGGCCGGCTCGGACGTGGGTCGTCGGCTGCTGCTCCTGCTCGGGCCGCCATCGGGCGGCAAGTCGACGCTCGCGATTCTTCTCAAGCGCGGCTTGGAGGAATACAGCCGCACCGACGAGGGCGCCCTGTACGCCATCCGCGGCTCACCCATGCGTGAGTCGCCGTTGAATCTCGTGCCCACCAGCCTGCGTGCGCAGTTTCGCGAGACTTTCGGTGTGGAGATCGTGGGCGAACTCAGTCCCTGGGCACGCGACTACGTCGACCGGGAATGCGACGGCGACTACCTGCGCGTGCCGGTCGAGCGCATATTCCTGTCCGAAGCGGCGCGCTGTGGCATCGGCACCTACGCGCCACACGATCCGTCGACCGCCGACATCGCCGATCTGGTGGGGTCGGTGGATCTGTCAAAGGTCTCGAAGGTGGGCGACGAGGGCGATCCCCGTGCGTGGTCATGGTCGGGAGCGGTGTACGCCGCCAGCCGCGGCATGCTCGAGATGATCGAGATCTTGAAGGTCAAGCGCGAGTTCCTCTATCTGCTGCTGACGATGACGCAGGAAAAAAACGTCAAGGTGGCGCGCTTTCCCCTGATCTACCTGGACGAAACCATTCTCGCCCACACCAACCTCGCGGAATTCAACCGCTTCCTGCAGGAGAAGGAGAACGAGGCGCTGCTCGATCGCATGGTGATCATCAAGGTTCCCTACGCCCTCTCCTACCGTGACGAAGCGCGCATCTACAAAAAGCTGGTGTACGGAGCGCCCGCGTTCCGCCACACGCACCTCGATCCCCACGTGCTGCACCTGGCGGCGGTGTTCGCCAGCCTGACGCGGCACAGCAAGCCGGAGCGCGAGGGTCTCGACCTGCCGAAAAAAGTGCGGATGTTCGCCGGCGAGGCGGTGGAGGGTTTTTCTGACACCGAGGTGGCGCGGTTGAAGGCCGAGGCACCGGACGAGGGCTTGAGCGGAGTGAGTCCCCGCTTCGTCATCAACGCATTGTCGACCGCCATCACCCGCGGCAATGCGCGCAGCCTCACCAGCATGGAATTGTTGCTCGCCTTGAAGGACGCCATCGAAAGCGATGCCCGGATGGATGCCAAACAGAAGAAGCTGTGGTTCGACCACCTGGTCACCGCCCGCAAGGAATTCTACAACCGCTGGGTCAAGGAGGACGTGCACCGCGCACTGTTCGCCTCTTTTCAAGACGAGGCCCAGCAGCTGCTCGAGAAGTATCTCGACGAGATCGAGGCGTCTCTCGACCAACGCAAGGTCACGGATCCGATCACGGGCGAGAGCCGTGCTCCCGACGAACGCTTCCTGCGTTCGGTCGAAGAGAAGATCAAGGTCACCGAATCGGGAAAGCAGTCCTTCCGGCAGGAGGTGATCCGCAAAGCCATGGTGGCCTTCAAGGCCGGGGAAAAATTTCGTCTGGCGAGCCACGCACGGGTGCGGGAAGCCATCGAACAATATTTGTTCGAAGAGCGACGGGACGTGCTGCGGCTGGTGACCTCCACCGCCCGGCCGGACGACGATGCACGGCAGAAAATCTCCGTCGTGCAGGAACGCCTGGTGCAGGAGTACGGCTACGACGAGCACAGCGCGCACGAAGCATTGAGCTACATCACCACGTTGTTGTCACAGGAATAAGCGACCATGGGCTCCGACTCGACGGAGGGCGATCCTAGGGGCGCCAACGACTGGTACGATCTCTTCTCGCGGGGCTCGCGCGACTGGCTCCGCCACAGCGAGAAAATGCGCGAGGCGGTACGCGAGCATCTGCCGCAGATCGTGACCGGCTCCGACGTCATCAGCGACAACACGCGCACCGTGCGCATCCCCGTGCGCATGCTCGAGCACTACCGCTTCCGTCTGCGGTCCGCCGAGGAGTCGGAAGGCGTGGGCCAGGGCAAGACCAAACCCGGCGACACGCTGGGGAAGGCCAATGCCGGCAGACCCGGTCAGAAAGGTCCGGGTGGGCTGGACGGCGGCGGCACCGAACTGATGCTCGAATTCAAGGTGGACGACATCGTCGACTGGATGTGGGAGGACCTCAAGCTGCCCAATCTGGAACCGCGCAGCGGCCCGTCCGAGGATACCGAACCGCAGCGCGAGGGCTGGGACCGGCGCGGTCCGCGCTCGCGTCTCGACCGCCGGCGGTCGATCAAAGAATACGTCAAACGCCAGGCCGCGGATTCATCCATGCCCAGCCTCATCGACGAGGATCTGCGGTTCCGGCAGCTGGCACGCCGCCCGCAGGCGGCGGTGCGCGCAGCCGTGTTCTTCCTGCTCGACGTTTCGGCGAGCATGACAGACCACGACAGACAGCTGGCCAAGACGTTTTTCTTCTGGGTGGCGGTCGGGCTGCGACGCGAATACCGGGCCCTCGACATCGTCTTCGTGGCACACACCACGGATGCATGGGAATTCAGCGAAGCAGATTTCTTCAAGGTGACGGGCAGTGGTGGCACGGTCGCGTCGGCGGGGCTCGCCAAGGTTCGCGAAATCATGCAGGCCAGATTCGATCCGGCGGCGTGCAACGTATATCTGTTCTACGCCTCCGATGGCGACAACGCGCCGAATGATCTGGTCCCTGCACGCGCAGAACTCGAGCTCATCGCCAGGGAGGCGCGCTACACCGGGTATGTCGAGATCTCTTCCGGCCCCCGCGGCTCCACGAGCGAGACCACCCGGTTGTTTCAGGCGGTGGGTGCCGACGGTCTCCTGAACGGGCGGTATCCCATCACCGGGACGGACGACATCGCGCCGGCGGTGCGGTATTTCTTCACGCTCGAAGCCCGCGCGGATACGCCGTGAAGCCCGGCTGGCGGAATCACGTGCCCCAGCTCGAGGAGCTCGCCCGCACCCTGGGACTCGACTGGTCGCCGGTCATCTTCGAGGCGGTTCCCGACAGCTTCATGACCGAGATCGCCGTTTACGGACTACCGGTACGGATGCCGCACTGGTCGTTCGGCGCACGCTACATCTACCAGCTGCTGCAGCGTCACATGGGTTACTCCCGTCTGTTCGAGGTGGTATTTCCCGGCAATCCCGGCCGCGCCTACCTGTCCGCGAGCAACGGCCTCGCGGACAACGTGCTGGTCGCCGCCCACGTGCTCGGACACGCCGATTTCTCGAAGAACAACTCCCTGTTCAGCCGCTGCCACGAACAGGGCAACGGCAACATCATCGACCAGGCGGCGGCGCATGCCCGTCAGATCGAACAGAACATCGAGATGTACGGCTTCAACGCCGTGGAGCAGGTCCTCGACGCGGCATTGTCGCTCGAACAGCACATCGATCTCGACCAAGGCCTGCATCGCGCCGAATACCCGCAGTACGCGGCTGCCGCCCCCCCGCCGCGCACCGATGAGTTTCGATCCCGGTTCGCCACCCTGGAGCCCGGTACCGAGCAGTTCTCGAATGCGCGCAAGATCCGCGCCCCGCTGCCGCCGCATCCCGAGAACGATCTGCTGTGGTTCATCGCCACGTATGCGCCGGAAATGGAGAGCTGGGAGCGCGACATCTTCTTCGCCGTGCGCAACGAGTCGTTTTATTTCTACCCGGTGTATGCCACCCAGATCATGAACGAAGGGTGGGCGTCGTACTGGCATGCGCGGCTCCTGCGAGAGGCGAATTTCATTCCCCAGGACGTCTACCTCGATGCCATCCGATGTCACTCGGACGTGGTCAGGCCGGTCGCGTCCGAGGAGCAGATAGCGCTGACCACGAACCCTTATCATCTCGGCTTCACACTGTGGGAGGCCATCATCAAGACCTCGGGTCTGGAGGCGGCGCGTCGCATCATGCGCGAGGACGACGACTGCAGTTTCCTGCGCAACCACCTGACCACCGAAATGGCGGCCGAAATGGATTTGTTCCGGTATCAGCAGCATCAGAACGGTGCCATCAAGGTGATCGGAGGCGACATCGACGAGCTGCGGGAAACGTTGCTGTCAACCAAATACAATTTTGGCGCGCCGCGCGTGTCCGTGGTCGAAGTGCGCGGCGACGGCACCCTGGTTCTACAGCACGACGCCGCACTCGACGGACGCGGTCTGGACACAGAACGGGCACGCAAGGTCATCGAATATGTAAAACGGGTTTGGCGCCGCCGGGTGCTGCTGAAGACCGTCGACTCGGCGGCAAAGCCGGTGGAGCTCGCCGCCCTCTGACGCGGCGCAGCGCATGCGTCGCGTTGTGACCTGCATCACGCGGCCGCGGTGTCCAATGAGAACCCGTTGCCTTCATCGCCGCCGGCTTTCGGGGACACTCGCCCAGAGCGTCCACCGCAGGAAGGAGAACTCATGCGACGGTATAACATCGTGTTTCTCGAGCACAAGATCGGTGTCGTGCCATTGTCACGGAGGGAGGGCGACGCGGGCATGGCATTTTTCACCGCCGAGGACGACGAGGCGGCGCTCGTCCATGTGGAGCGGCATCTGGCGAAGCAGATGTCGCAGTGCGTCAAGGCGGAGCTTTCGAGCATGGCCCTGGTGCCCGCTAGCGCTTCCGGCGGCGAGATGCGCTTGGTGGACGACTCGCTGGAAAACCCGCATTTCCAGGAGATGCGGCTCCACTACAACCTGACCAGCAAGAAGATCGAGGTGGATTTCGAATCGACCCGCACCTCCATTCTCGCCGATCAACAACAGCTGCGCAGGGCCAATCCGTTCTATAGAAAGATGTAGGACGGGCTCAAGATTTGCCCGCGGCGGTCGATGACCCGGTGTACGTCTTCCGCAGACATCGGAGCAAAGACATGAAAGTCAGTTCGACCACGTCCGTCCAGCCCACCACGGCCATCCAATCGACCAGCAAGAGCACCGGCAAGAGCACCGGCAGTTCTCAGAGTACGCCGACCACCGCCAAGGCTGCCGTGGCATCGACCGTACGGTCCGCCCAGGCACAGGCCAGCAGCAGCACGACCCGCATCGCGAACCCGACGTACACCACGTCGGTGGGCGGCAAGAGCTACTCGGGCAACGTACAGCAGTCGGGTGGTCATTACACCGTATCGGTGCCGAATTTGCCGGGCGCGAGTGCCAGCGGCAGCAGCCTGCAGGCGGCCGAGAACGCCTTGAACGTCAAGATCGACGTCCTCGCCTGACGACCCGGGCGCGGCAATCACCGCACGCGCGGATCCGGGGTGAGTGACAGCACTTCGTCGACGGACGTGAGTCCGGCGGCGATCTTCTGCGCAGCGGCGAACCGCAGCGGGTGCATGCCTCCCGCCACCGCCAAGGCACGAATCTCCTCGCTCCGCGGCTGGTCGGTGATCGCCGCCTGTAGCGGGCCCCCGACCGCCATCAGTTCGTAAACGCCGCTGCGCCCGAGGAAGCCGGTTTGCCGGCATTCCAGACACCCCACTGCCTCGAACACGGCGTCCGGTCTCGGCACGGCGCCGGCAACGCCCAGCGCGCCCCAATCCTCGACGCTGATCGCCGCCGGCGTCTTGCAATCAGGACACAGCGTGCGGACGAGCCGCTGCGCCAGCACGCCGATCAAGGTGGAGCGGATGAGATAGGCCGGCACGCCCAACTCCAGCAGACGGGTTACGGCCGACGGTGAATCGTTGGTGTGCAGGGTAGAGAGCACCAGGTGACCGGTCAGAGCGGCCTGGACGGCCACTTCCGCGGTCTCACGGTCGCGGATTTCACCGATCATGATGATGTCCGGGTCCTGACGCAGCAGGGCGCGAACGCCCTGGGCGAACGTCAGGTCTATGTTCGCCTGCACCTGCATTTGATTGAAGGCACCGTCGATCATCTCTATGGGATCCTCGATGCTGCAGACGTTGACGTCCGGCGTGGCAAGCTCCTTCAACGACGCATACAACGTGGTGGTCTTGCCCGAGCCGGTGGGACCGGTAACCAGCACGATGCCGTGCGGCTGCCCGATCATGTGTCGCCATGTCTTCGCCTCCGGCGCCGTGAACCCCAGGCGGCTGAAATCCTGGACGACGACGTCCGGATTGAATATTCGCAGCACCAGCTTCTCGCCGAACGCGGTGGGCAGCGCCGAGACCCGCAGTTCGATTTCCCGTCCGTCCGGGGAGCGGGTGCGTATCCGCCCATCCTGCGGGCGCCGCCGCTCGGCCACATCCAGACGCCCCAGAATCTTCACCCGGCTGGCCACCGCCGGCATGACCGGCGCAGGCAGCTGGTACACGTCGTGCAGGATGCCGTCGATGCGAAAACGAACGTTGCCCGTATCGCGGCGCGGCTCCAGGTGAATGTCGCTCGCGCGCGAGTCGAAGGCGTATTGCAGCAGCCAGTCGACGATGGCCACCACATGTTGATCCTCCGCCGACAGTTTTCCCGCCCGGCTGAGTTCGGTCAGTTGCTCCAGATTGCCCAGCTCCGTGGGCGCGAGGCGTGAGCGCTGTTGTCCGCTGATCTTCACCGACCGTGCGATTGCGTAGAACTCGACCAGATACCGGTCGATGTCGAGCGGGTTGGCGCAGACCCGCTTCAGCGGCAGCTTGAGCATTGCTTGCAGCTCCTGCAGCCAGTCGAGCGCGAAAGGGTCCTTGACGGCGAACACGATGCCCGCGGGCCCTCGCTTCAGCGGCAAAATGCCGCTGCGTGAAGCGTACGCATAGGACACCACCTCGGTCATGGTCGCCACATCGAGCTTGAGCGGATCGATCCGCTCGTACGGCAGATGCGCTCGATGCGCGAGCCATTGGGTGAGCGCCTCCAGGGACAGCTTGCGACCCTCGCTGCGCCGGTCCGGCCATTCCTGAGCGGCGGCGACGACGAGCGGATGCGGATCGGTGCCGTCCTTGTTCCTCGACGGCACGACGACCTGGCGCGCCGCCGCCGCCGTGATGAGTTCTGCGCCGACCAGTTCTTGCAGCAGCCACTGCAGCGTCAACGCGGCCGGTTCGGCGGCGGGTCGTACACGAGCGGCAGCGCCGAGGACTTTGGTCATGTCACATGGAACTGCAACGGCGGATACTTTGGTCGGATACAGATCACAGTATCGAGGCATGCGAGGACACCGAGCAGGCGCGTCCTCGCCAGGCGGCCGGCTAGCTGCGGCTGCCCGTGCCCGACGCCACGGCGGCGAGCCGCGCACTGTCGATCTGCCGTACCGCGCGGGCAAGCGACTCCTGCCGACAGCGATCGACGGTGGCGCGCCCGGCCAGGTCGTAGGGCGAGGCGTCGGGACACACCTGCCGCGCGGCCCCCTGCAACCGGCGGTACAAGGCCTGAGCGCCTCGGTCGGTGGCAAGGCTACGCACGTCGTACGTGACGACGAGCCTCGGCAAGTCGTCAGGCGTTGCCGCGTCGGCCGCCGGCGCGCTCAGCGCTGTGAGCGCGGTCAAAGCGAAGGCGCCCGCGTTCATCGACGTCTTCAGAATTCGAGTGGTGAAGGTGTTCATGGCTTGCTCCTGGTGAGGTTGGATTCTCTGGGGATTTAGCAAGCCTCGTGCCAGCCGGAGAAAATCTTTAAGCCACTGTATTGCCTATGATTTCGTTAAAGTACGCAACGTCCGTGGCGCCGTGGACACTGTCCGCGGACGGCGCCCCTCGGACAGTCGCGATCCCTAACCCGGGTCTTTGCTCGGGACGAACACGCAGTGCATGCCGGCGGCTGCGGCCGCTTGGACACCCAGCACGGCGTCCTCGAACACCACGCAGTCGGCGGGGGCCACCTTCATCCGGCGGGCCGCTTCGAGGAATGGATCGGGATGGGGCTTCGGCCGCACGTAGTCCTCCAGACACACCACGGCGTCGAACAGATGACGGATGCCGAGCGTCTCCAGAATCAACTCGACGCTGGTCCGCACGCCGCCCGACGCCACCGACAACGGCGCCAGGGTATGCATCCGCCGGGCGATGTCGAGCACCGGCTCGATGGCCTTGACCTCGTGCAGATATTCGAAGAAGTATCGCTCCTTGCGTTCGGCTGCCGCGTTCACGTCGCCCACTTGCAGCCCCTGCTCGTCGCGCAGCTGTGCGAAGATCAGGTCGGTCGGTTTGCCGCCGAGGGCGTAGAAGGACCGTTCCGACAACGCACCGCCGTACTCGGCGAGGACGCGCTGCCAGGCGCGGTAGTGCAGGGGCATGGTGTCGGCGAGCGTGCCGTCGCAGTCGAATATGTAGCCGCCGAAACGGCGGTCCGGAATTTGCAGTCTCATCGTCGGAAGATTGTAGGCTACGGCTCTCAGCCGCTCCACGGTACCTGAACGAGATACATGCCACCCGCCGCCATCACCGTCCTCGGTAGTTTCATCGTAGATTTCACCTGTCAGACCCTGCGCCTGCCGCGCTGGGGCGAGACCCTGCTCGGGGCGGCATCGAAACTCGGTCCCGGCGGAAAAGGATCCAACCAGGCGGTTGCCGCGCGGCGCGCGGGTGCGCGGGTCGCGTTTCTGACCAAGGTGGGAGACGACCTGTTCGGCCGGATGGCGGACGATCTCGCCCGTGACGAGGGCTACTCACGATCCGTGGTGTTACGCAGCGCCACCCGGGGCACGGGGACCGCCGCCATTCTGGTGGATGCCGGCACGGGCGAGAATGCCATCGTGGTGGTTCCGGGGGCATGCCAGGAGCTCACCGTCGCCGACATCGACGCGCATGCCGGCATGTTTACCGCCTGCGGCATTTTCCTGACCCAGCTCGAAGCCAATCTCGACGCCACGTTTCACGCGCTTGGGCTCGCGAAGGCACACGGCGCGTTCGTGATCTTGAATCCGGCGCCCGCCGCGCCCGTTCCGGCACGAGTGCTGCGGCTGGTGGACCTGCTGACTCCCAACGAATCCGAGGCCGAGGCGCTGACCGGCATCGATTGCCGCACGGCTGGCGGATGCACCGAGGCGGCACGGCGGCTGCGAGAGGACGGCGTACGCAGCGTCATCGTCACGCGGGGAGCGGCGGGAATCCTCATCGACGATGGCACCGTGACACTGTTGGCCGCACTCGATGCCGGCCGGGCCGTCGACACGGCGGGCGCCGGCGATGCGTTCAACGGAGTTCTCGCCGCCGGGCTCGCGACGGGAATGAGCCTGCACGAAGCCGCACGACTCGGCATGGCGGCGGCGGCGATCTCGGTCACCCGCGAGGGAACGACGCAGGCGATGCCCTCGCACGACGACATCCATGCCGTAATCTCCCGCGCGCACGCCGCCCCGGACCGGGGCTGAGTCCATCCCTCAAACAGTGCTGCAATGCACTGATTCGTAAAATCACCGTGCTAAGCTGACGCGATGCAAAGCCGCTCCCGTTCCATTCCATGATCAAGAACAGCCAGGGCCACATCCGGCTCACCTCCCACCCCTCCGGCGGCAAGCCGCATAAATTTCCGATCGAGTGGGGCGCGGCGACGGCCCACGCGCGCGGTCCCGTGATCGGCTCGACGACGGAACGTGACCATCGCAACGTCATCGGTGCGCACGGAGGCGCCTATTCGATCTATCGCGCACTCTCGGTATCGTCAGGAGCGCTCGATCCGACCGCAAGGTCGGACCTCAAGGACACGGGTCCGATGATCGAACTCGGTCCCTATCCGCAGTGGACCGGCGCCGACGCCATCGTATCGCTGGATCCCTGGGGTCACCGGGTGGTCGAAGACTTCGCGGTCGAGATCGAAGACGGCCTGGACATCCGCCCGACGATTGCGGTCACCAAGGCCCGTTTGATGCTGCCCGAGGTGCGTGAGGCGATCGAGCGCGGTCGGCTCGTCGAAGACGGCACGGTGGTACGCCCGGGCGGCGAGGTCAGCGTGATCAAGGCCGCCATCGATCCCGTGTGGTACCTGCCGGGGGTGGCGGCGCGTTTCAACGTCACCGAGACTCTGCTGCGGCGAACCTTGTTCGAACAGACTGCGGGCATGTACCCAGAGCTGGTGACGCGCAGTGACCTTCGCGTGTTCCTGCCCCCCATCGGCGGCATGACACTGTATATCTTCGGCGATCCGGCGGCGATGCGTGATCCGCGACGCGCGCTCACCTGTCGCATCCACGACGAGTGCAACGGCTCCGACGTGTTCGGCTCGGATATCTGCACGTGCCGGCCCTATCTCACCCACGGCGTTGAGGAATGCATCCGGACCGCCCAGGCAGGCGGCGCGGGACTCATCGTGTACAACCGCAAGGAGGGACGGGCGCTCGGCGAGGTGACGAAATTCCTGGTCTACAATGCACGCAAGCGCCAGCCCGGCGGCGATCAGGCCGCCACCTATTTCGCGCGCACCGAGTGCGTGGCCGGGGTGCAGGATGCACGTTTCCAGCAGCTCATGCCCGATGTCATTCACTGGTTGGGAATCGAGCGCATCGATCGTCTGATCTCCATGTCCAACCTCAAGTACGACGCGCTGGTTGCGGCCGGCATCCACATCGGCGAACGGGTGGCGCTGCCCCCCGGTCTCGTGCCTCAGGACGCGATGGTCGAGATCGAGGCCAAGAAGGCGGCAGGCTATTTCGCGGCGGAGGCGGACCTCGTGCCGCTCGGCGAGAGCGCACCGGCGGTGATCGGACGTGATCTCAAGGATTATTGAGGGGGACGGCGCGCGCACCCTGCTGCACGCGCAGGCCGTGCGGCACACGGCGCAGCGTTTGCTGACGCTCGCGCTCGAAGACCGTCTCGACGACTGGACCGTCGATCTCGACCGCTTGGCACCCACCGCGGAGTACGTGGCCGCGGTCGTGCGCGAGCAGTATCCGCGGCTCGACGTGCCGGTGCATGCGCGCTGGCGGCATTTCGTGTTCGACGGCCACGATTTGTGGGCGCCGATGCGGGCGTCGATGGAGGCAGATCCCGACGCGGCGGCCCGCGCCGCCATCGATCTCGTCATCACCTCCGTGTTGCTGGATGCCGGCGCCGGGGCGGGATGGCGCTACCGCGATCACGCCACCGGCCTCGACGCGACGCGTTCGGAAGGGCTGGCGCTTGCCAGCCTGCGTTGGTTCCAGGACGGCGGACTTTCGGACCAGGCCGCCGATCCGTGGCGGGTCGATGCCGCCGCCTTGTGCCGCGTCGATCCGCAGGCCGTCGGTGCGGCATTCCAAACCGGGGGCGACAATCGACTGGTGGGACTCGAGGGACGCGCCGCGTTGTTGAACCGGCTCGGCTCCGCGTTGCAATCCCGCCGAGAACTCTTCACCGACCCGGTCTCGAGGACGGCGCGCCCCGGCGGATTGTTCGATGTGCTGCGTCGACGAGCCACGCACGGCGAATTGGACGCCAGCTCGATTCTGGAAACGCTGCTCGATGCGTTTGGCGGGATCTGGGAGGGCCGGCCAAGCCTGGACGGAGTGCCGCTCGGCGACTGCTGGCCGCATCCGGCGCTGGCGGGCAGACGGCCCGAGGAAGGCTACGCCCCCCTTCACAAACTGTCACAATGGCTGACGTATTCGTTGATCGAACCTTTTGGCAATGCAGGCATCACGGTGACGAACGTGCAAGAGTTGACCGGCCTGGCCGAGTACCGCAACGGGGGATTGTTCGTGGACCTGGGCGTGCTGGTGCCGCGCGAGCCCGGCGCCCTGGCCAGAACTTACACCGTTGGCGATCCATTGGTCGTCGGCTGGCGGTCGCTGACCGTTGCGCTCCTCGATGCCCTTGCGCCGCTGGTCGCCGAGCGTCTCGGACTCGCATCGGAACGCTTTCCGCTCGCGAACGTCTTGGAGGGCGGTACCTGGGCGGCCGGTCGCCGCATCGCGCGTGAAGTGCGCCCCGAGGGCGGTCCTCCTTTCCAGGTCATCAGCGATGGGACGGTATTTTGATGGACAAAGTGATCACCGTCGCGCATCCGCTCGTGCAGCACAAGCTCACGCTGATGCGCGACAAAACCACCTCGACCAAGGGTTTCCGGCAGTTGCTGCGGGAGATCGCGACCCTGCTCTGCTACGAGGTGACGCGTGACCTGTCGCTGGCTCCGATCCAGATCGACACGCCGCTGATGCCGATGCAGTCGCAGATACTGGCGGGCAAGAAACTGGTGTTCGCGCCGGTCTTGCGCGCAGGAATGGGATTGATCGAGGGCATGCTCGATCTCGTGCCCTCCGCCCGCATCGCCCACATCGGACTGTACCGCGACCCGCAGTCCCTGACCGCCGTGGAGTATTACTTCAAGTCGCCCTCGGACCTGTCCGAGCGGCTGGTGATCGTGGTCGATCCCATGCTGGCGACCGGCAACACCGCCGTCGCCGCCGTCGACCGGCTCAAGGAACATGGCGCGGTCGAGATTCGCTTCGTCTGCCTGCTGGCGACGCCTGTGGGCCTCGCGAATCTGCACGGCCATCATCCCGAAGTACCGGTGTGGACGGCTGCCATCGACGCGCAATTGAACGACCACGGCTACATTCTGCCGGGGCTGGGCGATGCCGGCGACCGGTTGTACGGCACGCGCTGACGGCCGGAAACCCGCCGCGGGCTTGCGGGTTTGCACGCACGCGTTGTAAGGCCCGCAGTGCAACAATCGGTCAGCGCCAAACCCGTCGACAAACACCCGTTCTGCCGGAGCGTCCAGCCCGGTAGCCTTGTCCAGTCAGCCACCGCTGGACATGTGAGGCATCGCGTCGGTCGGTCATGAACAAGTTTTTCCCGCTGGGCGCGTTGTCGTTGAACCTGCTCGCCGCCGACGCCTTCGCAGCCGGCGCCGCGGACCTGTTCTCCTACAACGGTTTTGGTACGGCGGCTATCGCACGCACCGACACCAACGACGCCACCTATGCAGAAATGCCCCAAAGCGTCGGCGCCACCAAGAATCTCGACTACAAGACCGACAGCAAGCTGGCGCTACAACTCTCCATGACCCCCACCGCATGGTTGTCCGGCACCGCGCAGGCGCTGTCCGAGCAAACCACGGGGCCTGATTTTCAGACCCGTTTCGAATGGGCTTTCGTCAAGGTGAAGCCCGCGTCGGGACTGTCGGTTCGCGGCGGCAGGCTGTACCTGCCCACCTTCCTGGCATCGGACTCGCGCAACGTGGGGTATTCGAATACCTGGCTGCGCGCACCGCTGGAAGTCTACGGGCAGGCGGTCTTCACCACCTTCAATGGCTACGACGTCACCTACGAGCACACCGTGGGGCCCTTTTCACTCAACGTGTCCGCATTGGCAGGCTCCACGGTGAACCTCGTCCCCGCGCCCTTCGGTGCTGCGTGGCTGCGCGGCCACAATCTGCGCGGCATCAACGCCACCGTGGACATGGACTTTTTGAGCGTCCGCGTGAGCCACGTCAGGACCGACGTGGATCTGCAGATCAATCAAGCCATATTGATGAAATCTTTCTACACCTTCGACAGCATCGGCGCGGTCTACGACCGCGGCGGCATGCTCGTACAGGGTGAGTTCATCGAGCGCAAGACCGGCTCCGACGAGGCCAACATCCACGGTCTCTACGTACTCGGTGGGTACCATGCGGGCCGATGGACGCCTTACGCCCTCTACGCCACTGACCGAACGCCCGGCGGCTTCGGCCGCAGAGCGGAGGGGACGGTCATGCTCCCGCAGGCTAACGAGCACACCCTGAGCGGCGGCTTGCGCCTCGACGTCGTTCCCTCGGTGGACGTCAAGATCCAGTTCGATCACGTGGTCGCCTTTCCGAACGGCGCCCCGTTCATCCGCGTACAGCCCGGCTTCGAGCACCAGGCCAATGTGCTGAGCATCGCCACCGATTTCGTATTTTGAAGACGGCATGACTTTCTCGTTCAGACAGGCTTTACTCGCAGCGTTGCTGGCCGTCGTCTGTGCCAGCGTTTCGGCGGAAGAACTCGTGGTGATCGTCAACCCGAAGAACGCCACCGCCAGCATCACGCCCGACCAGGTCGACCAGCTCTTCCTCGGCAAGACCGCCTCCCTGCCGGGCGGCGGCAATGCCACCGTGGTAGATCAACCCTCCGGCTCACCCGTGTACCAAGACTTCTATCAAAGAGCCGCCGGCAAGTCTGCGGTACAGGTCAAGGCCATCTGGTCGCGGTTGATCTTTTCCGGCAAGGCCACGCCTCCGCGGACCTTCGGTTCGTCCGCAGCCGTGAAACGCTTCGTCGCCTCGGAATCGAACGCCATCGGCTACATCGAGCGGTCGGCGGCGGATGCGTCGGTAAAGGTGGTGTTGGCGTTGCCCTGATCTGCGCTAGGATTCCCGTGGTGCTCCCTCTGCACGTCGAAGTCCTACCTCCCGAGGCATCTCACCCGTGGCTTCATTCGAATGGATCATCGCGCTGCTGCTCGGCGCAGCGCTGCTCACGGCGGCCGCCCGCAAGATCGGTGCGCCGTATCCGACCTTCCTTGCACTCGGCGGTGTGCTGCTCGCGTTCATCCCCGGCACGCCGGAGTTGACGCTCGATCCCCACCTGGCTCTGACGCTTTTCGTCGCTCCGGTGCTGCTCGATGCGGCGTATGACACGTCCCTGCGTGATTTGCGGACGAACTGGCGGCCCGTTGCAGGACTGGTCGTGGCCGCCGTAGGCACCACGGTGCTGGCGGTGGCGGTCGCCGCGCGCTGGCTGGTGCCCGGGATGTCATGGCCGGTTGCGATCGCGCTGGGCGCGGTCGTCGCGCCGCCCGATGCCGCTGCGGCGACTGCGGTCATGCGGCAGGTCAATCTGCCGCACAGGCTGCTGAAGATCCTGGAGGGCGAGAGCCTTCTGAACGATGCGAGCGCGCTGCTCGTCTACCGCCTCGCGATCATGACCGTGATGGGGGGACAGCTTGGATTCAGCGGCTTCGCCCCTGTGTTCATGCTGACGGTGTTCGGCAGTTTGATCGCAGGCTTTGCGTGCGTTTATGCGTTTCGCCCCTTGATGAACGCGGTACAGGACGTCCCCACCGCGGTGATTCTGCAGTTCGCGTGTACTTTTGGCGTCTGGATTGCCGCCGAAGCCATCGGCCTTTCCGGTATTTTGACCCTGGTCGCGTTTGCCATGACGATGGCCCGACGCGGCGGCTCGCAAATGCCTGCACGTATGCGTGTACCCATCTTTGCAGTATGGGAAACGGTCGTCTTCGTGCTGAACGCCTTTGCCTTCGTGTTGATCGGGATGCAATTGCAGCCGATCTGGGCACGTCTCGACGCCGGCCACGAGCGCACCCATGCACTCGTGTCGGCCGCAGTGGTATTGGTGGTAACGATCGCGGCGCGCTTCGTGTGGGTGATGGGCTATAGCATGCTGCGCAGGTGGCGCCACGACCGTTCCGGCGCAGGTTCGAGCCTGCGGCCCACGGCAGGAAACGCACTCGTGGTGTCGTGGGCGGGCATGCGCGGCATCGTCACGCTCGCCGCTGCGTTCGCCATACCGGAGACCTTGACGGATGGCTCGCCGTTCCCCGACCGCGACCTCATCCTCCTGTGCGCTTTTTCCGTCGTGCTCGGCACGCTCGTCCTCCAGGGTCTGACGATCAAACCGTTGATCCGTCGCCTGGGACTCACCGACGACGATCCGGTCGGCCGCGAGATCCGCCTGGCGCGGACCCATGCATATGCTGCACTCCTCGACGCGATCAAGGACGACGACTCACTCGCCGCAAAGTTGCTGCGCAAGGAATATGGTGCCGTCGTCGAGCTGAACCGCGGCGAGGGACAGATCGCGCACGTCGACGAAGTGCCCGGCGGTCCGCTGCGACGGCGGGCGATCGCCGTGGCACGGCAACGCGCTTTCGACCTGCGGGAGGACGACGTGATCGGTGACGACGCGTACAACATCCTCGTCCAAGAACTCGACTGGGCCGAGCTGAGCGCAGGCAGGGAAGGCGCGGATTGAACCACGCAATTGCCGGGGCCCTGCTAATGTTCCATCTGCATCGCGTCCAGCCGGCGCTGCCGACGCGGCCGTTCGGGTCGTAGGCGGCCGAGTCGGTCATGAAGTAATCGTTGGTGTTCCCGGTAGTCGAGGCCCAGACGAGATCTCGTTGCTGAGTGCTGGGACGGGCTCGATCTTGAAGCCGCGCAGTCGATGGTTGCGAAATTCGAGCCGGGACGCACGTCGAGCTGCCAGCCCGCCGGCACGAGCATGCTCAAGCCGCCCCCGTCGACGTCTCGGAGCGCTGCGCTCGAGCGGCCGCCAGGAATTGTTTTTACCCGCCTCTGCCGGCATCGACCGGACGGGGAACCGAAGCCTGCAAGCGCACGGGGATGGCCTTGGCGGCCGGCACGAAGCTCCCCTCCGCGTGATGCCACAAGGGGATCAGGGGATTGCACTCAGGGAAATACCCGGCCACGCACCCTTCCGGAATGTCGTAGCTCGTGACCCGTAATTCCGCGACCGACCGGCTCACCCGATCCTGATCGCGAGCCACGGTGGTTGCCGTCACACGGTCCCCCTCCTGGAAGCCCAGGCGACCTATATCCGTGATGTTCATCAGCAGCACCCTGCGGGTGCCGAACACACCCCGGAAGCGGTCATCGAGGCTGTACACGGTGGTGTTGAACTGATCGTCGCTGCGCATGGTCATCAGGCGCAGCACATCGGGATCCGTCGTGTGCATGTCCGGATCTTCATCCAAACTTCGTGGCGTCTTGAAGTTCGCCCTGCCGTTTGGCGTTTTCCATTGACGCTGGGCCGCCGGCAGCGGTCGCGCATCGGCAATCCCGGCCACGATCGCAGGTTCCGAGAGCAACGCCGCCGAAGCAGGTTCCGTGACGCCGCGCGAGCCGTGCATGCATCCCGTACTGTCTTCCATGGTGACGGACTGGGGGCCCGCGGCCTGGCGGTCGATCTCGATCCTCCCCAGGCACGGCAACAAATAAGCCACCTTGCCGTGCACGAGATGACTGCGATTGAGTTTGGTCGCAATCTGCACGGTCACCGGCAGGCGGGTCCACGCCGCCTCGATGAGGTCGGTTTCGGGAACCGCCCGGACTAAATTACCGCCCAAACCCATGAATCCTTTGACACGGCCGTCGAGAACGCCCTGGCAGGCCCCCACGGTGTTGAGCCCTTTGTCACGCGGCGCGGAAAAACCATAGCGCTTTTCCAGCACATCCAAGGGCGCCAGCTCCGGTTTCTCCGTGATCCCGACGGTCCGCTGCCCCTGTACGTTCGAATGACCCCGCACCGGACAGACTGGGTGCTGATCACGGTGGCCTCGTGGGTCGCCGTTTGCAGGGGCGACAACGGATTGACAAAACTGACCAATCCCGGCTCGCGCAACGGATTGAAGGTCACGATCGGGACGCCGCGTTCGCGCGGGCGCAGCAATGTCCGCAAACGCATCGTGCCATCCCACCCGCTCCTAGCGATCGGTGCTCCCGTTCCATTTGAGCGGCTCGGTCAGGCGTCCCTCGCCTTCCAAATCCAAATCACTCCATGACGAGAGTTCGGTGACCGCGTGCCGCGCAAAAAACTCAGGCGGCGTGCGCTTCGGCGTGATCTCCCAGGCAGTGGCTTTGATGCCGTTCTCGCACGCCTCGATCGCATGCGGATGGGCAGGCTTGGCCCAAGAGCAACTGACGCACGCGAAGCCGTCCGGCTTGTTCTGATGCACGACCACCGGCCTCCCTTGAGCAGCACCTGCTCGCGCAGCAGCATCGCGGCGGTCGGTTTCACCGATCCCCACCCACCTGAGGCAACGTTGTCTTTGTCGAAGTGCTCTTTGTCGGTCATCGAGGCAGTCTCTGCTCCCGGAGCTCCCCCTGCGTCTTCCTGGAACCGGCCAACCGACGTAGGCGAATGCTGAGGATAAGTTTGCCCACCGCCCGCTATTGGGCACACGCATTTCATTGTTTCCTGATGCATATCCCAAAACGCAGACGGAGCCATCATGACCAACACCCCCGTTTTTTACCGGCCCGACGTAGAGCAGTTGCAGACCGATGAAGCAGATGTGGTCGACAAGCTCAATGCCACCTTCGACGTCATCCTCGAACGCACCGCCGAAGACTACGGCCATGCCGTACGTTCGGTTCACGCCAAATCCCACGGCGTCCTCGACGGCGAGCTGGCGATTGACGGGGGGCTGCCTGCCGAGCTGGCCCAGGGGATATTCGCCAAAGCGGGAACCTACAAAGTGTTGCTGCGAATGTCGACCAATGCCGGCGACATCCTGCCGGACGCCATCAGCCTGCCGCGGGGTCTCGCCATGAAAGTGTTGGGCGTGGCGGGCGAGCGACTACCCGGTTCGGAGGGCGCCGCGCAGGATTTCATCATGATCAACGGCAAAGTCTTCACGGCACCCACCGCCGAGAAATTTCTCGGGAATCTCAAGTTGCTGGCCAAGACGACGGACCGTCTCGAGGGCGCGAAGAAGGTGGTATCCGCAGGTTTGCGCGGAGTTCGCCATGCCTTCGAAGCCGTGGGCAAGGAGGCGCCCGCCGCCGTTGCGTCACTCGGTGGCGCGCCGAACGTCGAGCCGCTGGGCGAGACCTATTACAGCGTGACGCCGTTTCGCTTCGGCGATTACATGGCGAAATTCAGCTTGAAACCCATCACGGCCGGAATGACGAGCTTGACCGGCAAAGAGATCGCCATCGAGGGTCGCGAAGACGCCATCCGTGAGGAGGTGCAGAAGGAAATGCGCGCCACCGCGGCGGAATGGGAGTTCCGCGTTCAGCTATGCCGCGATCTTGAAAAACAGCCGATCGAGGATCCCACCGTCGAATGGAAGGAAGCGGAATCGCCATTCTTCAAGGTAGGCACCGTTCGCGCCGCAGCCCAGGACAGCTGGGACCCGGCACGCGTGCAACGCATCAACGAAGCAACCCGCTTCAGTGTCTGGACGGGTGTTGCCGCGCACCGGCCACTCGGCAACGTCAATCGGGCGCGCAACGGGACCTACCGGCATTCGGCCGATTTTCGCGTTCGCACCAATGGTTGCCCCTATCACGAACCGGATTCGATCGCGGATACGACGGTCTAGGCTACGCGGACGCGACAACGTCCGACCCGCCGGGTTTATCGGACCTCAGGCCGCGCAGTGCCTCCACCACGAGCGCCAAGGCGGGGGCGGAGCGCCGGCTGGGGTAGTAGAGGTGATAGCCCGGGTACGTGATCGACCACTCCCCCAAGGTCACAAGCAGGCGACCGCTCACGATGTGGTCCTGAACACTGTCCTCCGGAACCCAGGCCAGCCCCTGGCCTGCGAGTGCAGCGCCCACGATGAGTTCGCCCTGATTGAAGATGAGACGCCCCCTCACGTGCATGGTGATTGCACGGTCACCCTGTCGGAACTCCCATGGCAGCAGTCCGCCGTGCGTCGGCAGGCGCAAGCCGATACAGTCGTGATCGGCGAGGTCAGGCGGCGCGGCAGGCGGCGCGCGAAGCTTAAAATACGCGGGGCTGCCGACCACGACGATGCGCATGTCAGGCGCGATGCGAACGGCGATCATGTCGCGGGCAACGTCGTCGCCGAGACGGATGCCAATGTCGAAACGCTCCGCCACGATGTCGGCAAAACGGTTGTCGCTGCTGATCTCGATCTTGATGTCGGGATAGCGGTGAAGCCAGGGCAGAAGTCTCGGCCAGACCAGCGTTCGCACCGCATGCTCGGTGGCCGTGATTCGCACCGTACCCCGGGGCGTGCGTCGCGATTCTCCCAATGTGGCCAGCTCCGCTTCGATTTCCGCCAGACGGGGTGCAAGAGTGCGATAGAGCTGCTCGCCCGCCTCGGTCGTCGCCACGCTGCGAGTGGTGCGGTTCAACAGTTTGATGTCGAGCCGTCGCTCCAGCGTTCGGATCGTCTGACTGAGAGCCGATTGAGTTATTCCCAGCTGCGCAGCCGCTCTGGTAAAGCTGCCGGCTCCGACGACGGCGGCGAACGCTGCAAGATCATCCAAATGCGCCATTCATTAGCCATCCTACTGACTGTATGTCGTTTTAGAAGTCTAGTCTTCGGATCGCTGGATGACTAGATTGACGCCACGGGTGGTAATCGACATCACTGATGAGGAACGACATGCGTCTCAGACGATTGGGAACAAACGGTTTGGAGGTTTCGGAACTGGGTTTGGGCTGCATGGGTCTGAGCTTCGGCTATGGACCCGCGACCGCCACCGGGGATGCCGTAAAACTCATCCGCTCCGCATTCGACCGGGGGATCACGTTCTTCGACACGGCGGAAGTCTATGGTCCCTTCATCAACGAAAGCGTGCTTGGCGAAGCGCTCGAGCCGATACGGGATCAGGTCGTGATTGCGACGAAGTTCGGTTTTCGCGAAGGCGACACGGCCAAGGGCCTGGATAGCCGGCCGCAACGCATCCGGCAGGTTGTCGACGAAGCCCTGATACGCCTGCGCACGAACCGCATCGATTTGCTGTACCAGCATCGCGTCGATCCCGATGTCCCGATCGAAGACGTAGCGGGCACCGTGAAAGATCTCATACGGGAAGGCAAGGTGAAGCACTTCGGTCTTTCGGAAGCGGGTGTGGACAGCATCAGGCGCGCACACGCGGTTCAACCGGTTGCCGCCCTGCAGAGCGAGTACTCCTTGTGGTGGCGCGAGCCGGAGCAGGCCATCCTCCCGGCGCTTGAAGAACTGGGCATCGGCTTCGTGCCGTTCAGCCCGCTTGGGAAAGGGTTCCTGACCGGAGCGATCGATGCAGACACCGCGTTCGATGCGACGGACTTTCGTAACACCGTGCCGCGCTTTGCAGCGGACGCACGCCAAGCCAATCGAGTCCTGGTCGATGTGCTGGCCGTTATTGCCGCCCGCAGAGAGGTCACTCCGGCACAGCTTGCGCTTGCCTGGCTGCTCGCTCAAAAGCCCTGGATCGTCCCGATTCCCGGCACGACGAAGCTCGCGCGTCTTACGGAAAACACGGGCGCTGCATCGATCGATCTGTCGGCGCAGGATCTGAATGAAATAGACGCAGCCGTAACCCACGTTCCGATCCAAGGCGCGCGCTACTCGGCCGACCGACAGAAGCTCGTCGGAAAGTAAAGCGGCCCCGATATTAGGGCCACCCAATTTTTTTTGATTCCTCGGGGTGACTTTCATGCAGCTCAAACGCCCAGGCTCCCAGCCATCCGCAACAGGTCCCGCCGAATACTTCACGGGGACGGTGCGCATAGACATGCTCAATACGGCACCCGCCCCGTCACGCGTGTCGTGTGCGAGCGTAACCTTCGAACCGGGCGCACGGTCTGCATGGCACACACACCCGCTGGGACAGACGCTGATCGTCACCGCCGGCTGCGGGTGGACCCAATGCGAGGGGGAGGCGATCGTCGAGATTCGGCCGGGTGACGTCATCTGGTGCCCGCCGGGACACAAACACTGGCACGGCGCGACGGCCACCACATCGATGACCCACATCGCCATTCAGGAAGCCCTGGACGGCAAGAATGTCGAGTGGCTGCAGAAGGTCACCGATGAGGAATACCTGGCCGGCGGTTCAATCACTTGCATTTAGACGCCCGTCCCCCGCCCGCCCTGCCTTTGCAGTGGCTGAATTCTCCTCCGGAGTTGCCCGCCGCTCTCGAGCGGGGGAGATCGACGATTCCCAGGCGTTTACGTGCACCCGATGCCTTGAATATCGCAATGGCGCAGCGCTGCGTTGCGACCCTGTTGACCTTCGACGAGAAGATCGCGCGCTCGGCGCAATCGCTCGGTCTAGACGTTATCCACTAAGCTCCGGTCGAACGGGCGAAATGCGCTGAAGCGGATTTAAAGCGTTCTGCGTTCAGGCGCGCCCCATGCACCAGGGATCAGGCTGCATGTCGACCGGCCGTCCCGGAAATCCGGGAGCCGGAAATCGAGCTTTGAAGGTAAACGCATCGCGCGTGGCCCCGTAGCGATCGAGTCTCCACAACCGGGCCAATCCCTCGTCGATGGTGGGGATATGCCCGGCCGGTATCCACCAAAGAGCCTGATACGCACCCTCGAACCGCTCGAAATACTCACGCCTTCTAGCCATCTCCGGCGTATGAGCGCTCCGATAGACGAAGTCAAACAGCACCTCTGCGTCTGACCAAACCGACATGTTCACCAGAAACAACGGATCAGAGGTGGTCTGAATATCGGTGGCGTTGCCGGAGCCGCTTTGCAGTCGCCATATAAAGCCGGGCGAACGCTCCGCGAGCGCATTGATCCGGTCCAGCTCATCGAAAAACGGAGCCACGCGCGGGTCGCCCTTCGGTGCCACGAGCCGCCCGACATTGATCTGCGAAAGCTGCCATTCGGCCGCAGCGATTACGTTCATCTTCGATTCCCCCCTGCAAACTGATCCTGAAGTCCCTGCGTCTCAAAGCTGAGAACGCAGCGGAATGAGCAAGGTCTCCGCCAGCTTTTGCGACATCGGTCGTCGCAGCCAGCGTTCGTACGTATAACGCGTGGCGGATAGAAGGTCTTGCTCGAAAATCTCGGTCATTTTCCGCGCGAATTCCGTCTGATACACGTTGAGACTCGCTTCATAGTTGAGTTCGAACGACCGCATGTCGAAGTTGGTGGAGCCCACCGACACCATGTGCGTATCGAAAATCAGCATCTTGGTGTGCATCATGGTCGGCTCGTACTCGTAAATTTCGACACCGCTCCGTAACAGCGGACCCCAGGCGCGCTTGGTCGCCACACGCACTGTCTGAGAATCGATGTGTTTGTCCGGAATGAGCACGCGTACCCGCACCCCCCGCTTGCGCGCGGTAACGAGTTCCCCCGTCATCAAGCCGTCCGGGATGAAATACGCCGCGGCAATGTCGATCGTATGTTCCGCAGCGGTGATAGCCGCGAGATACATCAGCCGCATGCTGGAGCTGCCGCCCGACGGCGAGCTGATGAACAGCTGCATGTCCTGGTCGCCGCAACGTTCAAGATCCGGGAAATAGCCGTCGCCGTGCAGTACCGCCCCCGTGGTCTTTATCCAATTATCCAAAAAAGCCGCCTGCATCTGCCCCACCACCGGCCCGTCCACGCGGAAGTGTATGTCACGCCAATGGGCAGGATCCTGTGCGCTGCCCGCCCAGTGATCCGCGATGCCGACTCCACCCGTGAACCCGATACAGCCGTCGACGATCAATACTTTGCGGTGGGTGCGATTGTTGAGGCGTCCCAGGCTGTGCCAGTGCAGGGCATGATAGCGCTCCACCTCCACCCCCGCCGCCATCATCTTGGCGATGAGCGTGGGATCGATCTTGACGCTCCCCAGCCAGTCGAGCATGACGTGGACGGCGATCCCGGCGCGGGCACGCTCCATCAAGCAGTCGGCGAATAGCTCGCCCACCTTCCCCGACCAGTAGATGTACGTCTCGAACGTGACCGTTCGTTTTGCATTGCCGATCGCTTCGAGCATCGCTGGAAAGATCTCGTCGCCGTTTTGCAGCGCAGCCACCTGGTTCCCTCCGACGATGGCAGGGCCGAGCAACGCTCCCATTTCACGCTTGAACTGCGGATCCCGTATGTCGTGCAGATGTTCGACTCGGTGCTGTACCTTTTTCTCCGGCGTGTGGATATTGAGGGCGAGCAACGTCACGGCCACGCACGCGAGCAGCGTGAGCAGAACGGTCAGCATACGTCCCCGGTTGAAGCACAACCCATCAATCAATGTACCCGTGCGAGGCGCAGCCCCGTCCCCCTCTCCCAGACCGCTAGCTTGCAGGATTTTGCCTGCGATTGCTGCATCCATCGTCCAAGACGCGCCGCCTGCTTCTGATTGCTAGACTGTCGAGATGCGCTTTGCGGGCACCCGTGCCAACCCATTTCCATGGTTCAGCCACCCTTATCCCATGCCCGAGGGGGTGTTGGCGGAGCTCGAACGGATATTCGACGCGTCGGTGCGCGGGATCGCGGTCATCGAGTACTCGCTCTATGCCCGAGCCCACTTTGGCGCGAGCGCAACGACGAGGCCCAACTTGATTCTTCTTGCGGCCGGTGGCGGCGAGTTCGTGTCCGACCCCGAACTGATGCTGCATGAATACTTTCACGTCATCAGGCAATGGAATCCGGGACGTTTGACCCGGGGACGATACCTCCTCGAGTCGGCGCGAAGGGGCTACTGGAATAATCGTTTCGAGCGGGAGGCACGGACGTTCGCGGCGGCCGCGGTCGGCTCATGGACCGACGGCCTTCTTCACCGCCGTCATTTCGATTTCCACCAATAGTCCCGGGCTTATGAGGCCCGCCACCTGCACGGCGGCGCGGACGGGTTTGTGGGGTTGCGCCGGGGTGCCGAATTCGGTCTGCCAAACCTTGCTCATGGCGGCGAAGTCGATGCCGCCCGCCTTGTTCGGATCCGAACTCATGAACACGCGGGCCTGCACGACATCGCCGAACGTGAGGCCGTATTTGGCGAGCGACGCCTTGAGGCCGTCGAGCGCCGAACGGGTTTGAACGGCGATATCGCCATAGCTCGCGTAGCTTCCCTTGGGCGCCACCGGATCGGCAACCGCGGCGGTCGCGCCACTGAAGTAATAGATATTGTAGCCGGCCGGAACCATCACTCCCGGGGTGAATGGCAGCGCCGGACTGCCGGGCAGGCGCTCTATCTCCTGCCCATGAGCCGTGGCAAGAATGGCGATGAGAGCAATGCCTGCGAAGGCTCCGACCGGTCTCTTGTAGGGCATAGGTCGGCTACTCACGGATATTTTTTTCGAAGCCGGGAAGTTTGGATTCCTCTTCGTAGATGCAAACATGCTCTTCGATATCGGACCGATCGTCCCGGGTGTAGTGCTTCGTGTTTTTCCATTCGCCGCTCCAATTGTCCGGATCGGTCATCGTGAACTCGTCCTGGAGCGTATTGCGGTCTGCGCTCAGGCTCAGCCGCTCCACCACGTGAAGCTTCAGGCCGCCGGGTATGCCGTCTTGAACCCAATGGTGAACATCCGTCATGCCGACCGTATCGACGACGAGCGACCTGCCCTCCCAATGACCGATCGAATGGCCGTTATACGTCAGCACCAAGTCTTCGTCCGACGGATGCCCACGGCCATCCGTGAAAATCCAGCGCACGTTGTTGTCGAACATCGAGATGATGAGCACCTCTGTCGGCAGTTGCACCACTTGAATGGGCCAGTAACGCGTCATGATGAAGGGCATTCCCAGCGGCCAGCATGCAGCCGGATCATCCTGGTACTCCAGCCCCTTCGCCCGGTATGCCAATTTCTTGTCCAGCACGGCCTGCGCCGCGGGAGTGAGTTTGGGAATCGGCAGGAATTCGAAACCCGTCGCAGACGAACCTTCGATTTTGAAATTATAAGTGCCGGTCAGGTCGACCGGCGCGCGCGGGCGGCGTTTGATCAGATTGGCCCTGGCGAGCGCACCCAGGTGTTTGCCTTCCTGGGCGGTCAGGGTGACATCCTGAACCGGCTCCGCCGGAGGCGTCTCGCCCGAGGCGCTCGAAACCGCCGCCAATGAGAGCACCACGAGTACGAACCGCCGGCCCGAGCATGAGACCCCCTCGAACGTCACTTCGTTTCCGCCGGCGACGCTTGTGGCCGCGCATTCAGTTCGCGGCCATCATCGAGTGTGACCTTGACCAAACTGCCTCCCGGTGAGCCATCGCGCAGAGGATGGATGCTCGCCGTGATTTTGTCGCCAGGCTTCAAGCTATCCCGCTTCCACCCGTATTTACCCAGATAACCCGGACCGCCGGCTTCTATCGTCAGCTCGGACTTGGCCCCGCCGCCCTCGACGTAGACCACGATCCAGCTATGCGGATTGACGTAGCGAAACTCCTTCACCGTTCCCTTCAGTTCCACCGCCCTGTCCATTTCGAACATCGCGTAGGAATGGTGAGCCTGGGCCGCCGCGCCGCTGAGCACCGTGACAGCCCATAGGCATGTCGATGCAAGAAATCGACGGTGAGACTTCGGTTCGCTCACCACTGAAACCGCACTCCTGCTCGAAAAGTGCGACCAATCACATCATAGAGCGTCTGGTTGACGCCTTTGGGCGCGTTGCCGATGTTCTGGGTCGGCGCCACGGCGGACGGGTCTCGGTCCAGCAGATTCTGCACCGTCAGATAAACGGTCGTCGCCTCGGCCAGCTTGTAGCTCAACGCCGTATCCAGGTAGAACGCACCGGCGATGTGATTGTCGTCGGTGGTGCGATTATTGACGGTGGAAGTCGGGCAGCCGACCGCGCACTGAATATACGAGTTGTTGTACACGCCGGCGCTCAAACCACGGGCGGTGACCGAGAAATTCGTCGACCCCTGGTCATAAATGACCGATCCCAGGTATTTCCAGCTTGGCGTGTCGCTGGTGCTGTACTCCGAGTTTTCCCCCACCGTTTCCGGATCCACCGACGGAATGAGGCCATTGTTGGTGTAGTTCTCGAGGTAGTGGGTTGCAAACAAGCGGACACCTACATTTCCCGGCCACCCCGCGACGAGGGTATCCAGTGGCTTCCGGTAGCTCGCTTCGAAATCGATGCCGCGCACCCGTTGGACACTGGTGTTGAAGGACTTCACGTCGACCTGGGTGATGTTGCCGGCAGCGTCCCGCAGGATGTCGCCACAATAGCCGAGCTGTCCCGAGTAACACCCATCCACGATCGTCGGCGCATCGAGCGCACTGATCGCCCCCGTGATGCTGATGTCGTAATAGTCCACCGAAGCGGTGAACCCCGACAGAAACCGCGGTTTGAACACCAGGCCCACATCGGTCGTGGTCGCTTTTTCCGGCAACAGCCCGACATTTCCGGACGTTATCGTTATGACGGTGGCACTGGCGTTGTTGTGAAACGGATCGAGGAGCGTGCTCGTTCCGGCAACTCCGGCGGCATAGAGGTCGTTCAGGTTCGGTGCGCGAATGTCACGCGAACGGGTTGCCCGCAGGGTTACATCGTCGATGGGAGCATAGGTCAGTCCGGCCTTCCAGGTCGTCACGTAGCCCGACGTGCTGTAGTCGGTCGCCCGTGCACCCGCGTTCAAGTCGAGCGCTTTGGCCCACAGCTGATCCTTCGCGAGCGGAATGACCGTCTCGAGAAAGCCCTCGGTCACATTGTAAGACCCGACGGTGGCGTGGTAGTTTCCCGCGAAGTAAGCGTTGGTGTTGGAGAGAAGATCGTTGCTGCCCGTGATGCTCTCCCGGCGATGTTCAACGCCGGCTGCCACGGACACCGGCCCCGCCCAGATTGAGAAAGGCTCTCCTTGCATGGATGCCGCTGCGACGTTCTGGGTCAGTTGCTGGCGCAGCCAGGAGTCACCGGTCACGTAATTGATGGCTGCCTGCGAGGCGACACCCGTGCCGAAGAGATTGTAGGGTACGCAGGCGGGATCGCCGTTGGCGCACACGATGGTACCGTTCGCATTCCGTACGGCGTTGATGGCGTTGTTATACAGTGCGGTCACCGTGGTCAGCGCTTGATCATGGGTGCGGGTGATGGTCGACTGCAGATAAGACTTCCAGGTCCAGGGAGTCTCGGCCACATTGAAACTGCCGTTCGCACCGAGGACGTAGCGCTGCAGATCGCGGCTGTTTTGTGCGGTGAGCGGAGGAAGATCCGCGTTCAGCGAGCCGGCTTTGAAGGAGGTCTGACCGTCGGCCGCGAGCGCCGCGGCGGTCTGTGCGGGAAGGAAGGCATTATTGGCCTGCAAGGTCAGATTGCCGAGGTCGAACTGTGGCGTGGCGGCGCTGTGAATGTGCGAATTACCATAGGAGGCCTCGGCGAACACGATGGTGTCGTCGGTCAGGTCGAAGCTGACCAGCGAAAACACACTCTGACGCGAAACCTCCGCATCCAGATCGCCCGCCTGCCCAAAATCGGCGTATCGCCAATCTCCACCCACGAAAAAGGGCGTCTTGGCGACAGATCCTGTATTCAACTGTGCCGGGCTGCCACCCGGGCCGAAATACGTTCCCGTCAACGGACCCGAATCGATGATCAAACCCGGGGTCGCCGAACTGATTCCGACGTTTTTGCTGACCAGCAAGTAGGGCTGGCCATTGGTCGCGGTGTAGTTGGGATTGAGGAGAGTCTTCGTGCCCGAATACCAGGAACGGGGAATGCCGGTGATCCCGTCGGAATGTGAATCCTCCACGCTCAGAATGGCATGACCGCGGTCATCGGCAAATCCTGTCCCTCCCGTCCACGAGAGGTTGTAGCTCTTGTCGTCGCCATACGTGGTGGAACCGCCTTGAATCTCGAGCTTTACACCGGTGAACTTTCGATCCAACGTAAAGTTGACCACCCCGGCGATCGCATCGGAGCCCCACGCGGCCGAGGCCCCGCCTGTCACGACATCCACCCGCGAGATCAGAGCCTGAGGAATGGTATTGATGTCGACGAGTCCGGTCGCGGTGGAGGCTGCAACGCGCTGCCCGTCGAGAAGGACCAATGTTCTGTTGGCACCCAAGGCCCGCAAGTTCAGCGCATTGATTCCCGCGAGGCCGCTGCTGACGCTTCCCGTCGTGGTGGTCGTCGTGTTGCTTCCCACCAGTGAAGGCAGCTCGTTGACGAAATCAGCGATGTTGACCGGCGCGGCGCGCTGAATTTCGTCAAGCCCAAGCACCGAGGTCGGCGTTGGATTTTCATAGCCGTCCCGCACGATCCGCGAACTTACGACGACGGCATCGAGCTGCTCACCGTTGCCGGCGGCTGTGCGGTCGGGTTTGCCCTTCGCCGGCCCCTCTGACCCTGCCGCGTCGCTCTCTAGTCCAGAAGGGCGTGGAGCAGATCCTCGATCCACTTGAGCCAGGCGAAAGTCTCCGGAGCCACCGCCCGCCTCCTTCGTGTTCGCGTCGTTCTGCCGCACCGTTGACTGACCCGTAGACTCACCCTCCACGGACGTGGCGGCCAACGCGGTACTCACCGTCATCACCGCGATCGTGTGATCGTTGACCACCTTATAGGTGAGCTTGTCGGGAGTGAGAAGCGTCTTCAACGCATCCGTCACCTGCATGGTCCCGTTGACCGGACCGACCAGGCCGCTTCCGCCCGGGGAGTCACCGAAGCGCGCGATTTGAATGCCGGTTTGCTGCGCAAGGTCTTTGAGCGCAGCGTCTAGCTGCTGACGAGGAATATCCAGCGGGTATGACTGGATGACAGCCTGCGCTGCCGCAGGAACGAAATATACGCCCGTCGCTAAAACGATCGACAGCAATCCGACTTTCACCATCTGTCTCCCTGCGCTTTGTAAATCTATGTGAATGCGCGGGTATAAGACTGTGTGAGCCGAATGACTGGACCCCCCTTTATTCATAAATATTTCATGCGGTCTTTATTGGTGCAAATCTTGTTTTTCCTGCACCACCATCGCCTGCGCCCTAACCGTCTAATTCAAACCATCGATGGTGATATCCGCCCTGTCGTTGCGGCCGATGCGTACGCGGGCGACCGATTGCATGAACGCGGCAAAAGATTCGGGATCCGCGGCGTTGAATGTGCCATTGATCAAACGGCTCGGCAGAGTCTTGTCGTTCACGATGATTTGGATGCGGTTGTACCGGTTGAATTGAATTACCGCCTCCGTGACCGTGCTGTTGTCAAAGACGAGCCGCCCCTCCGCCCACGCCAAGGCCCGCGCGCTGTCCACGGAACGCACCGTTTCGAGGCCGCCTGCACTGGCTACAGAGATCTGCTGTCCGGCGGTCACCAACACCTGGCCGCCTGAACCGTCGGGCTGTTTTGGCAGGTCGGCCTGCCTGATACCTTGCCGATGGAAGACGTCATCGCCCACTTGAGTTGACTTCGCCACGCCCGATGCAGATCTTCTTGCAGGCTCATTGCTCATTCCCGACCGGGGCGCGGGGGCAGGCGAGGCCGTGAAGGCCTGCGATTGCGATACGGCAACGGTGCCCTCTGCCACCGTGACGAGGAGCGATTCGTTATCGTGTTCTTCCACGGCGAAGGCGGTCCCGACAGCCCGCACGGTGGTACCGTTCGCCTGGACGAGGAACGGTCGCTCCGAGTTCTTGGCTACATGAAAGAGTGCCCGTCCAGCGTCGAGGTACACCCGCCGTACCTGTTTTTCATATTTGACCCGCAATCGCGTCTCGGGATCCACTTGAACCACGCTGCCGTCTGCCAGGGCTACTTCACGCCGTTCGCCGCGCTCGGTATGAATGATGCCGTCGTTCCGACCGATCAGCAGCACCGCCGCTATCGTCGCCGCCATGCACATGACCGCCGCCACGGCGACCCGCCGTGAAACAGACCCTTGCCAGCGACGCCGCACTGCATCTGAAGGTGAAGAACCCCTCGCCAGCGTGAAGACGTTCGCACCGTTTGCCGTGGATTCTTCGGCCGGAATGGCAGACCAGCGCTGAAACTGCTCGAGGGCACCGTGCACCTGCGCGATGCGCAACATCGCCGCCACATGGGTCGACGATTCACGCAACCAATCGACATAGCGCTCACGGGGTGGGCGCGACGCCTCGTCCTGCAGAATCAGCCACCATTCCGCGGCCTCTTCCGCGATGCGTCTCTGGCGCTCACTCGCGTCCATCGGTCACCCCCGCAAGCAGCTCCGGGTCCAGTTTCCCTCTCAGCGCCTCATAGCTCTTGATCAAGCTCCTTTTCACGATGCGTTCCGTCGCCCCGATCCTTTCCGCGATCTGCATCCGGTTCAAACCTTCGTAAAAGTACAGCTTGAGGATCTCACGCTGCCGCGGCTCCAATGTCCGAAGCGCACGCTCCACCTCGTTTTGTATGTCCGTCTGAATCATCTCATGTTGCGGCTGCGCGTCGGTCGACAGCGCCTCCAACCACTTCGACTCGTGCGGCCGCACGTAGCGTCCTCGGATTGCCCATTCGGCTGCGACGTTGCTGGCCATTTTGTACAGGTAGGCCTGTGGATTCTCGATCAACTCCGCCCGCTCATAACGCATCAACCGAAGAAACACTTCCTGTGCCACGTCGTCCAGGTCGGAGGCCGGGACCGCGCCTCTACCCACGAGAAATCGGCGTAACGGGGCCCGCCACTGGTAAAACCAGTCGGCTATGCGGACTTTACGGTCAAGGTTGCTCATTTCTGTACCTGGAGGGGGGCCGGGTCAGTATAAGACTGACCAGGCACCTGCATTGGACCCCCTACCGGGATAATTTATTTCGCGAGCACACGCAGTCCACCGAGACGACGCGGCCGACCGCGAAGGTCAACGCGGCGACAGGACCATCCCACCCCCTTCCTCGTTGCTCCACACGAGACGCGAGTACGGAGCCGTGACACCGCGTCGATGGAATGGATCGAGTGGCCGAGTGGCAGTGCGATTTCTCGCCCAATGACGCTCCAATCGATCGCTCGCCGACAGTTGGTTTTCAGAGCTGATGGGCGGGTTTGCATGCGTCTTTCGCGACGTCGTCGACCCATGATCGGTTATGCTTTTGAACAGAAACCCTATATCCGATCCGCCGCCCGGAGCTCGACTCCGCGCAGGAGATTTCGATGAACGAGATGACTATGGATAAGACATTCACGGCGACGCACCACATGACCGGCAAGTGTCCCTTCGGTGGCGATCTTGTGGGCGGTGCGTTCGGCACGCCCCCTACACTCGAGAACTGGTATCCCAATCGCTTGCGGGTAGAACTGCTCCATCAGAATGGGGTTTCGGCAGATCCGCTCGGCCTGGATTTCGACTATGCCGCTGAGTTCGCGAAGCTCGATTTCCAATCGCTCAAAGTCGATATCAAGCAGTTTCTCGTGAACTCGGTCGCCTGGTGGCCGTCGGACTACGGGAATTACGGTCCGCAGATGATCCGAATGGCCTGGCATGCGGCGGGCACGTATCGAATCGCCGACGGACGGGGCGGTGCCGGGACGGCGATGCAGCGTTTCGCCCCGATCAGCAGTTGGTGGGACAACGGCAACACCGATAAGTCGCGCCGTCTTCTGCAGCCGATCAAGCACAAGTACGGCAATGGCCTGTCCTGGGGCGACCTGATGGTCTTAACGGGCAATTGCGCCCTCGAGATCATGGGCTTCCCGACCTATGGCTTCGGCGGCGGACGACTCGACGCCTGGGAAGCGGACAACGCCACCTATTGGGGTCCCGAGATCTGGAACCCGAAAGACGTTCACAGCTTCGATAGCATGGTGACACGCGACCAACGCTGGCGCGGCAAAAATGGCGATGCCGACTACGATCTCGCGAATCCCCTGGCGGCCTCGCATCAGGCACTCATCTATGTCAATCCGGAAGGCCCCTATGCGAGCGGCGATCCCATGGGGTCCGCACGGGACATTCGGGTCACGTTCACGCGCATGGCGATGAATGACGAGGAAACCGTGGCCCTCATCGCCGGCGGTCATGCCTTCGGCAAGAGCCATGGCATGGTGCCTGCGAGCGAGGTCGGACCGCCGCCCGAAATTGCACCGATGGAGGCCATGGGCCTCGGCTGGCACAATCCCAGAGGCCCTGGTTTTGCCCAGTACACCATGACGAACGGCATCGAGGGCAGCTGGACGCCGAACCCGACGCAGTGGGACAACACCTATCTGGAAAATCTGTTCAAGTTCGAGTGGGAGCAGACGAGAAGCCCTGCCGGCGCGCTGCAATGGAAGGCGACGGATCCGAATGCGCCGAAAACTCCAGACGCGCACGTGCAGGGTCAGATGAACAATCTGATGATGATGACGAGCGACATCGCGCTGAAGGTAGACCCGGGGTATCGGCAAGTCTGCGAAAAATTCCTGGCGGACTTCGATGCGTTCACTCAGGCCTTCTCCAAGGCCTGGTACAAACTAACCCACCGCGACATGGGACCCAAGCATCGCTACCTGGGTCCGGAAGTGACGATCGAGGATGGACTGCTCTGGCAGGACCCGCTCCCCGAGCGTCGCTATGAGCTGGTCGGCGAGGCAGAGATCGCCGAGTTGAAACGAGCGATCATGGCGACCGGCTCGTCGGTCTCCGATCTGGCCTTCACCGCATTCTCGGCGGCTGCCACTTATCGCGACAGCGACAAGCGTGGCGGCGCCAATGGCGGCCGCCTTGCGCTCGCACCTCAGAAGGACTGGCCGGTCAATCGCCGTGCCGCGCCGGTGATCGCCAAGTTGTTCGGCATCATGTCCGACTTCAACGGCAAACAGGCCGCCGGCAGGAATATCTCGCTGGCCGATCTGATCGTGCTGGGGGGTTGCGCGGCCGTCGAGAAGGCGGCGAGAGATGCCGGGGTCGAGACCCGCGTTCCGTTCACACCCGGTCGGGTCGATACGACGCAGAATCTCACCGACATCGAGATGTTCGAATGGTTGAAGCCGATCGTCGATGGTTTTCGTAACTTTGTCGGCGAAGACTTCAAGCTGGTTTCGCAGGGGGTCGCGCCAGAAGAGTTCTTCCTCGACAAGGCCAATCTGATGACGCTGAGCGCTCCTGAGTGGACTGTCTTGACCGGCGGGTTGCGGGTGCTCAACGTCAACCATGACGGATCGAATACCGGCGTCTTTACGGACACGGTAGGTGTCTTGACGAACGACTTTTTCGTCAATCTGACCGACACGGATTTGATTTGGGAAAAGCTCGACGACGAGGCGATGAGCTTCGTCCTGAAGAGTCGCGAGACCGGCACGACCAGGTTCACGGCATCACGCAACGACCTGGTCTTCGGGTCGAATTCGCAATTGCGTTCCATCGCCGACGTGTATGCCGGCAGCGGTGGCCAGCAGCGCTTCGTGAAGGACTTCGTCAAGGTCTGGGACAAGGTGATGATGCTCGATCGCTATGACGTCAAGGGCCACCGGCGTTACGGGGTCATGGCGGCCTGAGCTCGCAGCCCCATAGAACTTCATACCAGTGAGCATCAGAGCGCCGGGCCGTTGCGCCCCATTCTTCGACTCTGCGACACTCTTCGGCTCGCATGACTGACGAGCGTCCCCGGACGCTATCCGGTGCCTGGAAACTGCGGGTCGCGGCGAATCGCTTTGCGATCGCGCGCGAATTCGAACTGCCCGGCGACGATGCCATCCTGCGCAAAGACGGGAGGAGATTAGTGACCCAACAAGCGATGGTTTGAATTGAGGGGTGGCTGCACGTGACTGCGCGCAGCTTGCAGGAGCGTTTGCATATCCCGGATTTAGGCAGCTCGCGGAATGAACCTCATAATCGCCACGGAGTTCTTGTACCCGATCCGTATTATCGCGGACTACATTACTTTCTAGGAATACTTCGACGGCGACACGGGCCGCGGACTTGGAACGTCGCCCCAGACCGGGTGGACGGGATTGATTGTCAGGCTGTTGAAGCTCCGGGCGGCAGAGTAGACGCGGGCGCAACATTTGCAGGATCTGTGAACTGGGTGCCCCCAGTTCACCCGCGAACGCCCATGCTCCTCTGGCAGAAAGTCAATTAGATCCATTCGATCAGCCGCACCCTGGCCTCGTCAACGCAGCATGCCGCGTGCGATGCCGCGGCATCGGCAAGGTGGTTGGCATGAGTTTTTTAGTTCCACGGTCACGCTCTCGCTCCGGCGAAGCTGCGGGGGGGAGCCCGACCAAGCGGCTCCTCAATCTTCCGCTACGCCTGCAGTTGATGCTGGCATTCGCCATCGTCGCCATCGTGACCACCGCCATCTCCACGGGCACGCTGACGACGCTGGCCGGCCACCGCATGCACGGCGGCCTGCACGCCAAATCCTTGCGCCTGATCACCCAGATACGTCAACAGCTCGAGTCCCGCGTCGCGGTCGACGACACACAGAACGCGCAGACCGCCTTCGACTCGCTCCACGGGGATCGCGACATCGATGGATTGGCGGTTTACACGACGGGCGGCGAACTGATCGGCGCCCGCGGCAGTCACCCGCCGCGCCTAGCCACGGGCGCCGTGGACACCCGTACGGACAGCCAGCACATCAGTGCGATCGGTGATGTCAGGACACGTCAGGGACGCATCGGCCGGGTCTACGTGAGTCTCTCCACCGCCCCCATCGATGAACTGCACCGCCGCGATAGTTGGACGGCGGCGGGCATCGGTACCGCCGTGGTCATCTGCGCTCTCTTCTTAGGATTTCAGACGTCAAAGCGTATCGTGCGTCGACTGGTCGACATCGCCGCCGCCGCCGATCGCCTGGCCTCCGGGGATCTGCGCCAGCCGAGCCTCGACGATGCGGCGCAAGACGAGATCGGCGCGCTGGCGCATGCCTTCAATGTCATGGTGGGGGAACTGAACCGCTTCGCTGCGGAGCACGAACGGCTGGTGGCCACCGAGCGCGAGCGCTTGGAAAGCCTGGTCGCCGAACGCACCCAGGCATTGGAACAAAGCCGCGAGATGTTCCGTCTGATCGCCGAAAGCACGCATGCGGTGCCCTTCACGCTGGATCTTGCGCAAGGCTCGTTTCCCTACATCGGCCGGCAGGGCGTACTGCAGAGCGGCATACCGCTGCCGCGATGGCAGGAGCGCGGTGCCCTGGATGCGATCGTCCCGCGCGACAGCAACCCCGCGCTCCGGGAGCGGTTCGATCGCTGTACCGAAGGGCCGTTCGAATTCGAGGCCACCATGACGGGGGCCGATCACCGGCGTCGGGAGGTGCGTTGGATGGGGACGTGCGAGTGCGGGGCGGGCTCGCGGCTGCTGAGAGGGCTCATGCACGACGTCACCGACCTGCGTACGTTGGAACGGGAACTCGCCGCCGCACAGAAGCTCGAGTCAGTGGGCCGGCTGGCCGCGGGCGTCGCCCACGAGATCAACACTCCGCTGCAGTTCGTCACGGACAACGTCCGTTTCGTCGGCAGCAACATGACCGACGTCGGCAAGGTGGTCGTGGCCTATGGTGCGCTGCTCGCCGAGGTCGAGTCGGGCCGCGACAGCGCCGCCGCCGTACTCGCCGCCCGCGACGCAGAGCAGACGGCCGACCTCGAATACTTGATGGGCAACATCCCGCCCGCCATCGCCGAGGCCCTCGAGGGGCTCGACCGCATCACCACCATCGTGCAGTCCATGAAGGAATTTGCGCATCCCGACGCGGCGCAGAAGACCTTTGCCGACCTCAATCAGGCGATCCGCAGCACGCTGGTGGTCGCGCGCAACGAGTACA
Organism: uncultured Steroidobacteraceae bacterium; assembly: GCA_964657625.1. Taxonomy (GTDB): domain Bacteria; phylum Pseudomonadota; class Gammaproteobacteria; order Steroidobacterales; family Steroidobacteraceae; genus Bog-1198. Next base: position 92,643 of record CAZZVN010000007.1, read on the forward strand.
AACAGGTCGCCGATGTCGAGGTCGACCTGGGCGAGATCCCGCCCGTGGAGTGCTATCTTGGCGAGATCAACCAGGTGCTGCTCAATCTGCTGGTCAACGCGGCCCATGCGATCGGCGACGTGGTCAGGGACGGCGGCCCGCACGGCAAGCTGACGATACGAACGCGCATGCTCGACCACCACGTCGAGATCTCGATCACCGACACCGGTACCGGCATTCCCGAAGCGGTGCGGGCGAAGATCTTCGATCCCTTCTTCACCACCAAGGAGGTGGGCCGCGGTACCGGGCAGGGTTTGGCGATCGCACGCAGCGTGATCGTGAACAAACATGCCGGAACCCTCAGCTTCGACTCCGAATGCGGCAAGGGCACCACGTTCTACATCCGGCTGCCTGCCGTCTCGCCCGCCGCCCAGCCCGCCCGCCTCATCGCATGATCCGCATCGTGTTCGTCGACGATGAGATCAATCTGCTGCACGGCATGCGCCGGGCGCTGCATCCGATGCGGGACGAATGGGACATGGATTTCGTGCAAAGCGGTGCGGCCGCCCTGCTGATGCTCGAAGACAAGCCCGCCGACGTGATCATCGCGGACCTGCGCATGCCGGACATGGACGGCTGGGAACTGTTCGCGGCCGTGAAGAACCGCTTTCCGCGTGTGGCCCGCTTCATCCTATCGGGTCACGCCGACCCGGGCTGCATCATCCGCTCCATCGGCACGGCCCATCAGTACCTTGCCAAACCCTGCGAAAGCGCTGCCATCAAGGCCGCCATCCAGCAGACCCAACGGGTGCGGTGCCTGCTGGACAGCGAATACCTCGCAGCGTTGGTGGGCAGTGTCGGCATGCTGCCGAGCGCGCCGCAAACCTTCCAGCAACTGCTGACCTGCCTGCGGCGCCCGGACGCATCGACCGCCGATGTCGCGCGCGTGATCGAACGCGACGTGGGGATGACGGCCAACATCATGAAACTGGTGAACTCCGCCTTCTTCGGTTCGCGGCAGTCGATCCATACGCTGAACCGGGCGGTGGCCTATCTCGGCCTGGATACCGTGGGCTCGCTGGTGCTGAGTCATGGCATCTTTCATTGCGGCGAACTGCCGCCCGCGGCCGGGCTGACTCACGAGCAGCTTTGGCAGCACAGTGTGCAGACCGCCGCCGCCGCCCGCATCATCGCGTTGCAGGAACATTTCTCGATCGCCAAGGCGGAAGAGGCGTTCATGGCCGGCATGCTGCACGACATCGGCAAGATGGTCGTGGTGGTGCCGGCAGACGAGGCCCGGGCGATGCCCGCGCCCGGGCAGGAGGCGGCGCAGGCGTCGTCTCAGCACGCCGCGGTCGGTGCCTACCTGTTGGCACTGTGGGGTTTTCCGGCATCCATCGTGGAAGCCGTGGCCCATCATCATGCACCGAGCCGCGCGGCGGCCGCCGAGTTCGGTCTCGCAGGAATCATTCACATCGCCAGCCGCCTGGCTCATGGGTGCGAGTCTGACGACACTTTCGGGCCTGAGGAGGGTTTCCTGGAAGCCCACGGCCTGGCCTCCCACATGCCGTTGTGGACCGCCGCCGTCAACGCCTCGCGCGCCGCGTCGCCCGCATGAGCGAGCAGGTTCTCTTCGTCGATGACGAACAAAACGTTCTCGGCGCCATTCAGCGCACGCTGCACAGGCACGTCGAGGTGCAGACCGCGTCGAGTGCCGGCGAGGCCCTGAAGCTGCTGGAACAGTCCGGACCGTTCGCGCTGGTGGTATCGGACATGCGCATGCCGGTCATGAACGGCGCACAGTTCCTCGCCCAGGTCCGCGAAAAACATCCCGATACGGTGCGCATGATCCTGAGCGGTCAGGCAGACCTTCAGGCGACCATCGCCGCGGTCAACGAGGGACACATCTATCGCTTCCTGAGCAAGCCGTGCGCCACACCGCAGCTCTTGGCCGCGGTCAACGACGGCATCACCCAACATCGGCTGCTGACCGCCGAAAAAGTCCTGCTCGAGCAGACCTTGAGTGGCTCGGTGAAGATGCTTATCGAGATCCTCGGCCTGGTGGCTCCCGCGGCCTCCAGCCGCGCTTCGCGGCTGCAACGCTACACCATCGACCTGGCCGCCGCGCTCGGCCTCGAGCACCGCTGGCAATGGGGATTGGCGGCGTTCGTGTCGCAGATCGGCTGCGTGGCGTTGCCCAAGGAGATTCTGCAGAAGATCGAAGCGGAACAGGCGTTGAGCGACGAGGAACGCCGGCTCTACGACGGACATCCCGAAATCGCCGGCAGGTTGCTCGCGGCCATTCCGCGCCTGGACGACGTGGCCGCAATCGTGGGCGGTCAATTCAGCATGCCGGAGCTTGCAGGAAAACCCGACCAGATCGGTCTCTGGGACGTGCGCAGCGTCGGTCAGTTGTTGCTGCGCACGTCGATCGAACTGGACCGCCAGCTGATGCGGGGAGACCATCGCGACGCCGCGATCGAGACGTTGCGCACCTCCAAGCTCGGGTTTCCCGCCTCGGTCATTCACGCGTTGCGGACGTTGACCGTGGTCACGGAGGCGACGGTCGTCCGCCAGATCCGTCTGCGGGACCTGGCGCCCGGCATGGTCCTCGACGAGGACCTGTTCAGCACCAAGGGCATACGTCTGGTGCCGGCCGGATTGGAGGTGACCCGCACGGTCATCGTGCGACTCATGAGCATCGCGGGCGGCGTCGGCGTCACCGAACCCTTCCGCGTGCGCACCGCGCTCTGATGCGCGGCGAGCTTCGTCAACAACGTTCCGAGCGCCCATGAACCACGACACCAAGCTTGCAACCATACTGCTGGTCGATGACGAACCCAGCGTGACCGAGGCGCTCAAGCGATCCCTGCGGCGCGAACCGTATGAATTTCTGACCGCGACGTCAGCGGCGCAGGCCCAGGAGCTTCTCTTGCAGCGACCCATCGACGTGATCATCTCGGACGAACAGATGCCCGGCATGTCCGGCTCCGAGTTGCTCGGCTGGGTGCGCAAACGCCATCCGCACACCATACGGATGATACTTTCGGGGCAGGCCAGCCTGGCCGCCGCCGTGCGGGCGATCAACGAGGGCGAAGTCCACCGCTTCTTCTTGAAGCCCTGCAATCCCGCAGACTTGATCTGCACCGTAGGCCAGGCACTCGCCCACCGGCAGCTCGAAGAGCGCAGCCGTCGCCTGCTGCGAGAGTACCAACGGCAGGCCTCGATGCTCGCCCGCGTCGAACTCGAGAACCCTGGGCTGCTGCACCTCGAAACCGACGACCAAGGGGCCGTGGTCGTGGACGAGACGGAATCGGAGCACACCTTGTCTGACCTGCTGCGCGAGATGGAGCAGACGATACGGTCGGATTGACGGCGTGGCCATCCCGCGTCCGCACCTCCAGGCCGCCCAACTCGTCCTGCGCGAGCAGGGTCAGGTTGCCGTAGTCCGTAGGCGTTCCGGCGCCGTGGCGGCTACCACCGA
>CAZZVN010000008.1:0-3635 GCA_964657625.1 uncultured Steroidobacteraceae bacterium
GAGAGGCATATCGCTTTATATAAAAGAATATATGTATATATATTATCGAGTCATTCCCCTCATGTAAACAGCTGTGGTACGGCTGGCGATCCCAACGGTCCCGCGTTGTCGAGGAGGATGGGGCGTGCTCTCTTTTGTTCATAGCGCCGGCCTTGGATCACGGCCACCACACCCCAGAGGAGCGAGGCGCCCACGCCCAGCGCGACGGTGCTGCCCAGGCCGTAACCCAGGGCGCGCATGCCGGCCTGTGCCCATGCGGAGCTGACGTCGCCGAAGCGGTAGATCACGGTATCGATGACGTTCTTCGCCTTGTAGCGGCTGCTCTGTTCCACCACAGTGAAGCACACCTCGCGACAAGGACGGGCGATGGCGTATTGCGCGACGCGTCTGACCACCTGCAGTCCTTGGATGGCGAGCAAAGTGGGCGACAAGGCGGTCACTAGGAAAGCTGCCACCATGAGCAACGGATTGAGCACCAGGCCGGCAGTCACGCCGCAGCGCTGCACGAGGCGGCCGAGTCCCAGGAACAGTATCAGCGCGGTGGCAATGTTCACCACCAGGTCGATGTCGGCGAGTGCCTGCGCACGGCCGGCGAACGCACCGTACGTGCGGGCGACGAACTCCGTCTGAAAAAAATAGGCGATGGTGTTGACCCAGGTCATCAACAGCATGAAGGCGGCTTGCGTCATCAAGTAACTCGACCGCGACAGCTGGACGAAGCCGTCGAAGCCGTTGCCGTTCAAAGCGTGACTTAAATTCGACTGCTGGGCGTCATCGACGCGCTCACGAAGCCGCACCTTTTCGTTCATCAACAGATAGATCAGCACGATGACCATGGCGAACCCTGCCGCTGCGACCAGCAGCAGCCCGCTCAGGCCCAGCCTGCCGACCAAGAGTCGCGTGAGCAGGGGGCCGGCGATCGCGCCGAGCGCACCCCCGCCGGCGATCAGCGCGAACAAGCGTGTGGCCTGGACGGCGGAGAACACATCGACCAGCAAGCTCCAGAACACCGAGATCATGAACAGATTGGTGATGCTGAACCAGACGTAGAAGGATGCCGCGAGCGAGCGACTGTCCGACGCGGCGTGAAACAGGGTGGCAAACAGCAGAATGTTGCCGAGCCAGAACCAGAACACGCCGGGTAGCAGCCGGGTGAGTTTGATGCGTGATGCCAGACCGGCGTACAACGCGGAGGCGGCGAAGGTGCCGACGAAGGTCGCCGTAAAGAGATGCGGGAGCTGGTCCACGCCGACCACGGTGGCGACGGTGTCGCGCAGCGGCCGCAGTATGTAGTAGCTGCCCAGCAGCAAGAAATTGCACAGGAACGCGAGTCCCGTTGCGCGCCGCTCCGGCGGCGTCACCCACGCGGTCATTGCGGCACCGTGATCACGACTTTGCCGTGAGCGTGGCCCTGCTCCACATAGCGCAACGCCGCGGGAACCTGGTCCAGGGGGTAGGTGCGATCGATGACTGACTTTACCTTACCGCTCTGCAGAAGATCGCCGAGGGTCGTGAGATCAGCCTGGTCGAGATCAGCCAGGAACAGACGGAATTGTTGGCGGGAGAATTCCGAGATCAGCAGTGCCTGTGCCATCCGCCACAGCGTCGCCGTCATCCACGGTCCGTCGTCCTGGCCGCCGACCAGGACCAGGATGCCTTGCGGTGTCAATACGCGACGGTACTCCCACAGGGTATGGGTCGCGACCAGATCGAGAATCAGATCGTAACGTTGGACGCCCCGCGTGAAGTCCTCGCGGGTGTAATCGATCACGTGATCGGCGCCGAGGGCGCGCACCATCGCGTCACTCTTGATGCCGCACACGGCGGTCACCTCGGCACCGTAGGTCTTGGCGATCTGCACCGCGAAGGTGCCGACGCCGCCGGAGGCGCCGTTGATCAGCACTCGTTGTCCAGGTTTGAGCCCCCCTTTGTCGCGCAGCGCCTGCAAGGCCGTGACCGCCGCGATGGGCACCGCCGCTGCCTGCTCGAAGCTCACGTCCGCGGGCTTTGCGGCCAGCGAACCGCCGTCCCGCACGCTGACATACTGCGCGAACGACCCGTCGGCTCCGCCAAACACCTCGTCGCCCGGCTTGAAGCGTTTCACGTCCTTGCCCACCGATTCGACGGTGCCGGCGAAATCGACGCCCAGCCGGACGTCGTTCGGGACGCCGTAGCCTGACTCCAAGCGCATGAGGTAGGGTTTGCCCCGCAGGTAGTGCCAGTCCAAGGGATTGACCGAGGCGGCGCGCACCTTGACGAGCACCCGGTCGGCGGCAGGCAGTGAGACCGGGATCTGTTCGAGCTTGACCACATCGGGCGAGCCGTAGCAGCGATAGACGTTGGCCTGCATGAAGCGACTGTGGGCGGGGAGCGGCGGTGCGCTACCGCAGGCGGCGTCGTGACTGAGCCGCACTACCAGCGACGCGGCGCTCAGCAGCACCAGCACTACGGCAACTCCCAGCATTTTGCGCAGACGAGACATGGCGACCTCCTTGGATCACGGCGCGGCGCACCGTGTGCCGTACTGTTGCCGCTCTGCCGCGGAGCCGCCAGCGGTTTGCGATGAACAGCGTCCGGGCGGGCGCGAGCCACGCAGGCGGGCGACGATCGGCCGGCGGCATGCAGGGGTGGGGGTGCCGTGGGCAAACCTGTAAGTCGGCGCTTGCCGCGCGAGAGCGGTATCTCGATGACACCAAAAAGGCTGATTTCGCGTTGACGCAGAAATCCGGGTAACCTCATAACCAGACCAGTACGCCGTGCTCCGAGCTTTCACAGAATCGATGTGGTGACACTCCTTTAGGTGGCCTATGAACGCAATTGAAGTTGAATACCAGGGTGACTTGCACTGCAAAGCCGTGCATGGGCCCTCCGGAAAAGTGCTCACCACCGATGCACCGAAAGACAACCATGGGCGGGGGGAGAGCTTCTCACCGACGGACCTGGTCGCCACTGCACTCGGAACTTGCATCCTGAGCGTGATGGGTATTACGGCGCGCAAGCTTGGGGTGGATATCAATGGCGCTACGGCATCGGTGGGCAAGGAAATGAGCAATTCTCCAGCGAGAAGAATCGCCAAGATGGCGGTCAAAATTCATATGCCGCACTGCGTCAGCGGTGAACATCGACAACAGTTGGAAGATGCTGCGCATACCTGTCCGGTTCACAAGAGCATGCATCCGGATCTTCAAATGCCGATCGAGTTCTGCTGGGGATAAACGCCGATTCGAGCACCCTCGAAAAAAACGGCTGCGCGTCAGTTTTCAATCCCGTCTACATCGTATATTTGCGCAATGAGCTGACCTGCCAGCGGTTTGCGATGAACGGCGTCCGGGCTGGCGCGAGCCACGCAGGCGGGCGACGATCGGCCGGCGGCATGCAGGGGTGGGGGCGCCGTGGGCGGGCGATGAACCCGACGCTTGCTTTATAGTCGTGGCATGCCACTTGCCGATACCCTGGCTCCAACGCGTCGCGCCCCGCCCCTGCTGGGCCGACGTCGGGTGCGCGTCGCGCTGATCGCTTCGCTGCTGATCGGATTGCTGCTGAGGGTCGCCTCGGTGATGCCCACGGTGGTGGTGCTGGGCCGCACGGTATTGGTGGGTTTCTGTGCGTTGCTGGCCTTCGGTCTCATCGAACGC
>CAZZVN010000008.1:3735-86927 GCA_964657625.1 uncultured Steroidobacteraceae bacterium
AACGCCGTGCGCTGGACGCCCGTTTCCGGCTGCTGCAGGCCCAGGTGGAGCCGCATTTTCTGTTCAATACGCTCGCCAACGTACAGGCCCTGGTCGAGGCTGGCGCACCGCAGGCGCCGCGGGTGCTGCAGAGCTTGATCGCTTATCTGCGGGCCGCGGTGCCGCGTTTGCAGGAGACGGCAACGACGCTGGAGCGCGAACTGCAGCTGGTGCGCGCCTATCTCGAGGTGATGCACATGCGCATGCCGGACCGGCTGACCTACACGATCCACATGGACGAAGCCATGACGGCGCTGCACGTGCCGCCGATGACGCTGCTGACCTTGGTCGAGAACTCGGTGCGCCATGGGATCGATCCCAGCGAGGCCGGCGGCGCCATCGAGATCGATCTGCGGGTCCAGTCCGGCCGATGCCTGGTGCGCGTCACCGATACGGGCGTCGGCCTGCAGGCGATGGGACGCGGACTGGGCACGGGCCTCGTCTCGCTGCGCGAGCGACTGCAGCTCGCGTTCGCCGGCGATGCGACCCTGCGGCTGAGTGAGATGACGCCGCGAGGGGTGCGCGCCGAACTGGAATTCCCCGCCCGAACGGTGAGTGCTTGAATTTCTCGTCGCCGACGGCACTGATTGCCGAGGATGAGCCGCTGCTGCGCGAGGCGTTGGAACGTCTGCTGGTAGTTGCGTGGCCGGAGCTCATGGTGGTGGCGCGAGCACGCAACGGGCGCGAGGCGATCGATCATTTCGAGGTGCACCGCCCCCAGGTGTGTTTCCTCGACGTTCACATGCCCGGGGTCGACGGCGTCGATGCCGCCCGGCACATCGGACGTCGTGCTCATCTGGTGTTCATCACCGCCTATGATCACTATGCCGTGCAGGCGTTCACGCATGGTGCGCTCGATTACCTGGTCAAACCCGTCGACGCCGCCCGTCTGGGCACGACGGTGGCCCGCCTGAAAGAACGGCTGCGCGATGCAGCGCCTGCCCTCAATACCGAGGCACTGTTGCAGCAGCTTGCCGCGAAACTCGAGCGGCAGAGGGTGCAGGCGCCCTTGCGCTGGATTCGCGCTTCGGTCGGGCAGACGGTGAATCTGATACCGGTGGCGGACATCGACTTTTTGCGCGCGGACGAAAAGTACACCATCGTCGCCTGGCGGGGCGAGCGAGGGGAGTCGCGCGAAGCCGTCATCCGTACACCGCTCAAGGACCTGGCCGCGCAGCTCGACGACTCGCAATTCGCGCAGGTGCATCGCGCCGTCGTCGTGAACCTGAGTTCCATCGCCCGCATCGTGCGCGGCGCCAACGAGACGGCCGACATCTATCTCAAAAGCCGCGCCGAGGTGCTGCCCGTCAGCCGTAATTACCTGCATTTGTTTCGTCAGATGTGAACGCACAGGCCGTGGGATCGCTCGAGGGCCGTCTCCTGCCGAGCCGCTCGAGCTCAACGCCGTGAGAACCTTGTCCACCAAGCCCGCGGGTGAATTAAGGGGTAAGGCTGGAGGAGAAGTTGACCGACCCTGCGTATGTGATGAAACCTCTGCTATGTTGCCCGATTAGCATAGGAAATCTCCTATTGGCGATAACCAACACCCAGCGCGCCCATGCCCTCAAACTGCTGGGCGCCCGTTCCTCGATGCGGCTTAAAGACTTCTCCGCCCACCGTATCGGCCCGGAGACGCTCGCGCGTCTGGTTCGGACGGGATCGTCGTGCGTCCTGCGCGCGGACTCTATCAACTCGCCGATGGCGCGGTCGATGCCCGCCGAACACTGGTCGAAGCAGCGGCGCTCGTGCCCAAAGGCATCATCTGCCTGGTGTCTGCGCTGCAGTTCCATAGGCTGACCCTGCAGATGCCATCGAGCGACTGGATGGCGATCGAACGCACTGCTTGGCGTCCGCGGATCGACTATCCGCCGATCCGCTTCGTGCGCTTCACGGGCGCCGCATTGAGCGAGGATATCAAACGTCACCGCATTGAGGGCGTGGACATGTCAATCACCGATCCGGCGCGGACCATCGTCGACTGTTTTCGGTATCGCGCCAAGGTCGGCATCGACGTGGCCATGGAAGGGCTGCGTGAGGGCCTGCGCCAGCGCAAGGCGACGAGTGACCAACTGTGGCGCTACGCCACGAAAGCCCGGATCTGGTCGGCCATGAAGCCCTATGTCGAAGCGACGGCGGCCGATGGAACGTGAACCCTTGAAGAACGTCGGCGCCTCGGTGCGTGCACGCCTGCTACAGCGCTCGGGCGATCCTGACCCAGCCCGTCGACGACGACGGCGTGGCCTTCGATGTCGATGGACTCGAAGCCGCGCCGATCCGCGAGGATCTGGAGTACGGCGGTGTGCGAGTGCGTACCAGAGCCACGATCGCCGGCGCCCGCATCCCGATCCAGGTCGATGTGGGCTTTGGCGATGCGATCACTCCTGGTCCCATCGAGATTAACTATCCGGCGCTGCTCGATGGCCCGGCACCGCACCTGCGGACCTATCCGATCGAGACGGTGGTCGCTGAGAAGTTCCATGCCCTTGCCGCCCGCGGCATCACCAACAGTCGGCTCAAGGACTACTACGACCTCTGGTTGATCGCCAAGACATTCGATCTGGACAAGGCGCCCCTGGCCGCTGCGGTCCGTCAAACTTTCTCGCGGCGTGAGACGGCGCTGCCGCGGGAGAAGCTGACAGGACTCACTGAAGCCTATGTCGATACCTGGGGAGACTTTCATCCTCTGCACGTTGTCGCCGTCATAACCATCCGGCAGGTGAGCATACCCATTCGCTATTCGACGCGACCTGTGTGCTCGGCTACCCTCGCGCGCCTATTCGAGGACGTTCATATGAAATCGATGCCGGACCGCGACCACCTCGCGCGTGTTTCCGTTTTTGAAAATCGACCGGTGCAGTCGGAGCGTGCAGCCGCCGCAGTGGTGGCGAGCCCGGCAGTGCGGGGAAGCCTGCTGGCGGGCGGCTTGGTGGCGGGCAGGCCGGCGGCGGGAGGGTGGGGGACGGTGGGCCTGGCCGTCAGCCTGGTGTTGTGCCTGGCGATAAGTCCGGCGCGGGTCTTCGCCATCCAGGCGCAGAGCGATATGCCGCGCGCGGGCGATTCTGCCAGTCAGCTGGAGGAGGTCACCGTGACCGCGCGGCGCCGTGCGGAGCCTCTGCAAGACGTGCCGGTGGCAGTGTCGGTGATCACCGGGGCGCAGGCCGCCGCGCACAACCTCAACGATCTGCAGGACATCAGTTCGGAAATCCCCACGGTGGATTTCCGTACCGGAGCTTCGAACAAGGATCGGGATATTTTCATCCGCGGCATCGGCACCATCACTACGTCGCCGGGGGTGGAGCCGTCGGTCTCCACCGTGGTCGACGGCGTGGTGCTCGCGCGGCCGGGTCAGGCCACCGTCGAATTGCTCGACGTCGATCACGTCGAGGTGTTGCGTGGGCCGCAGGGAACGCTGTTCGGCAAGAACGCCTCGGCGGGGGTCGTGAACATCGTGACTCAGGATCCCACGGCCGACACGCACGGCTATGCCGATGGCGCCTACTTCGGCGGAGGTGATGAGTTCCGGCTCAAGGGGGGTCTGTCCGGAGAACTCATCCACGACAAGTTGCTGGGCTCGTTCTCAGGCGTCTACAGCCACTACGACGGCAACGTGCGAAATCTCTACGACGGCAGCACCGTCAACGGCTACGAACGCTACGGCGGTCATACCAAGCTGATCTTCACGGCCTCGGACGATCTCACGGTGACCTTCAACGCAGATTATCTGCATTCCAAGGACTCGGTGCCCACCGGCGTTCCTGCCGCGGCCACACAGGCGTCGTATCCCACGGGTGTCGCCACCTTAAGCGCGCCATTTGCCACGGCGCTCGCCGGGTCGGGCGTGGCGTCGTCCTACCAGAACACCCATATCAGCGAGAACCTGAACAGCGGTGTGCGGGACGACAACGGCGGGGTCAGCATTACGGTCGATGACAAACTCGGCGCGTATACGCTCACCTCCATCACGGCGTATCGGCGGTGGTTGAACGTCCAGGATCAGGACTACGACCAGCTGTCGGCGCCGGCCGGCGGGCTGCCGCAGGTCGCGGATCACGGCTACCTCTCGTTCGATCAGATCTCCGAAGAAGCGCGCATCGCCTCGCCCAAGGGACAGTTCGTCGACTACGTCGCCGGGCTCTACTATCTGCATGCGGTCGACGGCGAGATCTACCAGCGGGCCGTCGACACGCTCGCGGCGGGGACGATCGTGCCCAATACCGGGGTCTCCTCGTACGGGACCCATGCCGACAACTATTCCGTGTTCGGCGAGGGCAACTTCAATTTCACGGAGTCGTTGCGCGGCATCCTCGGCGCGCGTCTGGTGCGCGACGAACTCAAGTATCAGTTCCAACGCGTCGCGAGCTCGGCGACGGCCGTCACCGGCATCCAGCCTTCGTTTGCGAGCGCGGGTGCGACGGACAACTACGGCTACACCGACCGCGTCGGGCTGCAATACGACGTGGCGCCGGACGTGCACAGCTACGCGACCTATTCACATGGCTACACCGGGCCGGCCTACAATGTGTTCTTCAACATGACGGCCTCCTCGACCCTGGCGTTGAAGCCGGAAACCTCAGATTCCTACGAGGTGGGGCTCAAGTCCCGCCTGCTCGGCGGCAAGCTGCAGGCGAACTTCGCGGTGTATCTCACCGATTTCGACAACTACCAGGCGAACTTTGCGGACGTGTTGAACGGCGCGTTGATCACCCGGCTGATCAACGCGGGCAAGGTTTCGACGAAAGGCATCGAGGCGGATGTGGCCTACCGGCCCCTCGACGCTCTGACGGTGAGCGGCGCCATCGCCCGGACGGATGCACGCGTGGATCACTTCAACTGCCCGGCCAATGCAGCGTCGAGCTGCAACATCAATGGTCAGCCGCTGCCCTTCGCACCGGATTGGAAGCTCAACCTCGACGGCAACTACGTCGTGCCCGTCACGCAGGCGTTGAACCTCGTTCTCGACACCGACTACAAATGGCAGAGCAAGGTGCAGTACCAACTCGCGGAAACGCCGGACACCGTGCAGGCCGCCTACGGTGTGTGGGACTTGAGCGTGGGATTGAGCGACGACGCCAAGGGCTGGCGCGTCAGCGCGCTGGTGAAGAACGTGGGCGACACGCATTACTCGTCGTATCTGGCCCACGGCAATCTGGCGGGGGTGGTGCGCTGGGTACCGCGTGACGAGGACCGCTACGCGGGGATCGACGTCCACAAGTCGTTCTGAGGTTACCCTGACGGACGAGAATGGCCCGGTAGATGGGACGCCTGGAGGAAACCAGGGGGAGCAGGTTCCTCCAGACATCCCATCCACCCAAGCCGTTCATAGGGGGCCGTTCGACGGTTCAAATGCCCGCCAGGGAGGATAAAATGTCGACAGGAAACTGCTCCCGCCCGTTTCCTGGCGGCGGCTTATCCTTCTGGGCAAGGTTGCTCATGAACGTGGCGGCATCACGGCGTTGCGGGCGCAGGCGGCGCGGCGGGTTGCAGCACCGGCACCAGCCAGTGAATCCACAGCAGCGCTAGAACGTACGAGGCGGCCGCGAACAGGAACACGGGACCGTAATCGCCCTGGCGGGTGAGGATCCAGCCCGTGAAGGCCAATATCCCCATCCCGCCGAGGTTGCCGCAGAACGCGCCGATGCCGGTGACGGTGGCGAGCCGCGTGGCCGGTACGATGTCGGCGATCAGCGCGAACAGCGTCACCGAAAAGCCTTGATGGGCGGCGAGCGTGAGGGCAAGCAGCAGCACCGTCATCCATTCTTGGTGCACCGAGGGCACCCACGCCAGGGGCAGTGCGAGGAGGGCACAGAGCAGCAGCGCGAGCTTGCGCCCGCGGTTGAGTCCCATCCCCCGTTCCAGCAGCCGTCGTGCGCCGAATCCGCCGAGCAGTGCTCCCGCTGCGGCCCCGCAGTACATGAGTGCGAGCGGTGCGGAGGTCTGCCGCAGGTCGAGCTGGTAGAACCGGTGCAGGAGGTCCGGCGCCCAGAACAACAAGAACCACCACGTCTGATCGGACAATGCTTTGGCGCCGGCGATGGCCCAGGTGCGCCGGTCGTGAAGGGCGGCGCGCCAGGAGCCTGGGTCCGCGGTGGCGGTGGCGGTGAGGGGTGCGGACACGGTGGCCGTGGCCTCGCCCGGGTCGGTGACGCCGCGCGCCGCCAACAGCCAGACCAGCACCCATAGCAGTCCCACGGCGCCCACCACGAAGAAGGCGCTGCGCCAGCCGAGCGTGGCGGCCAGCGGCGGGACGAGCAGGGGCGTCACGATGGCGCCGGCGGTGCTGGCGGCATTCATGGCGCCGAACGCGAGGGAACGCTCGCGGGCAGAAAACCAGGTCGCAATCGATTTGACCATCACGGGCGTGCCGAGTGCTTCCGCCGCGCCGAGCGCCACGCGCAGCACACCGAACTGCACGAGCGTATGCGCCAGCGCTTGGGCCATGGAGATGGCGCTCCATGCGCCGACGGCCAGCGGGTTGGCCGAGCGAATGCCGATCCGGTCGACGATCCGGCCTGCGAACAACAGGCCGAACGCGGTCGCGAGCTGAAACGCGGAGGCCAGGTGTCCGTACTCGGCATCGGTCCAATGAAAATCGACGCCGATCAGCGGCTTCAAGAGGGCGATGATCTGGCGGTCCGCGTAATTGATCACGGTGCCCGCGATGAGCAGCGCGAGCAGCACGCGGCGGCGCCGCGCCCGGCGCGCCGTGGCGTCAGTCACCCGCGGAGAATTCCGAGATCTTCACGACGCGTCCCTCGGCGGCGCTGCGCTCCGCGGCCAGCCCCATCACGACAGCCTGCAAGCCGTCGCGGGCCGTCACCAATACCGGCGCCCTGCCCGCCGCGGCGTCCAGGAAGGCGCGCCATTGAAAGAACGTTGCGCCGTGATGGTGGCCCGCCGCGAGCGCGGCCGGTTCGACCTCGACGTGGTGGCGTTCCGTGCGCAGCGCCTCACCCGGCGGCACGCGCGGGCTGAACTCGATGACCGCGCCGGGGATGGTCACCTCGAGTTTGGCCGCATCGCCGATGACGGTGAGGCGTTCCTGTTCCGCGGAGCCCTCGGCGAACATGCACAGATCCAGCAGAGCGCGCACGCCATTGTCGAAATCGACGACCGCGAAGGCGTTGTCCAAAATGTCGGGCGTGCGGCCGCCGTAGCGCTCGTCGAGGTGATTGACGTCCATCGCACCCGAGCAGAAGACCTGAACGGGTTCGGCGCGCGCAATCAAGCGCATCAGGTCAAAGAAGTGGCAACATTTCTCGACCATGGTCCCGCCGGTATTGCGGTTGAACCGGTTCCAGTCGCCCACCTTGCGCAGAAAGGGAAAGCGATGTTCGTGCATGGCGATCCGTGTCAGACGGCCGGTGCGGCCCGCCGCGATCTGCTCGATGAAACGCGCCACCGGCGGCATGAAACGGTATTCCATGCCCACCCAGAAAATGCCGCGGTGTCGCTCGGCCCGTTGCGCGACGCGTTGGGCGTCCCGCAGCGTGGTCGCGAGCGGTTTTTCGCACAAGATGTGCAGGCTCGTTTCGAGCAACGGCTCGAGTATCTCGGCGTGCGTGTAATTCGGGGAAGCGATCACCACGGCGTCGAGCTTCGCGCTGCGGATCATGGCCGCCCCATCGTCATACAGCTGCACGCCTGCGGCGTGCGCGCCGAGCGTCGCCTTGGCCCACTCGAGCGACGCCTGCACCGGATCGGCCAGGGCCACGATTTGCGCCTCCGGCATCAGCAGGAGGTTCCGGATGTGTTCCTGAGCCATCAATCCGGTGCCGATAAAACCCACTCTCATTGGCGGTATCATCCTCGTCGGGTGGGCAAGCATAGCGGAGATGAACGAATATGGAGCGAGCTCAGAGCGAATCCCTGGCGTTGCCGGGGCGCCGTCCGCTCGGCGACTCGGGCATCGAGGTCACGCCGCTGGCATGGGGCATGTGGCGTTTCAAAGGGGCGGATCTCGCCGCCGCCGATCGGCGGGTGCGCACGGCGCTCGACCTGGGTTTCTCGCTGTTCGACACGGCCGACGTCTATGGACTCGACAGCGGCGAGCCGTTCGGCGCGTCCGAAGCATTGTTGGGCCGTGTGTTCACAGCCGACCGCGCTTTGCGCGCCCGCGTCGTGCTGGCGAGCAAGGGCGGCATCATTCCGGGCATCCCCTACGATTCGAGTGCCCGTTATCTGGTCGCCGCCTGCGAGGCGTCGCTGCGGCGCCTGAACACCGACGTCATCGACCTGTATCAGATCCACAGGCCCGACGTCCTGACGCATCCGCGGGAGGTTGCGGAGGCGTTGGTGTCACTGCGCGAGTCCGGCAAGATCCGCGCCGCCGGCGTCTCGAATTACAGCGCCGCCCAGACCGCGGCCCTGCAGGCGTATGTGCCGTTTGCGCTCGCCAGCCACCAGCCGGAACTGTCGGCGCTGTGCATCGAGCCGCTGCGGGACGGCGTGCTCGACCAGGCCTTGGAACGCAACATGGCGGTGCTGGCCTGGTCGCCGCTCGCCGGTGGCCGCCTGGCCGGCGGTCGCGTGAGCGGCAGCTTGCGCCCGGGCGGCACGGGCGCCGGCGCGAGCACGGACGCAAGCGCCGGCGCGGACGACCGTTCCCGGGCGGTGCTGGCGGCCCTCGACCTGCTCGCGGAGCGTGAAGGCGTTGCGCGCTCCGCCGTGGCGCTCGCCTGGGTCATGGCGCATCCGGCGCGCCCGATCGCGCTCGTCGGCAGTCAGGATGTCGACCATTTGAACGCGGCGTCGGGCGCGCTGGAGGTGAAGCTCACGCGGGCGGATTGGTACGCCGTGCTGGCGGCCTCGCGACAGGCGCCGTTGCCATGAGCGATATGTCCGCGAGCTGCGAAGTCGGCTGGTTCGCGGCGCTGTGCGACGACGACTACGAGTTCCTGGGCGTACCGGACGCCGGCCTGCGCTCGAGCTACACCCACTGCCGCGACATCACATTGAGCGCCGAAGCCGGCGGCTTGGACAACATCCTGCTGCCTTCGGGCTATGCGTTGGGAATCGACACCATCGCCTTCGCCGCGGCCATGGCGCCTCTGCTCAAATCGATCAAGCTGCTCGCCGCCATCCGCTGCGGCGAGATGTGGCCCCCGCAGCAGGCGCGCCAGCTGGCGACGCTCGGTCAGATGCTGAACGGCCGGCTGAGCGTCAACATCATCTCGAGCGATCTGCCGGGTGAGTCGCTGGCCAGCGAGCCGCGTTATCGGCGCACCCTCGAATGCATGACGGTGCTGCGCGAGGTGCTTGCCGGCAGGCCGGTGGATGTCGCGGGAGAGTTCTATCGGTTGCAGCTGGACCCACCGCGTATCGCGACCGGCAGCGGCGGCGTGCCGTTGTTTTACTTCGGCGGCCTGTCGGAACCGGCGCGCGACACGGCTGCGCGCGCCACGGACGTCTACCTGATGTGGCCGGACCGCATGGAGGCGGTGCGGGAACTCATCGCCGACATGAGGTCGCGCGCCGCGCGCTACGGCCGGTCGCTCAAGTTCGGCTATCGGGTGCACGTAATTGTGCGCGACACCGAGGCTGCGGCGCGCGCTGCGGCGCGACGCATGCTGTCGAAGCTCGACGCGGCCACCGGCGCGGCGATCCGTGGCAAGTCGTTGGACAGCCGCTCGCAGGGTGTTCTGCGTCAGCTCGAGCTGCGCGAGGGCGCCGACGAGGACGGCTATGCGGAGGAGAATCTGTGGACCGGGATCGGACGGGCGCGGTCGGGGTGTGGTGCGGCCATCGTCGGCGATCCGGATCAGGTGCTCGCAAAACTGCGTGCCTACCAGGCGCTCGGCATCGACGCGTTCATCCTCTCGGGATATCCGCATGCCGCCGAGTGCGATATGTTCGCGCGCCACGTGCTGCCGCGCATGCAGCATGCGGCTCTGCACGCTTGAGTAGCGCGCCGGGGCCGGCGCTCCAGCCGGACGACCGCTATCGCACGCTCGCACGGCTCGTGCAGGGTTACGTGTTCGAAGCGCGGCTCACGGCCGACGGGCAGGTCGAGTTCACCTGGGCCGACGATCAGTTTGCCGATATCTTCGGCTGCGAGCGCGACGAGGTGAATCGTCGGGGGTGGCGCAGCTTCATCGATCCGCGGGATGAGGCGCAGGCCTCAAGATGTCTGGCCGAGGTGGCGGCGGGCACCACCACCGCCCTGGAACTGCGGGTGGTGAGCGCCACGGGGCAGCGGCGCTGGCTGCGGATGGCCGCCGAGCCCATCCGCGAGCCGCAGTCGGGACGGGTGACCGGTGTGATCGGCATGGCGGAAGACATCACCCAGCGTAAGGTGTTGATGGAACAGATGTTCGAGTCGGTCAACCGCGAGCAGCGCAGGATCGGCAACGACCTGCACGACGAACTCGGCCAGGTTTTGACCGGAGCAAGTCTCCTGCTGCGTGCTTGCCACACGAATGTGATTCGCGGCGTCGGGGTCACCGCCTGCGACCTCGATCGGGTGATGCACATCATCGCCGGTGCCATCGAGAGTACGCGTCTGCTGGCGCACGGGCTCGCGCCCGGAACACTCGATGGTGGGTGCCTCACGTCCGCGCTCGAGAACCTGGCATCGCACGCACGGCGGTGGGCGGGCCTCGAAATCCTCTTCACGCCGAGCCCGGATCATTTCGGCGGTCTCGACGCCTCGACCTCCGATCATCTCTACCGGATCGCACAAGAGGCAATCACCAATATCGCCCGTCATGCGCACGCCGCCAGGGCGGAGATTGCCACCCGGGTCGCCGACGACGAACTCGTCATCGATGTCAGCGACGATGGCATCGGCATCGCCGATCGCGTCACCCAGGGCTTCGGTCTGCGTACCATGCGATACCGCGCGCAGACCATCGGTGCGCAGCTGTCGGTCACGGAGGTGTCCCCGCACGGTACGCGGGTGTCGGTCCGGCTGCCGCTGCGTTCGGCGCTCGCGGTGCCGCGCGAGCCGCCGCCCGAGCAGCCGCGCTGACGTCGAGAGCTTAAGGCGTCTTAAGAGTCGTCGGGCGGCGCAATCGGTGTTGCCCACCCGATGTCGTTTTAACGAGTGCTTTCAAACGCTTGGAGCCGGACCGGCACACCGAGGGATGTTCCCTCCGAGTCTTGGGTTTTTCAACGTGCTGTCACATTGAAACCGTACCTTTGCTGCACAGCGAAGCACTCACAAAGTCGGCATGCGCGTCCGGCTAGAAGCTTCTTGGGGATGCGATATGTGGATACGAAGTTCCGGTGCGGCCGTGGTGGCCGTGCTTTTGTATGGCGCAGCCAATGCAAGCGCCGACACGGCGCCGCCGGATGCCGGGCAGGCCACCGACATCGGCCGCGTGAGCACGGGCACCGCCGGCGAGCAGAGCGATCAGCAAATCGTCCCGAACTCTACGATCAATCGCGCCGACGCCATCGAAATGAAAAAACAGGCGCCGAATCTCATCGAGGTTCAGCCGTTGAGCGAGATCATCAAATTGCCGGACGTGAACACGGCGGAGGCATTGGGCAGGATGCCCGGCGTATCGCTCGAGACCGACAGCGGTGAAGGGCGTTTCATCAGCATACGAGGCCTGGATTCCGATCTTAACGGCACCACCTACGGCGGGGTACGCCTGCCCGCGTCGAATCCGTCCTCTCCGTTCGGTGGTGGCCGCGCGGTCGCTTTCGATACGATTCCTACGGGAATCATCGGCGGGGTGGAACTGACCAAAACCTTGCAGCCCGACATGGACGCCGAGGCCCTTGGCGGGTCGGTCAACCTGGTGCCGCGGACCGGGGCGGAGCACGGCGGCGCGCCCTTCCTGGACGCGGACTTCGGTTCCGGCTACGAACCGTTGCGAAGGACCCCCGTGTATCACGGGGAAGTGAGCCTGGGCCGTGGCTTCGACGGCGGGGACGGCATCGGCGGGCTGTTCGGCGGCGCCAATGCATTGAGCGCAGTCGTCACCGCCGTCTACCATGAAGACTCGCGGGGCATCGACGATGTGGAAGAAAGCTATACCGATCAACAATCGAGCGGCGTTCCCGACAAAGTGTTGAGCGATCTGCAGTTTCGCCGTTACGAGTATCATCGTAAACGGTATGGAGCGGCGGCCAATGTCGATGCCCGGGCGAGCGAGTCCACCAGCCTGTATGTGCGTTTCCTCTATTCGGGATACCTCGAGACGGCCAACAAACACTACCTGGTGTTAAAGGATCTCGATTCGGATACCGGCTGCACCCCGTTGCCCAGCTGTATTCAGGACCCCAACAATCCGAACGGATTCGTGGCCTCCGCTGCCACGCTTCAGCAGAAAACGACGGATTCCACCGAACGCATTCAAAACAGCCTGGGAGTCGTCGGCGGCAGCAGCGTGTTCAGCGCGTTCAAGCTCGACTACCACGCCTCGTTTGCGCTGGGTACCGACCGCGTCTCCACGACCTACGGTAGTACCTGGAGCGACCCGAATTCCGTGGCCGTCGCCTACAACAACACCGATCCGCGTTACCCCCGGATCAGCACGCTGGACGGCACGAATCCCGCCAACCCCGCCAACTACACCTTGGACGACATCAGCCTGGGTCAATCCTACGCGCACGACGGCGAGACCTCCGCGGTGCTGGATGCCACCATTCCCTTGCCGGGCGCCGACAGCGGGCAGCTGAAAGTCGGCATCTCGGTGCGCGAACGGCATAGAACGAACGAGTCCACCTCGCCGGAGTTTTCGCCGAACGGCACGGTCTCTCTGGCCTCGGCCACGTACGGCCCCGGCACGGTCTACTACAACAACAACTACGCCATCGGTCCCGAGATCAGCCTGGTGTCGGTGCGCAACCTCGCCAATGGCACGCTCGGTACCATCAGCGACGATGCGGCAGCCGATGCATCGGGGAACACCGACGATCGCGAAAATGTCTTCGCGGAATATGCCCAGTACTCGGACACCTTCGGGAATCTCGGCCTGCTGGCGGGAGTCCGCGTGGAATCGACCCGCGCCACCTATCGAGGCAACCTCTACAACAGCGATACCGACGTCAACACGCCGGCCACGCAGAAGAGCGCCTATACGGACGTATTTCCTACCTTGCAGGCGCGATTCAAGGTGCTCGACAACCTGATCGCGCGGGCCACCTATTCCACCGGCATCGCCCGGCCGGGGTTTCAACAGGTCACGCCGGGCGCCTCGTTCAGCATCGCCGATGCCGCCGTCACCGTGGGGAATCCGGCGTTAAAGCCCACCCTCGGTCAGAACCTCGACGCCACCCTCGAATGGTATCCGGGAGACGGCCAGATAGCATCGGCCGGTGTTTTCTATAAATGGTTCCACGACTACATTCTCCTTTCGCAGCAAATCGAGTCGAGCTACCCGTTGCCCGGGCTCGAGGGGACGATCACCACCGTGCAGAGCTACAGCAACGGCCCCGCGCACGCGGACGGCATCGAGGGTCAATATCAACGGCAATTCAAAATGCTGGCGGCACCCTTCGACGGGTTCGGCCTCACCGGCAACTTCACCCTGGTGGATTCGAAGGCGGAGATTCACCCGGGAATCACCGGCCTGCTGCCGTCCACCGCCAAAGTGACCTGGAATGCGGCTGCGTTCTATGAGAAAGATCCCGTGCAAGTGCGCCTGGGAGCCGGGTATGTGGGACAGAGCCTCTTTGCCTTCGGCAGCACCACCGGCGACTCCCTCGACGTCTATTCACGCCATCGCACCACTCTCGATCTGGGTGCGAGCTACAAGATCGCACCCTCGGTCAAACTGTATTTCGATGCGAAGAATCTTTTGAACACGCCGCTGGAGTTCACGGAAGGCCGCAGCGACAGCCGGCCAATCCAACGCGAATTCTACGGGGTCACGTTGCTGGCCGGCGTTCGCATGAGCTTTTTCTGAGGGGCCCACGCATGATGAAAGTTCGCAACCGCATGGCCGCTGCGTTAGCCGCCGTGGCGGCCATGGGTCCGGTGACGGCAGCTCATTGCGCCGACGCGCCCACCGCCGTGCCGCGATATGACCATGTCTTCCTTATCATCGAGGAGAATCGAAGTTACGTCGAAATCATCGGCGAGCAGTCGATCTCCCCGAACATAAACCGTCTGGCCCGTGAATACGGACTGGCAACTCAGTTCTACGCCGAAGTGCATCCCAGCGAAGGGAATTACGTGGCCATGCTGGGGGGGGACACCTTCGGGATCCATGACGACGATGCCTTCTATTGCAAACCGCACAGCAACGACCCCTACTGTCCCGGCTCGGGCAAGCCGGGATATGTGGATCACACCGTGTCGCAGCGCAGTCTGGTCGATCAGTTGGAGGAGCGGGGCTTGAGCTGGAAGGGGTACATGGAAAGCATCCCTGCGGCAGGATCCGGCGTGGCCCGCTGGCCCGCGCGTGACCAGCCGGGCGTTCCGGCGGAAATATATGCAGTCAAGCACAACGGCTTCATGACCTTTCGCCGCGTGCAGGACGATCCGCAGCGGGCCCAGAAAATCGTCGGCTTCGACACGCTCTACGCTGATCTCGCCGCGGGCAGGATGCCCAACTACGCGCACATAGTGCCCAATCAGTGCAATGAAATGCATGGCCGGGAGGACGGTCCGCAGACGCCCGAGGATTGCCGTAAATCGAACACCGCCGGTTTGATAAAGCGCGGCGACAGAGTGGTCGGGGAACTGGTGGACAAAATAATGCACTCCAGCGTGTGGCAAGAAAGGGAAAACGTCGCCATCGTCATTACTTTCGACGAGAACGGCAAGGCCGAGCGCAATCAGGGGCCCCAGGGCTGCTGCGGGTACGATCCCGCCAGCGCCGCCGGTTTCGGCGGGGGCCGAATACCCACCATCGTCATCAGCAATCACGGCGCGCGTGGCGTCGTCGATCCGACCCCCTACAACCACTATTCCTTGTTGCGAACCACGGAAGCGGCGTTCGGGATCGATGAATATCTGGGGCACGCCGCCGATCGGGAGGCCGGCGTGGTGAACATGACGTCCTTGTTTGCCGTACGGGCCGGCGCCGGACCCGGCCCATGAGGACGTGGCCGTCGCGGCCCTACAAGCCCGTCCGCATCGAAGTCATTCCGATGATCGACGTGATGATGTTCCTGCTCGTGTTCTTCGTGTTGATCAGCATCCACGTCCTCCCCTCGCTGGGTCTCAAAGTGGCACTCCCGCAATCGAGCGCAGCCACTCACATCGAAGAACCGCGTCGCGTGACGCTCACGCTCACGAAGGAGGGCGGGGTGTACCTGGACGGCAATGCGGTAACCGTCGAGGAATTGCCGATGTTGCTGCAAAACTTGAATTCGCAATCCAAGATCGCGGTGATCATAGCGGGGGACCAGGCCAGTCAGCTACAGGCGCTGGTCGATGTTCTCGGGGCGCTGCAAAAGGGCGGGGTGTCGGCAACGGCAATCACGACCAGGTCGAAGTAGTCCTTTGTCGCGGCCTGCTCCGGAGACGGTGAGTCACAGTCTGGCGTTTGCCCTGACCGTGGTGGTCGCTGCGTTTTGGCTTGCCACCGCGCATCCTGCGATAACACCCACCCTTGCTGCCCCACAGACCATCGCGGTTGCACTGACGCCGACACCGTCCGCGCCCGACCCGTCCCCGCCGGCACCGTCCCCGCCGGAGCCGCGGCCGCCGTTGCGCGAACCACCCAAAGTGCCGCGTCCCGTCCTGCATCGCGAACCTCCAAATTCCCCAGCAGCACCCCTCATGGCAGCCGCAGTCTCCGCACCGGCAGAGCTCCCGGCCGCACAAGATGGGCAGCCCGGCGCCGCAGCCAACGTCCCACCGTCCGTCAGCACGCCTTCAGGAACCGTCGATGCCCAGTACGCTTCGACACTGCGCAGCAACATCGACTCGCGCACCACTGCGCCCAAATCGGTGGAATATCGACTGCTGAAACCGCATGGGGAGGTGCGCGTCAATTTCATGCTCGATCGATCCGGCAGGATGCTCTCCGCCGTGCTCGCGCGCAGCTCAGGCTCCGCCCTGCTCGATCATCACGCGTTGGAAATCGTCCAGGAGGGACATTATCCGCCGTTTCCCGGTGATGCATTTCCGGGCGAATCCAGTCATTCATTCCTAGTCACACTCGAGTTCCACGCATGAATTTTCCGTTTTACCACGCCCTGGCGTTCGATTTTCTGTACGCGTTTGCCGCTCTGCTCGTTTTTGTCATCGTCGAACGAGCTTTTTATCTTTCTTACGTGAGTCTCAAAGTGCGCGCCATCGCCCGCAGTGTCCGCGCCAGCGACGCCACGCTGCCGATGACCTTGCTGGGCGCCCGGCCGGGTGACCCGATCACACGGGCGGTCATCCGCTATTCTGAACTCGCCGCCTCGCGCGGCGTGACCCGCGGCCAGCTCGAAGATTTCTCGGCCGCCCTCTACATCGACGTGGATAAGAAGATCAGTGCCCGGCTATGGGTGCTCGACACGATCGTCACGGGCGCGCCCCTGCTCGGGTTGTTGGGAACCATTCTGGGAATCATGCAGACATTTACCGCGCTTTCGCAGGGCGGGATCTCCGATCCCGCCGAGGTCAGCCGAGGGATCGGCCTTGCGCTCACCGCGACGGCGTGTGGCATCGCCACGGCCCTGCTCGGGCTGCTCGGGCACAACATCCTCAATCGAAGGGCACAACTGCTCACGGAGGATTTCAAGTTCTTCGTACTGCGGTTGACGCCGACGTTGGTCTAGGGCGCTCGTGAGGAAGCGACCACCAACACGACGAATGCGCCCGGAACGATCGAGCCCTGCGGGTCGTCTTTCGGGCCGGAGGCGGGGAGGTATAGCTTGTGTGACACGCCGTCCAAGGCGATGGTCTTCGCCCCCGGTGCCGTCTTGACGGTCTGCGCAACGGCGAAATGATCCGGATCAGTCTCATGCACGATGGTCAAGGTGCCATCGCCATTGGAGCTGAAGGCATCTTCACGCTCTGCGTCGAACGCCGCGCCGTCCGCATGCGCACCGATCGGCAGGGTGGCGATCATCTTGCCGGTGACGGTATCGAGAATCGTCATGGTGGCGTTCGCACACACGGAAAAGCTTCGGTGATGGATCCTGTCGAGCGCGAGCCCCGTGGGTCCGTCGCAACCGGGGAGGCGCCAGCGGGCGTTCACCTTGCGCTGCCGGACGTCCAGGGCGACGAGCTCGTTCTTGTTTTCGATGTTCACGAAAATGGTGCCGCCGGCATCGCTTTGCGCGAACTCAGGTCCGCCACCGAGGCCGATCGTGGCGACGACCGCCGACGTGCGTGCGTCGATGACGCTGACATCGCTGCTGTGTCCGTTGAAGGCAAAGATCTGGTGAGACGGCGGGTCGTACAGAATGGCATCGGGCTTCGATCCTACCGGGATGGTCGCGACGACCTGAAGGGTGTTCAAGTCGAACACCTTGACCTCATTGGACTTGCCGGCGCTTATGTAGCCGCGGCCGAGATCCGCGGCAACGGCGATGCCGTGCACCCCCTGAGTATCGGCAATGTCGCCCACCACCTGTCCGTCGGTGGTATTGACCACCATGACATGGGTATCTCGGGACAGGTACAGCCGTCGAGAGACGGGATCGACGCTCAAGTAATCCCACTTCCCTGCGCCACCGACCGTGAATTTGTCGATGACCCCATAGGTTTGGGCGTGAGCGGCGTGCGCGCCCAGGGTGATGGCGAAGAGGCACAAGGCAAGATGTGGGCGGTGCATGGTAGACATCCCGTGGCGGTGGACAGACACGCATGCTGGCAGCTGGAAATTAAATTGGAGTTAAGAGAACCGCCCGGGTGTGGGGTCTGCCGGTGCCCCTCTTGAAAATCTTGCTGGTCGAAGACGATCGTATGATCGGCTGGTCGCTGCGACGCGGCCTGGCCGACGAGGGTTTCACGGTGGATTGGCTCGACGATGGCGATGCAGCCGCGGTCATCTGTGCGGAACAAAGCTACGACGCAGCCATCCTCGACCTTGGGCTTCCCGGTCGGGATGGGCTGAAAGTGCTGGCCGAGCTGCGACATCAAGGCAACTCCCTGCCAATCGTGATCGTCACGGCGCGCGAATCGATATCCGACCGAATCAAAGGACTGAATGCGGGCGCGGACGACTACGTGTGCAAGCCATTCGACTTCGACGAGTTGGTGGCAAGGCTGCGCGCGGTCATGCGACGACGGGCCGGCGTCGTCACGGAAGTGCTCGAATTTCGTGAGTTGAGCCTCAATCCCACCACACGCCGAGTGGCTCACCGGGGACGTCAAGTCGTGCTGTCCGCAAAGGAGTTCTCGCTGCTGGAGGCGCTGTTACAAAGACCGGGCGTGGTGATGACCCGCGAGCAGCTGCGCGACAAGCTTTACGGGTGGGACGGCGATGTCGGCAGCAACACGGTGGAGGTGTTCATACATTCGTTACGGCGAAAAATCGGCTACGAATACATCGAGAACGTCCGCAGCGTCGGTTACCGGATCCCCGCGCCGTGAAGTCGTTGCGGGCGCGACTGTTGCTTGGGTTGCTTGCCGGCGTGTTCGTCACGCAGGTGGCCCTCTATCTGTTCATCTATGCGCGCATCGAAGACGAGATCGATGACCTGTTCGATGCGGAATTGCAGCGCAGTGCGCTGAGCGCCGAGGCCAACGGGCGTCCTGCCGTCTCGCCCTTGCCCGATCGCAAAGTGGAAAACCCGCAGCAGGACATGATCGTGGCCACCTACCCTGAATCGGGTTCTGACGCAAACCCTCAGGACGCGCTGCTCGGGATCGTACGCAGCATTCCGCCCGGTTTCTCCAAGCGCATGCTTCACGACCGACAGTGGCGGCTGTTCACGGTGGTGGACGGGGGCAAACGAACCATCGCCGCACAACCGGCCGATATCCGGGACATCGCGGCGCGGAAAATCACGCTGCGCGCGCTGGGTCCGTCTCTGGCGGTGCTGCCCTTGTCGGCGGTGTTGATCTGGCTGGCCGTATCCTACGGGCTGCGGCCTCTGACCCGGATCACGCGTGCGTTGCGTGACCGTTCGCAACGCGATCTGTCGCCGTTGGAGGTGGCTGGCTTGCCACCGGATCTGCAACCGGTCGCCCTCGCGCTGAACGAATTGATGCATACCGTCGCACAGACCATCAGCAGACAGCGAACCTTCATTGCGGACGCCGCGCACGAGTTGCTGACGCCGCTCACGGCAATGAAACTTCAAAGCCAGATGCTGGCCCGCGCGAAAACCCCTGATCGCGTGCGGGAATCGATGGCCGAACTGCAGAACGGAATCTCACGAACCTTGCAACTCGCCCAAGGCCTGTTGACCCTGGCCCGCCACGAGAGCGAAGCAGACCTGCGCCATACCGAAACGTTCAATCTGTCGGAGGCCGTGCGCACCTCCCTGTCGATTCATGTTCCCTTGGCCGAGGAAAAACGGCTGCAGCTCGATATCGGCCGGTTCGACGACGTACTGGTCCGCGGCAACGCGGAAGCGAGCGCCATTCTCAGCTCGACCATCATCGACAACGCGGTGAAGTACACCGAGCGTGCGGGCCGGGTTCGCATCGGAATCCATGCACGTCCCCGCGCCGAATTACGCATCGAGGACTCGGGACCGGGAATTCCCGCGGAAGACCGGGAACGCGTATTCGATCGTTTCTATCGACGGCGCGATGCCCTGGCCGGTGGGAGTGGTCTGGGTCTGGCCATCGCCAAGGAAATTGCCGCACGTTGCCAGGCCACCATCGTGCTCGACAGTTCCGAGCAATTGGGCGGGCTGAAGGTCAGCGTCTATTTTGCGCCGGCCGCCGAATGACCGGCGGTGTTTCTACGCAGGTGGGTGACAAAAATGACTCGCCTCGGCGGTGCCTGCCGGGGTATCTTCGAGCTGCGCTTCTTAGCGTGCCGCTTTCTTAGGCGGCCTGGCGGCCCGGCGGTCGGATGCGCTGAGCCTTAAGGTGAACCATGTTCCATCCAGCCCTTCATTGGGAGGCATGCGTGCGCGCCATCACGCCGCGGGGTCGGGGCTTTGCGCTTTGCCGCGAGGACGAAGCGGTCCGTACAGTGTGCTGCCGGCATCGTCGGGCAGGCGCACGTAGCCCCTGACGGAGACCAGGCTGACCACGGCCGCCGCCGCGAACGCCCAGCGGAAATCCGCGGTTTGGAACTGCGTCGCGGCACTCTGCTCGCCGCCTCCGAGCGCCGCGGCGATGCGCAGGCACAGCGCGCCGAAGGCGATGCCCAGCCCGAGCGTCATCTGCTGCGCCACGCTCCACAAGGTACTCGCGCCGCCTTTGTGGGCATCGTCGATGTCGGCATAGGCGAGCGTCGCGAGCGTGGTGAACTGCAGCGAGCGCGACAGCCCGTACAGGAACAGCACCAAGAGCATCACCAGCAGCGGGGTTGTGGCGGTGAGCCACCCGCAGGCGAAGATGAACATCGCAACGGCGATGCAGTTGATCCAGGCGACGCTGCGAAAGCCGCAGCGTCGCAGGATCGGGGTGGTGAACGCCTTCATGCCCAGGTTGCCCGTGGCGGTTGCGAGCAGCAGCAGCCCGGAGTGAAAGGCCGACAGGCCGAAGCCGATTTGAAACAGCAGCGGCGACAGATACGGCACCGCCTCGATGCCGATCCGGCTGACCGACCCCCACACCACGCTTGCGGAATAGGTCTGGACGCGCAGCGGCTGCAGATCCAAAAGCGGATGTGCGGCGCGCCGAAAATGCCACAACGCTGCCAGTCCGACCAGGACACCGACCAGGATGAGCGCCGCTGCGCCGAGCACTCCGGCGTCCTGATGGCTGGCGCGCTCAGTGCCGTACATCACGCAGGTGAGAGAGGTGCCGCTCAGCAGGAAGCCGGGAACATCCAGCGGACGTTTCACCTCGTCGCGTTGATTGGGAACATAGGCACTGATCGCAAGCAGCGTCGCCAGGCCCACGGGAACGTTGAGAAAGAAGGTCCAGCGCCAGGATGCGTACGTGGTGATGAAGCCGCCGAGCGTCGGCCCGATGACCGGCGCCGCGATGGCCGGCCAGGTGATGGTGGAAATGGCGTGCATCATCTGGCTCTTCGGCGTGTTGCGGACGACGATCATGCGGCCCACCGGCACCATCATCGCGCCCGCCAGGCCCTGCAGCACGCGCGCGGCGGTGAAGGTCACCATACCCGTCGAAAATCCGCACAGCACGGAGGCCAGCACGAACATCAAAAGCGCAGTCGCGAACACCGTGCGCGAGCCGAGACGATCGGCCACCCAGCCGCTGACGGGGATGAACACGGCCAGCGTGAGCATGTAGGCGGTCATTCCCAGACTGACCTCGTTGGGCCCGACGCCGAACGATTTCGCCATCTGCGGCAGCGCGGTGGCGATGATGGTCGTGTCCAGATACTCCATGAAAAACGCGGCGGCGACGATGAACGGGAGAACCGCGGTGCGGGTGATGAGGGGGGTAGACACGGGGAAGAATCTCGGTGACTTCACGAAGTGCCGGCAGCATGCCGCCGGGACCCGGCGAATGATACCTTGTGCCCCGACGGTA
Source organism: uncultured Steroidobacteraceae bacterium (assembly GCA_964657625.1). GTDB lineage: Bacteria > Pseudomonadota > Gammaproteobacteria > Steroidobacterales > Steroidobacteraceae > Bog-1198. The sequence goes on from CAZZVN010000008.1 coordinate 25,241, forward strand.
TCGTCTGCATCATCGGTCATTACCCTGTAATCCGCGAGAAGTCCGATGCCTGCCGAAGCCCTGGAAAAGACCTTCATATCGGCCGACTCGCTGCTGCGGGACTCGATCGAACTGGGATTGCGGGTGGTGCGCAGCGGCTTCCGGCCCTCGTTTCTGGTGGGCGTCTGGCGCGGCGGCGCCCCGGTCGGCATCGCCGTGCAGGAAATCCTCGAATTCAACGGCATCATTTGCGATCACATCTCGATCCGTACCTCCTCGTACGAAGGCATGGACCAGCAGGCACCCAAGGTTCGCGTACACGCGCTCGATTATCTGGTGTCGGTGCTCAATGCCGAAGACCGGCTGTTGTTGATCGACGACGTGTTCGACTCCGGTCGCAGCCTCGAAGCAGCCATTGCGGAGCTGCGCCGGCGCTGCCGCCGTAATCTGCCGCAGCAGATCCGCGTGGCGACGGCGTATTACAAGCCGGCCCGCAACCGCAGTTCTCTGGTGCCCGACTATTACGTGCGTTCCACCGATCAATGGCTGGTGTTCCCGCACGAGATGGAGGGGCTCACCCGCGACGAAATCCTCGCGCACAAGCCGGTGGACGACTCCTTCTTCACGGCCCTGCAGAAATGACGGCCGGGAGCTGTTTTCAGCGCCTGCGCGCGCCCGTTGCGGCCGTGCTGCTCGTCGCGACGCTGGCAGCGGATCCCGTGTGCGCGGCGCCGCCGGCCGCCCCGCCCATTGCGGTCAAGGTGGTGGTGGTGACGATGTTCGAGACCGGCAAGCTCACCGGCGACAAACCGGGCGAAGCGCAGCTGTGGGTGGAGCGGCAGAAGCTCGACCGTGTGCTGCCGTTCCCGCTCGGCGAATACGACCTGCGCATGAACGACGGCGGGCTGCTGCTCATCTGCACGGGCGGCGGCGTCACCAACTCGAGCACCTCCATCATGGCGCTCGGCCTCGACCCGCGCTTCGACCTGAGCCATGCCTACTGGGTGGTGGCGGGCATCGCGGGCGGCGACCCGCTCGACGTGTCGCTGGGCACGGCGGCGTGGGCCAGGCACGTGGTCGACGGCGACCTCTTGTACGAGATCGACGCCCGTGAACTCCCGGCGGACTGGCCGTACGGACTCCTGCCGCTCGGCGCGAAGAAACCGAACGACACGGCGAACGGCTGGACCGTGGACACGATTCACTACGAGCTCGATGCCGGTCTGGTCGCGTGGGCTTACGCGCTCACCAAGAATCACCCGGTGCCGGACAGCCCGGGCATCGCGGCTTTCCGACGGCAATTCGCCGGGTATCCTGCGGCGACGCGCCCACCCTTCGTCACCGTCGGTGATTCACTGTCCGCGAGCACGTACTGGCACGGCGAGCATCTGACCCAGTGGGCCAACGACTGGGTGAAATTGCAAGCGGGCCGGGATGCCAATTTCATGATGTCCAACATGGAAGACAGCGGCACCTTGACGGCGCTGCGGCGGCTGTCGCGGGCGCACCGGGTGGACCTGAAGCGGGTGCTGGTGCTGCGTACCGCAAGCAACTACACCATGGCACCACCGGGCAAGAGCACGGCCTGGAGCACCACCGCGGAGTATCCCGAAGAGGGCATGCCCGCCATCGAAGCGGCCTACCAGGTGGGAAATCGCGTGGTGCAGGCGCTGATCGAAGGCTGGGCGCATTACCGGGACGTGATGCCGGGCGGCTGACACAGCCGGTAGTGGGTGCACAAGAATCCGTAGCTCACCGGCTGGACTCCATCGAGCGCGGCCCAGCCCTTTTTCTTGAACGCCGCCACGAACGCGGCGACGCGCCGCTCGTAGTCGGCGAGCAGTTTCTGTTTGGTCGGCGCATCGAGGAAGGAATACTGCAGCGAGTTGCGCCCGAGCATGACGATCTCCTCCCACGATAGATTGAACTCGCGGGTGGCGACGAAGAACTCGTCGCTCATGTTCGAGTCCCACATGCCGCGGTCATCCGTCGACAGGGCCACCGGAATGCCGGTGCGCAGATATTCGGGGAAGGGATGCTGGGAGAAGCTGCTCACGTATTCGAGCAACAGGTTGCTGATCAGGTTGATCTCGACCAGGTAGGGACCGTATCGCATGCGCAGCATCGTGTCCGGATCCGTGATGAGATTGACGCCGTGGCCGATGCGTTGGGCACCGAGCAGCAAGGTGTCGCGGACGTGAAAGTTCGGCTCGTCGACCTCGCCGGCGTGGATGGACAGATTGATGTCGGGGTACTGGTGGCGCAGCTCGCGTAGCACCGGCAGGAAGCGCAGGGGATAGCCCTTGTCGTTGTCCTCGCGACCGACCATGTTGATGCCGACATACAGATCGCGGTAGCGGTCGGTGAGGGCGTACAGATCGCGCAGCCGTTGTTCGGCATGGGGCGTGAAACGCAGCAGGGCGTTCTGAAACCGTACCTCCACGCCGGTGGCTTTGGCCTGCGGTGAGGCGAGCGTCTGGCGGTAGAGCGCAGCCACCTCCGCCACGGGGAAGGGCGACCCGTCGGGCTTCACCGCGCCGTCGACACCCTGCTGCGTCTCGAGATACACGAGCCCCTCGCGGCCGAAGGCCTGCATGTTGCGCAGCAAGACGTCGCAGATCAGATACGGATTCAGGAGCAGATCGTTGATGCGGTCCCAGATGGCGTCGAAGAATTCGTTCCGACCCTCGTAGGGTTTGTCGAGGCGCAGGCTGTCGAGCCAGCCCTGCTTCTCCCGGGCGTCGAGATCCTGCAGGCGCTTGAACTCGGAGCGAGCGCACGGGTCGAGCTTGACGAAGCTGCTCTCCTGAATGTTCTTGAACAGCAGCAGCGCCTTCGCGCCGCCGAATTCGTCGTGGTCGTAGGGGGCGCAATTCTCGAAGCGTACGCGGGTGTAGTAGACGTAGCCGTGGGCGCCGGCGGCCAGCGCAGCGTCCCAGTACCATTCCGAGCGAACTGCGCCGGTCAGATGATTGTGCAGATCGCCGCCCTTGGGCAGGGCGTAGAGGAACCGGTACAGCTGCGCGGGCGTCGCGGTGGCCTTGACCGCCTCGAACCAGGGCTCGGCGGCGTGCGCCGCGGGCGCGATGAATTGCAGCGCGAAGGCGCAGACCGCGACGGCCCGGGCAACCACCCGCATCCCGCTCATCGCGGCGGCGTCGGACGGGTCAGCAGCTCCATCGTCAGCGCCTCGAACTTCGGCACGTCGACGGCCATCACCACCTCGACGGGCCGTTCGCCGAGACCGGGGCCTTCGCCTTTCGACCAGCTGAGGGTGTTGCCGTAGCCGGCGGTGAAGCTCGTGTCGACGTCGACCCCGAGCTCCACGCCACGGCTGACGATGCCGGGGTCGAGCCACACGGCCACAGCGAGTTCGTCCCACATCGGATAGGACTCGCCGAACTTGCCGAGGTAGGCGGCAAACGGCGTCTGCGCGTGGGCCGCGCGTTCGATCATCTGCGGCGTGAAGAACGTCCGGGTGGTCGGATCGACGGGCACCTCGGTGATCTTCTTCCACGGTTCGTGCAGCACGAGGGAGGCGGCCTCCGGATCCCAGCGCATGTTGAATTCGCGCCGCGGCGCGTTCGCATACTCGGCCGCGAAGGCGTTGTCGGCGGCGGTCGGATTGAAGCTGCCGCCCATGAACACCAGCTCCTTCGCCAGGCTGCTGAAGCGGGGGTCCAGTTTGGCGGCGAGGGCAATGTTCGTCAGCGGTCCGGCGGCGATGAGCGTGATCTCCCCCGGATGCGCCTCGACTTCGCGTACCAGGAAATTGGCAGCCGTTTCCGTCGACGGCCTGCCGTGCGGCGCGCCGTCGGGCGAGGGCGGTACGAGGTACGGATCGTCAGGATGAGGGGTACGCCGCACGATGCCCTGATCCGGCCAGCGCACCGTCCATGCACCCTTGTAGTACAGCTTGCCGTACAGCGCCTCCCAGGCCCGCGTGCGTGCGGCGGAATTGACCAGCGGCAGCACCGCGCCGGGGATCACGGGGATGTCGGTGCGGCCTGCGATTTCGAGCAGGCGCAACGTCTGGCTGACTTCCTCGTCGCGCCAGCCGTCGCCGCTGGTGATGGTGATGCCCAGCACCTCGACGTCGGGCGACTGCAGCAGCATCAGGATGGCCTGCATGTTCGAGCCGGCGGGTCCGAAGGCGTCCTGGTCGAGGATGACCCGGCGCCTGGCGGCGGCGGCGCCGGCTTTACGCGCATGGGCGGGGGCGGTGTCTGCGGCGGCGGGCGCGCCCGAGGTGGAGCTGGTTGCCGTGCCGGCTGCGCCCGCCGTGCCCTGCATCGCCATCACAGCCATCACAGCCATCACCGCCAGCACGGCCAGCGCGCGCTGCCAGGACCGCGTCATGACGCCCTCAGCAGGTCGGCGAGGGCGCAGGCCACGGTGGCGGTCGCGCGCCGCAAATCATGCAGGCGCAGACATTCGTCGGCGCCGTGGCCGTGGGCTTCCTGCAAGGAGTGCGGCCCCGCGCCGTACAGCACGGTGGGCACGCCGGCCGCGGCGTAGTGCCGCGCGTCGGTGTAGAGCGGCACGCCGTGTTCGAGGATGGGTTCGCCGAAGCACTGCGCGCCGTTCACCTGCAGCGCCTCGGTCAGCTTCTCGGCACCCGCCAGCTTCACCAGCGGCAGCGCCAGCAGGATGCGACGGACCTCTACGCTGATGCCCGCGCAGGAAGCGGCGGCATGCTCGATCAGCGCGCGCAGTTCCGCCTCCACGGCCGCCGGCGATTCCTCCGGGATGATGCGCCGGTCGAGACGAAAACGGACGCGGTCGGGCACCACGTTGGTGTTGATACCGCCCTCGATCAGCCCCACGTTCAGGGTCGGATGATCGATGCCGCTCACCGCCGAGCGGCGCGTCGCAAGCGCGTCACGCGAGTCGTACAACGCCGTCAGCACGCGCGTGGCGGCCGCGAGCGCGTCACGGCCGGTGTCCGGCATGGCGGCGTGGCCCTGGCGTCCGCGCACCGTCACTTCGAGATGCAGACAGCCGTTGTGCGCAGTGGTCACTGCGTACGAAAACCCCGCGCTCAGCGCGTAGTCCGGCCGGCTGATGCCCTGCTCCAGCAGCCAGCGTGGGCCGATGTCGCCGCCGGTCTCCTCGTCGTAGGTGAAATGCAACTCGATGCTCCCGCCGAGCGGATGACCCTGCGCCGCGAGCTCGCGCAGCGACAACAAGGCGTATGTGTACGTGCTGAAATCCGATTTGCTCACGGCCACGCCGCGACCGTACATCACCGGACCTTGCGCGGCGTCCGCCACCACCGCCGCAGCGTAGGGATCGTGCGTCCAGCCCTCGCCCGGCGGCACCACGTCGCCGTGCGCGTTGAGCGCGATGCAAGGACCCGCGGCGCCGAATCGATGCCGCACGATCAGGTTGGTGGCCGACACCATGCCCACCGCGTCGAGCGCCGCCGGCGACGGTACGAAACGCTCCACGGTCAGCCCAAGCCCCTCCAACCACCGCGCCGCCACCTCGGCATGCGCCGCGCAATCACCCGGCGGATTGTCGGTCGGGACCTGCACCAGCGCCGCGAGGAACTCGCATTGCGCCGCGAAATGTTCGTCCACCCAGCTGCGCAGGAAGGCAGCAGGCCCGCGGGAAAGAATCGCATCCATCATTCGCATACCTCGACGTGCTGCAGGAAATCCTCGAACACCTGTGCCGCGATCCCGGCGTCCGTCGCGCTCAAACTCTCCGCCGGATGGTGGCTGATGCCGCCGTTGCCGCAGCGCACGAACAGCATGCCGACGTCGGTGAGCCGCGCCATCATCATCGCGTCGTGGCCCGCCCCGCTCGGCAGGTGCGCAGCCTCGGTGCCGGTGACCCGCCGCACGCTCTCCCCGAGTGCCCGTCGCAGTCGCGCCGTGCATTCGATGCCGGCGGCCTGGACCACCCGTTCCTGCCGCACGGATACCCGGCGCCGTGCCGCGATGGCGTCAATTTCGCGCCCGAGGTCCGCCTCGGCCGCAGCGAGCAGGGGCTCGTTGCTGCTGCGCAGGTCGATGCTCAGCTCGCAGCGCCCTGCGATCACGTTCATGGCGCCACCGGGGACCGTCAGCTGGCCCACGGTGCCGACCAGACCCGCTTCGCCGCTGCAGCGCCGCTCGACGGCCAGCACGATCTCGGCGGCGGCGGCGGCGGCGTCACGGCGCAGGCCCATCGGCACGGTGCCCGCGTGCCCGGCGAGGCCGGTCACCGTCACGACACTGCGCCGGCTGCCGGCGATGCCAGTGACCACGCCCACCGCTCGGCCGGCCTCGAGCAGCACCGGTCCTTGTTCGATGTGCACCTCGACGAAACCCGACACGCGCCGTGGATCGCGCGCGAGGGCGCCGATGGCGGCCGCGTCGTGACCGGCGGCGGCGAGCGCCGCGCCGAGCGTCGTGCCGCCGGCATCACTGCGCTCGAGCACCGCATCCTCGAACAGTCCGCAAACGGCCCGGCTGCCGAGAAAGGTGGACTTGAAGCGCACGCCCTCCTCCTCGGCGAAGGCAATGATCTCCAGCTCGTAGGGCAGCCGCACGCCGGCCCGGCGCAGCGTACCGGCCACCAGGATGGGCAGCAGGATGCCGAGCCGGCCGTCGTACCTGCCGCCGTTGATGACGGTGTCGTAGTGCGATCCCGTCAGCAGACGCCGCGCGCCGGGCGCGGGGTCCGCCGCACCGCCGGGCAGCACGCCCACCACGTTGCCGACGGCGTCGATGTGTGCCGCGAGACCGGCAGCCAGCATGAACTCGCGGATGCGCGCGGCCGTCGCGCGGTGGGCGGGCGTGAGGTACGTACAGGTCAGTGCACCCGGCTCGTCGCTGAAGCGCGCGAGATCGTCGGCCATGGCGAGCAGGGCGGCCCCCGGCGGCTCGGTGACGAGGTCGGCGAGCCGGAAGAAGGCGATGCGGCAGATTTCCTGCAGGGCGACCCGTCGTTCGTCGGCGGCCGCGTTGGGCAGGCGACGCTCGAACTCGGCAATCACGCTGTCCGGCGTATGACCTTTGACCGCCAGCACGAAGGGAAAGCCGAAACGCGCGGCGTAGGCGGCATTGTAGGTCTGCAGCCGGGCGAGCTGCGCCGGCGTGCAGGTCGACAGACCCGCCCCGAGTTGCTCGCCAGTGGAGGCGGCGGTGAGTTCGCCGCGGACCGCGGCCCGTCCCGCAAGCTCCGGGTGCTCGCGGATGAGCGCGAGCTGTGCCGCCGCGTCGGCCTCGAGGACGGCCGTGCTGAGGGCGCCGTGCAAGGCGAGCACGCTCGTGAACGGCCGCGCACCGGTGACCCGCGCCGGAATCCAGGGCGAGTGTTCGAAGATCGAGCCGAGCGCGGCAACGAATTCCGGTGCGGGCGCGAGGTTCAGGTGCTCGAGCGTGATCATGGCGTGGGCGTGGGCGTGGGCGTGGGCGGGCGACCCTGCGCGGGATGGGTGGCCAGCCAGTGACGGGCGATGTCGATGCGCCGGCATATCCACACCCGCTCGTGTCCGCATACGTAATCCAAAAAACGTTCGAGTGCGGCGATGCGCCCGGGACGACCGCACAGCCGGGCATGCAGTCCGATGGACAGCATGGTCGGCTGATCCAGACCGGCGGGATCGCCCTCGCGGTACAGGGTGTCGAAGGAGTCCTTCAAATAGTCGAAGAATTGCGTGCCGGAGTTGAACCCTTGCATTGCGGCGAAGCGCATGTCGTTGCTGTCGAGCGCATAGGGGACCACGAGATGCGGCACGAGCGGCGGCTGCGCGTGCGCGTGCGCGCCCGAACGCGCGTGCGCGGCGGCGCGCACCGGTACGTGGGTCCAGTAGGGCAGGTCGTCCGCGTAGGAATCGGCGTCGTACACGAAGCCGCCGTGTTCGACGACCAGACGGCGGGTGTTGGGACTGTCGCGCCCCGTGTACCAGCCGAGCGGGGCCGCTCCCGTCGTCTCGCGAAACAGCGCCACCGCCTGTTCGAGATGGGCGCGTTCGCCGGCTTCGTCCATGTGTTGATACGAAATCCAGCGCAGCCCGTGGCAGGCTATCTCGTGGCCCGCCTCGTTATAGGCGGCCACGGCCTCCGGGTGACGGGCGAGCGCGAGCGCGACGCCGAACACGGTGAGCGGCAGCCGGCGCCGTTCGAAGGCGCGCAGCACGCGCCACAAGCCCGCACGGGAACCATACTCGAACATCGATTCCATGCTCATGTGGCGCATCGGAAAAGCCGTCGCGCCGATGATCTCCGAGAGGAACGTCTCCGACGCCGGATCGCCGTCTAGGACGCAGTTCTCGGCGCCCTCTTCGTGATTGAGCACGAACTGCAGCGCGACCCGGGCGCCGTTCGGCCAGCGCGGGTGCGGCGGTCGCCGGCCATAGCCGCGCAGGTCGCGAGGGTAGGCGACTTCGGTCACCGGTGCGCGCCCTGGTCGATCCACGCGAGCAACCGGCTGCGCTCGTCCTCCGTCATGCCGGTGAGGTTGCCGATGGGCATGGCGCGGGCGGCGACCTGGGGTCCCATGAGGGCGGCGTGGGTGACGATGCCTTCCGGCGTGTCCAGCAGCAATCCCTTGGGCGCGGTGGCAAAGCCTGGCTGGGTGGGGTTGGCGGCATGGCAGGGTGCGCAGCGCACGGCGACGATGTGCTGGACGTCGCCCAGGCGCAGCGCGCTGCCGGACGCGGTGCTCCCCGGCGCGGCGTGGCGCGGGGTGAGCGCGGCCGCGGTGGCGGCGATCAGCAGCACGCCGATGACGGCGGCCCAGGGCGAGGTCTTGCCGCCGCGCTCGTGGCGCCGGTGACGGGCGACGAAATACACGCGTATCGAAGCGCCGGCCGCGCACAGGGCGATCAGCACCAGCCAGTTGTAGCGCGCGCCGAAGGTCAGCGCATAGTGGTTGCTGAGCATGGTGAACAGCACGGGGAGCGTGAAGTACGTGTTGTGCACGGAGCGCAGTTTGCCGCGCAGGCCCGCCTGCGGGTCCGGGTCGCGGCCTTCCCGCTTGGCGCGCACCATGGCGCGCTGGCCCGGGATGATGACGAAGAATACGTTCGCCACCATGATGGCGCCGAGCATCGCGCCGAACTCGATGAACGCGCCGCGGCCGCTGAACAGATGACACAGTGCGTAGGCCGCCGCGGCCGCCAGCAGCGCGATGAGAGCGCCGAGCCAGGCGCCGTGCCGGGCGAGGGCGCTGCGGCACAGCGCATCGTAGACCAGCCAGCCGCCGACGATGAAACCCAGCCCCCAGGCGATGGCCGCGGGTTTGCTCAAGTCGGCGACGCGGGGATCGATGAGGTAGAGGTCGGCCTGTGCGTAGTACAGCAGCCCGAGCAGAAAGAACCCGGACAGGAACGTCGAGTAGGCCTCCCAGTAGAACCAGTGCAGCGAGTCGGGCACGGTGTGCGGCGCGACGCGGTATTTCTGGGCGTTGTAGAAGCCGCCGCCGTGTACCGCCCACAGCTCGCCGCCCACCCCTTTCTCTCGCGAGGCCGCGTCCGCGGGCGCGAGCAGATGATCGTCCAGCCAGACGAAATAGAACGAGGCGCCGATCCAGGCGATCCCGGTGATCAGATGCACCCAGCGGCCGAGCAGACCCAGCCAGTCGATCAGGTAGGCGTTCATGAGTGGCGCTCGTCACGCATCGGGGTGAAAAGTCTTGCCGAGCGATGCCGGCTGGTTCAGCAGGATGGTCTTCGGGTCGCGGCAGATGACGACCAGCACCACGATCGTCGCGACGTACGGCAGCATGGAGAGGATCTCGCTCGGCACCCGCAGGCCGAGACCCTGTGCGTTCAATTGCAGAATGGTCACGCCGCCGAACAGGTAGGCGCCGAGCAGGACGCGAAACGGCTTCCAGGTGGCGAACACCACCAGCGCGAGGGCGATCCAACCGCGCCCGGCGCTCATGCCCTCGACCCACATCGGCGTCATGGCGGTGGACAGGTACGCCCCGGCGACGCCGCTGGTGGCGCCGCCGAACAGCACCGCGAGGTACCGCGTCAGCAGCACGGGCTGGCCCAGCGCATGAGCCACAGCGGGCGACTCGCCGACGGCGCGCAGCTGCAGCCCCGCGTGCGTGCGATTGAGGACGTACTCGAGCACCCCGTACAGGAGCAGCGATCCGTACACGGCCACATCGAAACGGAACAGCAGAGGACCGAGCACGGGCACGTCGCGCAGGCCCGGCAGACTGAGCGCATGCAGACCCTCGATGGGCAGGCCTGCGAACTTGCGACCCGCGAACGCGCTCAACCCCAGCCCGAACAGCGTCAGGGCGAGACCGGTCGCTACTTGATTGGCCTGCAGACTCAAGGTCAGCACGGCGAACAGCAGTGCCATCGTCATCGATGCGACGATCGCCGCGAGGTAGCCCAACGCGAGACTTCCCGTGCTGACGCCCACGGCGAACGCGGCGAGCGCACCCACCAGCATCATGCCCTCGACGCCGAGGTTCAGCACCCCCGCCCGTTCCGCGACCAACTCGCCGAGCGCGGCATAGATCAGGGGCGTGGCGGCGACGACGGTGCCGGTGAAGATGGCGACCACGAACCCGACATTCATGCGGGCGTGCTCCGCGGCGAGGATGCCCGGCGCAGCCGGAACCCGACGAACAGATCGGCCGCCAGCAGATAGAACAGCAAGAGCCCCTGGAACAGCCCGGTGACCGCAGCCGGCAGCTGCAGACCGAGCTGGACCGATTCGCCGCCCAGATACAGCAACGACATGAGCAGGGCGGCGAGCACGATGCCGACCGGATGCAACCGGCCGACGAAGGCGACGATGATGGCGGCGAAACCGTAGCCGGGCGAGATGTCGGTCTGCAGCCGGCCGATGGGCCCCGCCACCTCGCAGACCCCTGCGAGCCCCGCCGCGCTGCCGCCGAGCAGCAGCGCCAGCCAGACGTTGCGGCGCTCGCTGAAACCCGCGTAGGCCGCGGCGGCGGGAGCCTGGCCGGAAACCCGCAAACGAAAACCCGCGAACAGCCGGCTCGAGAAGAACCAGGACAGCCCGGCGAGGACGAGCATGACCACGAAGGCGATCGTCGCGCGCTGGCCTTCCATCAGCACCGGCAGGATGAGGCGGTCGTCGAACGGCTTGGACTGCGGAAAATTGAAGCCCTCCGGATCGCGCCAGGCACCGTGCAAGAGATAGCCGAGCAGCAGCTGGGCGATGTAGACCAGCATGAGGCTCACCAGGATCTCGCTGGTGTTGAAACGGGTGCGCAGCAGCGCGGGGAGCGCGGCCCAGGCGGCCCCACCGGCGATGCCGGCGAGCAGCATGGCAGGCAGCGCCAGACGGCCGAGCGCGTCGCTCGCGAACAGCGCCACCCCGCCGCCGCAGAGGGCGCCCAGGGTGAGCTGCCCTTCAGCGCCGATGTTCCAGACGTTGGCGGCATAGCCCACCGCCAGTCCCAAGCCGCACAGCGCAAGCGGCGTGGCCTTCAAGAACAGCTCCCCCCAGCCGTACAGGGAGTTCAACGGCTCGATGAAAAAAAGTTCGAGCGCCGGCAGCGGCTCCTTGCCCAGCAGGGAAAAAATCACGAAGCTGGTCGCCAGCATGGCGGCGACGGCGATCAGCGGCGATGCGAAACGCATGACCACGGACGGCGCGGCGCGTTTCTCCAGACGCCAGGGCAGCTCAAGCACGGGCGACTCCCGCCGCAGTGCCGCCGGCCGCGGCGCTCGCCCCGGCCATCAGCAAACCCACCTGTTCGACGCTCAGCGACGCCCGCGGCTGCGGTGCGGACAGGCGGCCCGCCGCGAGCACCGCGATGCGATCACAGAGGGTGAACAACTCGTCGAGTTCCTCGGAAACGATGAGCAATGCGCAACCGGCGTCGCGCAGGGCGATGAGCGCACGATGAATGAGCTGTGCGGCGCCGACGTCGACGCCCCAGGTTGGCTGCGCCACGAGCATGACCTTCGGCGCCAGCCGGATCTCGCGGCCGACGATGAATTTCTGCAGATTGCCGCCCGAGAGGCGTTCGGCCGCCGCCTCCTCGCCGCTGCAGCGCACGTCGAAGGCGTCGATGGTGGCGCGTGCGGAGGCGCGCGCCGCCGCCCGGTCGACCAGGCCGTGATGCACCAGCCCCGTGTGTCCCCCCGTGAGCAGGGCGTTGTTGACCAACGACATGGTGGGCACGGCACCGCGTCCCAGGCGCTCCTCCGGCACGAAGCCGAAGCCCAATGCGCGCCGTTCGGCGGCGCCCAGATGCTCGACGCGACTACCGCACAGGCTCAGGGTTCCGCTGTGGGGACCCTTGGACTCGCCCGACAGGGCGGCGAGCAGCTCCTTCTGGCCGTTGCCCGACACGCCTGCGATGCCGACCAGTTCACCGGCGCGAACTTCGAGATCGAGCTCGCGCAGCGCCACGCCGAACGGGTCGCGCGCCGGCTGTGAGTAGCCGCTCAAGGCGAGGCGGACCTCGCCCGTCGCGTGCGCGAGCAGGGGCTGCTCGCCGAGGTCGGTGCCCACCATCATGCGCGCGAGCGACGCGTTCGATTCCTCGCGCGGCCGCGCCGTGCCGCTGACCTTGCCGGCGCGCAGCACGGTGGCGTTGTCGCACAGCGTACGGATCTCGTCGAGCTTGTGGCTGATGTAGAGGATGCTCATGCCGTCGGCCGCGAGCCTGCGCAGCGTATCGAACAACTGTCGCACGGCCTGCGGCGTGAGCACCGAGGTCGGCTCGTCCATGATCAAGAGCTGCGGCGTCTGCAGCAGGCAGCGGACTATTTCCACCCGCTGCCGTTCGCCCACCGACATGTCGTGCACACGCCGTTGTGGATCGATGGGCAGTCCGTAGCGTTCGGCCACCGCCAGAATGCGGGGCGCGAGGGCCGCCGGTGCGACGCGTTCATCCAGGGCGAGGCAGATGTTCTCCGCGACGCTCAAGGTTTCGAACAAGGCGAAATGCTGGAACACCATGCCGATCTTCAGGCGGCGGGCCTCGGCGGGGCTGTGGATGACGACGTCGCGGCCTTCCCACTCGATGCGTCCGGCATCGGGCCGGATGACGCCGTAGACGATCTTCATCAACGTGCTCTTGCCGGCGCCGTTCTCGCCCATGAGCGCGTGGATCTCGCCGGCGTGCACGGTGAGGTCGATGCCGTCGTTGGCGACCAGCGTGGGGTAGCGCTTGGTGATGCCGCGCAGGGCGAGCCGTGGCGCCGTGGGCGCGCGCATGAGGGGGCTAGGAACCACGATAGGTCGAGTAGCTCCAGGGCGAGACGAGCAACGGCACGTGATAATTCTGCGACGGGTCCGCGATGCCGAACGCGATCACCACCTCGTCCAGGAACGGCGGCTCGGGCAGGCTCACCTCGAGGGCGCGAAAATAGGCGGCGACGTGAAACGTCAACGCATAGCGCCCGGCACGCAATCCGGTCCCGTGCAGCAGCGGCGCCGCGCAGCGTCCATCCGCGTTGGTGCGTGCGTCGACCGACGGCTCCGACGCCGCGCTCAGACAGCGCAGCTCCAGCCGCATCCCGGCTGCCGGGCACCCCGTGGCAATGTTCAAGACATGTGTGGTCAGCGTCGCCATCGCACCTCGCTCTGCGTCAACAGTACAACATGTCGTTTCAGGATGGGCGCGCAATTTGCGCACCCGACCCTGTTGCGTTGCGCGGTTCGCTTGTGCATTCTCGTGTGCTACAACCGAGGACGTGAACTCATGAGACAGGGGCGGTCGCTGCGGCGTGTCTTGGCAATGCTGCGTGCAGCGCGGTGGCCGGGCGTCGCCCTGATGTCGGGAGCCGCCCTGATGTCCGGAGGCGTGGCCGTGGCGGCTGCCGAGGAGCCGGTCAAGGTTGCGTTCGTCTACGTCGAGCCGGTCGGCGACACCGGCTGGTCGTACCAGCATGATCTGGCACGCCGTGAGATCGAACGGGTGCTGGGCCCGGGGGTGAAAACGACGTATGTCGAAGGCGTCCCGGCGACGGCCGATGCCGAACGGGTGATCCGTCAGCTGGCGATGGCCGGCAATCAAATCATCTTCACCACGTCCTTCGGCTACATGGAACCCACCTTGCGCGTGGCGAAACTTTTTCCCAAGGTGAAGTTCGAGCATGCCACCGGCTACAAGACCGCGCCCAACGTCGTGACCTACCAGACGCGGTTCTACGAAGGCGCCTACCTGCTCGGCGTGCTGGCGGGGCGCACCACGAAATCGAACACGCTGGGTTTCGTGGGCTCGTTTCCCATCCCCGAGGTGATCCGCAACCTGGATGCTTTCACGCTGGGGGCGCGCAGCGTCAATCCGAAGATCATCACCAAGGTGATCTGGGTCGACACCTGGTATGACCCCGGCAAGGAGCGACAGGCGGCCGAAGCGTTGATCGCGCAGGGTGCGGACGTGCTCGGCCAGAACACCGATTCGCCCGCGACGCTGCAGGTGGCGGAACAACACGGTGTGCACGGCTTCGGCTGGGATGCCGACATGAGCAAGTACGGGCCGCACGCACAACTCACCGCCAATACCGAAAACTGGGCGGACTACTACATCGACGAGGTCCGCAAGGTGATGGCGGGGACGTGGACCGGCGGACGCCAGGTGGCGGAGGGCATCAAGGAGAACATGGTGGCGCTGGCGCCGCTCAACAAATCCGTGCCGGCCGACGTGGCGCGTCAGTTCGAGGAGAAAAAACATGCCATCGCCGACGGTTCGCTGGTGCCGTTCGCCGGTCCGCTCAAGGACAATGTCGGGGTGCTCAAGGTGGCCGCGGGTGCTGCGCTGACCCAGGAGCAGCTCAAGTCGATCGACTGGTACGTCGAGGGCATCGACGGGACCCTGCCGAAGTGAGTACGGCGGGCTGGCACGCGGAACTCGATCTGTCGTTCAGCCGTCGCGCGGCCCGGACCGTGCTGTCCGGCAACCGGCATCGCGGACCGCTGCAGGTGCAAAAGGCCTTGTATCCCGAGGGTGGGACGATCTGTCACGTCACGGTACTGCATCCTCCCGGCGGAATCGCCGCCGGCGACGAACTTGCCATCCGCACCGTGCTGCAGGAGGGCGCGCATGCGTTGCTCACCACGCCGGGAGCGACCAAATGGTACCGTTCGGAAGACGCATGGGCGCGCCAGCACCTGCGGTTTTCGCTCGCGGAAGCTGCCGTCCTCGAATGGTTGCCGCGCGAGAATATTTTTTTCGACCGATCGAACGTGTCGATGACGCTCGACGTGGATCTTGCCGAACGTGCGACCTATTTCGGGTGGGATATCTTCAGCTTCGGACGCCGCGCGGCCGGCGAGTCGTGGCGAGCGGGAAAGCTGCATATGCACACGCGGCTGCGGCGCGCCGGACGGCTGCTGTGGGCGGAGAATGCCGACGTCGAGGCGGGCAGCGGGTTTGCGCAATCGGCGGTGGGCCTCGCGCACCGTACCGTTGCCGGCACGTTCGTGGTCGCCGGGTGCGAGGTCGAGGAGGCGCTGCTCAAGGCGTGCCGCGACCGCAAAGCGTCGGGAGTGGCGGCACTCACCGGCATCACCCGGCTGCCAGGCGCGCTGATTGCGCGCTACCTCGGCAACTCGACCGAGGAGGCGTTCGCCTGGTTCACGCGGCTGTGGGAACTCCTGCGCGAGGGGCTGCTGAGCAAGACCGCGCACGCGCCGCGGGTGTGGGCATGCTGAGGGCGGCGCCATGGAGTGAGTGCGCGGCCATGGAGCTGAGGGCGACACCGTGGAACTGACGCCGCGCGAGAAGGACAAGCTGCTCATCTTCACGGCGTCGTTGCTCGCCGAACGACGCCGGGCGCGCGGGCTGAAGCTGAACTACCCCGAGGCGGTCGCGTTCATCACGGCGGCCATCATCGAGGGTGCGCGTGACGGCAGGACGGTGGCCGAACTCATGAGCCATGGCCGGTCCCTGCTGTCGCGCGACGACGTGATGGACGGCATCGCGGAGATGATCACCGAGATCCAGGTGGAAGCCACGTTTCCGGACGGCACGAAATTGATCACCGTCCACCATCCCATCATTTGAGGCGCCGATGATCCCCGGTGAAATCCTGGTCGCGGAGGGCGAGATCATCTTGAACGCCGGCCGGCGGACGCTCACCCTGCAGGTCGAGAACACCGGCGACCGCCCCATCCAGGTCGGCTCGCACTATCACTTCCACGAGACCAACTCGAGTCTGCGCTTCGACCGCGAAGCGTGCCGCGGCTACCGGCTGGACGTCGCGGCAGGCACGGCGGTGCGCTTCGAACCGGGCCAGGGGCGCACGGTGCAACTGGTCGAATACGGCGGTGCGCGCCGGGTGTTCGGCTTCCAGGGCAAGATCATGGGGGATTTGTAGCGTGTCGGTGAAGATCGGCCGGCAGGCCTATGCCGAAATGTTCGGACCCACCGTGGGTGACCGCGTGCGGCTCGCCGACACCGCCTTGATCATCGAGGTGGAGCGGGACCTCACGGTGTACGGCGAGGAAGTGAAGTTCGGCGGCGGCAAGGTGATTCGCGACGGCATGGGCCAGGGCCAGGGCGTGAGCGCGCTGGTCGCGGACACGGTGATCACCAACGCGCTCATCGTCGATCACTGGGGCATCGTCAAGGCCGACGTGGGGCTCAAGGAGGGACACATCTGGAAGATCGGCAAGGCCGGCAATCCGGACGTGCAGTCCGGCGTCACCATCGCCATCGGGGCGGCCACCGAAATCATCGCCGGCGAGGGGATGATATTGACGGCCGGCGGCATCGACACGCACATCCATTTCATCTGTCCGCAGCAGATCGACGAAGCCCTGGTGTCCGGCGTCACCACCATGATCGGCGGCGGCACAGGACCCGCGGCGGGCACCAGCGCCACCACCTGTACGCCCGGCCCCTGGCACATCCACAGCATGCTGCTGGCGGCGGAAGGCTTCCCCATGAATCTCGGCTTCCTCGGCAAGGGCAACGTCAGCGTCCCCGAGCCGGCGCGCGAACAGATCCGCGCCGGGGCGGTCGGCCTCAAACTGCACGAGGACTGGGGCACCACGCCGGCCGCGATCGACAACTGCCTCGCCGTCGCCGACGAACTCGACGTGCAGGTGGCCATTCACACCGACACGCTCAACGAATCGGGATTCCTCGAAGCCACCGTGGCGGCCATCGGCGGGCGCACCATCCATACCTTCCACACCGAAGGCGCGGGCGGTGGCCACGCTCCCGACATCCTCAGGATCGCCTCGCACGGCAACGTGCTGCCGAGTTCCACCAATCCCACCCGTCCCTACACCATCAACACCGTCGACGAGCACCTCGACATGCTGATGGTGTGCCATCACCTCGATGCCGGCATCGCGGAGGATGTGGCTTTCGCCGAGTCGCGCATCCGCCGCGAGACCATCGCCGCGGAGGATGTGCTGCACGACATCGGCGCGTTCTCGATGATGTCCTCTGACTCGCAGGCCATGGGCCGGGTCGGCGAGGTCATCATCCGCACCTGGCAGACCGCGCACAAGATGCGTGAAGTGCGCGGCTCCTTGCGCGAGGACGACATGCGGCACGACAACTTCCGGGTCAAGCGCTACGTGGCGAAGTACACGATCAATCCGGCCATTGCCCACGGTGTCGCGCATCTCGTCGGCTCGGTGGAGGCCGGCAAGCTCGCCGACCTCGTGCTGTGGAAGCCGGCCTTCTTCGGTGTGAAACCCAGCATGATCCTGAAAGGCGGCATGATCGCCGCGGCCCCCATGGGCGATCCGAATGCATCCATCCCGACACCGCAGCCCTCGCACTACCGGCCGATGTTCGGTGCTTTCGGCCGCGCGCTCGAGAAATGCGTGACCTTCGTGTCGCAGGCCGCCTTGAGCGATCCGAAGTTCCAGCAACTGGGTCTGCGCCGTCGGATCGAGCCTGTTAAAAATACGCGCCGCGTCCGCAAGGAGGACATGATCCACAACGGCGCACGGCCGCAGCTCGAGGTCGACCCGGAGACCTATGCGGTGCGGGCCGACGGCGAACTGCTGACGTGCGAGCCGGCGGTCACGCTGCCGATGACACAACGCTATTTTTTGTTTTGAGGACGAGGCCATGTCACTGCGCGCTTCGTTGACGTTCGATGCCCGCTGCAGGGGTCGGCTGCGGGTGCGCCTGGACAACGGCGACGAGACCACCCTGCTCGTCGAACGGGGCCGGGTGTTGCGGGACGGCGAGCGCGTACATTGCGAGGACGGCCGTGAGGTCGAAATCGTGTCGGCCGCGGAGCCCCTGCTCGAAGCGCTCAGCGACGATGCGTTGCTGATCGCGAAGGCGGCCTATCATCTCGGCAACCGGCACGTTGCGGTGCAGCTGCTGCCCGACCGCATCAGGCTGCTGGAAGATCACGTGCTGGCGCGGATGCTGACGGGGATGGGCCTCGAGGTGCAGGCGCTCAGCGCGGCCTTCGAACCCGAGGGCGGGGCCTACGGGCACAGCCATGCCCATGCGGGTCATGCAGCGGCGCTCCTGCCGAAGATCCATGCGTTTTCCTCGGTCTGATCGTGCTGGCGCGTCTTCGACTCATGCAGATGACCAGCCAGGCGTTTCCGATCGGCGGCTACAGTCATTCGTACGGTTTCGAGTCGGCCATCGAGGACGGGACGGTCGATGGCGAGGCGACGGTGCGGCGTTGGATCGGCGACGTCCTGGCCTTCTCGATGTGCACCTATGAAATCCCGCTGCTGTTCAAGATGAGCGAGGCATGGGCGGCGCAGGATGTCGCCGCGTTGTCGTCGCTCAACGAGGAGTTCCTCGCCACCCGTGAGGCGGCTGAGCTGCGTGCCGCCACCGTGCAGATGGGGTATTCGTTGCACAAGCTGCTCGACGTGCTGCCGACGCTGCCGGATTTTTTGCGGCACACGCTGCGGACCATGGAAGAGCCCAGCCTGCCGTGTGCGTGGAGCGGTGTCGCGCAGGCGTGGGGAATCGCGTCGAGCGACTCGGCGGCCGCGTATCTGTGGACCTGGGCGGAGAACCAGGTGCTGGTGGCCATGAAAGCCGTGCCCCTCGGCCAATCCGCCGGTCAGCGCGTGCTGCTGCAGGTGGGGGAACTCATCGCGACGTGGCTGGCGGGACCGTTCGGAGAAGCCGGCGCGTGCTCGAATTTCGCCCCGGGCCTCGCCATCCTGTGCGCGCGGCACGAGACTCAGTACTCCCGTCTGTTCAGGTCCTGACGATGCAACACTCGTCGCCGTTGCGCGTCGGAATAGGCGGACCGGTGGGGTCGGGCAAGACCGCGCTCACCCTGTCGCTGTGCCTCGCGCTGCGTGACCGCTACGAAGTGGCCGTGGTCACGAACGACATCTACACCGAGGAAGACGCGCAGTTCCTGGTGCGCAACCAGGCGCTCGTGCCGGAACGCATCCTCGGCGTCGAGACCGGCGGCTGTCCGCACACGGCCATTCGTGAAGATGCGTCCATCAATCTGGAGGCCGTGTCGCGGCTGAGCCAGCGCTTTCCACACCTCCACGTGGTCTTCGTCGAGAGCGGCGGGGACAACCTGGCGGCCACCTTCAGCCCGGAACTCTCGGACCTCACGCTGTATGTCATCGACGTCGCAGCCGGCGACAAGATTCCGCGCAAGGGAGGTCCCGGCATCACGAAGTCCGATCTGCTGGTCATCAACAAGATCGATCTTGCCCCCTACGTCGGCGCCTCGCTGGAGGTGATGGACCGGGACGCGAAGCGCATGCGCGGCGAGCGGCCGTTCGTGTTCACGGACCTCAAAAAAGGCTACAACCTGGGTGTGATCGTCGAGTTCATCGAGCAGCATCTGCGTTGACGGGCGGCTGCGCCGTAGCGCAGATGCGTATCAGCAGAACGTCCTCCGCCACCTGATCGCCCTGCGCCACGGTCAGTTCGGCGACGGTGCCGTCGAACGGCGCCAGCAGGGCATGCTCCATCTTCATCGCTTCGAGGGCGAGCAGCGGCGTGCCGCGAACCACCCGGTCGCCCGCCGCGACCGACACGCTGACGATGCGGCCCGGCATGGGCGAACGCATCACGCCGTCCGCGACGGCGATCCCGTCCGTGGCCCGCTCGCTGGTGGGAACGCCGACGCGCCACGCGGCGCCGTTTTGAAACAGCACCCGTTCCCCATCGATCTCGACCATCCGCGGCGGCGCGATCGACAGATCGAGGGTCGCCGTGTGAACCCGGTCGCCGATGGCGACGGCCACCCGGGATTGCGCCGCTGCCGCGGAGCGAAAACCGACCAGCGCCGCCCAGGGGTCCGCCCGGTCCGCACTCACCAGTGCCCGTGCCGCGGCCTGAACCAGGGCCGCATCGGGTTCGGCGGGCGGAATCAGGGCCGCTGCGTGCCGTTCGATGAAGCCGGTGTCCACCTCACCGGCGACGAAGGCGGGTGCGGCGGCCAGACGCGCCAGGAACGCAGCGTTGGTGCGCACCGGCCACACCTCCACGGCGCCGCAGGCGGCGGCGAGCGCGCGAGCGGCTGCGCGGCGATCGGTTCCGTGGACGATCAACTTGGCCAGCATCGGGTCGTAGAAAGCGGTGACCTCATCGTCCGCCTCGACGCCGCTGTCGACCCGGATGCCGTCGGGCAGCCGCAGGTGCCGCAGACGCCCCGTGGACGGCAGGAATCCGGTGGTGGGGTTCTCGGCGTAGAGACGTGCCTCCATGGCCCAGCCCGCCATGGTGAGTTCCTCCTGGCGTCGTGGCAGCCGTTCGCCGGCCGCCACCCGCAGCTGCCATTCCACCAGGTCCAGACCCGTGATCGCCTCGGTCACCGGATGCTCGACCTGCAGCCGGGTGTTCATCTCCATGAACCAGATGCGATCCGCGTGCAGACCCTGCGAGGCGTCGGCAATGAACTCCACCGTACCCGCCCCGACATAGTTGACCGCCGCCGCCGCGCGTACTGCCACCTTGCACAGAGAGTCGCGCGTGACGGGGTCCATGCCGGGCGCCGGCGCCTCTTCGATGACCTTCTGATGACGGCGCTGCAACGAGCAGTCGCGTTCGAACAGATGGACGATCTGGCCGTGCGTGTCGCCGAACACCTGTACTTCCAGGTGGCGCGGTGACGGGATGTATTTTTCCAGCAGCACGCGGTCGTCGCCGAACGCCGCGAGCGCTTCCCGCCGGCAGGAATTCAGGGCGTCCTCGAAGGCCGCCGGTCCTTCCACGCGGCGCATGCCCCGGCCGCCGCCACCGGCGACCGCCTTGATGAGCACGGGATAACCGATCGATTGCGCTTCATGCGCGAGCCGCTGCGGGTGCTGGTCGTCGCCAAGATACCCGGGTGTGACCGGCACGCCGGCCTGCATCATGAGCCGCTTGGCGGCATCCTTCAGCCCCATCGCGCGGATGGCGGCGGGAGGCGCGCCGATCCAGACCAATCCGGCGGCGACCGCGGCCTCGGCGAAGGCGGCGTTCTCCGACAGAAAGCCATAGCCGGGATGGATCGCGGCCGCGCCGCTCGAGCGCGCGGCGGCCAGCAGCCTGGGCACCGACAGGTAGCTTTCGCCGGCCGGCGCAGGGCCGATCGCGACCGCGTCGTCGGCCTCGCGAACGAAGGGCGCCTGCGCATCGGCCTGTGAATACACCGCGATGGAACGCAGCCCGAGGCGGCGTACGGTGCGGATGATGCGGCGCGCGATTTCGCCGCGGTTCGCGATCAGCACGGAGTCCATGGTTTACATCCGGAACAGGCCGGCGATCGGCCGTTCGGGTATGGGCATGTTCAGGGTCGCCGCGAAGGCCAGGCCGAGCACATCGCGGGTCTGAGCGGGGTCGATGATGCCGTCGTCCCACAATCGTGCCGTTGCGAAATAGGGATCGGCTTCTTTTTCATAGCCGGCACGTATCGGTGTCCTGAACGCGGTTTCCTCGTCCGCGCTCCAGGTCTCGCCGCGGGCTTCCAGCGCATCCCGCTTGATCGTCGCCATGACCGCGGCCGCCTGCTCACCTCCCATCACACCGATGCGGCTGTTCGGCCACGAGAACAGAAAACGTGGCGAATAGGCGCGGCCGGCCATGCCATAGTTGCCGGCCCCAAAACTGCCGCCGATGAGCAGCGTGATCTTGGGGACCGAGGCGGTGGCGACGGCGGTCACGAGTTTGGCACCATCCTTGGCGATGCCGCCGGCCTCGTATCTGCCGCCGACCATGAAGCCGGAAATGTTCTGCAGGAACAGCAGCGGCGTGCGGCGCTGACACGCGAGTTCGATGAAGTGCGTCCCTTTCAAGGCGCTTTCGGAAAACAGCACACCGTTGTTCGCCACTATGGCCACCGGAATACCCCAGAGATGCGCGAAAGCGCACACCAGCGTGGTGCCGTAGGCTGCCTTGAACTCGTGCACCGTGGAGTCGTCGACCAGGCGCTTGATGACCTCCCGTACGTCGTACGGTTCACGCACGTCGCGCGGGATGACGTCGTACAGGCCGGCGGGGTCGAATCGCGGCGGCCGGGGCGTTCGCAGCTCGATGTCGCCGGGCTTGCGCCGGTTCAGACGGCCGACGATGTCGCGCACGATGAGCAATGCGTGCACGTCGTTTTCCGCGATGTGATCGACGACGCCCGAGCGACGACCATGGGTGTCGGCGCCGCCGAGTTCTTCCGCGGAGATGACTTCACCGGTGGCGGCCTTCACCAACGGCGGACCGGCAAGAAAGATCGTGCCCTGGCCGCGCACGATCACGGTCTCGTCGGACATGGCGGGCACGTAGGCGCCGCCGGCCGTACAGCTGCCCATTACGCAGGCGATTTGTGCGATGCCCTGCGCCGACATGCGCGCCTGATTGAAAAAAATCCTGCCGAAGTGCTCCTGATCCGGAAACACGTCGGCTTGATAGGGCAGGTTGGCGCCTCCGGAATCGACCAGATAGAGGCAGGGCAGCCGGTTCTCCTCGGCAATCTTCTGCGCGCGCAGGTGTTTCTTGACCGTGAGCGGAAAATAAGCGCCGCCCTTCACCGTCGAATCGTTGGCCACGATCATCACTTCGCGGCCGCAGACGCGGCCGATACCGGCGATGATGCCGGCCCCCGGCGCCTGCTCCTCGTACAGTCCGAACGCTGTGAGCTGACCGATCTCGAGGAACGGTGAACCGGGGTCGAGCAGGCCGTCGACGCGTTCACGCGGCAGGAGTTTGCCGCGGGCCCGATGCCGCTCGCGCACCGCCGGCGGTCCCCCCAGCGCCGCCGTCGCCACCCGTTGCCTGAGCAGTTCGGCCAGGGCCCGGTTGAAATCCGCATTGGAGGGGGTGGCGGGCGTCATTCACCCACCAGCTCGCGGCCGATGAGAAAGCGCCTGATCTCATTGGTGCCAGCGCCGATGTCGTACAGTTTCGCATCGCGCAGAAAGCGCTCGACCGGCCACTCCTTGGTGTAACCGGCACCCCCCATCGCCTGGATGGCCTCCAGGCAGGTGCGCACCGCATTCTCCGACGCCAGCAGAATGGCACCCGCCGCGTCCGCCCGGGCGGTCCTGCCCGCATCGCAGGCGCGCGCCACACTGTATACGTAGGCGCGCGCCGACGACAGGGCAACATACATGTCCGCGATCTTGCCCTGCATGAGCTGGAAAGAACCGATCGGACGGCCGAACTGCCGGCGGTCACGAACGTAGGGCAGCACCACGTCCAGACATGCCTGCATCAAGCCCAGCGGTCCCGCGCTCAACACCGCCCGCTCGTAATCGAGGCCGCTCATCAAAATGGCCATGCCGCCGTCATGGGCACCGAGCCGGTTCTCCTCCGGCAGTTCGCAGTCCTGGAACACCAGCTCAGCGGTGTCCGAACCGCGCATGCCCATCTTGTCGAGCTTCTTCGACACGCTGAACCCCGCCGTGCTTTTCTCCACCAGGAACACGGACAGCGCGTCACGGTCCGCACCCGTTCGCGCATAGACCACCAGAGTGTCGGCATGCGGCGCGTTCGTGATCCAGAATTTAGTGCCGTTCAAGACATAGCGGCCGTCCCGGCGCACGGCGTCGAGCTTCATGGACACGACGTCGGAGCCCGAACCCGCCTCGCTCATGGCCAGCGAGCCCACGTGTTCGCCGCTCAGCAGCTTGGGCAGGTAACGCGTTTTCTGCGCAGCGGTTGCCCAGCGGCGGATCTGGTTGACGCACAGGTTGGAATGCGCGCCATAGGACAGGCCCACCGAGGCGGATGCGCGGGATATCTCCTCCATGACGATCACATGTTCGAGGTAGCCCAGGCCGAGGCCGCCCCATTCCTCCTCCACCGTGATGCCGTGCAGGCCGAGAGCGCCCATCTGCGGCCAGAGTTCGCGCGGAAAGGCGTTGCTCGCGTCGATGTCGGCGGCGCGCGGCGTGATTTTTTCGAGTGCGAAGCGCGCAGTCGTGTCACGGATCGCGTCCGCGGTCTCGCCCAAACCGAAGTCCAATCGCAGAGCCTGCATCTGTCTCTCCCGCGGGCCCCCGCCCATCTCGCAGATGCTACGTGCGTCGCGGCGCTTAATAAAATTGAAAGATCGCGTGCATGAACATAGTCTGTGTCTATGATCGACCGGTACCTGCTGCGCTATTTTCTGGCCGTCGTCGACTGCGGCAACTTTTCGAAGGCCGCCAAACAGATGAACGTGGCGCAGCCCACCCTGTCGGTGGGCATCGGCAAGCTCGAACGGCTGCTGGGTGCGTCATTGTTCCAGCGTACCAACAAGCGGGTCAGCCTCACGGACGCCGGCTCCCGGCTGTCCCTGCATGCGCGCCGCATCGAAGCCGAATTCAATCTCGCCGAGACGGCCGTGCTCGACATGAAGCCCGCCCGGGTGATGCGCCTGGGCGTGCTGTCGAGCATGCCCATGACGCCGGTGGCCGCCGCCATACGCCTCGCGCAGCGCGACGCTCGCAGCGAGCGCGTCCAGATCATCACCGGCAACGAACGCGAACTCTTGCTGCGGCTCCATCGGGGCCAGATCGAGACGGCGCTCACCGTCGTGCGGCCCGGCGTGGAACGTCTGGCGAGCGAACCTCTGTTCAGCGAGCGTTATGCGCTCGCCATGCATTCGCGGCACCGGCTGGCCGGCAAGACCACCATCGCCGCGGAGGAACTGGCGGAGGAAACCATGATCGTGCGCCGTCACTGCGAAGTACTCACGGAAACCAGCCGCCATTTTACCGAGCGCGGCGTGCGTCCCTTCTTCGCGTTCCGCAGCACCAGCGACGACCAGGTCCTGACCCTGGTGCGTGCCGGGCTCGGCATCACGGTCATGCCGCAGTGCTATGTCGCCAAGGGCGTCGTGCGACCGGCTCTTAAAGACTTCGATCTCAGGCGGGAGATCGGACTTCTCTACGCCGGTCACGCACACCATCTGCAGCAAATGCCGCCTGCGATCGTCAAGGTGATCCGCGTAAGGTATGGAGTCGGGTGATGCGTGTGGGCGCCGCCTCGATCGCCGTTTTCGCCACGCTGTTGACCGTCAGCGTCGTGGGGCGGGCGCAGGCGCCGGCGCCCCCGGGCGTCGATCTCACCGTGTTCGCCGCGCGTCGTTTTCCGCAGCCGGTTCGGGTCGGTGATCTGATCAACCGCGTGGTGCTTCGGCCCATCGAAAGCAGGGCGGTATTGGGGCATGTGTTGCAAGTGGTACGGCTCGGCAGCGGGCGCGTGGAGGTGGTCGTGAACTACGGCGGAGTGTTTGGATGGCGGGCCCGGCCCATCGCGGTGCCCATCGAGGCCATGGTGCTGCTGGGCAACGAACTTGAAATTCTCGACTTCACGCCTCGACAGCTCGAGGCCTTCCCGTCCTACCAGGGCAACGGCGATGCCCTGGCGGCCGATGAGATGGTCCGCATGGGTTTGGCGCATCCGTCGCATTGACGTATGAGCGCCCGCCCCGCCATGACGACATCCACCGCCAACCGCGTGATTTCCGGGGCCCGCCGGCTGCATCCTTTGCCGGTGCGCATCATGCACTGGACCAACGCCGCCGCCATGCTGGTCATGATCGGGTCCGGCTGGGGAATCTACGACGATTTCGTCATCGTCAACGGGCTGCACTTCGCCCCGTATCTGCGGCTCGGCAGTTGGGCGGCACCGAGCCTGCTCTGGCATTTCGCCGGGATGTGGCTGCTCGCCATCAACGGCCTCGCATATTTGATCTATGGGGCCGTGACGGGCCGGCTGCGGGAGCGCCTGCTGCCGATCCGCATGAGCGAGGTGCTCCAAACACTTCGCGACACGATGCACCTCAGGATCGAGCATGGTGATCTGACGGTCTACAACGCCGTGCAAAAACTCCTGTACGTCATCGTGATCGTGGCGGGGGTGTCGCAAATCGTCACGGGTCTGTGTGTCTGGAAGCCCATCCAGTTCTCAGTCGCGGTCGCGGTGCTCGGTGGCTTCCAGGCCGCCCGCATCGAGCACTTCATCGGCATGGCGGTGATCGTGGGCTTCCTCGTCGTGCACGTGGCCTTGTCGATCCTGGTGCCCCGGACGCTGTGGGCCATGGTGAGCGGCGGGCCGCGTGTCCCCGTCGGCGGGGACGTCCGTGAGGCGGGTGCGCACGTGAGGCGGCCGCGCGCATGAGATCCCCGTTCCGACCCGACCGGCCGCCCACGCCCGCGATCTTGGAAGATCATCGCCCGTTGATCCGTTCCTTGGAACGTCGCGGCCTGCTGCGCGGCGGCATCTCGCTCGGTGCGTTGACGATGTTGACCGGTTGCGACGTGAGTTCATCGAGCTCGGTGGGCCAGGGGCTCAATTTGATTTCCCGTTGGAACGATCGGGTGCAGGCGGCGCTGTTCGACCCGCGCCATCTAGCGCCCACGTATCCTGCGTCGATGATCTTGAAGCCGCCCAAGTTCAATGCCTACTACGACATCACCGAGGTCAAACCCGTCGATCCGGGGCGGTGGCGCCTGGAGCTGTCCGGTCTGATCGGCGACAAACGACCCTGGACTGCGGAGCGCTTCGCGACGCTGCCGGAATCGCAGATGGTGGTCCGGCACGTCTGCGTCGAGGGGTGGGACTACATCGGCGGGTGGTCCGGACCCACCCTGCGCAGCTTCCTCGAGCGGGTGGGCGGCGACTTGCAAGCCAAGTACGTCGCCTTCAAGACGGCGGACGACTATCCGAGCAGCATCGACATGGCGACGGCGTTGCATCCGCAGACTCTGCTCGCGACCCGTTACGCGGGCGAGACCCTGGCCGACCCGTTTGGATTTCCGTTGCGACTGCGCATGGCCACCAAGCTTGGTTACAAGAATCCGAAATGGATCACCGCCATCGAGGTGACGAACCGCTACCCCGGCGGCTACTGGGAGAATTCCGGCGAGAGCTGGTTCGGCGGGATCTGAGGCGGGGGCAGCGGGGAGCGGGGTCCGACATGGCCGCGGGGAAGGGACTTTGTGTACCCGCCCATGGAATGGCCGACGATGGCGATGCGGTCGCGCGACAGCGAGTCGCCGACCGCATCGTCCGGCGCTCTGGACCGCATCGTTCACGTCGGCCGTACGGCAACCTACGTTGAAGCCATATGTATTTATGGCATGCGGCCCCTGGCCGTCCCCTCAGCCGCTAATACACCGCGACGCTGCGTATCGACTCGCCGCTGTGCATCAGGTCGAAGGCGTCGTTGATCTTCTCGAGCGGCAGCGTATGGGTGATGAGATCGTCGATGTTGATCTTGCCCTCCATGTACCAGTCGACGATCTTCGGCACGCCGGTGCGGCCGCGCACGCCGCCGAAGGCGGAGCCTTTCCAAACGCGTCCGGTGACGAGTTGGAAGGGTCGGGTGTGGATCTCCTTGCCGGCGGCGGCGACACCGATCACGACGGACACTCCCCAGCCGCGGTGGCAGCATTCGAGTGCCTGGCGCATGAGCTCGACGTTGCCGATGCATTCGAAGCTGTAGTCGGCGCCGCCGTTGGTCAGATCGACCAGGTGGGCGACCAAATCCCCGCCGACCTCCTTTGGGTTGACGAAATGGGTCATGCCGAATTTCTCGGCGAGTTCCCGGCGCTTCGGGTTGATGTCGACGCCGATGATCTTGTCGGCACCCACGAGCCTCGCGCCCTGGACGACGTTCAGGCCGATGCCACCCAGGCCGAAGACCACCACGTTGGCACCGGGTTCCACCTGGGCGGTGTTGATGACTGCGCCGATGCCTGTGGTGACACCGCAGCCGATGTAGCAGACCTTGTCGAACGGGGCGTCCTCACGAATCTTGGCCACTGCAATCTCCGGCAGCACCGTGAAATTCGAAAAAGTCGAGCAGCCCATGTAGTGGTGGATCAGATCCTTGCCGATGGAAAACCGGCTGGTCCCGTCCGGCATCAGCCCCTTGCCCTGGGTGGCACGTATCGCCGTGCACAGATTCGTCTTCTGGGAGAGACACGACTTACATTGACGGCATTCCGGCGTGTAGAGCGGTATCACGTGGTCACCCTTCTTGACCGACGTGACGCCCGGGCCCACGTCGACGACGATGCCGGCTCCTTCGTGACCGAGAATCGCGGGAAACAGTCCCTCCGGATCGGCGCCCGAGCGGGTGAACTCGTCCGTGTGACAGATGCCGGTGGCCTTGATCTCGACCAGGACTTCTCCCGGGCCCGGCCCCTGCAAATCGACCATGGCAATTTCCAGCGGCTTGCCGGCTGCGTACGCGATGGCTGCTTTAGTTTTCATTAGCCTCAACCATGTTACCTAGTAAGTTTCGTAGTATGGCAGCATGCCGGCCCGCGGGGATGACCGATGTTGCATCGCAGTAGCCAGGAACTGACGATGAATTCCGGACGATGGCGCGGGCCGTGCGCCAGCATCGAAGCCCGACCGCGCAAGGGTGAGCCTTGGATTTCCAGCTGTTTTTCGAAGAGTCCCCGGACGTGTTGCTGGTACTCCTGCCCGACTCGCCCAGGTTCACCGCGGTGGCCGCCACCAAGGCTCGCCTCGCCTCCACGGGGTCCACGCTCGAGGAGACGATTGGACGGGGCCTGTTCGAGCTGTTTCCGGACAATCCAGACGACGCGACGGCAAATGCAACCGCGAATTTGCGGGCGTCGCTGGAGCGAGTGCTGGCCACCAGGGCTGCCGACACCATGGCTGTGCAGAAGTACGACATTCCTCTGCCGGACGGCGGCTTCGAGGCCCGTTATTGGAGTCCGCGCAACATCCCCATCTTGTCAGCGGCGGGTGCAATCCGGTACATCCTGCACCGGGCGGTGGACGTCACGGATATCGCCCGTGCGGACGAAGCAGGGCAGGAACTACGCGGTCGTACGCGGGATATGGAGCGCGAAGTGCTGCAGCGCAGCCGCGAACTCGACGCCGCGAACCGACGGTTGCGGGACGCCAATAAAAAGCTCAGTGAGTTGGACGCCGCCAAGACCGCGTTCTTCAGCAACATCAGCCACGAGTTTCGCACCCCGTTGACGCTCATGCTGGGGCCGCTCGAGGAGGCCCTTGCAGACGACGATCCGTCGCTCGACGCAACCCACCGCGGGCGGCTGCAGCTGGCCCACGCCAATGCGCTGCGCCTCCTGAAAATGGTCAACGCGCTGCTGGATTTTTCGCGGCTCGAAGCGGGCCGTCTGGGCGGCACGTTCGCACCGGTGGATCTTGCGTCGGCGACCGCCAACCTTGCCGGGATGTTCCAGGCGGCGTTCGATCGTGCCGGGCTGCAGTTGGTCTTGGACTGCCCAAGGCTGTCCGAGCCCGTCTGGATCGACCGGGACCTCTGGGAGAAAGTGATTCCGAATCTCGTGTCCAACGCCTTCAAGTTCACCTGGTCCGGTTCCGTCACGGTACGCGTGGACGAACTGCCGGAACGGGCGGTGGTGGAGGTCATCGACACGGGCACCGGCATCGCGGCGGCCGAGCTGCCCCGCATCTTCGAGCGCTTTCACCGTGTCGAGGGCGCCGTGGGACGGACGCACGAGGGAGCCGGCATCGGTCTTGCGCTCGTGCGCGAACTGGTCGAACTGCATGGCGGACGCCTCAGCGCCACGAGCACTCCCGGCGCGGGCAGCACTTTTCGAATCGAGATTCCCAAGGGGTTTGCTCATCTTCGCGAGGAGTCGGTATTGCACTCGGCGGTGGACGCGAGAACCGACCCGTACGAACCTGCGGGCTACACGAGCGCGCCGCAGGCGCACGTCGTCGAAGCGGCCCGTGGGATCGAACCCCCCTCCGCCGCGCGCGAAGGCGCGATGCCCGACCTCGGATCGGACCGCACCCGGAAAGGCCCCAGAGCGCAGATCTTGGTCGTGGACGACAACGCGGACCTGCGCCGTTACATCGCGAGCCTGCTGGTTCCGTATTACGAGGTGGTCACGGCCAACGATGGCAGGGAGGCGCTCGACATGATCCGGGTCCGCGCGCCGGATCTCGTGCTCAGCGACGTCATGATGCCGCGGCTCACGGGCGTCGAGCTGGTCCGCGAGATGCGTGCCGCGCCCGCCACCGTCGTGGTGCCGGTGATCTTGTTGTCGGCCCGTGCCGGGGAGGGGTCGACCATCGAAGGTCTGGATGCGGGCGCGGACGACTACCTGACCAAACCATTCACCGCGCAGGAACTGCTGGCGCGCGTACGCTCGCACGTACATCTCGCGCAGGCGCGGCGCAAATTGGTGGCGGATCTCGAAACCGCGAACCGTGAGCTGGATTCCTTCAGTTACTCGGTCGCACACGATTTGCGCGGACCGTTGCGCTCCATCGACGGCTTCAGCGCACTCCTTCTCGAGGAGGATGCGCTGGGCTTGACCGAGGAAGGGCGCCGCCGGCTCGACATCGTGCGTGGCGCCGCGCAACGCATGTCGCGGCTCATCGACGATCTGCTGCATCTGGCGCGCATCAACCGGGGTGAGCCGCAGCGCGTGGTCTTCGATCTGTCCAGTCTGGTGGTCACCGTCGCCTCGTCGTTGCAGGAGGGTGCGCACGGTCGCTCGGTGGAACTGAGCGTCGAGCCCGGCGTGCAGGTCGAGGCGGATCCGCATCTGCTGCAGATCGTGCTCGAAAATCTGCTGGGCAATGCATGGAAATTCACGGCCAGGCGCGCGCAAGCCAGGGTGGAGTTCGGCAGCCTGGAACTGAACGGGCAGTGCTGCTATTTCGTACGCGACAATGGCGCCGGCTTCGACATGAACTACGCCGCCAAACTCTTCGGCGTGTTCCAACGGCTGCATCCCGACGCGGAATTCCAAGGCACCGGCATCGGCCTCGCCACGGTCAAGCGCATCGTCGCCCGGCATGGCGGCCGGGTCTGGGGGGAGGGTAAACCGGGACACGGCGCCACGTTCTATTTCACCTTGGAGGCCGCCGGATCGTCACCACCGGCAGTGGCCAGGCATTGCGCCACGGTCTGATGCCCTGCCGCCGGAGGATACAGCGTGACGAGTTTTCGCATGACGCCGTTCGTCCAGCCGAAGCCATCCTGTAGCGGGTACTCGCCGCCCCCGCCGCGGCGGCCGGTCGTGATCACATCGTATTTCTCGACCAGCTTGCCGGTGTCCTCGTAGACCGCCTCGACGCTCGTCATGAAGCGGCAGGCGATGGTCGCCGCGAGCGCGGCCTGCCCATATCGACGCAGGCCGTCCACGGCGATCCACTGCAACGGCGCCCAACCGTTCGGGGCGTCCCATTGCTGCCCCGTGGCGAAGGGAGTCGTGACCACACCGCCTGCCGCGAGCAAGTCGTGGTTTGTGGCCCGCGCGACCGCGGCCGCCTGCGAGTCGCCGGCCACGGCGACGAACAGCGGATACAGGGTGGCCGCCGACAGCCGCGGCACGCTCTCGCGGCGGGTCCAGCGGTAGTCCAGATAAGCGCCGCGCCGCGCGTTCCACAGGTACTTGTCGATGCCTGCGTGGCGGGCGGTGGCCCGGCGCGCAAACTCACGGCTGCATGCGGCGTCCCGTGTTCGCCCGCAGCCGTCACCGATGGCCCGCTCCAGACCGAACAGCAGACTGTTCAAATCGACGGGCACGATCTCGGTCGTGTCGAGCGTGGCGGTCGTTTTACCGTCGGCGAACCATCTTGAGCCAAAGTCCCACCCGCTCTCCGCGGCGGCGCGAATGTCGCGATACAGCCGCCGCGGCTCGCGTCCGCTCGACCGCGCGAGCTGCGTATCCTCGCGGTAGGACTCGTCGCGCGGCGTGTCGCGATCGTCCCAGTAGCGGTTGAGGAGGGTGCCGTCGGCGAGCGCCACCACCCGCCGCCGTGCCGCGCCGTGCCGCAGACCCAGGGCTCCGTTCATCCAGAATGCATACTCGCGGCGCAATTCAGGCAGGTAGCGGGCATACGCCGCGGCGGGATCGTCGGGCGAGAGCAGGCCTACCATGGCGAAGAAAAAGGGCGGCTGCGAGCGGCTGAGGTAGTAGGTGCGGGCTCCGTTCGGCACGTGTCCGTAGGTGTCGATGAGGTACGCAAAATTTTTCACCATGTCCTCGACCAGGGAACGACGCCCGCTCTCGAGCAGGCCCAGCATGGTGAAGTACGAATCCCAATAGTAGATTTCCCGGAAGCGTCCACCCGGCACGACATAGGCGTGCGGCAGCGACAACAACGAAGAATACGGGGACGCCGTGGTCGTGCGCCGCGTGAGCGGATCCCACAACCGGTCGATATGCTCCACGATGGAGACCGTGTCCGGCGCCGCCGCCGGCGCCAGCACGGCCGGCGGCAGGGAAAAATACTCGAGGACGAAACTGCGCAGGGCTTGCGGGGTCGAGGGTTGCCGGGCGCGATACGCCGACATGATCTGCGCCGGCGGCACCTTGGGTATGGCATCGGCAAAGTCCTTGCCGTCGGGCAGCAGCTCGGACTCTTGCACCGC
The DNA here is from genome assembly GCA_964657625.1 of uncultured Steroidobacteraceae bacterium. Lineage (GTDB taxonomy): Bacteria > Pseudomonadota > Gammaproteobacteria > Steroidobacterales > Steroidobacteraceae > Bog-1198. Next base: position 57,897 of record CAZZVN010000008.1, read on the forward strand.
GGCGAACAGACCGGGAAAGAGGTCTTGCGGAGGCGCGGGGTGGGTCGGTACGGGTGGTGCGCCGGCGGCGAGGGCCGGTATGGCCGCACGGGCGGGGGCAGCCGCGTGAGTGGGTGCGGTCAGCACGGACCACAGGGCCGACGCGATGACCATCGCAAGGCCGACGGCCCGCGTGGGCCGGCAGGCAGCGCGCCGGTGCAGCGATGTGGAGACTGCGCACTTCACGGCAGATGCGGCGTCACGGTACGTTGAACCCGACCGGATTTTCTCGAGATCATGACATCCATCGAGCGACCGCGCACGTTGAGATTCTTGAGTTTGAGGAAGCTGAGCGACGGCGGCAGCGCGGGCGGAAACTTCTCTGCGAGGCCATGGGTATCGAGCCGCAGCCCGCTCAAGCCGAACAAAAAAGCCTGTAGATATCCGCCGGAGGTGGCGAGCAGGTATATCGAATCGTTCTGCGGGGTTTCGCTGCGCACGTTGAAGGGGGGCTTGAGGAACGGATCGGCGCCGCCCGACGCGGCGCTGTCTGCCGCGCCGCCGCCCGGCGCAGCACTGGACGGCGCGGCGCCGAGGAAGTCGGCGAAATACGCGGTATTGCCGGCCACCGTCGCCTGGATGGCGAGCATCACCAGGATCATCTGGTTGGCGCGGTCGCGGACCTTGCCGATCGCCTCGACCGAGTGTCGCAGCAGCCCTTGCAGCGTGGCGCCGTCGGCATCGAAGCCGAGCGCCGGGATGCTGAGCATGGGCACCGACGTTGCCATCCAGGACGTGGTCTTGTCGTGCGGCGTGCTGGGGTCGAAATCCTGATACGTGCCGCCCGTGGTACGGGCCGGTCGATACAGCCGGTCGGCGACGGTGAGCCAACCTGCGTGCGCGGTGCGGCCGAGAACTTTCGCGGCCTCGATGGCGGCCTGCAAGCTGCGCCAGGCGACCTCGTTGGTGTAGATTTCGTTGTCCACGTGCAGGTAATCCTCCTCCGGCGACGTGACGTCGAGCACCTCGAAGCGGTCGCGTGTGGCGTTCGGGGTGACGCGCGCCGCCCAGAAATCCGCGACGGCGGAGAGCACCGGATAGCCCTGGCTCGCCAGCCAGCCGCGGTCACCGCTCGCGAGATAGTACTGCCACTGGGCGAGCGCCACCGCCCCGTCGACGTGGATCTCCCGGTCGGCATTTTCGACCGCGAAGGCCGGTGTGACGTCCTCGCCCGTTCCAGGGTCGGCCTCCCAGGGATACATCGCGCCGGGAAAGCCGTGCGCGGCGGCACGCGCGAGCGCCTGCGGCAGCGTGCGCACGCGGAATTCGATCAACGGTCTGGCGCGCTCCGGGTGCAGCAGCAGCAATGCGGGGAACACCCAGAGATCGTTGTCCCAGAAAACATGGCCGAAGTAATGGCTGCTGAATCCGCAGGCGGCCACGGGCCAGGTGGTCCCCGCGGTGGTATTTTCCAGCAGGTAGAAGAGGTCCGAGTGAATCGTGCGCTGAAGGGTCGAGTCGCCGCCGACTTCGATGTCGCTTCGCCAGAGTTTCTCCCAGGCGCGGCTGTGTGCCGCCTGCAGCGCCCGCAATCCGGTGCTGCGAAATCGGCCCGCCAGGATGCGATCGGCAGCCGCGTCGCCGCCCCAGCCCTCGGCCGACGCGGCGACGTACTTGGTGACGCGATAGCGTCGGTTGCGCTGTACCTGCGCGTCGACCTCGAGCCCGAGCACGCCTTCCTCGCTCGTGAACCGGGTGCGCACCTGACGCAGCGTCGCCGGCAGCGCCACCGCGACGGCAAGACCCAGACGCCGGTCGCCCACGGCGCCCGCGTCCATCCACAGCATTCGCGCGGCCGCGTCGCCGCCCGACGTCACGATGTTCACCTGACCGGGATACCAGATCGCGCTGCGATTGCCGCCGGCGGCAAGATCGGGCTGGCTGGCCGCGTCCGCGGCGGCGGCAAATTGCTCCGCACTGAGGCGCGCGAGCGGCAGCCGTACCGGTGGAGGAAGCCCGCGCAGCGTGAATCGCAGACGGATCCTGCCCGAAAAACGCGGCGTCAGCTCGAGCGTGACGGCCGCAAGATGCGCATCGCTCTGGCTGACGAAAGTGGTGGTGGACAGGTCGCTGGTATGCGCGCCCGCCCGCCAGCGATAGCGAGTGCGCAGCACCGCGCCGTGCATGTCGAGGCTCTGCCGGTAGTGGCTGAACGCAGGCGTCGTGACGTTGCCACCGCTCAGCCAGTGCGCGCCGTCGAAGTAGTCGATTTCATTCCACTCAGGCACGGCGGCCGGTCGTGACACGTCGCCCGGAGTACGATCCATGAGTCCGACCATCTGTGAGGACGTCGGCGCCACGCCGAGGGGGGAACTCGCGACCGACCAATAGCCGTTGGCGAGATAGGTCGGATAATAATTCCCGAGATCCTGCTGGGTGGCCTGCAACGTGAACGAGTCGGCCGCCGTGACGGCGGCGGCAGCGCCCGTCACGGCCACCGGCAAGGTGGCGCAGAGCGCCAGCAACCGGGCGCGCATCGCGTTGCGCGGACCTAGAATTTGTAGCGCAACTGCACCTGTCCCTCGCGTCCGAAGATGGGACGTGCGAGTTCGAAGCCGCCGGTGATGCCGGAGGTGATCACCCGCGCATTGCCTTCGGTCAAACCCAGCTGGTCGGTGAGATTGGTGCCCTGCAGACGAACCTCGAACCTCGAACCGAAGCCGGCGACGAGACCGGCATCGAGGGTGTAGTACTTCGGCAGGTACTGCGTGTTGGCCGGGTCGGAATAGCGGGCACCGATGAAGCTGTAGGTCGCGAAGGCGCGCAGTTCACCCCAGGGCAGCGGCAGGTGGTATTCCGGCGTGAACCGAAACTGCAGCTTGGGCTGACGCTGCAGCTCATCGTCGTTGGTCGCGGTACCCGTGAAGCCACGGTACCGGGCGTGCTGATAATCGCCGGTAAGGTTGAAGCTCAACGCGGCGAGCGGCTGCCAACGGCCCTCGAGCTTCACGCCATAGGCCACCGAGCCGTAGCTCGCCGTGTAGTTGGTGCCGTCGGCGAGAAAGGCTTGGAAGGGCACACCCGCGAACTGGGTGCGGAACACATCCGCAAATCCATACAAGGTGTCGCTCTGCGCGCGGTAACCCACTTCGGCGTTCTCCACGTGCTGGGACTGCGGCTGGCCGTTGCGCAGGTCGTCGAAGCCGGGAAAGTGGACGCCTTCCGTCCAGCGGGCAAAGACGCTCATACGCTGCGTGATCTCGTAGTTCGCGCCCGCCGAATACGAACCCAGGGTGTGGTCGTAGTGCACCGGGGTGAACGAGCCGTTGGCGACGCTGGTGCCGTTGTTGTAGAGCGTCAGGGCATTATTGTCCAGATCCACGCTGCTGTCGTTCTCGATGCTGCCGTTGATGCGTTGGTTCTCCAGGCGGTAACCCGCATCGAACAGCCACGAGCCCACGCGCCATTGATCCGAAAGGAACAGGGCGGTGTTACGGCCGTCGAAGTAGTCGACCAGGCTGTAGAACGAGCCGCTGATCTGGCCGTTGCGCGTGACCTGAGCGCCGTTGTTCAGGGTCAGATCGATCAGCTGTGCGTTCGGCTGGGCGGTGATCAACAGGTTGTTGCCGAGATACCAGGTGTCATCGGAGGAATAGCTCGCGAAGTAGCCACCGACGGTCAGGGAATTGCCGGTGAACAAATCGGTGGAGAAGCGCAACTCGTCCGTGAAGGCGCGGATCCGCTTGTCCACGACCCAGAACCCCACCGAGGCCACCTGGGTGGCGGGATCGACGGCACCGCCGCCGTTCACGTAGGTCGCCGTGCCGCCCGTGGCGGCTACGCCGCCCGCGGCCGCGAGCACCGCCGGCGTGTTGTTGGCACTGTTCACCTGCGAGGCGGTGAACGACCCCATGGTCTGCGGACTGAGGTTGTTGAACAAGGCGTTGGTGGGTACGTTGCCGGCCGTGAAGCCGAGTTTGTTGCTCAGCTTCCAGGCGCCCAAGTCCAGATCCAGATCGGAACCGAATACATGGATGTCCGCGCCGCGCCCATCCGCGAGGTCGGCACTGATGGTGCCCGGCGGCGTGCCTGGAAACTCCTGGACCTGCAACCCGCGCAGCGCGTTGCCTGCGAAGGTGCCGGTCAGCGCACTGAAGCCCGGGAACGGCGACACACCGCGACCGTTCGCGCTCACGCTGAGCGGCACGTCGGTGATGAACAAATTCTTGTCGCTCAGCACGCGCGCGTAGAACATGATGCTGCCCGCGTCCAACGTGTGGGTCAGCGTGCCGGTCAGCTGACCACCGATATCGGAGGGGTACTGCGGGCTGCGCACGCCGTTCGAATCGCGATAGAACCCGGCGATGCTCATGTACCAGTCCTGGGCGATCGGGCCGCTGTAGAAGCCGTCGATCCGGTACATGCCCTCGGAGCCGAACGTGACGGCGAGATCGCCCTGCGCCTTCGCGGTGCCCTGACGCAGGATGAAGTTCGCCGTTTCACCGATCTGGCCGTTGGAAAACACGACCGCGGGACCGCCCAGCACGAACTCCGCGCGTTCGACGGACTCATCGAGACGGAACAGCGAGGAGTTGTCCATGAAGGAGAGCGTGGAGGCCGGATAGATGGGCGCCCCGTTCAGCTGATACGTCACGTAGGGCGCATCGCCACCGCCGGGAAAGCCGACCAGTTCTATGTTCGCGCCAGTCTCGCCGCCGCTCGATTCAGCCCAGACGCCCGGGACGATTTTGAGCAGGTCCGCCGCGCTCGACGGCTGTGCGGTGCGGATTTCCTCGAGACTTGCCGTGTTGATCGAAAAGCTGGCATCGAGCTTCTTCAATCCCGCGGCCTGCGGCGTACCGGTGACGACTATTTCATCGAGCGTACTGGTGTTCGCGGTGCTCTGATCCACCACCGTCTTGTCCGCCGGCGTGGCGTCGGTCGCGGTCGTTGCCTGCGCCCCGACGGGGCGCGCGGACAAAAATAAACCGTTCAGGCACAGCACCGCCATGCAGGTAAATGCTTCGTTCTTCATTGTGTTCCCCCTAAAAAGCCAACATCGTTCCGCCGTTTATGAATGATCGGCGAGTAACGTCATGTTCAAGACCAGTATACGGCCGACGCAGCGCAGATCGCCATCCCCCCACGCGCCTGTAAAGCTCGGCCGGTTCGCAGCGCGGTAGCCGACCGCCCTATACCGCCACGGCAGCGAAGCCCGGCAGCACGGGGGCGTCGGTCTCGAAGTCGGCGAGCAGGCTCACGAGGGCCACCAAGGCCGACCAGACCGCGGCGTCGCTGTTCGGTGCGCGCGTGGCGATGGCGGCTTTGGCAGCGTATTCCAGCGCATGCGCGGCGGCGGCAATGTCCTTGAATTCGAATATCGCCGCCGTGCCCTTCAAACGGTGCGCACGAAAATTCACGTCCTCGAAAATCTTGCCCGGACTCTCCTCGGCATGTGCCAGCGCCGCGCTCAGGCTCGCGAAATGCATCCGCTCGCTCTGCAGACGTGCGCGAAACAGTCCGCTCAACGAATTGAACTCGTCGTCGAGTCGGCCGTCCTGGCCGCGCGCCGTGCCGGGGGGGCGGGCTGTCCGGGTTCGGGGCGAGACTGGATGTTCAATAGGTTTCATCGATCCTCCCCGCGCGTCAGTCGCGTCTTTTGCTGGCATAGAGATTTCGATCCGCCGCGTGCAGCAGATTTTTCAACGCCGCGGCGCCCGAGCCGGTGGCGCCCGATTCCAACGCCGTCACGCCGATGCTCGCCGTGAAGCTCACCGGGCCGGTGAGGGTGGCCACCGGATGTCCCGCGATCACGTGACGCAGTTTGCGGGCGACCACGTTGGCGCCCAGCAGCGTCGTCTCGGGCAGCACGATCACGAATTCATCGCCGCCGACGCGGGCCAGCCAGTCACTGGTCTTGCGCAGGCAGCCCTGCGAGCGGAGGGTGAACGCCTGCAGAACGAGATCGCCCGCCGGATGCCCGTGATCGTCGTTGACGCGTTTGAACGCGTCGATGTCGCAGCTCAGGATTGCCAGGGGATGTTCGTAGCGTCGGCAGCGTGCAAGCTCGCGCGGCAGATGGGTCATGAGGTAACGCAGGTTGTTCGCCCCCGTCAGCGGATCGGTGGTGGCGAGCCGGCGGTTCTCCTGGTTGCTGGTGCGAAGCGACGTCTCGACGTGGGTGATGCGGCGTCCGATCTCGACACGCGCCAGGATCTCCTCCACCGGCGCGCCCTTCACCACGTAGTCGTCCGCACCGGCGGCAAGACCTGCGAGGACGTCTTCCTTGGTGGCCCGCACGGTGAGCATCATCACGTAGATGTAGCATTCGTGATGCCGGGTGCGTATGTGGCGGCACAGCGCCAGCCCGTCCATGTCGGCCATCTGCCAGTCGGTGAGGACGATCTGACAGTGTGATTCTTTCAACACCGCGAGCGCCTCCTCGCCGGAGGCCGCCACCTCCACCTCGTAGTTGGACGTCTTGAGCAGCGCGACCAGGCGTGCCCGCACCAGGTCATCGTCATCGACGACGAGCACCCGGCACCCGTCGGACGAACGAAGGCGGTTCGACAAGATGGTGTCGTGCAGATCGACGGAGGGGTCGTCCAGCAAACCCGCGCTGTACTCAAGACCCATGGAAGTCCTTCATTGGGTGGTCATCTCGTGTTCGATGGCGAAACGAATGAGGGCGGCCCGATTGCCCACCCCCAGCTTCGACATCAGACGCCCGCGGTAGGTGTCCACCGTTTTGCGCGACAGGTAAAGATGGCGCGCGATTTCGGCGCTCGACGCACCCGCACAAATGCGGTGCAGCACCTCGCGTTCGCGGGTCGTGAGGCGCTCGATGGGGCTGCGGGACAGGGACAAGTTCAACATTCCGGCGACGCCGAGATGGGCGATGCTGGGGCTCAAGAAGCGTTGGCCTTTGATGACGCTGTCGACCGCCTGGGAGATCTCGCCGACCACGGCGTATTTGCTGACATAGCCGAGCGCGCCTGCACGCAAAGCCCGATGGACGTGCTCGGCGGAATGACTGGCCGACAAAATGATCACGCGGGCGGCGGGGAGGTGACCGAGAATATGTTCGGTCGCATCGATGCCATTCAGATCCGGTAACACCAGATCCATCAACACGACCTCGGGTCTCAAGTCCTGGGCGGCGAGGATGGCCTCCCGCCCGGTACCGACCGAGGCGACGACTTCATATAGGCGATCCTTTTCCAACAGGACGGCCAGACCGTCACGGACGATGCTGTGGTCGTCGACCACCATGATGCGCGCGCGCGGCGTGTGGGAGTGGATGTTCACCGGGTCGGACTCACCTTGGGATCTCTCGACATAAGTCGAAATTCAGGTTACCGATCGGAAAATCCGCAACCGTGGCCCGCACCACAGTTACCGCATGTTGCGCTGCGCGAAGAAGGCTGATGATGCGGGGAGCCGCAGCCGCCGCGGGGCGCCGCAGTGTTGCGCTACGGCGGGAGAGCGGCAGCCTCGAGGCCGGCGGTGCTCCAGCCGCCGCCCAACGCCACGATGAGGGAGACGCTGGCCTGCAGGCGGTCCGACAGCACGGTGAGCGCATTCTCCTCGCTGGCGAGCCGGGTGGTCTGGGCGGTGATCACGCTGCTGTAGGGAACCGTTCCTGCCTTGTACTGGTTGAGCGTGAGTTTCTCGGCCTCGAGCGAGGCCGACACCGCGGCGTCTTCGACCGCCGCCTGCTGTTCGAGCACCCGCAGGGTGACGATCTCATCCTCGACCTGTTCGAACGCCGACAATACGGTCTGGCGGTAGCTGTCGATCTGGCCTTCATAGGCGGCACGCGCATAGAGCACCTGCGCCCGGCGCAGGCCGCCGTCGAAGATGGTCTCGGCGAGCGACGGTCCCACCGACCACACGCGATTGGCGGTGCGGATCAACCTGCCGAACGAAGGGCCGGAGTAGTCGTCCGAGCCGGTCAGCGTCAAGGTCGGGTAGTACGCTGCGGTTTCTATGCCGATGGTGGCATTCGCGGCGGCCACCCTGCGCTCCGCCTCTGAGATGTCGGGGCGGCGTTCGAGAAGGCTCGACGGCATCCCCGCCGGCACCGTGGGGACGTCGCTGCGCAGGGGAACGGGCGCCAAGGAAAATTCGCCGGGCTGCCGCCCGACCAGAACCGCGACGGCATGTTCCAACGTCGCCCGTGTGATGCGCGCGTTGATCTGCGAGGCCTGACTGTTGAGGAGCTGGGTCTGCGCGGTGACCACGTCGGCCTTGGCCGCGACGCCGAACTTGTAGCGGCTCTCGGTGATCTTGAGCGATTGTTTCTCGGCCTCGACGATGTCGTCGAGCAGGCGTTGCAGCTGGTCCTGCGCGCGGAGCTGGAAGTAATCGATCGCGAGCGTGCTCTGCGCCGACAGGGTGGCGGCGGCCAGGGCCGCGGCGCTGGCCTGCGCGGAATCCGTGTCGCTCTCCACCGTGCGCCTCAGCTGTCCCCAGATGTCCGCCGTCCAGCTGGCAGAGACGCCCGCGGTGGCCGTGCTGCCGGTGCCCAGAGTGCCGACGGCGCCGCGCTGCAGGCCGAGGCTCGCGGAGATGGACGGCCAGAAGCCCGCGCGGGCTTCTGCGACCAGCGCGCGCGCTTGATCGAGCGCCGCTGCGGTCGCCTTGACGTTTTCGTTGGAGACGGCGATCTGTACTTCGAGCCCGGATAATTCGTCGTCCTTGAAGATGTCCCACCACGGACCGCGATTCAGGGCGTCGGCGGGTTCGCTGGGCTTCCACTCGGGCGTCGCTTCCTTGTAGACCTCGACGGCGTGGAACGTGGGTCGCACGTAATCGGGTCCCACCGCGCAGCCGGTGAGCGAGGCGACCGCCAGCACGAGCACCCCGTCCCGGAGGGTAGCGCGCCGGGGGTTCATGCGCCGGGGCATCACGGACCGGGTCTTCATGTGCCGGCTCCCGCCAGTTCCAGATTCGAACCCGGCGGCGACGGTTTGGCCTGCTTGAGTTTTTTCCAGTACCGATGCACGTACAAATACACGACCGGTGTGGTGTAGATGGTCAGCAGCTGGCTCACGACCAAGCCGCCGACGATGGAAATACCCAACGGGCGGCGCATCTCGGTGCCGTCGCCGTAGGCGACGGCTAGCGGCAGGGCGCCGGCGATCGCGGCGCAGGTGGTCATCATGATGGGCCGGAAGCGCAGCGAACATGCATGGGCGATAGCGGCGCGCGGGTCCATTCCCAGGGTGCGCTCCGCATCCAGCGCGAAATCCACCATCATGATGGCGTTCTTCTTGACGATGCCGATGAGCAGCAGGATTCCTAGAAACGCGATGAGGCTGAACTCGGTCCCCGTCGCGAGCAGCGCGAGCAGGGCGCCCACGCCCGCCGACGGCAGCGTGGAGAGGATGGTGAGCGGCTGGCTGTAACTTTCGTAGAGCACGCCCAGCACCACATAGATGGCGGCCAGCGCGGCGAGCAGCATCAGCGGGGTGTTGCTGTTGCTCTGCTGGAATAGTTTGGCGGTTCCGTAGGTACCGCCCTGGATGGTGACGGGCATGTGGATGGCGCTCATTTTCTTTTCGATCGCAGCGATGGCCGTGCCCAGCGACTCGCCGTCCGGGACGTTGAACGAGATCGACGTCGACACCGAGGTGCCGGTGTGGTTCACGCTCACCGGTGTCGTGCTGACCGCAAAGGTGCTGAACGCGGAAAACGGCACCATGGTCTCGGTGGCAACGCTCACCGCGGAGCCGGTGGAGGTGTTGCCGCGCCCCGCGTTGGCCAGCGAATTCGACGCCTGGTTGCGCGCGGCATCCTGCGCCACGGCGGTACTCGAGGCTTGCGCGCCCGGCAGCACGGTGGTGCCGGCGACGGCCTGCGTGGACTGGGTGCCGCTGACGGCATTACCGGAGGTGCTGACGTAGAGGTTCTTGAGCGTATCGGGGTTTTGCCAGAACTCCGGCGCGACTTCCATGACGACGTGGTATTGCTGCGGGCTGAACGGATTGTAGATGGTCGACACCTGCGACTGCGCGAACGCATCGCCCAGTGCGTTGTCGATCTGCAACGCGGTGAGTCCGAGCCGCGACGCGCTGTCACGGTCGACGATCAGGTCGGCCTCGAGTCCGCCGGGCTGCAGGTCGGTGTCGACGTCGGTGACCTCGGGGAGGTCCTGCAGGGCGTTGCGCAGTTTGAGAGACCAGGAACGCAGCTCCATCAGATCGTCCCCCAGCAGCGTGTACTGATACTGGGAGTTGGACGATCGGCCGCCGCCGCCGCCGATGTCCTGAACCGACTGCAGGAACGTGGAGACGCCGCTCACCTTGAGCAACTGCGGACGCAGTCGTGCGACCACCTGATCCGCGGGCGAGCGGCCCGTGGAGAGCGGTTTGAGCGCGATGGTGAGATTGGCGTTGGCATTGCCGCCGGGACCGAAGCCGCTCGAGCCCACCGAGCCCGTGACCGTGCTGACCGCCGGGTCCGATTGGACGATGTGGGCGACCTGCTGAAGCTTGCGCTTCATCAGCTGGAACGAGCTCTGCGCATCGCCGCGGATGCCCCCCTGCAACTGGCCGGTGTCCTGCTGCGGGAAAAATCCCTTGGGAATGATGATGTATAGATATACGTTCAAGCCGATGGTGGCCAGCAGCAGCAGCATCATGCTGCGCGGATGACCGAGCGCCCAGCCCAGCGTTTCGACGTAGCCGGCGCGCAGGCGTTCGAAGCCCCGGTCGAAGGCGCGGGCGAAACGCGAGGGAGTGCGCTCGCTGTCCCGTTGCAGCAGCAGCGAGCACATCATCGGCGTCGTGGTCAGGGAAATGACCAGCGAGATCAGAATAGACACCGACAGCGTGACTGTGAATTCGCGAAAGATGCGTCCCACGAGGCCACCGGCGAACATGAAGGGAATGAACACCGCGACCAGCGACAGACTCATCGACACCACCGTGAAGCCCACTTCGCGCGCGCCGAGCAGGGCGGCCGCCATGCGGCCCATGCCGGTCTCGATGTGCCGGGAGGTGTTTTCCATCACCACGATGGCATCGTCCACCACGAACCCCGTCGCGACGGTGAGCGCCATCAACGAGAAGTTGTCCAGCGTGTAGCCGAGCAGATACATCGCTCCGAAGGTGCCTATCAACGACACCGGCACCACCAGGGCGGGAATGAGCGCGGCGCGGTAGCTGTTGAGGAAGATGTACACCACCAGGATGACCATGGCCACGGCGATCACGAGGGTCTCCTCCACCTGACGCAGCGAGCCGCGAATGGTGATCGAGCGGTCGAACGTCACCACCAGGTCTATCTTGGGATCGATGGAGCTTTTCAGGGTGGGCAGCTGAGCTTTGACGGCATCGATCATCTCGATGACGTTCGCCCCGGGCTCCTGGTACACGGTGACGAACACGGCCGGCTTGCCGTTGAACAGGCCGTAGGTGCGCAGGTTCTCGGTCGCACCGTCCTGCATGTCGAGCACCTGGGCGACGTCGCCGAGCCGCACCGGCGCATTGTTGCGGTTGGCGATGACGAGGTTGCGGTAGGGCGTCGCGTCGCGCGCGTTGTCGTTGGTGTAGATCTGGTAGTGCAGCTGATCCGATTCGATCGCGCCCTTGGGAGAATTGGCGTTCGCGTTCGAGATCGCCGCGCGCACGTCCTGCAGGCCGATCCCGTACTTGGTCAACGCCAGCGGGTTGATCTCGACACGGACTGCGGGCAGCGCGCTGCCGTTGACGTTCACGCCGCCCACGCCCTGCACCTGCGACAGGCGCTGCGAAATCACGGCGTCGGCGGCGTCGTAGATCTGGCCCTGCGTCAACACGTCGGAGGTCATGGCCAGAGCGAGGACGGGAAAGGACGCGCTGTTCAACTTGCGATAGGTCGGATTGCGCGTCAACGCCGACGGCAGGTCCGCATGCGAGGCGACGATGGCGGCCTGGACGTCGCGCGCGGCGCCGTCGATGTCGCGGTCGACACCGAAAGTGAGCTGGACGTTGGCGGTGCCCACGCTGCTGCTCGAGGTCATGTCGTCGACATCGGCGATGGCGCCCAAATGGCGTTCGAGGGGCGTGGCCACGGTGGCGGCCATGACCTCTGGGCTCGCGCCGGGCAGGTTCGCGGAGACGAAGATGGCCGGCACGTCGATACGCGGCAGCGGTGCCACCGGCAGAAAGGAGAACGCGACGATGCCGCACAGCGCCACGCCCACCGTGAGCAGGATCGTCGCCACGGGACGGCGGATGAAGGGGGCGGAGATGTTCACGTGGGCAGATCCGCGGGGATGGCGCCGGGGTCCGGCCGACGCCGTGACCCGCGCACACGCGTTGCGAGACGGTCGAAGGCCAGGTAGATCACCGGCGTCGTGAACAGGGTCAACACCTGGCTCACGAGCAGGCCGCCGACGATGCTGACGCCGAGCGGATGACGCAATTCGGAGCCGGTGCCGGTGCCGAACATCAGCGGCAGGGCGCCGAAGATGGCGGCGACGGTGGTCATGAGAATGGGGCGAAAGCGCAGCAGGCAGGCTTTATAGATGGCCTCGCGGGGGCTCAAACCCTCGTCGCGCTCGGCCACCACCGCGAAGTCGATCATCAAAATAGCGTTTTTCTTGACGATGCCGATCAGCAGGATGATGCCGATGATGGCGATGATGGTGAGGTGCTCACCCGCCATCATCAGGGCGAGCAGCGCGCCGATTCCCGCCGACGGCAGCGTCGACAAGATGGTGACGGGATGGACGAAGCTCTCGTAGAGCACCCCGAGCACGATGTACATCACCAGCACCGCCGCGATCAGCAGCAGCAGTTCGTTGCTGAGATTGTTGCTGAACGCGAGCGCGGCGCCCTGGAACGTGGTGCGGATGCTCTCCGGCATGGCCAGCTTGCGTTCGGCGTCCTCGATGGCGGTGACGGCGGCGCCGAGCGAGGCGCCCGCCGCCAGGTTGAACGACACCGTGGTCGCGGGGAATTGCGCGAGGTGGTTGATGAGCAGCGGACGCCGTTCGATGTTCACCTTGGCGATGGCGGACAACGGCACCTGGCCGCCCGAGGAGGAGGGCACGTACAGGGAGGCAAGCGACTCGACCGACGCGTAGGACTTCGGCTCCGCTTCGATGATCACGCGGTATTGATTGGACTGCGTGAATATCGTCGATACGATGCGCTGACCGAAGGCGTCGTAGAGCACGTTGTCCACGGTGCCCACGCTGATGCCGAGCCGCGCCGCGCTGTCGCGGTCGATGGTCACGTAGGCGGCCAGCCCGTTGTCCTCTTCGTTGCTCACCACGTCCGACAGGTCGGGCAGCTGCCGCAGTGCCGTCAGGAGCCGGGGCGTCCACGTCGACAGCGCCGTCGAGTCGGCGCTTTCCATGGTGAACTGATACTGGGTCCGGCTCACCGTATTGTCGAGTGTGAGATCCTGGACCGGCTGCATGTAGAGCTTGACGCCCGGGACGTCGGCGGTCTCGGTGCGCAGACGGGTCATGACGTCTGCGACGTTCGACGCGCGCTTGTCGCGGGGCTTCAAATTGATGAGGAAACGGCCGCTGTTGAGGGTGACGTTGTTGCCGTCGACACCGATGAACGAGGAAAGGCTCAACACGTCGGGGTCGGTGAGGATGGCGACGCTGAGCGCCTGCTGACGTTCGGCCATGGCCGCGTACGACACCGTCTCGCTCGCCTCGGACACGCCCTGGATCAGGCCCGTATCCTGGTCGGGGAAAAATCCCTTCGGGATCAGTATGTACAGGATGGCCGTGATGGCCACGGTCGCCGTGGCCACCCACATGGTGAGAGCCTGGTGGTCGAGCACCCAGGTCAACCGGTGCCCATACCAGTCCACCACGGCCCCGAACCAGCGGCCGTGTTCGGCCTCGCGTTCGGCGCCCGTGCGTGGCTTCAAGAATTTGGCGCACAGCATGGGCACCAGGGTGAGGGACACCACGGCGGAGATCAAAATGGTGACCGACAGCGTGACGGCGAATTCCCGGAACAGCCGGCCCACCACGTCCTGCATGAACAGCAGGGGAATCAGCACGGCGATCAACGACACCGTCAGTGAAATGATCGTGAAGCCGATCTGCCCCGCACCTTCCAGGGCCGCCTCCAGCGGCGAGCGGCCGAGCTCGATGTACCGGGAGATGTTTTCGATCATGACGATGGCGTCGTCCACCACGAACCCGGTGGCGATGGTGAGCGCCATCAGCGACAGGTTGTTCAGGCTGAAGTCGGCGAGGTACATGATGGCGAAGGTGCCGATGAGCGACAGTGGCACGGACAGGCTCGGAATGAGGGTGGCCGGGACATTGCGCAGGAACAGGTAGATCACCAGCACCACCAGCACGATGGACAGCGCGAGTTCGAACTCGACGTCTGCCACCGACGCACGAATGGTGGTGGTACGGTCGGTGAGGATGGCCACGTCCACGCCGGCGGGCATCGAACTTTGCAGTGCGGGCAGCAGTTCGTGGATGCGGTTCACCACGTCGACTACGTTGGCGCCGGGTTGCCGCTGGACGTTGACGATCAGTGCCGGCGTCGAGTTCATCCAGCCGCCGAGCTTGGCGTTCTCCGCTCCGGAGACCAGCTTCGCCACATCGCCGAGCCGTACCGGCGCGCCGTTCTTGTAGGCGATCACCAGGCGGGCATAGTCGTCCGCCGCGCGGATCTGGTCGTTGGTGTTGACGGTGTAGGCCACGCTAGGACCATCGAGCGTGCCCTTGGGACCATTCTGGTTCGCGTTGCTGATGGTGGTCCGCAGGTCGTCCAGATTCAGACCGTAGGCGGCGAGCGCGCGCGGGTTGATCACGACGCGCACCGCGGGGCGTTGGCCCCCGCTGATGCTGACCACGCCGACACCCTTGATCTGCGAAATTTTCTGCGCGATGCGGGTGTCGGCGAGGTCCTGCACCTCGGTGAGCGGCATGACGTTCGACGTGATGCCCAGGATCAACACCGGTGCATCGGCCGGATTGACCTTGGCGTAGATCGGCGGCGCGGGCAGATCCTGCGGCAACAGATTCTGCGCGCCCGTGATGGCCGCCTGCACTTCCTGTTCTGCGATGTCGATGGCGAGGGTCAAGTTGAACTGCAGCGTGATGACCGAGGCGCCGCCCGAACTGGTCGAGGACATCTGATTCAAGCCGGGCATCTGGCCGAACTGTTTTTCGAGCGGCGCGGTGATGGCCGATGTCATGACCTCGGGGCTCGCCCCCGGGTAGAAGGTCTGCACCTGGATGGTCGGATACGCCACCTCGGGCAGCGCCGAGAGCGGCAGCTGGTGATAGCCCATGGCGCCCACGATCAGGATGGCCACCATCAACAACGTGGTGGCCACCGGACGCAGAATGAAAATGCGTGAGGGGTTCACGACTCGCTATGCAGCGTCGCCCGGCATCATGGCGGCCCGTCCCCGCGTTCGGCGCCGTCGCCGCGCTTCTTCGAGTGACGCGAGCGTTTCTGCCCGGGAACAGGTGCCGCAGCGTCGGCCGCCGGCGTGGCAGGGGCGGCGGCAGGGGGCACGTCAGCCGGGAGTTGCACGGTGGCGCCGTCCCGCAGGCGGTCGCCGCCTTCGGTGACCACGCGGTCCCCGGCGTTCAAACCCGCGGTCACGGCAACGCGCTCGCCGTCGACGACGCCCAGGGTGACGGGCCGCACCGTGACCGTGCTGTCCGCATTGACAAGGTAGACGAAGGTCGTCACCACGCCATCGGGGGCGCCGCGCCGCACGGCGGAGTTCGGCATGGTGAGCTGGTTGCGCAAAACGTTCTCGAGCAGCTGGACGTTCACGAACTGATTGGGGAACAACGCGCCATCCGCATTCGCGAATTCCGCGCGCAGCTTGACCGTGCCGGTCGTGGTGTCGATGGAATTGTCGACGGTGAGGAGCCTGCCTTCGTCGAGTTTGATGCTGTTGGCCCGATCGTAGGCTTCGACTTTCAGCGCGGCGCCGCCGTTGACCTGCTTCATGAGCGTGGTCACGTTATCCTCGGGGATGGTGAACAGAACGCTGATGGGCTGCACCTGGTTGATCACGACGATTCCGTTGGTATCCCCCGGGGTCACGTAGTTCCCCTGGTCCACCTGCCGTATGCCGACCCTGCCCGTCACCGGCGAGACGATGCGCGTGTAGGTGAGATTGACCTCGGCGGTCTTCAAGGAACCCTGGTCGGAGAGGACGGTTCCCGCATATTGATCGACCAGCGCACGCTGGGTGTCCACGGATTGCTGGGAGATGGAGTCTTCCTTGACCAGTCCTTCGTAGCGCTTGAGGTCGAGCCGGGCATCGGCAAGCAGCGCTTCGTCCCGGCGCAGGTTGCCCTGCTGTTGCAGCAATGCGGCCTGGTACGGGCGGGGGTCTATCTGGGCGATGTAGTCGCCCTCATGGACGAGCTGCCCTTCGACGAAGACGATCTTCTGCAGGATGCCGCTGATTTGCGTACGCACGGTGACGTTGGCGAAGGAGGTGACGGTGCCCAGCGCCGGGATGCGCACGTCGATGTCGCCCGGCGTGAGCGTGGCGATCGACACCGCCACCGGTCCGTTCTGGCCCCGCCCGCCCCGCCCCCCACTCGCGCCTTGGGAACTCACCGAGCGGCGCTGCACAATGACAACGATCAACACCCCGACGGCGATGACGGCGAGTGCCGCGATGAGCCACCATCGATACCTGTGCAGGAACCCCCGGGTGACCGGCGTCTCGCCGGACGCCGGGCGCTGATTGTCGTCATTCACTATGTTCACCACAAGATCGAATCCAGGTCGGCCGGATATCATGAGCGGAGGCTGATACTTTACGGGCTTCCGGGCGGCTTCACTACTGGGCGGCCGCAGAAGAATACGCGGGGTATCAACGCCGTGTGTGAGGAAAGGTCAAGACCGTGCAACATCGAATCGTGCTGGCCACCGTCGGATCGCTCGGCGACCTTCACCCGTTCATCGCGCTCGGCCTGGCCCTGCGCGATGCGGGAGTGTCGGTCACCGTTGCCTGCGCCGACGAATACCGGGGCAAGGTGGAAAGCGCCGGGCTTGCCTTTCGCGCCATGCGGCCCAGTTTCGCGCAGATGCAGACGGACCTGCGCATGACCCGCTCCGAACTCACGAAGGCCATCCTGGCGCGCAACGACTTTCTGTTTCGCAAAGTGGTGCTTCCGTACGTGCGACCGGCTCACGCAGACATGACAGACGTGTTACGCGGCGCAGATCTCCTGCTGAGCAGCAGCCTGGCCTTCGGCGCCCGTTTCGCCGCGGAGCAGAGCGGCACGCCCTGGTTCGGCATCGTGCTGCAGCCCTCGATGTTCCTCTCCGCCCACGACCTCCCGGTCCTTCCCCCGGTGGAAGGCTTGAGCGCCTTGCTGCGCAGGCTCGGGCCGGGCCCTGCGGCCATCGCGCTGCGGGTCGTCAAGTACGGCCTCGGACGCTTGCTCGCGCCGCTCGAGGACTTGCGCAGGGAACTCGGCCTCCCGGCGACGGTGGGCAATGTCTTGTTCGAGGGCCAATATTCGTCGCTCGGAGCGATCGGTTTGTATTCGCCGGTGCTCGGCGGTGTGCAGCCGGACTATCCGCGCCCGACGGCGGTGGTCGGATTCGCCACGTTCGACGCGGACGCGGTGACAGACCTCGGGCGAGCCGGCGCGTTGAACGAGTTCCTCGACGCGGGCGGACCACCGCTGGTGTTCACCCTGGGCAGCCTGATCGTCAACAGTCCCGGTGCCTTCTACCGGGAGAGCGCGGCGGCCGCGCGGGCGCTCGGCCGCCGCGCCGTGCTGCTGGTGGGCGAGGATGCCGTGGCGGCGCATGCCGACCTGCGCGGCGCCGATATCTTCGTGTGTGGTTACGCGCCGCATTCCGTGCTATTTGCGCGTGCCGCGGCCATCGTGCATCACGGCGGCATCGGCACGCTCGCACAGGCGCTGCGGGCCGGCCGTCCGCAACTGGTGGTGCCGTTCTATGCGGATCAGGCAGACAACGCGCGCCGTGCCGTGGGGCTGGGCCTCGCCCGCTCGCTCGTGCCGACACGTTACCGTGCGGCGGCCGTGCGCCGCGAGTTGTCACTGCTCCTCGACGACGTGCGCTACGCGCGCGAGGCGGCACGCAGGGGTGGGACCGTGCGCCTCGAGGACGGCGCGCGCCATGCGGCCGCGCTCGTCTTGCAGCATCTGAGCCGCGGCTGCAACGGCGGCAGCGGCGGGTTGCGGTAAGCTGGGCGAATGCAAGCCGCCAAGCTCATCCGTTATCATCCGCGGGTCTGGATTTCCGCGGCGACCGGCGCGGCCGTGTTCTGGCTGGCTCCCCTGCGGTGGTCCCTGGTGAGCCGGGTGCTGTTCGGCTGGAACTGCGGCGTCGTGCTGTTCCTGCTGCTGATCTGGATCTGGATGACGAGGTTGAGCGCGGAACGCATCGAGTCACGCTACGCCGACGAGGATGAAACCGCGCCTTTCATCCTGGCCATCGTGGTTGCCGCGGCCCTGGTCAGCGTGGTGGCCATCGTCGAGCCGCTCGCGAACATCCGGCACGTGTCGGGCGCCGCCCGCATCGGTCATCTCGCCCTCGCGGCGTCTACGCTGATCAGCTCCTGGCTGCTCGTGCCGACCATGTTCACCACCCATTATGCCGATCTGTACTACAGCGCGGATGCGAAGAACCGGCCGCTGCAATTTCCGCAGACGCCCATGCCGGCGTTTTGGGATTTTGCGTATTTCTCCTTCACCATCGCGGCGGCATGTCAGACCTCGGACGTCACGACCACCCGGGGCGGCATCCGCAAGGTCGTCTTCGCCCACACGCTGGTGTCTTTTTTCTTCAACGCCTCCATCCTCGGCTTCGCCATCAATGTCACGGCGGGACTGATCGGGGGTTAGTCGCGGATGTTTTTCGCCACCTGGCCGCCTTTCATCACGAACGACACGTTTTGCAACACCGTCACGTCCGTGAGCGGATCGCCGCCGACGCCGATGAGATCGCCGTAACGGCCGACCGCTATCGCGCCCACATCGTCGCTGCGCCCGAGGGCCTCGGCGGCGGTCACGGTGGCGGCGCGGATCGCCTGCAGCGGTGTCATGCCCCACTTCACCATTGTCGCGAACTGATGGGCGTTGTCGCCGTTCGGATAAACGCCAGCATCGGTGCCGAACACCATCTTCACCCCGGCACGGGTGGCGGCCTGGAAGGTTTGCCGTTGCTTCAGGCCGATCACGCGCTCCTTGTCGAGAGATTGCTTGAACACGCCGTTCTTCTCGCCCTCGGCCAGGATGTAGTCGTCGTCGTAGATGTCCATCGAGAAGTAAGTGCCGTGCTGTTTGGCCAACGCAAAGGCCTCCTCGTCCGCGAGGCTCGCATGTTCGATGGTGTCGACGCCGGCACGAATGGCGTCCTTGATGCCGGACGTGCCGTGCGCATGCACGGCGACCTTCAAGCCGAGCATGTGTGCCTCGTCCACGAGCGCTTTCATCTCGACGAGGCTGTATTGCTGGCCGCCGACGGTGTCCGTTTTGGACAAGACGCCGCCGGTGCCACAGAACTTGATGACCTCGGCACCGTACTTGCGCAATTTGCGCACCGTGGCGCGGATGTCGCGCTCACCGTCCGCCACCGCCGGCGAGGGTGCACGGATGGAGGGCGGAAACTCGGTCGCATCACAGTGCCCGCCGGTGGCACCGATGGCATAGGTCGCCGGCACGATGCGCGGGCCGGGGATGAATCCCTGCTCGATACCCTGTTTGATGGCGACGTCGTCGAAGTTCGCCGACCCGACGTTGCGCACGGTGGTAAAGCCCGCCTCGATGGTTTTTCTGGCATTCGCCACGCCCACCACGGTCCAGAAGTTGTCCGTGAATTCCAGACCGCGGTAGCCGCTGTAACGCGGATCGGCGGTGAGGTGGGTGTGCATGTCGATCAACCCCGGCAACAGGGTGAGGCCCGGCAGTTCCACCACATGGGCGCCGGCGGGGGGCGCGCCGCCCTGCACGCCGACGGCGGAGATCCGCCCGTCGATGATGGTGATCTGCGGATGTTCGACGACCCGCCCACTCACGACGTCGATCATGCGATCTGCATCGACCACCACGATGTCGGGCGCCGCCGGAGTCGAACCGGCACGGAACGAAGCGGTCAGCGCGAGCAGGGCAAGCAGGGCAACGGGCGTGCGTGACATGATTTCGGGTCCAGGTGATCGGACCTGCATGGTCGCAGACGGCGACGCGCGGGTACAGCCGGGCGCGCGGCTGACCATTCGTCGTACACTAGTAAATGACCGGCACACCGAGAATACCCATGCCTGACATCCCAGCCGAGATGCCGGTGATTGAAATTGCATCCCCGGGTGGTCCGGAGCAACTGGTGCCCGCGCGCCGGCCGGTGCCGCGGCCGGGTGACGGCGAGGTGCTGATCAGGGTCATTGCTGCGGGCATCAATCGACCGGACGTCATCCAGCGGCTGGGGTTCTATGCCCCGCCGCCCGGCGCGTCCGATATTCCCGGCCTCGAGGTCGCCGGGGAGATCGTCGCCCTGGGACCCAACGTGCGCGACTGGGCGCTGCATGATCGCGTCACCGCGCTGTTGTCAGGCGGTGGCTATGCGGGATACGCGATCGCCGCGGCAGCGCTGTGCCTGCCCCTCCCTGACGGGTTTTCCATGGTCGACGCGGCTGCCCTGCCCGAGACCGTATTTACGGTGTGGAGCAATTTGTTCGACCGGGGCGGCTGCAAGGCGGGCGAGGTGGTGCTGGTGCACGGCGGGACCAGCGGCATCGGCACCATCGCCATCCAACTCGCGGCGGCACTCGGTGCGCGGGTCTACGCCACGGCCGGCACCGACGACAAGGCACGGTTTTGTGAGCGGCTGGGCGCGATACGCGGAATCGATTACCGCACCGAGGATTTCGTCGAGGTGCTGCTACGGGAAACGCACGGCGCCGGCGCCGACGTCATCCTCGACATGGTGGCGGGACCCTACGTCGCCCGCAACATGGCCGCCGCCGCCCCGTTCGGACGAATCGTCTGCATCGCGACCCTGGGCGGTGCGCGTGCCCAGGTGGATATGTCGCAGGTACTGCAAAAACGGCTCACCCTGACGGGATCGACGCTGCGTTCGCGGCCGCTCGCACAGAAGGCGGCGATCGCTGCGGCGGTACGTGACCACGTCTGGCCGCTGCTGTCCGCGGGGCGCGTGCGTCCCATCATTCATGCCACGTACCCGCTGGCGGAAGCTGGCGCTGCACAGCGCTTGATGGAGACCTCGACGCATGTCGGCAAGATCATGCTCGAGATCCCGGCGCCGCCGCAATGAAGGGCAAGGTCGTGGCGATCCTGGAGACGCGCACGGGCGAGCATCTGGCGGAACTGATGGTGCGCCGGGGTGCGACGGCGTTGTGGGCGCCTGCTTTGGAAGAGGTGCCGGATGTCGATCCGGCCGAGGTGCGGGCTTTGTTGGCGCGCTGGAAGAGCGCCCCGTACCACCACGTGATCTTTCAAACCGGTGTCGGCACGCGCGCGCTGTTCCAGGCCACCGACGCGCTCGACCTCACGGCGGATCTGCTCGAACTGCTCGTGTCGACGCACGTGATCGTTCGCGGTCCGAAGCCGGTCGGAGAATTGAATTCGCGGCGGGTACGCATCGACATGCGGGCCGCCTCACCGTTCACGACGGAGACCGTTCTCGGCGCGCTCATCGATACGCCCCTGCAGAACCGGCGCGTGTTGGTGCAACGGTACGGGGCGCACAACGCCCGCCTGCTCGATGCATTGCAGGGGCGTGGCGCAGCGGTCGATGAGATTGTCACCTATCGATGGTCCCTGCCCGCGGACGTCGAGCCGCTGCAACATCTGCTGGGGGAACTCGAGGCTTCCCGCATCGATGCCGTGGTGTTCACCAGTGCCGTGCAGGTTCACAACTTGTACGCCGTGGCACGGTCCCTGGGTGTGGCTGACACGCTTGCCGGGCGATTGAACCTGGTACTGGTAGCGTCGATCGGCCCCGTATGCTCCCGGGTGCTGCGCGAATATGGGATCGCGCCGTCGATCGAGGCCGACCCGCCGAAGTTGGGGCCGTTGGTTGCAGCACTGGACCTCGCGCTCGGCGCCGATTGACCGCCGGGCTCGCCAAGCTTGCGGTCGAGCCGCTGCAGCCGAGTTATGTCCTCCGTGCTCCGACATCGGTCAGGCCGTGGCTCCGACAGGCGACGGCTGGCAGATCTTGCATCGCTTCCCTCCGTGTGGTGTCACCCTTTACGGTCTACAACCGACATTTTTTGGAGTGATGCGATGGATCAAAAGAGTTCTGTTTCCCAGCCGTTTCTGACAGACGTGAAAACCCTGCGCGAGCGCGCCCGTCAACATCTGGAGAGCGGCGGCGTCACCCCGTCCTACGAGGGCGACGCGGACAAGACCATCGAGATCCTGCAGTCGGTGCTCGCGACCGAGATCGTCTGCGTGCTGCGCTACACCATGCATACGGTGGCGGCGACGGGTATCTCGAGCGAAGGGGTGAAAGCCGAATTCGAGGAGCATGCACGGGAAGAGGCTCAGCACGTACAACAAGTCGCCGAGCGCATCAACCAGCTCGGGGGTAAGCCCAACTTCGATCCGAAGGGCCTGGAAAGCCGTTCGGCGTCGGAGTACGGCAATGCCGAAACCTTGGTCGACATGATCAAGGAAAATTTGATCGCGGAGCGCATCGCCGTCGATCACTACCGTGAGCTGGTGCGCTACTTCGCCAACCACGACCCCGGTACGCGGCTGATGATCGAGCGGATCCTGGTGGTCGAGGAAGAGCACGCCAACGACATGCACGACCTGTTGGTTGCCCATCAAGGGCAGCCGATGCTGCCAGCTTAATCCCAGACCTCGACAGGCGCTGTTCTAGCGCGATCCACCCACGGCGGGTGGATCGCTTGCGGGATACGATTCGTCCAGGGCCTCGTCCAGCAGATCGTCGACGTGCTGTTTGGCGCTGTTGTCCGGATGCCGGCGCATGTAAGCCGCTGCATAAGAACACACAGGGTTGACCGACCACTTCGCGGCGCGCGCCGCGGTCAACGCGGCATGCATGAGATGGCCGGCGACCCCTTGTCCGCTGATCGGCCGCGGCACGCCGGTATGGGTGATGGTCATCACATCACTGGCCAGTGTGTAATCGAGCACCGCCTGATGTCCGTCCACCTGTGTTGTGAAGCGTCGCGCGACCGTGTCATGTTCGATGGGATTCATGGTTGCCTTTTGGGTTCCGGCCCACGTTCCGCCGGATGCGGAGCGGGATGCGGTTGAGGGGCGGGCGTGGGGGGGCGTGCCTCCGGGGGCCGTGCCTGCGGTGCGCGCACCTCGGGGGGACGCGCCTCCTGCGGGCGCTGCTCGGGGGCACGTACTTGCGGCGGGCGAGACTCGCTCGGACGCGGCTGCTGGCCTTGCTCCGGCCGCCGCGCTGCTTCGCCACCCGGGCGACCTTGGTCGTTGGGGGCCGGCCGCGGCGGTGCAGGTCGCATCTCCGGCTGAGGTCGCGGTTGCTGCGGCTGTTGGTGCTCCTGCTCTGGCCGCTGCGGCTGCGCCGATTGCACACTCGGGCCGGCGGGCGCCTGTCGGTTGAAGTTCGCACCGCCCGACCGGGCCGGCGTCACGCCCGGACCCGAGAATGCGCCCGGGCGAGGCGTCGCGGCCACCGGCGGCCGCCCATTGTTTTCGTGGGCGCGGAACGCAGGATCGCTTCGCGCCGCCTGGATATGCTGCTGCTGCGCCGGGGTCGCCTCGACGTGATGCTCGCGGGACGCCGCGATCTGGTCCGGCGTCGGCTGGGCGCGTACGCCCCCGTTGCCGCCGTTGTAGCTGACGCGGTTGACCGTGATGTTGTTGATCACGGTCTTGTTGTAGACGTTCGTGATGTGGGTTTCGCCCAAATTGTTCGCGGAACGATTGTAGAAGAGCCGGCCCCCCTGCCAGTAACCGCCCTCGTAGCCGCGCCCCCCATAGCCATAGCCGTAGTTCACGCCGCCGTAGAATCCGACCTGTGGGCCCCAGTAGCCGGGATGCCAGAGAAATACCCCGGCATCCGCCGCCCAGTAGCCCGGCGTCCACAACATCTCGGGCTGGGGCGGTGCCACCCAGGTGCCCGGAACCCAGTAGTAGTCCTGGATGTCGTCGCTCCACGACCAGTAGCCCGGCGTCCATAAATATCCGTCGTCCGGCGGGGGCGGCTGATCGTAGACCGGCAGTTCCGGGGGCGGCGTATTGACCGAAATGTTCAGGGAAATCTGTGCCACCCCTGCAAGCGGCATCATGAGAAGCGCAAGCAGCGGCAACAGGCCTTTACGGATTGTCGACATTGTTTCATCCCCCGGAGCCGCGAGAATGGGCTCTGCCTTAATGTTGTCCGGATAGCATACGGGGACGGCGGGCGGTCCGCATAAGGAATGATCGAGTCATCCTGTAGGACGGGACTGATAGGGGTGCGGGGTTCAGGGGACCATTGCATCCGTTCATAGAGTCCGGCTTCACCTTAGCCTAGTCGCGCGAAGAATGGTTGGAACTCCGGTATTCCCGGGCACGCGCGTGCCCGTGCAAACCCCGCTGTCGCCTGTCACAGTAACCGATGAGATGAGCTGCCAGCTGTCGAACCCGTCGGGTGCTATGCTCGAAGCACGGGGGGTCTCATGAAAATGAAGAGCGGCATGGTCTGCCTAGCCGTCTTACTCGGCTGTATCTCGAGCGGCGCGCCGTCGGCGGCCGTTGATGTGACAACTTCGGCGCCGATCGGCAGCGCGCCCGCTCTGGTCGAAGCGGCTGATGAACTGAGTGAAATCCGTGTCGAGGGGCACGAACCGCGGTTCGTCGCGCCCACCCGCCGTGATCAGATCGGGCGCATCTGGGCGCCGGTGTTCATCAACGGCCGTGGTCCATTCCGTCTGGTGCTGGACACCGGCGCCAGCGGCTCCGGGGTCACAGCACCCGTGGCAGTGGCGCTCGGACTGCCCACCGACCGATCGCCGCCGGTCATGCTGCGCGCCGTGACCGGCTACGCCACCGTGCCCACCATCCGTGTGGATACCTTGAACGTTGGCGACCTCGCGGTGGATTCGCCCCTCCTGCCCATCGTTCCTGACGCGCTGGGCGGTGCGCAGGGCGTCCTCGGTTCGGAGGGGCTCACCGACAAACGCATCTTCATCGATTTTCGCCATGACCGGATCGTCATCGCCTATTCGAAGAACGAACGCTCCGGTCGGGATTTCGCGGTCGTACCCTTTAGCTTTCTACGCGGCAGGCTGATCGTCGTCGATGCGCTGGTGGGTCACGTGCATGCCAAGGCCATCATCGACACGGGCGGCCAGACGACCATCGCGAACCTCGCGCTGCGGGACGCGCTGGCACGCCGCAATCCGGCGGCGCCGGGCCGGGCGGATAAGATCGTGGGTGCGACGCTCGACGTGCAGGACGGGATCATCCTCGCGATGCCGGCCATCGACCTGGGGTCGGGCATCAAGATGCTCGACTCCGCGGTGACATTTGCCGACGCGTACATTTTCGCGCAATGGCAGTTGACCAAACAGCCCGCGATCTTGATCGGCATGGACGCGTTGGGTCTGCTCGACGCGCTCGTGATCGACTACCATCGGCACGAGCTGCAGATGCGGATTCCGAGGAGCGGGTGATGGACTTCGACGACGAGGAAGAAACAGGCCGCAGATCTGCGCGCATCAAGCTCTCGCTCGGTGTTGCCGTCCTCGTCGTTATCGGTCTGGGCGTCGGGTGGTATCTACACACCCGCACCGCGCCCCTTCCGGTCGTGCCAGCCTCGGCAGGCGGACCGCCCGCGCCGACCGACGCGCCGCCGCAGATTGCGCATCCTGTGCCGGTAGACACGGACGCGGGCCGGCCCGTCCCGCCGTTGCCGTCGCTCGAAGCGAGCAGTGCCGCCTTGCAGGGTGCCCTGGCTGCGACGGCAGGCGGCGCCGACGTGACCCAGTACCTGGTTCCCGATGACCTGGTCCGACATCTGGTGGTGACGGTGGACAATCTGCCTCGACAGAGAGTCGCGCTCGACAAACGTCCCGTCGTGCCAGCCCCCGGCCGCCTGGCCACCACCGGCGATGAAATCACCGGCGCGCTGAGTCCGGCCAATTACGCGCGTTACCAGCCCATGGTGGACGTGCTGCGCAACCTCGACATGCAGCAGGTCGCGGCGGTGTACGTGCATTTTTATCCGCTGTTTCAGCGTGTCTACCAGGACCTGGGCTACCCCAACGGCTATTTCAACGACCGGGTGGTGCAGGTGATCGACGTGCTGTTGGCCACTCCAATGCCGGACGGCCCGATCGCCCTGGTCCGGCCCAATGTGATGTATGCGTACGCCGATCCGCGTTTGGAGTCGCTGCCGGCGGGGCAGAAACTGTTGATCCGCATGGGTCCCGACAATGCGGCCGTCATCGAGAAAAAGTTGAAAGAACTGCGTGTCATTCTTGCCAGGGAGCCCAAACCTTGAACACCGTCGACAGTCTCGATACCACCGGCGGCGCGCCGTCGCCGGCCCAGGCCCGCAGTGAATGGCTGGTGATCGGTGCGTCGTCGCTGGGCACCGTCTTCGAATGGTACGACTTCTACCTTTACGGCCTGTTGGCGAGCGTCATCACCGCGCAGTTCTTCTCCGGCGTCAACGAGGTCACGGGCTTCATCTTTGCGCTGGCCGCGTTTGCCGCGGGCTTCGCCGTGCGGCCGTTCGGGGCGCTCGTGTTCGGCAGGCTCGGCGATCTGGTGGGCCGCAAGCACACCTTCCTGGTCACCATGAGCATCATGGGCGGCGCCACCTTCGCCGTCGGCATTCTGCCGAGCTACGCCTCGGTCGGCGTGGCGGCGCCCATCGCGTTGCTGGCGCTGCGTCTGCTGCAGGGTCTCGCCCTGGGCGGCGAGTATGGCGGCGCGGCGACCTACGTGGCTGAATTCGCGCCGCCCGGCAAGCGCGGTCTCTACACGAGCTGGATTCAGACCACGGCCACGCTCGGCTTGTTCGCCGCGTTGCTCGTGGTCATCGGCAGCCGGTCCTGGGTGGGCGAGGAAGCGTTCAAGGCCTGGGGATGGCGGATTCCCTTCCTGGTCTCCGCCGTGCTGCTGGCGGTATCGCTGTGGATCCGTTTGCAGCTGGCCGAGAGCCCGGTGTTCCTCAAGATGAAAGCGCTCGGCACGACCTCCAAGGCGCCGCTCGCCGAAGCGTTCGGGCGGTGGAGCAACTTGAAGGTTGGCCTGTCCGCGCTGTTGGGGGCGGTGATGGGTCAGGCGGTGGTCTGGTACACGGGACAGTTCTATGCGCTGTTCTTTCTGGAAAGAACGTTGCGGGTCGACAGCGTCACCACCAACATGCTCTCGGCGGCCGCGCTCGCCCTCGCCACCCCGGGGTTCATCCTGTTCGGCTGGCTGTCGGACAAGATCGGCCGCAAGCCCATCATCCTCGCGGGCTGCGTGCTCGCCATGCTGACCTACATGCCGTTGTTCAAGGCGCTCACGCTGTATGCGAATCCCGCGCTGTTCGCGGCGCAGGCGTCCTCGCCGGTCACCGTGGTCGCCGATCCCAGGGAGTGTTCGTTTCAATTCGATCCCATCGGCAAGAACAAATTCGACTCGAGCTCCTGCGACATCGCCAAGAGTTTCATGGCCAAGACCGGCGTGTCGTATGCACGCATCGACGCGCCCGCCGGGACCGTGGCGCAGATCCGCAGCGGCGCGGCCACGGTGAGGGCCCCTGATCCACACGTCGTGAGCGGCGCGCAGCGCAAGGCCGCCATTGCCGCGTTTCAAATGGAGGCGAAGGCAGCGCTGACGGTGGCCGGTTACCCGGACAAGGCGGAGGTCGCGGCCATCAACAAGCCGCGGGTCATCTTGATTTTGTTCGTGCTGGTGCTGTACGTGACCATGGTCTACGGTCCCATTGCCGCGCTGCTCGTCGAGCTGTTCCCGGCGCGCATCCGTTACAGCGCCATGTCGCTGCCGTATCACATCGGCAACGGCTGGTTCGGCGGTTTTCTGCCGACCACGGCATTCGCCATGGTGGCGGCAACCGGGGACATCTATTACGGGCTCTGGTATCCGATCGTGGTGGCGGGCATCACGGTGGTTTGCGGCCTGTTCCTGCTGCCTGAGACCTATCGCCGCCGGCTCGACGCGTGATGCCCGGAATCATGGCGGCTCGACCACCGGCAGATCGAGGAAGCTCGCCGTGGCGCCGCCGCCGTCGAACACCTTGATGGTCGCGGGTTTGTAGTCCCCGGCGCCGGCGAAAAAGATGTTGCCGACGTAGGTCTGCGGATTCCTGTCGTAGAGCGGAAACCAGCTCGACTGCACCTGCACCATGATCCGATGGCCGGGCAGGAACACATGGTTCACCGTCGGCAGCCCGAACCGGTAGGTCTGCGCTTTGCCGGGCGGAATGGCCTGCGGCGTGCTGAACGAGTTGCGATAGCGTCCGCGCAGGATGTCGGCCGAAACCATCAGCTGGTAGCCGCCTAGCTGCGGGGAGCGGCCCATCTCGTCAGGGTACACGTCGATCAACTTCACGACGAAGTCGCCATCGGTGCCGCTGGTCGAGGCGGTCAGATTGGCGAGCGGCTCGCCGCTGATCTTGAGCGCATGGTCGAGCGGCGGCGTCGCAAAGCTCAGCACATCGGTGCGGGACGCGGCGGGACGCTGATCACTGACCAGCCACGTCTGCCAGCTCGCCGCACCCTGCTCGCCGGCGATGTGGATGGGGCGGTTCAAATAAGGCACCGGCTTGGCAGGATCCGACACGTACGCCTCGAACCCCGAGCCTGCAGGCATCGCAAAGCTCAAGGCGCCCCCGGTTTGTAGATATAGTTTGCGGTGCTCGATGGAACACCCGGTGGCGCAGCCCTGCGGCCAGTCCGCGAGCGACAGCCACCGATTGGTGCCCGTTTCGAACGCCGTCACCGGCGCCACGTCGAGCGGCGGCGAATCGTCCCTGAGAAAATGATCCAGGAATGGCCGCAGCAACTGCCGCCTGAAATACTGCGCCGTGTCGCTGCCGAACTCGATGGGGCCGATGCGGCTGCCGTCCAGCCGCTCCTGGTGGTGGTACCACGGGCCGA
>CAZZVN010000008.1:86937-92398 GCA_964657625.1 uncultured Steroidobacteraceae bacterium
CGTGGTGGTCGAGCCCGTGGTGGTCAAGCGGGCCGCGGAGGGCCCGGCGCCCGCCGCTACAGTCGTCGATCCTCCTGTCGTGCGCGACGCCTGCAGCGCCTTGTACACGGCGACGTTGCCGTAGATGTCTTCCTGGTCCCACAGGCTGTGCACCAGCATGACCGGCACCGTGACCCCCTCGCGCGCCAATATCCGGTCGACCGCCTGGTCCTGCCAGAACGCATCGTAGGCGGGATGCTGCATGACTTTTGTCGCGAAGCCGGTTTGCTCGAGACCGTGCAGCCGGGCCATGTTGCCCGCCGATCCCGCTGCGAGCCAGGTGTCATAGTCGTCGTAGTGATCGCTCCACCAGGCGACGTCGCTGCCGCGGGTGGCCTCCTGATCGTGAATGTAAGTCAGGCTCGGCTGCCGGAACGCGCCCTTGTGAAACCAATCGTCCCCCATCCAACCATCGACCATGGCATTGATCGGCACCGCGGCGCGCAACGCGGGGTGGGGATGCACCAGCGCCATCAGCGCGGTGAAACCGTCGTAGGAAATCCCGAGGATGCCCACCCTGCCATTGCTCTCCGGGACGTTTTTCACCAGCCAGTCGATGGTGTCGTAGGTGTCGGTGGCATGATCCACTCCGGTGGAGTTCTGCGCGCCGCGCAGCGGCCGGTTCATGACGTAGTCGCCTTCCGAACCATGCTTGCCGCGCACGTCCTGTAGCACGCGGATGTAGCCGCCCTCGACCACCGCCTCGTCGGCGACATCGGTGCTGTCGAGCACCGCCGCCAGGTGCGCGCTGGTGTTCTGTGCCGTTCTGGCGGCGGCACCGTAAGGGGTGCGGGTCAGCAGCATGGGAGCACGCTGCGCACCGCGGGGCACCAAAATGACCGTTTCGAGCTTCACGCCGTCGCGCATGGCGATCATCACGACGCGCTTCGTGTAGTCGAAGGCATCGACGCGCGGCGCGAAGTGCGCCGGCATTTCGCTCACGCTGGAATCCGCTCCGGCGCCGGCAGTGGGCGTGGCCACGGTGGCTGCGACAGCGGCTGCCAGCAACACGTACGCCCGGAAATCTTTCGCCCACATCCGATAACCCCCCATGCTGCACAATCGAGCAGACTTTCACGCTTCGCGCTCCTTGCGGCAGCCCTGCCCAGGAGGCATGATTGAGACATGCGTCACATTTGAATGGTCACTTAACAAAATAAGTCAAGGATGCGAAGGCGTCTATGGGACTGAGGGACATAGTCATGAATTCTTTATCCTTTACGATCACCGACGGCGTTGCCACGCTTGCCATCCAACGTCCCGCCGTCAGCAACGCGATCGACATCACCATCATCCGCGCGATGCATCTGGCGCTCGACAAAATCCAGAAAGGCGACAGCGGTGCACGGGCGGTGGTGCTGACCGGCAGCCAGGACGTTTTTTGCAGCGGTCTCGACCTCAATTCGGTCGACCTCAAAACCCAGGAAGCCCGTCAGCGCGCCCATTTCGAAATGCGACGCTTCATGGATCCTTTGATTCTTCGCCTGAGCGGTTTTCGCTTTCCCATCGTCGCCGCGGTGAACGGCGCGGCCGCCGGAGCCGGTATGAGCCTCGCTCTCGCGAGCGACATCATCGTCGCCGCCGACAGCGCATACTTTCTGCCTTCTTTCGCCCGTCTCGGACTGGTGCCGGATGCCGGCATCACCTTCCATCTGGCGCGGCGCATCGGCGGCGGCCGTTCCCTGTCCGCCTTGATGCTGGCGGAGAAGATCGATGCGAAGACTGCCCTCGACTGGGGACTGGCCTATGCGGTGGTGCCCGCCTCAGAGGTGGTGGCGCGTGCCCAGGCCATCGCCCGCCGGCTGGCCACCGGCCCGTGCGCGGTGCTCGGTCACATCCGATCCCTGCATGCGTCGACGTTCGACAAGTCTCTGCAGGAACAGCTTCGCGCCGAACGCAGTGCCCAGGAAGCGACGCTCGAGACGCACGACTGCGTCGAGGGTGTGCGGGCGTTCTTCGAGAAGCGGGAGCCTAATTTCTCAGAACATTGAGCCGCCGCGGGCCGCTGAGATGAGAATGATCCGCGACGAAGAAGCGCAGACGTGCCTCGGCCCCCCGCGTGAGGCCGATGCGCACGCTTTCGCCGATCGCGTCCACCCGCGCCCCGTCGCTGCCCAGCCATAGCGGTCCGGGCGACAGCAGGTCGAGGCCGTCGTGCCGTCGATCTATGCGCAGCGCCGAGGTCAACCGGCCGGGTCCGCGCATCAGATCGCTCGGGCGACGCAGGGTTGGGGGACGCGTCAGGTGGTCGACGCCTGATAGCGGCTCGAGTGCGCGCAGCAACACGCCCGCACCGATACCCTGCCGCTCGCTCGCCACGTTCAACATGAACGAGCTGCCGTAACACAAATAAACGTACGCGTAGCCCACGTCCAAGAACAAGGAGCGGTTGCGCGGCGTGATGCCGCGATAGGCATGACAGGCCGGATCGTCGATGACGTACGCTTCCGTCTCCACGATGCGGGCCAGGGCGCGCCCGGACTCGAAGTCCCGCACCAGAACTTTGCCGAGCAGATGGCGCGCGAGGGCCACGGTGTCGGCGGGTAGCGTGGCCCGGCTGAGGGGCATGATAGTCTTTGGTGCCATCCGTATTGGAATATTGTGACGCTGTCCGCTCCCTTCAAGTCTCGTCCGATCGGAACGTCCGTCGGCGTTCTGGTCATTGCCATGATCAGCATCCAGATCGGCTCGGCCCTGGCGAAGCAGCTGTTTCCCGCCGTGGGTCCGTCGGGGGCGGTGGCGCTGCGCCTGGCGTTCGCCACCGTGCTGCTGTTCGGCGCGTGGCGGCCCTGGCGTCTGCGGCCGAGCAAAAGGCAGGTGCTCGTCATCGTCGTCTATGGTCTTGCGCTCGGCTGGATGAACTTTTTTTTCTACCTGGCAATCGACCGCGTGCCGTTGGGTATCGCGGTCGCGCTCGAATTCACCGGCCCGCTGGCGGTGGCGCTGACCGCATCTCGCCGGTCGGTCGATTTCGTATGGGTGGGGCTCGCCGCGGCAGGGCTGCTGGCGCTGCTGCCGCTCGGCCTGGACTCGAAGCCCCTGTCGGGTGCCGGTGTGGGCTACGCGCTCGCCGCGGGAGCATGCTGGGCCCTCTACATCATCGCGGGCCAACGTACCGGCGCCACCCATGCGGGACAGACGGTGGCGCTCGGCACTCTGGCCGGCGCCCTCGTCATCGTCCCGATCGGCATCGTGAACAACGGCGCCGTGCTGTTCTCGCCCCACCTGTTGCCGCTGGCCTGCGGCGTTGCGCTTATGTCCGGTGCCCTGCCGTATTCGCTCGAAATGCTGGCATTGACGCGGCTGCCCACGCGCACCTTCGGGGTGTTGATGAGCCTCGAGCCCGCGCTCGGTGCGCTGTCGGGACTGCTGTTCCTGGGCGAGCGCCTGACCGCGCTGCAGTGGTTCGCGCTCGGGAGCATCATGGCCGCCTCGGCCGGCAGCACGGTGACCAGCCGGGATCCGCCGCCGAGTATTGCACCCGCCAGCGGCGTCGGCAAACCCGCGTCAGCCGATTAGTCTGACC
This sequence comes from uncultured Steroidobacteraceae bacterium, assembly GCA_964657625.1. Lineage (GTDB taxonomy): Bacteria > Pseudomonadota > Gammaproteobacteria > Steroidobacterales > Steroidobacteraceae > Bog-1198. Next base: position 90,503 of record CAZZVN010000008.1, read on the forward strand.
GCCACGAACAGCACCGCAGCGCCTGCGAGCGTGGTCAAGGTGGTCAGGAACTTCGGGTGCGCATGGAAGCTCTCGGGGATCAGGTCACTCGCGCCGATGTAGAGAAAAAAACCGGCGAACAAGGCCAGTGCCGTGCCGAAGGCGGCAGCGGGCAGGGTGAAGAAGCACGTGGACGCGATTCCGGCGATGGGCGCCGCGGCATCGACCAGCAGCCAGCGCAGGGCGTGGCCGCGATCCCCGCCCCGTTTGAGCACGACGTTCATGGTATTGATACCGTCTGCGAAATCGTGAGCGAGCACGGCGATCGCAACCACGGCGCCGATCGACCGCGAGGTTTGGAACGCAAGGCCGATGGCGACGCCGTCCAGCACGCTGTGGATGCAGAGCACCGAGGCGGTAACGCGTCCGCGCCTGCCCAGGTCGACGTGGAACAGCAAGATGCGATCGAGTACGAGATAGGACAGGAAACCCAGCGCCGTCCAGGACAGGATCACCCCGGGACTGTGGAACCGCAGTCCGGCGTCGATCGATTCCGGCAGCAGATCGAAGAAGGCTACACCGATCACGGCGCCCGCACTGAAGCCCAGGATCAGATGCAGCCGGTCGCGCAGGGTGAGCGCCAGCAGCCCGCCTGCCAGGGTGCTCAAGAACGCCGCGACGGCAATGGCAATCAACAACACGGGCGGTTTCGTTCCTGACGACTACGCTGCGTATCATAAACGCAAATGACCCGCGGGTCGGAAGCGGCCTGCGCGCGCCGCGCGGGGCTACGCCGGCGCGCCCGGTCGCTCAGAGCGACTTGGACACGCCGACGAACACGCCGCGGCGGGCTCCGTACTGCGCGGCGCCCACGCCGATCCCCGTGCCGTCGCGAATTTCGTAGACCTTGTCCAGGGCGTTGATGACGTCGAGGCGTGCGGTCAGGGTGCCCGCATGATCCAAGGTGAACAGGTGGCTGAGACCGAGATTGATCTGCGTGTAGTAGGGCAGATGGTCGCCGTTCGGGATGGCGCTGCCATCGGGCGACGTCGTCGTCGAGCGCAGCCCCGAGCCCTCCAGGAAATCGGCGCTCAACCGGGTCGCACCCAACAGATAGGAGGCGCCTCCCGAGGCGCCAAAGGTCTGTTCGTGGTCGAGATGGATGTAGTGGGTGGCGATGTAATTGAGGTCCGCCTGCGAGAAATTGAACTGTGCCGAATCGATGTTCTTGCCCTCGGCCTTCTGATAAGACAGGTTCAAATACGCCGAGAAATGTGTCGCGGCATAGTTGCCCGTGAGCTCGGCGCCGTACTGCTTGCCCTGGGCATAGTTGAACGGCGTCAAGATGATGGGGGCGCCGAACTGCCCTTCATCGATCAGGTCGTGGGACTGTTTGTAGTAGGTGTCGAGTCCCACCGTGAAACGCGTGTGGATCTTCTGCTGGATGCCAACATCGTAGTAATTCGCACGCTCGGCCTGCGGCGTCGAGGAGGCGGTGGCGGAGCCGGCCGCGGTCGTGGCGGCAAATTTCGCCACCGTCTCACTGCCCACCAGTTCGAACGGCGGCGGCGAGAGGTAGCGCGCGTAACCACCGTGCAAGACCGTTCCGGGCAGCGGCGTCCATACCAGGTTCAAGCGCGGGCTCAATTGATGAGCGCGAGTGTAGGCGGTGAAGTTGTCCATGCGCAGGCCGTAGTTCACGGTCACCGTCGGCAGCGCCTTCCACTCATCCTGCAGGTACAGGCTCTCGATCCACTCGGTCTTGTCGCCGTCGTCGACGATGGTGGCGGGCGAGTCGCCGAGCTGGTTGCCCGCAGCGTCGAGCGCAATCACCGAGGACGTCGTGGCGCTCTTCGAGTGGTCGCTCTGCACGAACAGACCCGTGCGCACCGTGTGCGCATCGCCCCACCGGTACGC
>CAZZVN010000008.1:92498-94268 GCA_964657625.1 uncultured Steroidobacteraceae bacterium
TCCTCCACGTAGGCAAAGCCGTGATACTGGGTCGTGTGATCGTGCTGGGGATCGGCGCCCCCGTCCGGCGATTCGATGCCCAGATTGTTGCGCAGGATGTCGCCCGACACGAAATAGTTGAAGTGGCCCGAGGAGCCGCCATAGTTGAAACTCGGGGCGAAGGTGCCGTGGCTGCCGCCGTACAGGGAGACCGAACCGCCCGGATCGAGGGTGCCGCTCTTGGTCTTCAGGTCGATGATTCCGGCGGTGCGCAGTCCATACTCGGCGGGCAGTGCGCCATCGATGAGCGTCATCGAGGAAATCAGCCGCGGATCCAGCGATTGGCCGAAGACACTGATGCCTTCGGGCAGGATGATGCCGTTCAACCGATACTGCAGGCCGTTGTGCTCGCCGCGCACGTGGAACTGGCCGAACGAATCCTGGGCGACGTCGGGCGCCTGCATGATCACCTGATTCAGCAGATTGTTGTCGCCGCCGGGGGTCGCAGCAATGGCCGCCTCATCGATGACGTAGGTGGAGGCACCGGTCTGGGTCTGGATGCCGTTGCGGGCCTCGTTCAGGTGCTGTGCGATGACCGTGATGGCATCGAGCTTCTGTCCGTCGTCGGCGTCCGCGGCCGGACTCGACCTGCACGCAAAAGATAGAGTCAAAAAAACAAGGCTGGAAAGGGCGGCAAACGGCGCCCTCGATTGCTGGCTCGACATGGGATTTCTCCTCGCATCAACGCTGTGCCGCCCCCGGGCGGCAAAAATCTTACGGAGACTTCAGCGCAGAGCAGGAGGGGCGCGGGAGCGGAACGCGCACGCCGCGCCACGCGCGATGAGCGAACGTGCCGCGACGCGGGTCGTGATGCCGCGACCTTGCGGATCGACGCAGGGCAGGGAGGAGGCGCCACCGGCCGCCGACAACAGCGGCGAATAGTTGAGGCACTCATCGCACGCGTGGCTGGCTGTGCCGGAATGACCGGCTGCGGTCGAATCGCCGCCCGCGTCATGCGAATACGCATGCGCCATCGCCCCCCACTGGGCGAACAGGAACAGCATCGCTGCCAGCAGGGCGGCACGGGACTGCCGAAAGGGGAAGAACTGGCTCAATACGACTACCTTGCAGCGAGCAGGCAGCCTAGCACAGGGTCCGGCGCGACGGGACGGCGCGCACCAGGCGACCGCCCCGCCGTGGCAGCCGCCGGGCGGAGGAATCGCGGATTATTGCCACGGGATGCAACCGTGGGACCTTGTGCACCGAATGGCTGTGCATACGTTGTGTGTGTAGCTTTCTTCAATTATCGGCACAGCATTCGAGCGTGCGGGCAAGCGCCCCGGGACGCGGGAGATTTTGATGGGCAGTCGTAGTCGACGCTTCTTGGTGGCCGCAAGCCTGCTTGGCTCGATCCTGAGTCTGGCCGGGGCAGCAGTCGCGGGCCCCGGCGGGCACGGGGGTGGTGGTGGCGGCGGTCATGGCGGTGGCGGTCCCGGCGCAGGCGGCGGAGCGGGCCACGGCGCTGCCGGGCACTTTGGGGGCGGCGGTGCCGGCGGCGCGCACTTTGGCGGTGCCGGCGGCGCGCATTTTGGCGGCGGCAGTGCAGCGGGCCATTTCGCGGGTGGCGGTGGCTACGGCGGCGGTCATTTCGTCGGCGGTGCGGGTCGCGGGTTCGGCGTCGACGCCGCACGCGGATACCACGGTGGGTTTGGCGGCAGGGCAGGAGGCCCCGGCTACGCGGGCGGCGGCTATCGTCACGGCTATTCGACGGGCGCCTATTGGAACGGCGGG
>CAZZVN010000009.1:0-83027 GCA_964657625.1 uncultured Steroidobacteraceae bacterium
GCGGGCCGCGGCGGCGGACGCGGTGGGCGTGGCTGATCCGAGACGTCACTTCGTCTATGGAATGCACGCCGTGCGAGCGCTCATCGAGCGGGCGCCCGAGCGCCTTCTGGAGTTCTGGAGCGCCGAATTGCGCGACGACGAGCGTTCCCGCTCGCTGAGGGCACAGGCCGAAGCCGTAGGCATCCGGGTGCAGAGCGTCGGTAACGACGCACTGGCCAAACTCGTCGGCGATGTCGCGCATCAGGGTGCCGTGGCCTGTGTCCGTCCCCTGAAACCCTGGGACGACCATGCGCTGTCGGCGGCGTTGGACGCAGGCGTCGGTGATTGTCTGTTGCTGGTGTTGGACGGAGTGACCGATCCGCACAACCTGGGTGCGTGTCTGCGCACCGCCGAAGCCGCCGGCGTGGATGCCGTCGTCATTCCCAAGGATCGGTCTGCCGGCGTGGACGGCGTGGCCCGCAAAGTCGCCGCCGGCGCGGCGGAATTCGTGCCCGTGGCGAGCGTGACGAACCTCGCGCGCAGCCTGGACATGCTGAAGGGGCATGGCATCTGGGTGGTGGGAACGGACGGTGGTGCGGGACAGTCCCTGTACGCGGCGGATCTCAAGCGTCCGGTCGCCCTGGTGTTGGGAGCCGAGGGGGGCGGGATGCGTCGACTGACCCGGGAGCGCTGCGACTTTCTGGTGCATATCCCGATGGCCGGACACATCGAATCGCTCAATGTCTCGGTGGCGGCGGGGGTGGCGCTGTTCGAGGCGCGGCGGCAACGGATCGGTTGACCAGATCGTCCCCGAGCGCGTATCCTTCGTGCTCTTTTTCGCCGGCCGTCCGGCATCACTCCTTGCCTCACCGTTCGCACCGGGAGGCTCATTCCGTAGGGAGCTTACAATGCGGCATTACGAGATCGTGCTCCTGGTCCATCCGGATCAGAGCGAGCAAGTTCCTGCCATGGTCGATCGCTACAAGGGCATGATCGGCACGGGCGGTGGTCAGGTGCACCGATTCGAGGATTGGGGGCGCCGTCAGCTCACGTTCCCGATTTCCAAGGTGCACAAGGCGCACTACATTCTTCTCAACGTCGAGTGCGATCAGAAGACGCTCGATGAACTGACCGGCTCGTTCCGTTTCAGCGACGCCGTGTTGCGCAGCCTGGTCGTCAAGATGGACGAGGCCGTCACCGAGGCCTCGCCGATGGCCCGGGCGCCCGACGAGAATGCGCGCCGCCACGATGATTTCGATGACGGCGACGACGACGATCAGCGCGCCTGAGCGACGCTGAGCACCGTTCCCCCGTCCGCCACTCCAGGAGCATTTCATGGCACGTTTTTTTCGTCGTAAGAAGTTTTGCCGTTTCACGGCCGATGACGTCAAGCAGATCGACTACAAGGATCTGACCACGCTCAAGAGCTACGTCACCGAAACCGGCAAGATCGTTCCGAGCCGCATCACCGGCACGCGTGCGCACTACCAGCGTCAGCTGCAGCTGGCCATACGCAGGGCGCGCTTCCTGGCGTTGCTGCCGTACACCGATCAGCACTAGGCGCGGTCCCATGGATATCATCTTATTGCAGAAGGTCGCGAACCTCGGTCAGATCGGTGATCGGGTCAAGGTCAAGTCTGGCTACGCGCGCAACTTCCTCGTGCCCACCGGCCGCGCGACCATGGCGACCGCGGCCAACATCGCGAAGTTCGAAGCCCAGCGCGCCGATCTGGAAGCGAAGGCGCACGATGAGCTGGCCGCCGCGCAGGCGCGCGCGGTCAAGTTCGAGAATTTCAAGCTGGAGTTGAAGGCAAAGGCGGGCTCCGAGGGCAAATTGTTCGGCTCCATCGGCACGTCCGACATCGCGGAAGCCGCGGTGAAGTCGGGTCAACCCGTCTCCCGCAGCGAAGTACGCATGCCGGGCGGTCCGATCCGCTCGACGGGCGAGCATCAGGTTCAGCTGCACCTGCACACTGATGTCGACGTGACCATGACGGTCACCGTCGTCGCCGAAGAGTAGCCGCCGGCGCCGACGCGAATCGCTCGTGGCCTCCAGGAGCCTGTCCGAGTATCCGGCGTGAGCCGCGGCGGCAGTCGGCCCTCGAGTCTGGGGGCGGCGGGCGACGGACTGCGTCTGCCGCCGCATTCCATCGAGGCCGAGCAGTCGGTGCTCGGCGGCCTGATGCTCGATTCGGCGGCCTGGGACCAGGTCGCAGACCGCGTCCTCGCCGAAGATTTCTACCGTAACGATCACCGGCTGATCTTCGGTGCGGTTGCCGGCCTGATCGAGCGCAGCCAACCCTGCGACGCCGTGACGCTGGCCGGCCATCTGGAGGGCCAGGGTGTGCTGGACCAGGTGGGCGGGCTCGCCTACCTCGGGACGCTGGCGCGCGACACGCCCACCGCGGCCAACATCAAAGCCTATGCGGACATCGTCCGCGAGCGGTCGGTGCTGCGTCAGCTCATCACCGCCGGCAACGGGATCGTCGGCAGTGCACTCGAACCGGAGGGCCGCGAGGCGCGCGAGATCGTCGATGAAGCCGAGCGCGCGGTGTTCGAGATCGCGGAGCGGGGCTCCCGCGGCAAGGTGGGCTTTCGCACGGTCAAGAGCATCCTCCCCGACGTCGTCAACAAAATCGACGAGATGTACCACTCGGAAGGCAAGATGACCGGGATTTCCACCGGCTTCAGGGCGCTCGACGATATGACCTCGGGAATGCAGGCCGGTGATCTGATCATCGTGGCCGGTCGACCTTCCATGGGCAAGACCACGCTCGCCGTCAACATCGCGGAGAACGCGGCGCTCGGCGCGGGCAAGTCCGCTGCGATATTCAGCATGGAGATGTCGGCCGAGTCGCTGACGCTGCGCATGATCTCCTCGCTCGGACGCATCAACCAGAGCCATCTACGCTCCGGGCGTCTCAACGAGGACGACTGGCCCCGCATCGACTCGGCGATGACGCAGCTCGGCGCCGCCAAGATCTATGTCGACGAGACACCCGCGCTGACGCCCACGGAAGTGCGCGCCCGCGCCAGGCGCCTGAAGCGAGAACGCGGACTCGATCTGATCGTGGTCGATTATCTGCAACTCATGCAGGTCTCCGGCACCAAGGAGAACCGCGCCACCGAAATATCCGAAATTTCGCGTTCGCTCAAGGCGCTGGCCAAGGAGCTGAAGGTTCCCGTCATTGCGCTCTCACAGCTCAATCGCGGCGTCGAGCAGAGGGTGGAGAAGAAGCCGGTGATGTCGGACCTTCGCGAAAGCGGTGCCATCGAGCAGGATGCCGACGTGATCCTGCTCATCTACCGTGAGGAGGTGTACGAACCGAACACCACGCGCAAGGGCATTGCGGACATCATCATCGCGAAGCAGCGCAACGGCCCGACCGGTGACGTGCAGCTCACCTTTCTCGGCCAGTACACGAAGTTCGAAAACTACGCGCCGGAGTCCTACGCCGAAGGCGTGTTCCGTTGAGCCGCCGAGTCTCGTGACGCCGCTGGTCAGCGCCACCATCGACACCGACGCGTTGCGTCACAATCTGCAGATCATCCGGCGCTGCGCGCCGCGCTCGCGGGTCATGGCGGTGATCAAGGCCAATGCGTACGGACACGGCCTGGTGGCGGTGGCGCGGGCCCTGCACTCCGCCGACGCGTTCGCGGTGGCGCGGGTCGACGAGGGCTTGATTCTGCGCGACGCGGGCATTCAGACTCGCGTGGTGTTGCTGGAGGGCGTCTTCGACGGCGAGCAGCTCCGGGCGGCCTTTGACGCCGGATTCGAACTGGTCGTGCACGCTCCGGAACAAATCGATCTGCTGCGCGCCGCCGCACCGGGGACGGCCTTCAAGGTCTGGCTCAAGCTCGACAGCGGCATGAACCGCCTAGGTTTCAAGGAGGGCCAGTTCCTGGCCGCACATGCCGCACTGTGCGTCCTGCCTGCGGTGCGGCAGCCCGTCAACCTGTTCACGCACCTGTCGTCGGCGGACGAGCCCGCACTGCCCGCGACCGCACGCCAGCTGGCGCGCTTCAGCGCTGCCACACGCTCGTTGAGCGGCGAACGCAGCATCGCGAACTCCGCGGGAATGTTGAGCTGCGCCGACGCGCAGGCCGACTGGGTGCGGCCCGGCCTGCTGCTGTACGGAGCCGCGCCGTTTGCGGGCTCCGTGGGAGCCGATTACGGGCTCAGGCCTGCCATGACCCTGCATTCGCGCATCATCGCCGTCAAGGAACTCGACGTGGGCGAGCAGGTGGGTTATGGAGGCGCATGGACCGCGACGCGGCGGACGCGGCTGGCGGTGGCGGCCGTCGGCTACGGCGACGGCTACCCGCGCGGTCTGGCCGCCGGATCGCCGGTGCTGGTGAACGGCGAACGGGCGCCGCTCGCGGGCCGCGTCTCGATGGACATGATCGGCATCGACGCCAGCGACCTGCGCCGGCCGCCCGCGGTGGGCGATCCCGTGATTCTCTGGGGGGAGGGGCTGCCGGTGGAGGAGATCGCGGTGTGGGCACAGACCATCCCGTACGAGCTTCTGTGCGGCATCAGCCAGCGTGTCGCGGTGGCGCTGCGCTGAGCGTGTTCGAACACGCTCAGCTTTCGAAGAAGCCCATCTTGACGCCGGCGAGATGCACCACGTCATTGTCGTTCAGGCGTCGTGCCTTGGGACCGATGGTGATGCCGTTGACCTGCGGATAGTCGTTCTCGCGGCCGCTGTCGACGTGCACGATGAAGTATCCGTCGGCGCGGCGCGTGATGGCGGCAACCTGGACGCCGGGCCGGCCGAGCGTGGTCAGCGCCTTGGTCAGCTCCAGTTCGCGCCCGGCGAACGCGCCGCTCAAGACCTGCAGCTTCGCTTTCGGCAGCGCGGCGGCGACTTCCGGCACGGCGGCCGCGACGGCCGGTCGCTGCGGCGGTGGCGCCGTCTTTTCGGCCGGTGCGGCGATGACGCCGACGCGCCGCGTGCGCTCCCCATCAGGAGCGGCCGCTGCGATGACCATGGTCTTCTCGAACTCATCCTGTCCGGCGGCTTCATCCTGTGTGTCGACGAAGCGCAGTTGATGATGGCCGACCGTGATGACGTCGCCGTGCTGCATGGCGTGCTTCTTGATGAGCTTGCCATTCACGTACGTGCCGTTCGTGCTGTTCAAGTCTTCGAGGAACGAGTCGTTGAGTATGTTGATGATGAGCGAGTGGTGACCGCTCACGGCGGAATTGTCGATGCGGATATCGTTGTCGGGGAGGCGCCCGATGGTGTAGCGCTCCTTGTTCATGTTGTATTCGGCGAGGACCGAACCGTCCAGGCTGAGCATCAGGCGTGCCATGCAAACTCCATCATCCTAGCCAAACCATCCCAATATCTTGTCGAATATGCGCCGGTGCGCGGGAAAGGGTTCAGCCACGTGCGCCATGATCACGGAGACGTTGTCCCGGCCCCCGTTGTCGTTCGACAGCTGTATCAATTGCCTGGCTACCGTATCAAGATTAGCACTAAAGGTGCTGATTGTTAAATGGATGTCCTCGTCCTCGATCATGTCGGAAAGTCCATCCGAACACAGCACGTAATAGTCGCTCTTGTGGACGGGCTGCTCGTGGATCTCCACGTCGACGCTCTGCTCGACGCCGAGCGCCCGCGTGACATAATTCTTGTTGGTCGCGCGCTGTGCCTCCTGCTGCGAATAAAATCCGCGGTCGACCAGTTCCTGCAGCAGCGAGTGATCCAGCGTCATTTGTTCGAACCGGCTGTCGCGCAGCCGGTAGAGGCGCGAGTCCCCGACGTGTGCGATGGACACGCGGTTGTCGTGGAACAGGCAAGCCACCACCGTCGTGCCCATGCCTTCGCATTGCGGCTGGGTCTTCGACGTGTGGAAGATGATCTTGTTGGCACGGTGAATGGCGTCGCGCAGGATGATGCTTGGACGGGTCAGACCGGACTCTGCATCCCGGACCGACAGGTCCTCCCGCATCACGGCGTCGCGCACCAGGTTGATGATGGTCTTCACGGCGATGCCGCTCGCCACCTCGCCCGCGTTGTAGCCGCCCATGCCGTCGGCGAGCACGAACAGGCCGATGTCGGCCTCGGTGCCGATCATGTCCTCGTTGTGTTCGCGGACCCTGCCCGTGTCGGTCATCGCGACACTCGAAATCTTTCCGCGCAGACTCATGGCTTACGTCGCATCCGGCAGGTACACATCGGGATTCTCATGGCGCGCCGCTCGGCATCCGCGCCCGGCAGTCGTCGAGCGCCGCGGCCATCTGTGCACCCGAATCGAAACGGGCCTCGGGGGTCTTGGCCAGCGCACGGTCGATGACGTACTCGACGCAGGCGGGCAGGTCGGGGCGAAACGCACGCAGCGGCGGATGTGGTGCCTCCGCGATCTGCTGCATCAGTCCGGTCATCGAATCGGCGGTGAACGGCAGCTGGCCCGTCAGCAGCTGGAAGAGGCTAACGCCCAGGGAGAACAAGTCCGAGTGTCCGGTCACAGTTCGCCCCTCGAGCTGCTCGGGCGACATGAACGACGGCGTGCCCAGCACGATGCCGGTGCGGGTGCTGCCGGCACCGGTGAGACGCGCGATGCCGAAGTCGGTGATCTTCAGCACGTCTGTGCTCATATCGAACATCAGATTCGCCGGCTTGATGTCGCGATGGACCACCTGCTGCTTGTGCGCGAAGGAGAGTGCTCCGGCGGTGCGGCCGATCACCTCGAGCACCTTGCGCGGCTCGAGCAGCGCGTTGAATACCGCGTAGTCGCTCAAATGCCTGCCCCGCAGGTATTCCATGGCGATGTAGGCGAGCCCGCGCTCCTCGCCCACGTCGTAGATCGTCACGATGTTCGGATGATTCAGGCGCCCCGCCGTCTCCGCCTCGCGAAAGAAACGCGCACGCGCCTCGTCGAGTTCTCCATCGCTGAACTCGCTCGCCAGCGGTATCGCCTTGATGGCGACCTGACGATTGATGGCAGTATCCCGGCCGAGATAGACGATGCCCATGGCACCGCGGCCGATTTCGCGTTCCAGATGATAGCGGCCGAGTCGTTGCGTATCCGGCGTCCCCTCGGGCATCCCGCCCGGGTTGGCAGCGGACGGTTCGGCAGCCGCGTGGACGGCGGGCGGGGCGGCAGGGGCAGCGCCACTCACCGTCGATGCAGCGCCGCGCGCGGCAGGTGCGGGGCGCTCGCGCACCGTCGGCGCAACTGCTTGGGTGGCGGTCCTCGTCCTGGCGCGATCGGCATCGACCAGCCGTTTCAAACGGGCGCTGACGTCACGGTAGTTGTTGTCGATGCGGGCGAGATGGCGATAGACGGCGGTCGCCTGGCTGGTCCGTTCACGCTGTTCGAGCTGGGTGCCGAGCGCATAGAGATCGCCGAGCACCGCGGAGTTCGTGGCGCGGCCCTTGAGCTCTGCGAAACGTTGCTCGAAGTTGTCGAGCAGGCGCGCGGTGTCCGTGGCGGCGGCGCTGGACTTGGGCGCGGGAATCACCGGTGACACCTGGGAGCGTCGCGAGCGCATCATCAGCACGCTTCCGCCGGCCAGGGCGAGAAAGCCCGGCAGCCACAGCCAGCTGCTCGAATAGGCGATCACTCTGAGCAAAAGGGCCAACCCCAGAATGCCAAAGCCTACAATCGCCGCAATCTGCCCGAATTTGCGCATGCGGTGGACATGATCCGTCTGAATGAGGCCGGCAGTATAGGGGATCGGGCAAGCCCGGCAGCAAGCGTAAGCTCACAGAAATCGATGCGGAGTAAACCCATGGCGAAATTGAAAGAGGTGTTCGTGTGCCGCAACTGCGGCGCCTCGGCCCCCAAATGGCAGGGTCAGTGCGCGGGCTGCGGCGAATGGAATACCCTGCTCGCCGAGGTGCAGCCGGCCAATCCGCGCGCCGCGGCCGGCGCCACCGCGGCGCGAACGGTGCGTGCCGATGTGTCGTCCTCGCTCGCCGCGGAAGCGGTCGAAGACACGCCGCGCCTCGCGACGGGATCGGCGGAGCTGGACCGCGTCCTGGGCGGCGGCCTGGTGCCGGGCTCCGTGACCCTGATCGGCGGCGATCCGGGCATCGGCAAGTCCACGTTGATGCTGCAGGCGGCGGCGGCCTTGAACGGTGCCGGCGCGGTGCTGTACGCCACCGGCGAGGAGTCGCTCAAGCAGGTGGCGTTGCGCGCGCGGCGCCTCGGTCTGGCCGCGGCGACCGCACGGCTCATCGCCGCCACCGCCGTGGAGGAGATCGTCGGCGTCGCCGGCAGCCTTGCCGCCCGCGTGCTCATCGTCGATTCGATTCAAACCATGTATTCGGAGCGCATCGAGGCGGCGCCGGGCGCCGTGTCGCAGCTGCGCGAGTGCACGGCGGAGCTGGTGCGTTTCGCCAAGGCGAGCGGCACGGCGGTATTGCTGGTGGGGCACGTGACCAAGGAGGGTCAGATCGCAGGCCCCCGCGTGCTCGAGCACATGGTCGACACCGTGCTGTATTTCGAGAGTGACACGGGCAGCCGCTTCCGGGTGCTGCGCTCGGTGAAGAACCGCTTCGGCGCGGCCAATGAAATCGGTGTGTTCGCGATGGCCGAGCAGGGCTTGCGCGAGGTCACGAATCCTTCTGCGATATTCTTGTCGCGGCATGCAGAGCCCGTGTCGGGCAGCATCATCACCGTGATGCGCGAGGGCACGCGCTCGCTCTTGATCGAAGTGCAGGTGCTCGCGGATGCGAGTCTGGGCGCGAATCCGCGGCGGGTCGCCGTCGGCATCGACGGCAACCGCCTCACGATGCTGCTGGCGGTGGCGCACCGGCATGCGGGTCTGAAACTCGGCGGCCAGGACGTGTTCGCGAACGTGGTGGGCGGCGTGCGTCTCGCCGAAACCGCGGGGGATCTCGCCATCGTGCTGGCGGCACGTTCCAGCCTCCTGGACACGCCGCTGCCGGGCGACCTGGTGGCCTTCGGCGAACTCGGTCTCGCCGGTGAGATCCGCCCGGTCCCGTTCGGCGAGGAGCGCCTGCGCGAGGCGGCGAAGCACGGCTTCAGGCTCGCGCTGGTGCCGGAGGCGAACGTGCCCAAGCGACCTCCCGAAGGCATGAAAGTGCGCGGCATTGGCCGTCTGAGCCAGGCGCTCGACGGAGTCTGAGCCGGGCTCAGGGCGCCGGCGCGGCCTGCGGCGGCGGCCGGATGCGCACCGTCTTGATGGCGTTGTCGCCGGTCTGCAGCACCTCGAGCGTGTAATCGGCGAGTTTCAGGGTGGTGCCCGGGTCGGGTATGGTTTCGAGAAATTCGACGATGAGTCCGTTCAAGGTTTTCGGTCCGTCGGTCGGCAGCGTCCAGCGCATCGAGCGGTTCAGAGCGCGGATGGTGGTGGACGCGTTGGCGACGAAACTGCCGTCCGCGTCGCGATGGACATCCTTGTGCAGCATGGTGGCCGGATCGGTGGTGAACTCGCCGACGATCTCCTCGAGGATGTCCTCCAGCGTCACCAGACCCTGGATGTCGCCGTACTCGTCGACCACGAACGCCATGCGCCGCTTGTCGCGCTGAAAATTGAGGAGCTGTGCATTGAGCGTGGTGCCCGACGGGACGAAATGCGCGTCACGCGAATTGGCGGCCTCGAGCAGGCCCTCCCGGTCGAGACGCCCGCGGGCAAGTTCGTGCACCACCCGTTTCATGTGCAGCACGCCGACGATGCGATCGATCTCGCCTTCGTACAGCGGCACGCGGGTGTGCTGGCTGAGGCGAAGCTGCTCGACGATCTTGTCCCAGTCATCGTCGACGTCGATGCCGACGATTTCCGTGCGCGGAACCATGATGTCCTCGACCGTCGCGTTCTCCAGGTCCAGGATGCTCACCAGCATCTGCTGATGGCGGTGCGGAATCATCGCCCCGGCCTCGGCGACCACCGTGCGCAGCTCCTCGCTGCTGAGAGAGTTCGAGCTGTGCGCCTGCGAGGCGCCGAGCAGCTTCAACACGCCGTTCGCCAGCAGATTGGTGGCCCACACGAACGGGTACAGCAGCAGCAGCAGCGGGGTGTATATGTATGCCGCGGGCAGTGCGAGCCGCTCCGGATGCAGCGCGCCATAGGTCTTCGGTGCGACCTCGCAGAAGATCAAGAGCACGAGGGTCAGCGTCACCGCGCCGAACGCCACCCAGAATTCGCCGCCGAGCCGCAGCGCGATGAAGCCGACCAGCATGGGTGCGGTGACGTTCACGATGGTGCTCAACAGCAGAATGAGTCCGATCAGCCGGTCGGGCTTGGCGAGCAGGGTTTCGGCGAGGCGTGCTCCGCGGTGTCCGGCATTCGCGCGGTGGCGCAGCCGGTAACGATTCAGGCTCATGAGCGCCGTCTCGCTGCCGGCGAAGAACGCCGCCAGCACGAGCAGCACGGACAAGCCACCGAACAGCAGACCGGTCGACGGATGCGGCATAAATCAGCGCAGGTTCATGGGCGATCGACCAGGGTCGTCAACCCCAATGCCGCCCGAGGATGTTCTCGAGGATGAATTTCACCCCGAAGTAGGCCACCACCAGGAAGCCGAAACCCCAGAGGGTCCAGCGCACGGCGGCGCGGCCGCGCCAGCCGTAGCGAAATCTGCCGATCAGCAGCACGCCGAACAGCACCCAGGCGACCAGCGACAGCACGGTCTTGTGGATGAGGTGCTGCGCGAACAGATTGGTGACGAAGATTAAGCCCGTGAGCAGCGCCAGGGTCAGCAGCACGAAGCCCGCGCCGATCAGCCTGAACATCACCTTCTCGAGCGTGTCGAGCGGCGGCAAGACGCTCGGCAGGTCGGCGAGCCGCCGCTTGCGCAGACGGCGGTCCAGGTACACCAGCAATCCCGCGGTCACGGCTGCGGCGAACAGCAGGGCCGCAGCGCCCATCGACAAGAGTATGTGCGCGGTCAATTCCCACCCCGGCGCGGCCTCCTCCAGATACCCGTCGCCGCCACCGGCAGCCGCGGCGCCGAACGCCGCGCAACCGAGGAGTATCGCGCCCAGCACCCGGTTCTGGCGGTCGATGCAGATGACGATGGCGAGCGCCGCGAGCGTCCAGCCGAGCAGGGACAAGGCCTGCAACACGCTGATCGAAAAAGCCCCTTCGCTGCGCATCATGTGCACGATGGCGTCGCTGTGCGCGAAGATCGCCCCCAGACAGATGGCCCACGCGAGCGGTTCCAGGCGCGGCTTGGTGGTACTTCGCAGCATGACCCAGGCGCTGGCGCTGTAAAGCAGAAACAAGGTAATGGCGAGGGGCACGGGGCCCAAATGATGACACAAGCGGGGGAACTGCGCCTAGGCTCCTAGCCCCCTGAGCCGCACGGCGCTACTATTCGGGTCATGTTCGACCGTCTTACCTCCAGTCTCTCGAATGCGCTCAAGGCGTTGTCAGGCCGCGGACACCTGAGCGAGGACAACATCGCCGAGACCGTACGCCAGGTGCGCCTGGCACTGCTCGATGCGGACGTGGCCCTGTCCGTGGTGAAGACCTTCACGGAGGCCATCAAGGCTCGCGCCGTCGGCGTCGAAATCGCCAAGAGCCTGACTCCGGGGCAGGCTTTCATCAAGATGGTGCACGAGGAACTGGTCCGCCTCATGGGTGAGCCCAGCACCGGGCTCAATCTGCGCGCGCAGCGTCCGGTGGTCATCCTGCTCGCCGGTCTGCAAGGCGCCGGTAAGACCACCACCGCGGGCAAACTGGCCCGTTGGTTGATCGAGAAGCAGCGCAAGAAAGTGCTGATGGTCAGCACCGACGTGTACCGTCCGGCCGCCATCCTGCAGCTGCAGACGCTGGCCGCACAGGTGGGGGCGGGATTCGCACCGGGCAACGTCAGCGAAGCGCCGGTGGTCATCGCGCAGCGCGCGCTCACCGAGGCCACGCTGCAGGCCTACGACGTGCTGCTGCTCGACACGGCCGGACGCCTGCACATCGACGCCGAGATGATGGCGGAGGTCAAGGCGCTGGAAACGGCCCTCAGTCCCCACGAGCGCCTGTTCGTCGTCGACAGCATGGCGGGTCAGGACGCGGTCAACGCGGCCAGGGCTTTCAACGAGACCCTGAGTCTCACCGGTGTGATCCTCACCAAGGCCGACGGTGATGCGCGCGGCGGCGCCGCCCTGTCCGTCCGACAGGTGACGGGCAAGCCGATCCTGTTCGTCGGGACGGGCGAGAAGAGCGAGGCGTTGGAGCTGTTTCAGCCCGAGCGGATCGCGTCGCGCATCCTGGGGATGGGTGACGTCCTGTCGCTGGTCGAACAGGTGCAAGGCCAGGTCGACCAGGAAAAGGCCGAGAAACTCGCCAAGAAGATCAGCAAGGGGAAGTCGTTCGACCTGTCGGATCTGCGCGATCAGCTGAGTTCCCTGCAGAAAATGGGTGGAATGTCGGCGCTGCTCGACAAGCTGCCGGCCCAGATGCAGATCAACGCGGCTGCGGCTGCGGGCGCGGTGAACGAGAAGTCCCTGAAAAGGCAGATGGGCATCATCGATTCCATGACACCCCGCGAACGGCGGCGGCCGGACATGATCGACGGCTCGCGCAAGCGCCGCATCGCGGCAGGCGCCGGAGTGCCCCTGCCCGAGGTGAACCGGCTGCTCAAGCAGTTCGACCACATGCAGAAAACCATGAAAAAAATGGTCAAGGGCGGCATGTTGAAGAACATGATGCGCGGCATGGCCGGGCGGATGCCCCCTGGATTCGGGGGTTAATGCTTGCTTGCAGGGCCGGGTAGTCATTACAATTAGCGGCTAGGCATTGCAAGGTGAACAACGATGGTGACGATCCGATTGACCCGACGCGGCAGCAAGAAAACCCCGTTCTATCACGTGGTGGTGACGGACAGCCGTAAACGACAGGGCGGCACCAGTCTCGAGAGCGTCGGATTGTTCAACCCCGTGGCACGTGGCGCCGAAGTCAAGCTGCGCTTGAACGTGGCCCGGATCGAGCATTGGGTGAGCCAGGGTGCCCGTATGTCCGATCGCGTCAAGTTCCTGCTGACTTCGTTCCGCAAACAGGCCGCCTGACTCCACCCGGTTCGAGGGCAATGAGCGACGACGTGTCAGTGCTCATCGAACTCGGCTCGGTGGGCGCGCCGTTCGGCGTGCGGGGGTGGGTGAAGCTGCGTTCGTTCACGGATCCTCGCGAACGGCTGCTGGAGCACCGGCGGGTGCAGCTTGGGCAGGCCGGTACGTGGGCGTCTTACACCATCGAAGCCAGTGGTCGCAGCGGCGGCAGTCTGACCGCCAAACTGTCGGGCGTCGACGACCGTGATCAGGCCCAGGCGTTGCGGGGGGCGACGATCTGCGTACCGCGCAGCGAGCTGCCGCAGCGCGACGCGAAGGACTTTTACCGCGCTGATCTGATCGGGTGCGAGGTGATGAACCTGCAGGGGCTGCCGCTGGGGCGTGTCGAGCACTTCATCGAAACACCGGCGCATGCGCTGATGGTGGTGCGCGGCGAGGAGGAATACTGGGTGCCGGCGGTGCCGCAGCACGTGCGGCGCGTCGATTTGGACGCTCGCCGGGTGGTGGTCGATTGGGAGGCGGCGATCCGCGCGGGTGGCGCCGAATGACAGGACGTCGTGTCGGGGTCACCTTGCGGTGACCGGCCTGCGCATCGCCGTGGTGTCCCTGTTTCCGGCGATGCTGCGTGATGCCCTCCGGCATGGTGTGCTGGGCCGGGCCTTGGAGCGGGGCGTGCTGGAGGTCGAATGCATCGACCCCCGCGACTACGCGACGGACGTGCATCGCACAGTGGACGATCGGCCTTACGGGGGTGGTCCCGGCATGGTGCTGAAGGTCGAGCCGTTACGCAGCGCGGTTCGCGATGCGACGGCACGTCTGCCTGCGGGCAGCCGGCGCGTGTATCTGGGCGCGGATGGTCGGCGGTTCGAGCAGCGCACCGCGCGCGAGGCGTTGTCGTTCCCGGGCCTGGTGCTGGTGGCGGGCCGGTACGAGGGCGTCGACGAGCGGTTCATCGAGCGCGAGGTGGATGATCGGTGGTCCATCGGCGATTACGTGATGAGCGGCGGCGAGCTGCCGGCGTTGGTGGTGATCGATGTGATCGCGCGGTTGTTACCGGGGACGCTGGGTCACGCCGAGTCGGCGGTGGCGGAGTCGTTCACCGACGGCTTGCTGGACTGGCCGCATTACACGCGGCCGCCGGTGGTCGGTACGGACGCGGTGCCGGCGGTGCTGGCATCGGGCGATCATGCGGCGATCGCCCGCTGGCGGCTGCAGCAGTCGCTGGGGCGCACGTGGCTGCGGCGGCCGGAGATGTTGGAGCGACGCGGCCTGAGTGCGGACGAGCGGGCGCTGCTGGAAGAATTCAAGGTCGGTCGTGCGGCGGGCACGGACGAATGACGGTATCAAAAGGCGAGGTCGAGCAATGAACAAGATCATCCAAGAATTGAACGGTGAGCGCGCGACGCGCAAGTTGCCGGATTTCAATCCCGGCGACACCGTCGTCGTTCAGGTCAAGGTGGTGGAAGGCGACCGCGAGCGGGTGCAAGCTTATGAGGGCGTCGTCATCGCCAAGAAGAACCGCGGCCTCAACTCCTCGTTCACGGTGCGCAAGATCTCGCACGGCGAGGGCGTCGAGCGCGTGTTCCAGACTTTCAGCCCCTCGATCAGCGAAGTCAGCGTGAAACGCCGCGGCGCGGTGCGACGCGCCAAGCTATATTACCTGCGTGATCTGTCCGGCAAGGCCGCGCGCATCGACGAGAAACTCTAATCGTCGACGGGCGGTACCGCGGGCCGACCGGGAGCAGCGAATGAGTGTCGGGTCGGCCGTCCGGGGTTTTTTCGGTCTGGTATGGGGTGTGCTGGACGGCCTGCGTAAGATCCTTCATTTCCTGCTGCTGCTGGTGATATTCGGCGGCCTGCTGGTCGCCTTGCACGGCTCCGTTCCCGTCATTCCGCACACCGCGGCACTCGTGATCGCGCCCGAAGGCGAACTGGTGGAACAACTGGCCGGCGATCCGGTGCGGCGGGTGTTCGGCCAGGCCGCCGGGGGTCCCGCCCCCGAAACCCTGCTCAAGGACGTCACCGATGCGATCGAGGCAGCCAAAGGCGACCCGCGCATCAAGTTGATCGTGCTCGATCTCGGCAATCTCAGCACGTCGGGTCTGTCCAAGCTGCAGGAGATCGGCGCGGCGTTGCGCGACTTCCGCGCCGCGGGCAAACGCGTGGTGGTCGCCGCCGACTCGCTGGATCAGACGCAGTACTACCTTGCCGCCCAGGCAGGTGAGGTGTACCTCGATCCCCTCGGGCTCGTGTACGTCGATGGCTTCAGCTACTACCGGATGTTCCTGAAGGACGCCATCGACAAGCTCGGCGTCGACGTCAATGTGTTCCGGGCCGGCACCTTCAAGAGCTACACGGACCAGTTCTCGCGCGCCGACATGGCGCCGAGCGAACGTGAGGAAACCTCGGTGTGGCTCAAATCGTTGTGGGATGCCTACACCCAGGATGTGGCCCGGGCGCGATCGCTGCCGCTGAACGCGCTGGACGCCTACATCGCCGAGGAACCGGCAGCCCTGGCGGCCGCGAACGGCGATGCGGCGAAGCTCGCGTTGCAGCGCGGACTGGTCACCGCCCTGAAGAGCCGGCGTCAGCTGGCGGATGAATTGAAGGGGCTGGTCGGCGAGGATCAGGACAGCCATTCCTTCAACAGCGTGGGGCTGTCGCAGTATCTGACTGCCGTGCGCTCCAAGCATGTGCTCCACGTCAAGGCCGATGCCCGGGTGGGGATCGTGGTGGCCTCCGGCGAGATTCTGGACGGTCATCAGCCACCCGGCAGCATCGGCGGGGAAAGCACCTCGGATCTGTTGCGCCAGGCGCGCTACGACGACACCGTCAAGGCGGTCGTGCTGCGCGTCGACAGTCCCGGCGGCAGCATGTTCGCCTCCGAACAGATCCTGCGCGAGGTGCAGGGCCTGCGTAAAGCCGGCAAACCGGTGGTGGTGTCCATGAGCACCTACGCGGCGTCCGGGGGCTATTACATCGCTGCGGCCGCGAATCAGATTTACGCGAGTCCGACGACGCTGACGGGGTCGATCGGTGTGTTTTCCGTGGTGCCGACCTTCCAGCGCAGTCTGGAAAAGCTGGGCGTCAAGGTCGACGGACTCGGCACCACGCCGCTGGCCGGCGACATGCGCCAGGATCGCGCGCTGGGCGCCGCCGGCCGGCAGATTCTGCAAAGCTCCGTGGATCACGCGTACGCGGAGTTTTTGCGCCGGGTGGGCGACGGACGCAAAAAGTCGGTGGAGGAGGTCGACAAGATCGCCCAGGGGCGCGTGTGGGCGGGGGTGGACGCGCAGCGGGTGGGGCTGGTCGACCATCTGGGCGGATTGAAGGACGCCAGCGACGCGGCGGCGAAGCTCGCGCAACTCGGTGCCGATTACGGCGTCGACTACATCGAGCCGGACTTGAGCCTGCGTGAGCAGTTGATGGTGCAGCTGCGTTCGGAGTCGCTGACGTTGATGGGGATGGTCGGATTGACCGCGCCGCGCAGCGACCTCGAGCGGTTTCTCGACCCGGTGCTCGCACAGGCACGTGCCATCACGGCGCTCAACGATCCGCGCGGTCTGTACGCCTACTGCTTCTGCAGGCCGTTTACAGCGCGGTCCAGTCGAGAATGATCTTGCCGGACAGACCCGAGTTCATGATCTCGAATCCCTCGCGGTAATCGTTCACCCCCAGACGGTGGGTGATGACCGGGCGCACGTTTAACCCGCTCTGCAGCATGCTCGACATCTTGTACCAGGTCTCGAACATCTCGCGACCGTAGATACCCTTGATGACCAGTCCCTTGAAGATCACCTGATTCCAATCGATGGCGGTTTCCCCGGGCGGGATGCCCAGCATGGAAATGCTGCCCCCGTGATTCATGGTGCGCAGCATTTCACGAAACGCCGCGGGGTTGCCCGACATCTCGAAGCCGACATCGAAGCCTTCCTCCATGCCGAGCTCACGCATGGCGTCGTCGAGCGACTGGCGGCCGACGTTCAGCGCCTTCGAGGCACCCATGGCCGCCGCGAGATTCAGGCGATAGTCGTTCACATCCGTGATGACCACATGCCGCGCGCCGCAATGGCGCGCCACCGCCACGGCCATGATGCCGATCGGTCCGGCGCCGGTGATTAGTACATCTTCGCCCACCACGTTGAAGGCGAGCGCGGTGTGGGTGGCGTTGCCGAAAGGATCCAGGATGGACGCCACCTCATCGTCGATGGCGGCCGACAGCTTGAACACGTTGACGGCAGGCAATGCCAGATACTCGGCGAACGCCCCGGCGCGGTTCACCCCGACCCCTTGCGTGTTGCGGCACAGGTGACGTCGCCCCGCGCGGCAGTTGCGGCAATGGCCACAGGTGATGTGGCCTTCTCCGGACACCCGGTCACCGGGTGCGAAACCGCGCACCTCGCTGCCCACCTCCACGATCTCACCGGAATATTCATGGCCCACGGCCATCGGGACCGGCACGGTCTTCTGCGCCCAGGCGTCCCAATTATAAATGTGCATGTCGGTGCCGCAGATCGCGGAGCGGTGCACCCGGATGAGCACGTCGTTGTGTCCCACCGTCGGCTCTGCCACGTCCTGCATCCAGATGCCGGGCTCCGCATGAGCCTTGACCAATGCCTTCATGAATGCCCCTAGTGAATGATGCCGAGCCGGCGTCCGGCGCGACCGAAGGCGTCGACGACGCGGTCCAACTGCGCGGTGCTGTGCGCGGCATTCATCTGGGTGCGAATGCGCGCTTTTCCCTGGGGTACGACGGGAAAGGCGAACGCCACCACGTACGCGCCCTCCGCCTGCACCTGCTCGGCCAGTTTCACCGCCAGCGGTGCGTCGCCCAGCATCACGGGGATGATGGGGTGTTCGCCGGGCAGCAGGTCGAACCTCAGGGCCGTCATGCGTTCCCGAAAATAACGTGCGTTGCCGTGCACCCGCTCGCGCAACTCCGGCGACGCTTCGAGCAGGTCGAGCACCCTCAGCGTGGCGGCCGCGACCGGCGGCGCGATGCTGTTGGAGAACAGATACGGCCGCGAGCGCTGCCGCAGCCAGCCCACTATTTCGCGCCTGGCGGCCACGTAGCCGCCGCTGGCGCCGCCCAAAGCCTTGCCGAGCGTGCCGGTCAGAATGTCGACGCGATCCAGCACGCCGCGAAATTCATGCGAGCCCCGGCCGCGGGCGCCGATGAAACCGGTGGCATGCGAATCATCCACCATCACCAGGGCGCCGTAACGGTCCGCGAGCGCGCAGATCTCGTCGAGCTTGGCGATCGAGCCGTCCATGGAGAACACGCCGTCGGTGGCGATCAGCCGAACGCGGGCGTCCTGCGAGCCCTGCAGCGCCGTCTCCAGCTCGTTCATGTCGTTGTTGGCGTAGCGCAGCCGCCGCGCCTTGCACAGTCTGATGCCGTCGATGATGCTGGCATGATTCAGGGCATCGCTGATCACCACATCCTGCTCGTCGAGCAGCGTTTCGAACAGGCCGCCGTTGGCGTCGAAACACGACGAGTAGAGAATGGCATCGTCCGTCGACAGATAGTCCGCCAGCCGCTCCTCGAGCTCGCGATGGACGCTCTGCGTGCCGCAGATGAAACGCACCGACGCCACGCCGTAGCCGTAGCGGTCGAGCGCGGCATGCGCGGCCTCGATCACGGCGGGGTGATTGGCGAGTCCGAGGTAGTTGTTGGCGCACAGATTGATCATCTCGCGACCGTCGGCCAGGGTGATCACCGGGCCCTGCGCCGAGGCGATCGGCCGCTCACGCTTGGACAGGCCCGCCGCTTCGAGCGCCTGCGTGTCGTGCTCCAACCGTTCGCGAAACTCTTTGCGCACCCGATACCTCGAAACGGCGTTTGCCGCCCCGCTATTATAGCGGTCGCACGATCGGCGGGGCGGGCATGAATTCGGCAGAGAAGGGCGAGAGCCACCGGCTGGACAAATGGTTGTGGCAGGCGCGGTTTTACAAAACCCGCAGCCTCGCGACCGCCGCCATATCGGGCGGCCGGGTGCATCTGAACGCCGATCGGGTGAAACCCTCGCATGCCGTGCGGGTGGGGGACCGTCTCACCCTGTCGTTGCAGGGCATCGTCGCGGAGTTCGAGGTGCTAGGACTGCCGCAGCGGCGCGGACCGGCCGCCGAGGCGCAGGGGCATTATCTCGAAACGCCGCAGAGCGTGACACGGCGTGCCCAGGTTCGCGAGCAACAGCGCCTGGCTCAGGTGTCACGCCCGCGGCCGCAGGTTCGTCCCGACAAACGCGACCGCCGCAGATTGATGAAGCTGCATCGGGACCAAACGTGAACCCGGCGTGTTGCGGTCAGGACCACGGATCGGCCATGCTTTCCGGGTCGTCGAAGTCGCATTCACCGGCCATTTCCGGCTCGATCGTACTCCATTCGGCATTTTGCCAAAGCGCGGTTGCCAGGCCGGCCGTGGGCAGCTCCCGCCGCTCGATGCGGGGTCCAAAAGTGCTCGCGATCTGACTCAGGCCGGGGTTGTGCGCACAGATGAGCACATGGTCGAGCGAGCCTGCGCGCTTGCGCAGGATCCGCCATATCGTCTCGGGCAGCGCGAGATACAACTCACGCACCGCCTGCAGGCGTTCCGCCGGCAGGTCGCAGACCTGCGCGACGATAGAGGCGGTGGCCCACGCCCGTTCCGCGGGGCTGACCAGGACCAGATCAGGCGTGAGGTCACGATGTGCGAGGCGCTCCGCCATTTCCTGCGCCTCGAGGACGCCGCGGCGCGTCAGCACGCGCTCGAAGTCATCCGGACAACTGTCCAGAGGTTGTGCCTGCCCATGACGCAGCAGGGTCAGTCTGCGAGTACCCACACGCGCCCGCTGTCGAGTTTGGTTTCGAACACACGCACCGACTCGTACGCGGGCGGCGTCAGCGCCTCGCCCGTGCGCAGACAGAAACGCGCACCGTGGCGGGGGCAGATGATTTCATCGCCCTCGATGGCGCCGCCCGTCAGTTCGGCGCCGTCGTGCGTGCAAACGTCCTCGATGGCAAAGTAATCGGCGCCGCTACGCGCCACCGCCACCATGCAGCGGCCCACGGCGAGCGACAGGGTCTCACCGTCAATGAGCGCGGTCTGGGGTCCGGCGTCGATCCACTTCATCGTCTCCTCCTCACATCATGCCGGTTTGCAGCCGCGCCTCGTCCGACATCATGGTGTGATTCCAGGGAGGATCGAACACCAGCTCGACATTGGCCTGCGCCACCGTCGGCACGATCTGTACCTTGTCGCGAACGTCCTGGACCAGCACCTCGCCCATGCCGCAGCCCGGCGCGGTGAGCGTCATCTTGATCTCTACCGTGCGGCCCGCGTCCGCGTCGTGCGACACGTCGCATTCGTAGATCAGCCCGAGGTCGACGATATTGACGGGGATCTCGGGGTCGAAGCAAGTTCTCAACTGCTGCCAGATGATGCCCCGGATGTCCTCGTCCGACGCCCCCGGCGGCACCTCCGGCGCCACGGCGGCCGTCTTGCCGATGGCGTCGGCCTCCTGTCCCGCGATCCGGAACAAGTTGCCATCGATGTAGACCGTGAAGCTGCCGCCGAGCGCCTGGGTGATGTACCCCACCGAACCGAGCTTCAACGTGACTTCCATGCCGGCCGGTATCGCCACCGCCTTGACGTCGCGCTGCACGACGATGGGTTCGTTTTCGTAGGAGTGCATGGATCAGGACCTCATTCCGTGCTGACCGCAGGCACCGCGCCGGGGTCCGGCGCATGCAGCGCGGACACCAGCGTATGCCAGCACAGGCTCGCACATTTGACCCGCGACGGAAATTCCCGCACCCCGGACAACGCGGCCAGTTTGCCGAGCTCGTCGCCGGGCGCAGCGTCGTCCGTGAGCAGGTCGTGCACCCGCTCGAAAAGCTCCAGCGCCTCGGCGCGGGACTTGCCCTTGACCGCTTCGGTCATCAACGAGGCCGACGCGGTCGAAATGGCGCACCCCTGGCCTTCGAAACGGATGTCCGAGATCCGGTCGCCCGCAATGCGCAGACGGACGGTCAACCGATCCCCGCACAAGGGGTTAAAGCCCTCCATGCTGGCATCCGCCGGCTCCAACGTGCCGAAATTTCTCGGCTGACGGTTGTGATCTAGGATCACGTCCCGGTAGAGATCATTCAGTTGCATGGCGGTTCCTCAGGCGAAGATCGAGCGGGCACGCAGCACGGCGGCGCCCAGGCGGTCGATTTCCTCGAACGTATTGTAAAAAGCGAACGAGGCGCGGGCGGTGGCCGGCAGCTTGAAGAACTCCATCACCGGCATCGCGCAATGGTGGCCGGTGCGGATGGCAATGCCTTCCTCGTCCAGAACGGTGCCCAGATCGTGCGGATGCACGCCGGCCACGACGAATGACACCAGGCTGGCCTTGTCCGCCGCCTGACCCACGATGCGCAGTCCCTCGATGCGGCCCAACACGTTCTCTGCATGCTGGAGCAGGGCGTGTTCGTGCGCGTGCGCACCCGGCAGATCCTGGTCCTCGAGGTAGCGGACCGCGGCGCCGAGGCCAATGGCTCCGGAGATGTTCGGCGTACCCGCCTCGAACTTGTAGGGCAGCGCGTTGTAGGTGGTCTTGGCGAAGCTCACCGACAGGATCATGTCGCCGCCACCCTGCCACGGCGGCATGCGCTCGAGCAACGCCTCGCGGCCGTACAGCACGCCGATTCCCGTGGGGCCGAACAGCTTGTGTCCCGAAAACGCATAGAAATCGCAGTCCAGCGCCTGCACGTCGACGCTCATGTGCGGAACTGCCTGGGCGCCATCGATCAGCGTGGTGATCCCGCGCGCCTTGGCCGCCGCCACCAGCCCCCGGACCGGCAGCACGGTGCCGAGGGCGTTCGAAACATGCGCGCAGGCGAACAGCCGCGTGCGCGAATTCATCAGGGCTTCCACCGCTTCGACCGACACCTCGCCACGCACATCGATGGGCGCCACCACCAATTTCGCGCCCGTCTGTTCGCACACCATCTGCCACGGAACGATGTTGGCGTGATGCTCCAGATGGGTGATGAGCACCTCGTCACCCTCGCGCAACAGGGGCCGGGCATGGCTCTGTGCGACCAGGTTGATGGCTTCGGTGGTGCCGCGGACGAATATGACCTCGTGGCGTGAGCGGGCGTTGATGAACCGCACCAGCCGGTCGCGGGCGCCCTCGTACAGGCTGGTCGCCTCCTGACTCAAGGTATGCACGCCGCGATGGATGTTGGAATGATGATGCCGCTCGTAATCGTCGACGGCGTCGATGACGGCATCGGGCCGCTGCGACGACGCGCCATTGTCGAGGTAGGCCAGCGGCTTGCCGCGAACGCTGCGCGCGAGCACGGGGAAATCCCGGCGTGTCGAATTCACGTCGAACCGCGAATAGGAAGCCGGTGCAAGGTTTTTCATTTGAAGGTCCGCAGAACTTGGGAATCGGGCAGTTGCGCAATGAGTGCAGTTTCTATCGCCGAGCGGGCCGACACCACGGACATGCCCGTCAACACGTCCGCGAGGAAGGCATACACCAGCAGGCTCTGCGCCGTCTCCCGGTCGATGCCGCGCGACAACAGATAGAACAGCATGTCGGGGTCGAGCCGGCCGGTGGTGGCGCCGTGCGCGCATTTGACCTCGTCCGCATGGATCTCGAGCTGCGGACGCGTGTCGATCTCCGCCTTGGGCGACAGCAGCAAGCCACGGCACGATTGATTCGACTCGGCGTGGGCGGCCCCCTTGTCCACCACCACCTTGCTGTTGAACACCACCCGGCTGGTGTCGCCCGCGATGGCCCGCGCAGTTTGGCGGCTGTGCGTGTGCGCAGCATGATGCCCCGCGATGTTCACGCAGTCGACGTGCCGGGAGCCGTGGCCCACGAGCAGGGCGTAGCTGTCGAGCGACGCGCCCGCCTCGTCCAGATGGGACTCGAGCGACGTGCGCACCAGCCCGCCGCCCAGGACGATGGTGAATTGAGCGCACCGGCTGTTCTTCGCCTGGCGGATCTGCAGCGTGTCGAGGTGGGTGGTGGCCGCGCCGGTCGCGAACACCCGGTAGTGCTCCAGGTGCGCATCGCGTGCGAGGCAGAGGTGCGTCGCCGAGTTGCACAGCGGCGGATCGTCGCCGTGTTCCACGTGATGCTCGATGATGGTGGCACGCGAGCCCGGCAGTGCGTCGATGACGATGCGCGGATGGGAGATGTTGTTCGCGCCGTCCGCGGTCGACACGTGCAGCAACAGCAACGGCGTCGTCACCTGCGCGTCGATCTTGAGGTACAGGCCATCTTCGAACAACGCCGTGTTGAGCAGTCCCCAGCGGGCCTGTTCGGCATCCGACAAGGACTGCAGATGCCGGCTCAGCAGGGCCGGATCGGTCTGCGCCAGGAGCTTGAGACTGCTGATTTCGATGCCGTTGAACCAGGCCTCCAGGGTGGGCGGCAGCACCGGGAAGCCGTTCACGATGAGCACCGTGGCGACGCGCTGCGCGTCGCCCAGCAGGGCGAGCGACGCCGTGGGAACGACGTCCTCCGGCAGTGAGCGCGGCGCATCGACGAAACTCTGCGCCGCGACCTGGCGCAGATTGGTGTAGCGCCAGCTCTCGTCGCGCGGCGTCGGCAGCCCCAGTTCGAGAAAACGCCGCATGGCGGTTTCGCGGATGGCCGACAACGAATCCGCGTCACGGGCCGACCAGTGGGCCTCGAATGAACGCATGGCCGCCGACGGCGCGGACCCGGCGGCGTGCAGGGCAGGTCTCATGCCGCAGCGCCCTGGACCACCCAGTCGTAGCCGCGCGACTCCAGTTCGAGCGCCAGCGAGCGGTCGCCCGATTTCAAGATACGGCCGCCCGAGAGCACGTGCACGTGATCCGGCACGATGTAGTCGAGCAGCCGCTGATAATGGGTCACGAGGATGACGGCGCGTTTCGAATCCCGAAGGCTGTTCACGCCCATGGAAACCACCTTGAGCGCATCGATATCCAGTCCGGAATCCGTTTCGTCCAGAATGGCGAGCTTCGGTTCGAGGACCAGCATCTGCAGGATCTCGTTGCGTTTCTTCTCGCCACCGGAGAAGCCCTCGTTCACGCCGCGGCTCAGGAAGGACTCGCTCATCTGCATGAGCTTCATCTTCTGCTTGATCAGCGCCAGAAAGTCGTAGGCATCCACCTCCGGTTCTCCCGCCGCACGGCGCTTCGCGTTGAGCGCAGCCTTCAGCAGATACACGTTGTTCACGCCCGGGATCTCCACGGGATACTGGAAGCCCAGGAACAACCCGGCGCGGGCGCGCAGTTCGGCGGCGAGCGGGAGCAGATCAGCACCCTCGAACGTCACCGAGCCGCCCGTCACCTCGTATTCCTGCCGGCCCGCGAGCACCTGGGCGAGCGTGCTCTTGCCCGACCCGTTCGGTCCCATGATGGCGTGCACCTCGCCGGCGTTGACCTCGAGGTTCAAGCCCTTGAGGATGTCTTTGCCCGCGATGCGGGCGCTCAAATTAACGATCTTCAGCACGTTGTATCCTTCGTCGTCGGGGCCGTCAGCCCACCGAGCCTTCCAAACTCACACTCAGCAAATTCTGCGCCTCCACGGCGAATTCCATCGGCAGCTCCTTGAACACCACCTTGCAGAAGCCGCTGACGATCATGTTCACCGCATCCTCCGCCGAGATGCCGCGCTGCAGGCAGTAGAACAGCTGGTCCTCGCCGATCTTCGACGTGCTCGCCTCGTGTTCCACGGTGGCCGTCGGGTTTTTCACCTCCATGTACGGAAAGGTGTGCGCGGCGCATTTCGGCCCCATCAACAGGGAATCGCACTGGGTGAAATTGCGGGCACCCTCGGCGCCCGGCAGGATCTTCACCAGACCCCGATAGGTGTTTTCGGCATGGCCGGCCGAGATGCCCTTCGAGACGATGGTGCTGCGGGTGTTGCGTCCGATGTGAATCATCTTGGTGCCGGTATCGGCCTGCTGGTAGTTGTTGGCCACAGCGACCGAATAAAATTCGCCGACGGAGTTCTCGCCCTTCAGCACGCAGCTCGGATATTTCCAGGTGATGGCCGAACCCGTCTCCACCTGCGTCCAGGAGATCTTCGAATTCCGGCCGCGGCACTCGCCGCGCTTGGTCACGAAGTTGAAGATTCCGCCCCGGCCGTTCTCATCGCCCGGATACCAGTTCTGCACCGTCGAATACTTGATCTTCGCGTCATCGAGCGCCACCAGTTCCACCACCGCCGCATGCAGCTGATTCTCGTCGCGCATGGGGGCCGTACACCCCTCGAGATAACTCACCGATGCGCCCTCCGCGGCGATGATGAGGGTGCGTTCGAACTGACCGGTCTTCGCCGCGTTGATGCGAAAGTACGTGGACAGTTCCATGGGACAGCGCACCCCGGGTGGCACGTAAACGAACGAGCCATCCGAAAACACCGCGGAGTTCAACGCTGCGAAAAAATTATCGCCGGCCGGCACGACGCTGCCGAGGTAACGCTCGATGAGGCCGGGATGATCGCGCACCGCATCGGAAAACGAGCAGAAGATGACGCCGGCCTTGCCCAGTTTGTCCTTGAAGGTGGTGGCCACCGACACGCTGTCGAACACGGCATCCACGGCCACCCCGGCCAGGCGCGCGCGTTCGTGCAGCGGTATGCCGAGCTTCGCGTACGTCGCCAGCAATTTCGGGTCCACCTCGTCCAGGCTCTTCGGCGCGTTCAACGGCGCACGGGGGGCCGAGTAGTAGGAGATGTCCTGGTAATCGATGGGCGTGTAGTGCACGTGCGCCCAGACCGGCTCGGTCATGGTCTGCCAGTGACGAAACGCTTTCAACCGCCAGTCGAGCAGGAACTTCGGCTCGTGTTTCTTCGCCGAGATGGCGGCGACGACGTCCTCATCGAGACCGGGCGGGAGGCTGTCCGACTCGATGTCGGTGACGAACCCATGCCGATATTTCTGGCCGAGGAGGGCTTCAACTTCTTGAGATTTGATGGACACGCATGCTTCCCACAGGTGAATCGAGACCTAGGTTTGCGGCACGGTCCGCGGTGCGCGGCTCAGCCGCGTCGAGGCCGGCCAGCTGATAAAGAGTCATATCGTCGAGCGCGCGGCGGATCGCCGCATTAACGCGTTGCCAGGCACCGCCCACCCGGCATTGGCGTTCGATGCCGCAGCGGCTTGCCACGCCGCTGCACTCCGTGATGGCGACCGGCCCTTCGAACACGTCCAGAATTTGCGCTGCAGTGATCTGATCGGCCGGCCGTGCGAGGTGGTAGCCGCCTTGTACTCCCCGCGAGGAAATCACGAGGCCGGCACGTTGCAGCCCCTTCAGCACCTTGCTCACGGTGGGAGGACTGAGACGGGTGCGCTGCGCAAGGTCTGCGGCAGCGCGGTGCTTCGCCGGTTCCTGCGCTAAACTGGCCAACACCACCGTGGCGTAGTCGGTCAATTTACCCATTCTCAACATTGTCCACCCCACCCGTTCCAATGTGGGACAATTTTAGTCCTATTTCGAAGCAACTTCCACCCGCAGCGCGAACCGGACGTAGTTTTGCTATCCTCATCGCTCTTGAAAACTCTCATCGAGCGAGACTTAAGTCATGAACACCTCAGAACTGAGCACCACGGCGCAGGCCATGGTCGCCGGCCATCGCGGCCTGCTGGCCGCCGACGAAAGCACCAGCACCATTGCGAAGCGCTTCAACACCATCAAGCTCGAATCGACGGAGGAGAACCGGCGCGTCTATCGTGAGCTGCTGTTCACCGCGGCGAACGTGGCCGACCACATCAGCGGCGTGATTCTGTACGACGAGACGCTGCGCCAGAAGACCCGGGATGGCGTGCCGTTTGCCGAGTATCTCGCCCGGAACAAGATGATTCCCGGCATCAAGGTCGACATGGGCGCGAAGCCCCTGGCCGGTTTTCCCGGCGAAACCATCACGGAAGGATTGGACGGGTTGCGCGAGCGACTTGCCGAATATTACAAGCTGGGCGCCCGCTTCGCCAAATGGCGTGCGGTGATCGATATCGGTTCGGGCATTCCCTCCGCGTATGCCATCGCCGCCAATGCCGAGGCGCTGGCGCGTTATGCGGCGCTCTGCCAGGAAGCCAGCATCGTTCCGATCGTCGAGCCCGAGGTGTTGATGGACGGGGCGCACTCGCTCGCACGGTGCGAGGAAGTCACCAACGTCGTTCTCGACAGTGTCTTTTCGCATCTCTTCGCAGCGCGCGTCCATCTGGAGGGCATGGTCCTCAAGCCGAACATGGTCATCGCGGGGAAGAAATGCGCCCAGCAAGCGTCGCCAGAAGAGGTGGCCGAAGCCACGCTGCGCACCCTGCGGCGACAGGTTCCCTCAGCGGTTCCCGGCATCGCCTTTCTGTCCGGCGGCCAGAGCCCGACGGCAGCGACCCTGCACCTGAGTCTGATGAACGCCGCCGGAAAGCTGCCGTGGGCGCTCACGTTCAGCTACGGGCGCGCCCTCCAGGAAACCGCGCTCGGAGCCTGGGGCGGGAAGCCGGCGGACTTCGCTGCGGGTCAGAAGGCCTTCGCCGTCCGCGCCAAGCTGAACGGCCTGGCGGCCGGGGGTGCCTACCAGGCCTCGATGGAAAGCGCTGCTGCCTGACCCCTCCGTACTTGCAACGGCCGCGCCTCGGGCGCGGCCGCGCGTGCCCCTTGAATCAAATCCCCCCCATCGTCGATATCCAGAGTCTCGGCTACTCCGTGAGCGGTCGCTCGATTTTCGAGGGCCTCGACATGGCCATTCCGCGCGGGGGCGTGTCTGCCATCATGGGGCCGAGCGGCACCGGCAAGACCACGCTGCTGCGGCTGATCACGGGGCAGGTGCGCCCAAGTTCGGGTGCCATCGTCGTGGCCGGTGCGGACATGCGCACCATCAAACGTTCGGAACTCTATGTACTGCGCCGCCGGATGGGCATGCTGTTCCAAAACGGCGCGCTGCTCACCGACCTGAGCGTGTTCGAGAACGTGGCGTTTCCCCTGCGCGAGCATACGGATCTGCCCGAGCGACTGGTCCGTCAGATCGTCCTCACCAAGCTGCAGGCGGTGGGCCTGCGGGGTGCGGCCCAACTCATGCCCACCGAATTGTCCGGCGGCATGAGCCGGCGTGTCGCATTGGCCCGCGCCATCGTGATGGATCCGGAGCTGTTGATTTATGACGAGCCGTTCGTCGGCCTGGATCCGATCTCCCTGGGTGTGATACTGCGCCTCATACGGCGGTTGAACGATGCACTCGGGCTCACCAGCATCGTCGTGTCGCACGACGTGAAGGAAATTTCCAGCGTGGCGGACAATGTGTTCCTGTTGTCGGGCGGCAAGGTCGTCGCGAAGGGCACGCCCCAGGAGCTGCGCAACGTGCCCTCCGAAATCGTGCGTCAGTTCATGGGCGGTCTGGCGGACGGACCGGTTCCGTTTCATTATCCGGCGGCCGACTATTTCGGCGAGCTGCTGGCACGCGGCGAGGGTCTTTGACCGTACTCAAGGAAGCCTGGGACAGTTTCATCGACTCGCTGGAGGGGCTCGGCAGGGTGGTGCGATTCCTGCTGCGGCTCATCATCTGCATTCCGCGGGCGCTGCTGCGTTTCGACCTCATCTTCGCGCAGGTATTCAACGCCGGTGCCCTGTCGTTGGTGATCATCATGCTGTCGGGCCTGTTCGTGGGAATGGTGCTGGCGTTGCAGGGATATCAGCTGCTGGAGCGTTTCGGCTCGGAAGAGGCGTTGGGTACGGCCGCCGCGATCGGGCTGGTGAAGGAGCTCGGGCCCGTGGTCACCGCCCTCCTGTTCGCGGGACGCGCCGGCACGGCGCTGGCGTCGGAGCTCGGACTGATGCGCGCCACCGATCAACTGTCCGCCATGGAGATGATGGCGGTCGACCCGATTCAACGCGTGGTGATGCCGCGTTTCCTGGGCGGCGCGATCTCCATGCCACTGCTCGCCGCCATCTTCAGCCTGATCGGCATCTACGGCGCGCAGCTCGTCGGCGTGCAGATCATGGGGGTGGATTCCGGCAGTTTCTGGTCGCAGATGCGGGCCGGGGTCGGCCTGTCGGATATTTACGAAGGCATCGTCAAGAGCATCATCTTCGGGGTGACGTGCAGCTTGATCGCCGTGTACGAAGGCTATTATGCGGAACCCACGGCGGCCGGGGTGGGACGGGCCACCACGCGGACCGTCGTCACCTCCGCGGTCGTCATTTTGTTCTTTGACTATCTGCTCACCGCGGCATTTCTGTAGCCGCGGGCGATGTAAGAGGGAATTGTTATGCGCAGGACGAGTACATTGAATCTGGGCACGGGATTGTTCGTGCTGCTGGGGTTTGCCGCGCTGTTTTTTCTGACGACGCAGACCACCAGCCGCGGCATTTCGTTCGGCAAGGTGCCGCATTACGACGTGACCGCGAAATTCGACAACATCGGCGACCTCAAGGTGGGTGCGCCGGTGTCGATGTCGGGTGTGGAGATCGGCCGGGTGATCAAGATCGATTTCGACACGCACGACTACAAGGCCGTCGTGATGATGAACATCAACACCAAGTACAACCAGATCCCGAGCGACAGCGATGCCAGCATCTACACCCAGGGGTTGCTCGGCGGCAAGTTCATCGGACTGACGGCGGGCGGGTCGGAAACTTATCTCAAGGACAAGGATCAGATCGACTTCACGCAGTCGGCGTTCGTACTGGAGAATCTGATCGGTCAGTTCCTGGCGAACGCCGCGAAGGGACAGACCGGTTCAACAGCAGCCAAAGCGGACGCGCCGGCGGCGCCTGCGGAGAAAACGAAATGAGCACACGAATCAGTGATCCCGATGGTGCGGGTCGCCTTGGTCGCATGGGTCGCGGGGTGATGGTGGCCGTGGCCGTTGCCTTGGCGGCAGCGGCGGTCCCCGCCGAAGCACAGACTCCGGAACCCGCCGCCGGGGCCGCTGCCGCTGCCAGCACGCTGGGGCCCGAACAGCTCGTGGAGAACTCGGCAAAACGCATGCTCGCCGAGCTCGACGCGAACCGCGCCACCTACCAGAAGGATCCGGCCAAGCTCGATTCGCTGGTGGCCACGGTGCTGCTGCCGAATTTCGACAGTGAATACTCGGCGCGTTTGGTGCTCGGCCAGAGCTGGCGCACGGCCACTCCCGAACAACAGAAACGGTTCGTGGATGCGTTTTATCATTCGCTGCTGCACAACTACGGTGCGGCGCTCCTGAACTTCACGGCCGACCGCTTCGTCATCCTGCCCTACAAGGGCAACCCGGGTGATACCAGCGCGACGGTCCGTACCGAGGTCAAGAAATCCACCGGCGAGAAGGTGCCCGTTAGCTTCAGCTTGCGCAAGACGGATGCGGGCTGGAAAGCCTGGGACGTCGTGATCGAAGGCATTTCATATGTTAAGAGCTTCCGCACCGATTTTGCGTCGGAGATCCAGCAGAAGGGGCTCGACGAGGTGATCAACCGGCTGGAAACCGACGGCAAGGTGGCGCCGCGCAGCGTGGTCAAGGGCTCGGACAATTGAAACGGGACGACCCCACGACGGCGACCTTCGAAGTCCAGGAGGACGGGCGGTCGCGCGTCCTGGGATCGCTCGATCTGACGTCGGTCGGCGCGTTGCTCAAAGCAGGTAGTGACGCGGTGCGGCAAGGCCGCGCGGCCGTGATCGACTTGCAGGGCATCACTTCGAGCGACAGCGCGGGTCTCGCGCTGCTGATCGAGTGGCTGAGTGTGGCGAAAGCCGCGCAGCAGCCACTGCGCTACGACAACATGCCCGTGCAGCTCCATCAGATCGCAGGATTGAGCGACGTCGAGGAGCTGCTGACCATCAGCGCCGGCAGCTGACGACGCGGCTCAGCCGTGTCAGCGCGGGGGCGCAGCCGGCGGTGCCGCGGCGGGGCGAGGTTCCCCCGGCGGCTGAGCGGGATTCCTCTGGGTCGAGGTGTCGGGCGGTGCGGCGCCGTCCGGTGCCTCCGGATCGATCAACGGCTCGTCCTGGGTCACCTGGCCGTCCGATACCAGATAGGCACGGCGCTGAAGATACGCATCCCGCACGAAGGCATACGGGTCATAGATGTTCTTCAAGGTATCGTCCAACGGCAGCAGCGCGGCGCGTCGGTCCGTGAAATCCGGCAGATAAAGTCCGTAACGGATGTAATCATTGTCGATGTACTGACGCGGATTGGTATACGTGTCGACGACGCGCGCCGGCGCGTCGCGCAGGTCGGAAGGTCCGAGGATGGGCAGTTCGATGAACGGCCCCGAATGCACTCCCCATTTGCCGAGGGTCTGTCCGAAGTCTTCGTTGTTGCGGTCCAACCCCGCGGAGGTGGCCGGGTCGAGAATGCCACCGACGCCGACGGTGGTATTGAGCACGAAGCGTCCCAGGTCGTTCGCCGCGGCCAGGAATTTTCCCTGTAACGCATCGTTTATGAGCACGGTCGGCGTTTCGAGATTCGCGAAGAAATTGCTCACGCCGATGCGGACGGGTTCCGGCACCACTTTCACGTAGGCCTTGGCGACGGGTTTCGCGACCGCGCGATCCAGCGTGTCGTTGAACTTGTACACCCCGCGGTTGAAGGATTCCCACGGGTCGGCTGGGGAGCGCTGTGTGTTGGGCGGCAGACTGACACACGCACCGAGCGCGGTGGCCGTGACGGCGAGCGCGCCTCGCGCGAACCATTCCTTCATCATGTCGATCTCTCCGAAACGGGTCTTTCCCGGGGCAGCGCTACGATACAGGGTTGGCGCCGCGGGTGTTCAATGGATCGCGGCCGGACCGAAGTGCCGCGCGCTGCCGTCGCCGGGGCCTCCGCCGTCGTCGGCGACGGTGTTCTTGCGGTCCTTCGGCATGGCCGCGCGGACCTCTTCCAGCATCGAGCTGCTGCGCGCGCGTTGAATGGGATTCAACTCGGGAAGGCCCAGCGCGAGTTGCAGCTGGTTCGAGGCCATCTTCAGATCCCCACTCATCAGATAGTAATACGCCATGTAGTAATACGAGTCGCCGGTGTTGCCCGCGGCGTACGCTGCCTTGGCGATGAGCTTGGCCTGGGCCGGGGTGGGCTGCACCGTGTTGAACAAGTCGTCGAGGATGGCCTGGGCCCGCTTGTTGTCGTTCTCGCGCATGAGCGTCTCGGCCATGCGCAAAGTGATGGGCACATTGCGCGGAAACAATCCCAGCGCCTTGTCGAGCAGCTCCTGCGATTCGCGCGGCTGGCCGTTGGCAAGATACGCCTCGCCCAGGCCGCTGTAGAACTGAATCACCCGGGGGTGCTCGCGCAGCAGCGCCTGGAGCTCGGGAATGGCCGCGGCGGGGTCGCGCAGGGCGATGTCCGCGACGGCCCTGCCGTAGCGCTCCTCGACGGTCAGGCCGGCGCCGTTGTTCCGGAGGTTGACGTAGTAGGTGCGCGCCGCCTGCGGATTGCCCGCGAGCGAGCGAAGGCGCTCGCGCATCAGCAGATAACCCATGGAATCCGTGTGACGCACCCGTCCGATCTGTTCGGCCCGGTTACGCGCTTCGGCGACCCGTTCTGCCGACAGGGGATGATCGATGAGGAACTCGATGGCCTTGACGCGATCGGGGGAGGGCGAATTCTTTTCGAGCTCCTGGAAGAAGCTCGCCATTCCCAACGGGTCGTAGCCGGCGTCCGCCATGGTGCCGATGCCGATGCGGTCGGCCTCGAACTCGTTCGCGCGCGTGTAATTGATCTGGTGCTGAATGGCGGCGCCCTGGGTGGCGAGGATGGCACCCTCCATCGCACCCGGCGAGCCGTGACCCGCCGTCGCGCCGAGCAGAATGGCCGCGAGCATGGCTGCCGTCGACATCAGACCGGCGTGGCTCTGATCGATGAGTCCGCGCACGAGATGCCGTTGCGTGACGTGCGCGGTTTCGTGTGCCATCACACCCGCCAGCTGGTCTTCCGTGCGCGTCGC
This sequence comes from uncultured Steroidobacteraceae bacterium, assembly GCA_964657625.1. Taxonomy (GTDB): domain Bacteria; phylum Pseudomonadota; class Gammaproteobacteria; order Steroidobacterales; family Steroidobacteraceae; genus Bog-1198. The sequence goes on from CAZZVN010000009.1 coordinate 32,849, forward strand.
GAGTATCAGCCCGCTGTTGATGCCGATGAACCCGCCCGGCATGGCGAACGCGTTGATGACGGGGTCGCGCACCACGAAATAATAGAACTGGTGCTGGCCCTCCTCGGCGCGGCTGGAGAGGCTGTGGCCGATCTCCTGAACGTAGTCACCGATCTCGGGATCCTCGATGACCTCGCCGCCCTGGGCCATGCCCCGAAACCAGCCCAACCCCGCCTGATACTCCTCTTCCAGGGAGACCGCCGCGTTGGCGGGACTGCCCATGTCCGGCAGATCCTGATCGGTGGCGCTCAGCCCCACCGCCCAACCGGACGCAGCGCCGGCGCCCAGGACGAGTGCGGCAGTGAACGCGGTCAGCCGTAAGCACAGAGTCATTCAACCTCCAGTACGGTCGTTAGAGCGCTCAAAGGCGTGCGAAGTTCGCTCAGAGGACCTCTGAGGCGTGATCCGCCAGCCGTGATCGCTCGCCCCGCACCAGGGTGATGTGCCCCGAATAGCTCCAGCCATGAAATCGATTGACAACGTAGGTCAGTCCCGTGGTGGTCTCGGTCAGATACGGCGTGTCGATCTGCGCGATGTTGCCGAGACAGATCATCTTGGTGCCGGGGCCCGCGCGCGTCACCAGTGCCTTCATCTGCTTGGGCGTCAGGTTCTGCGCCTCATCGATGATGATGAAGCGGTTGAGGAAGGTGCGGCCGCGCATGAAGTTCAAGGATCTGATCTTGATGCGGTGCCTGAGCAGATCATTGGTGGCACCGCGCCCCCAGGTGCCTCCCGGCTGGCTCTGCGTGAGCACCTCGAGGTTGTCCATCAGGGCGCCCATCCAGGGCTCCATCTTCTCCTCCTCGGTCCCCGGCAGAAAGCCGATGTCCTCGCCGAGGGGGATGGTCACGCGTGTCATGATAATTTCGCTGAAGCGGTTGTGGTCGAGCGTCTGGGCAAGCCCCGCGGCGAGCGTGAGCAGGGTTTTACCGGTGCCTGCGGGCCCGAGCACGGTCACGAAGTCGATCTCCGGATCCATCAACAGGTTCAACGCGAGATTCTGTTCGCGATTGCGTGAGTTCACGCCCCAGACGTTGTTACGCTCCGTACGATAGTCGAGCGTCAGTTCCAAAACCGCCGAATCGTTCTCGATTTTGCGCACGATGGCTTCGACGCCGTTGTCGCCGGCGTCGTAGACGAATTGATTCGTCTGCCATTCGCGCACCAGCGGCCCGCGGATGCGGTAGAAGGTCCGGCTCTGGTGCTGCCAGGACTCCATGCCCTTGCCGTGTTTGTCCCAGAAATTCGCGGGAAGCTTCTGCACGCCGCTGACCAGGAGGTCTGCGTCCTCGATGGTCTTGTCGCTCGAATAATCCTCCGCCTGCACGCCGACGATGGCGGCCTTGATGCGCAGGTTGATGTCCTTCGACACCAGCGTCACCCGCGCCTCGGGTACCTTTTGCTGCAGCGCCAGCGTGTTCGCCAGGATGGCGTTGTCGGCGCCGTGACCGGGCAGGCTGTCGGGCAGCACGGATTCGAGCAGCTGGGTCTGAAAATACAGGCGGCCGCCGGGCTGCCGCTTGCCGGGTCCGATGGGCGCCGACGACGGCAGGGCGAGACCGCGGTCGATCTGTTTCTTGTTGGCGTCGCTCATCAGTTCGTCCAGGAAACGGCTGACCTGGCGGACGTTGCGTGCCGCTTCCGAGAGCCCTTTCTTGCCGGCGTCCAGCTCCTCGAGCACGGTCATCGGAATGTAGACGTCGTGTTCCTCGAAGCGAAATATCGCCGTGGGATCGTGCATCAACACGTTGGTGTCGAGCACGAATATGCGCCTCACCTGCCTGGCCTGACGGCCGCGCACCACCGCCGCCGTCTCGGTCCGCCCCTGCTCCGTCACAGCGCCTGCACTGCGGCCAGCACGGCCTCGGCATGGTCCTTGACCTTGACCTTGCGCCATTCCTGGCGCAGTACCCCCCGCGCGTCGATCAGAAAGGTGCTGCGCTCGACGCCCAGGTACTTTTTGCCGTACATGCTTTTTTCCTGGATCACGTCGTACAGTCTGCACACGGTCTGCTCGGGGTCGCTGAGCAGTTCGAAGGGAAACGACATCTTAGCCTTGAATTTATGGTGGGACGCCAGGCTGTCGGGCGACAGGCCGAGCACCGTCGTCTTCAGCTTCGCGAACTGCGCGTGTGCCGCGCCGAAGCTCTCGCCTTCCTGAGTGCAGCCCGGGGTGTTGTCGCGCGGATAAAAGTACAGCACCACATTGCCGCCCGCGGCGTCGCGCAGTGACCAGGGACCGCCGGTGCCCTCCAGGGTGAAGGCCGGCGCCTTCTCGTCGAGTTTGATTTTGCTCATGGGTCTCCGGCTCAGTTTTTCACGGGTTCGAAAATGGCGTCCAAGTTCAAGTGGTCACAGAAATCCATGAACTCCTCGCGCAACACGCCGATGTGCAACCGGCTCGGAACGTTCACGATCATCTGTACCGAAAACATCGGCGCGCCGGTGTGCGCGGCGGCGTAGGCGCGGGTCGACAGTTCGGCAATGTCCACGCCTCGCTGCGTGAAAAAACCCGCGAGCCCGGCCACGATGCCGGTCTGGTCGAGGCAGACCACGTCGATGGAGTAGGGGAGCATGTCATTGCGAGCGGCCCGCTCCTCGGTCCGCCGCAGCTGGATGTTCATGCCCGTCGCGTCGCCGAGCTTCTTGAATTCACCCTCGAGCTTCGCCAACGTGTGCCAGTTGCCGTTGACCAATAGCAGCATTGCAAACTCGCTGCCGAGCGCGGTCATGCGGCTTTCGCTGATGCTCCCGCCGCAGTCGGCGATCGCTTTGGAGAGTTCATGGACCATGCCGACGCGGTCGCCGCCCACCGCGGAAATCACGATATGTTGTTTCATCCGCACAAATTCTACCGGATGGGCGCTTGCCAGGGTGCATGTCCGCAACTTAAGGTAGCCGTATTTGGTGGGAGCCCCGATGTTTTCCGGAAGCCTGGTGGCGATTGTCACGCCGATGACGGCCGAGGGCAGCGTGGACTGGCCGGCCTGGGACAGGCTGTTGGATTTTCACCTGCAACAGGGCAGCGACGGCATCGTGGTGGCCGGCACCACGGGCGAGTCTCCGGCGCTGACCACGGCCGAAATTGGCGAGCTGACCCGGCGCGCGGTAAACCGATGCAAGGGTAATTTGAGCGTGGTGGTCGGAACGGGCACGAATTCCACGCTCGACACGGTGACGCGCACGCGTGAACTGTCTTCGCTCGGTGTGGACGGCGTGATGGTCGTGACACCCTATTACAACCGACCCCCGCAGGAGGGGCTGTACCGGCATTTCGCCGCTGCGGCGGATGCCTCGGCGGCGCCCGTCATCCTGTACAATGTGCCGGGCCGCAGCGCGGTCGATCTGCTTCCCGCCACCGTGGCCCGACTGGCGCGTCAGCCGCGCATCGTCGCGGTAAAAGAAGCGGTGGGCGACGTGGCCCGTGCCGGCGAGCTGCTCGCCGTATGTCCGCCCGGATTCGCGTTGTTGTCGGGCGATGATGCGACCGCACTGGATTTCATGGCGTTGGGCGCGAGGGGTGTGATCTCCGTGTCGGCGAACGTGGCGCCGCGCCGGATGCATGACCTGTGTGCGGCGGCCCGCGAGGGCCGCTGGGGACGGGCCCGTGAAATCGATTCCACCCTGCAGCCGTTGCACAGGGACTTGTTCGTCGAAGCGAGTCCCATTCCCGTCAAATGGGCCGTTGCCCGGATGGGTTTGATGGGGAACGCAATTCGTCTGCCCTTGGTCGAACTGTCGTCCGCATATCATGAGACGGTGTTGCGGGCGATGCGGGCAGCCGGAGTTACATTTGAGGATCAAGCAGCATGAGTTTCGATCGATTCCTGGTTTTTGTCGTGGCCGCGGCTCTGTTGAGCGGTTGTCAGATGATTCAGCGCCGGCTCAATCCGGATTGTCACTCGGCCCAGGCGCAGGACTACCAACGCGCGTCCCAGGTCGCTCCGTTGCAGGTGCCGGAAGGTCTGGATACCCCCAACACGCAGGGCGCGCTGGTCATCCCGACCGTCGAACTGGCGCCGCCGCTGCCCGGCGCCAAGGATGCCTGCCTCGACCAGCCGCCTCGGTACAAGGCGGCACCGCCCAACAAAGCGGCCAGTCCGGGGTAGGGGGTCTGCGGACGGATGAATCGCCGCCGTGGGGCGTGTCTAATTTGATCGCATGGGCCGCGTCCGGTACCCTTGCGGGCCCGCCTGACCGTGGGCGGAGTTGGGTTTTATGGAGAGGTGGCCGAGTGGTCGAAGGCGCTCGCCTGGAAAGTGAGTAACATCCTAAAAGGTGTTCGAGGGTTCGAATCCCTCCCTCTCCGCCAGATGGGCAGTCACGGATCATGGGAACGGTTCAGCCGTTCGTTGAGGAACGAAGCGGGGATAACGCCCTGAGGGCGGCCCCGCAGGGGCGAGGAGCGGAGCGACGAGTAATCCCTCCCTCTCCGCCAGAAATGAGTCTATGGCGGCTCGCGTTTGCATCTTCGCGACGACTGGCCACGAACCCCGTCAGGCCCGGAAGGGAGCAGCGGTAGAGGCTTTAAGTCGGGCGCCGAAGTCCTGCTGGCGCGGGCCGCCGCCTATTCGGGGTGTCGATGCGTGCGGTACCGTAAACTCGAGAAGAGCGACGTTTCCACCCCATGAGCTATGTAGTACTGGCACGAAAATGGCGCCCGAAGCGCTTTGCCGAGATGGTGGGACAGGAACACGTGCTGCGGGCGCTGAGCAACGCGCTCGACAGCGACCGGGTTCACCACGCTTTTCTGTTCACGGGTACGCGCGGCGTGGGCAAGACCACCGTGGCGCGCATCCTCGCCAAATCGCTGAACTGCGAAACGGGCGTGAGTTCCAGTCCGTGCGGCCTGTGTGCCGCGTGCCGTGAGATCGACGAAGGCCGCTTCGTCGATCTGATCGAAGTCGACGCAGCGTCGCGCACCAAGGTCGACGACACCCGCGAACTGCTGGACAACGTGCAGTACGCCCCCACCCGGGGCCGCTACAAGGTGTACCTCATCGACGAGGTGCACATGCTGTCCAACCATTCCTTCAACGCCCTGCTGAAGACGCTCGAAGAGCCGCCGCCGCACGTCAAGTTCCTGCTGGCGACCACCGACCCGCAGAAACTGCCCGTCACCGTGCTGTCGCGCTGTCTGCAGTTCAGTCTCAAACGGTTGTCCGCGCAGCTGATCGGCGAGCGCTTGAAGTTCATCGCCGGGGCGGAAGGTTTGGCGTACGAGGCGCCGGCGATGGCGTTGTTGGCTAGGGCCGCGGACGGCAGCATGCGTGATGCCTTGAGCCTGCTGGACCAGCTCATCGCCTTCGGCGGCGGCGCACTGAACGAGGCGGACACCCGCTCGATGCTCGGCACCATCGATCGAGGACACGTGGTCAGAATCATCGATGCCCTGGCGCGCGAGGACGGGCGCGGGTTGCTCGCCGAAGTGCGCGCGCTGGACACCGATGCGCCGGATTACGATCGCGCCCTGATGGAGCTCGCCGCGTTCCTGCAACGCATCGCCATCGTACAGGTGGTGCCCGACGCGGCCGACCAAGACGATCAGTTCGAGGGCGACGTACTCACGCGGCTGGCCGCGGCGCTGGCGCCCGAGGATGTACAGCTCTATTACCAGATCGCGCTGGCGGGCCGCCGCGACCTGTCCATGGCGCCTGAACCGCGAATCGGTTTCGAGATGAGTCTGCTGCGGATGCTGGCGTTTCGTCCGGATGCCGGCGAGGCCACGACGGCGGCGCCCCGTCCGACGCAGCGCCGCGCGGTGACTGCGCCGAAAGCCCCGGCCACCGGTGCACCCCCAAGCATCACGCCACCGGCGGCCGTGCCGGCCGGCACCGTGTCCCCCCGCCCTGCCGTGCCCGCACATGCCGCGGTCCCCACCGTTATCGACGCGGGCAACTGGCCGGCGGTGGTCGATGGGGCGGCTTTGACCGGCATGGTGCGTCAGTTCGCCCTCAATTGTGTGCCGGCGGCCTTCGAAGGTGACGTGCTGCGCCTGCAGCTGGATGCGACTGCGAACGATCGCCGCACGCGCCAGATGGAAGACCGGCTCGCTCAGTGTCTCTCGGCCTACATGGGGCGCGAGATCCGTCTCAGCTTCGATGTGGCGGCCGCGCTGGAGACGCCGGCCCGGCAACGCGCACTCGCCGAGCAGGACAGGAAGGTGCGCGCCGCTTCGGCGTTCGAGGACGATCCCGTGGTCAAGGGATTGCGCGAACGATTCGGCGGCGAGGTCGACACGGCATCCGTGAAACCGACGACTTAATCTAGGAGACCAACAATGATGAAAGGTGGGCTGGGTAATCTCATGCGCCAGGCGCAACAGATGCAGGAGACCATGCAGAAGGCGCAGGCCGAACTCGCCGACCTGGAGGTGTCGGGCGAGTCGGGCGCGGGCATGGTCAGGATAGTTCTCAACGGTCGCCACGAAGCGAAGACCATCACCATCGAGCCGAAGCTGCTGACCGAGGACAAGGACATGCTCGAGGATCTGGTGGTGGCCGCGATCAACGATGCGGTGCGCAAGATCGCGACCCGCAGCCAGGAGAAATATGCGGGCCTCATGTCAGGCCTCAACCTTCCTCCCGGGATGAAGCTGCCCTTTTGAAATACACGCCGACATTGGCGCGCTTGATCGACTCTCTGCGCTGTCTGCCGGGCGTGGGTCCGAAATCCGCGCAGCGCATGGCTTTTTATCTCTTGGAGCGCGACCGAGACGGTGGCCGGGCGCTCGCCCAGTCATTGTCGGAGGCACTCAGCAACGTCGGCCACTGCAAGCGCTGTCGTATGCTGACCGAGAGCGAGTTGTGCGCCATTTGTGCCTCCACTCAACGTGACGTGGCGCAGCTGTGCGTCGTCGAATCGCCTGCGGACGTGGTCGCCATCGAACAGTCCGGCGGCTTTCATGGCCGCTATTTCGTGCTCATGGGCCATCTTTCTCCGCTCGACGGCGTGGGCCCCGCCGAGCTCGGTCTCGATGAGTTCGAAGAGGTGCTCAAGCGCGGCGAGGTTCGGGAGGTCATTCTCGCGACCAACCCGACCGTCGAGGGCGAGGCCACCGCGCATTACCTCGGCGAACTCGCTTTGCGGCTGGGATTGCGTGCGTCGCGCATCGCCCACGGCATTCCCGTGGGCGGCGAGCTCGAGTACGTGGACGGCGGTACGCTGGCGCACGCGCTGGCGGGGCGTACCGTCGTCTCCTAACCGGCAAACTCCTCGTACAGCCGCAGCAGCCGGCGGTAACTCTCGTAGCGCCGCGCGGCGACTTCGCCGCTGAGTACCGCCCCGCGCACGGCGCAAGCCGGTTCGGCCATGTGGCGGCAGTCGTTGAAGCGGCACCGGATGCTGCGCTCGTGGATTTCGACGAAACCGCGCTCGGCAGCCTTCACCAGGTGCGCGGGAGGGGCGAAGTCGCGTACGCCCGGCGCGTCGATGATGGCCGTGGCGGCATCCAGGGCGTACCAGCGTGCGGTGGTCGTGGTGTGCCGCCCCTCGTCGTCGCGTGTCAACGTCGAGGTTTGCGCCGCCGCATGGGGAACCAGCGCGTTGACGATCGAGGATTTACCGACGCCGGACTGGCCCACGAGCAGGGTGACGCCGCCGGCGAGGAATCCGGCAAGATCGCTGCAGCCGACACCCGACTGCGCGGCGATTTCCAGGCAGGAGAGGCCGAGGGCGCGGTAGACGCCGAGTTCGGCGCGGAGCGCTTCGATGCCAAGATCGGTCTTGTTGATCAGCAGCACCGCCGCGATGTCGATGAGCTGTGCGCCGGCCCAATAACGGTCCACCAGAAACCAGTCGGGCGCCGGCTCCGGCGCCGCAACGATGGCCAGCCGGTCTATGTTCGCCGCGACCGGCTCCGGCCGTCCCCGCGAATCGATGCGCTCGATCAGATTACGGCGCGGTTCGATGAATTCCACCGACGGTCCATCGGCCGAGGTGGGGTATCTCCAGGTGATGCGGTCCCCGCACACCACGCGCTGCCGGCGTCCTTTCAAGGAGCAGTGGAGGGTCGAGTCGCCGGTCTGCACCAGCACCCCGCGTCCGTAGCTTGCGAGCACGACTCCGCTGCCGCTCCTCGCCATCGCCTTATGCTCTGCTACCATCATCTTTTTAACATGCCGACAACACGATGAAATCCTCTGAAAACCTGATCTGGATCGATTTGGAGATGACGGGACTCAAGCCGGAAACCGATCTCATCATCGAAATTGCGACGATCGTGACCGACAAATATCTCAACGTGCTCGCCGAAGGACCGGTGTTCGCCGTCAGGCAGAGCGCCGCGGCACTCGATGCCATGGACGAGTGGAACCGCAAACAGCACGGCGGCTCGGGTTTGAGTGCACGCGTTCTCGCCAGTGACGTCGACACCGCGCGCGCCGAGCGCGAGACGTTGCAGTTCCTCGAGGCATACGTGGAGCGGGGCCGGTCACCGATGTGCGGCAACAGCATCTGTCAGGACCGACGCTTTCTCGCGCGCCTGATGCCCTCGCTCGAACGTTTCTTCCATTATCGAAACCTCGATGTGAGCACGCTCAAGGAACTCGCCCAACGCTGGGCCCCGCATGTGGCGCAGGCGTTCCAGAAGTCCTCGAGCCATCTCGCCCTGGACGACGTGCGCGAGTCGATCCGCGAACTGCAGTTTTACCGGGAGCGTCTGCTGCGCCCGTTCTGACTTCCAGGCCGTGCTCAGGCGGGCGCAGCACCCGCCAGGAACATCCAGGTTTCGACCACGGTATCGGGATTGAGGGACACGCTGTCGATGCCCTGATCGACCAGCCACAGCGCGAGTTCCGGATGATCGGAAGGTCCCTGACCGCAGATGCCGACGTATTTTCCCTGCGCCTTGCAGGCTTTGATGGCGAGCGACATCAGCGCTTTCACCGCATCGTCACGCTCGTCGAAGAGCTTGGCGACCACCCCTGAATCGCGGTCGAGGCCAAGCGCCAGCTGAGTCATGTCGTTCGAGCCGATGGACATGCCGTCGAAATACTCGAGATAGCGGTCGGCCAGCAGGGCATTCGTCGGCAGTTCGCACATCATGATGTGCTTCAACCCGTTCGAGCCTCTGGCCAGACCGTTCGCGGCAAGCAGTTCGGTGACGATTTTCGCCTCGGTCAGCGTACGCACGAACGGCACCATCACCTGCACGTTGGTCAGGCCCATGTCGTCGCGCACGCGCTTCAACGCGCGGCACTCGAGTTCGAAGCAAGGCCGGAACACCTCGTCGATGTAGCGCGACGCACCGCGAAAGCCGAGCATCGGATTCTCCTCGTGCGGCTCGTAGTGCTTGCCGCCGATCAGATTCGCATACTCGTTCGATTTGAAATCCGAGAGACGCACGATCACGGGCTCCGGCGCAAACGCGGCGGCGATCTGGGCGATGCCCTCGGTCAATTTATCCACGTAGAAACTCACCGGATCGGCATAGCCTGCCATCTGCTGGGTAATGGTGTCCTTCAGCTCCGGCGATTGTTTGTCATATTCCAGCAGGGCGCGGGGATGCACGCCTATCATGCGGTTGATGATGAATTCGAGCCGTGCGAGACCGACCCCCTTGTGGGGGATTCCCGCGAAATCGAAGGCCCGATCCGGATTCCCAACGTTCATCATGATCTTGACGGGGATGTTCGGCAGCGAATCGAGTTCGATGCGGCGCTCGTCATATTCGAGCATACCGTCGTAGACGTAGCCGGTGTCACCTTCCGCACACGAGACGGTCACCGGTTGGTTCTCCACGATCGCCGTGGTGGCCGTGCCGCAGCCGACGACGGCGGGGATGCCCAGTTCACGGGCAATGATGGCGGCGTGGCAGGTCCGGCCTCCACGATTGGTGACGATGGCGGAGGCGCGCTTCATGACCGGCTCCCAGTCCGGATCCGTCATGTCGGCCACCAGCACGTCGCCGGCACGCACCCGCGACATCTCCTTCACGTCCTTGATGATGCGCGCCGGGCCTGCGCCGATGCGCTGACCGATGCTCCGACCGGTGATCACCAGCTTCGAGCGAGCCTTCAGCGTGAAACGCTGGATGGCACGCCCGGCCCGGCTCTGGACCGTCTCCGGGCGGGCCTGAAGAATGTAAATCTTACCCGTGTCGCCGTCCTTGCCCCACTCGATGTCCATGGGCGCACCGTAGTGCTCCTCGATGATCAGCGCCTGCCGGGCAAGATCCGCGATGTCGCTTTCCTCCAGAGAAAAACGATGACGCTCTGCGCGGGGGACGTCGACCGTACGCACGCGTTCCTTGGAGCCCGGCGGCGCGTAGATCATCTTGATCGCCTTGGTGCCCAGGTTCTTGCGCAACACCGAACGCCGCCCGGCGCGCAGCGCCGGCTTGTACACATAGAATTCGTCGGGGTTGACGGCCCCCTGGACCACGGTTTCGCCCAAACCATAGGCAGAGGTGATGAACACCACGTCGCGAAATCCCGAGTCCGTGTCCAGCGTGAACATGACGCCGGCGGCCCCGAGATCGCTGCGCACCATGTGCTGCACGCCGACGGACAACGCCACTGCGTTGTGGTCGAATTTGCTGTGCACCCGGTAGGCGATCGCCCGGTCGTTGAACAACGACGCATACACCTCGTGCATGGACGAGAGCAGATGATCCTCGCCACGCACGTTCAGGAAGGTCTCCTGCTGGCCGGCGAAAGACGCCTCCGGAAGATCCTCCGCCGTGGCGGACGAGCGCACCGCGACGGCAAACTCCGGACCGCTCCCCATCTTCCGGTAGGACTCCAGTACCTCGTCGTTCAGGCGCGCGGGAAAGGGAGTCGCGAGCATCCAGCCGCGGATCTCCTTGCCGACCACCGCGAGCCGCTCCACGTCGTCGACGTCGAGGGGCTCCAGGACCGTACGGATGCGTTCAGCCAGGCCGTCTTGCGCGAGAAAGTCCCGGTAGGCGTGGGAGGTGGTCGCGAACCCTCCGGGCACCGACACGCCCAGACCCGCAAGACCCGAAATCATTTCGCCGATCGACGCGTTCTTGCCGCCGACCAGCTCGACGTCTTTGTTCTTCAATTGTTCAAACGGGATGATGTAAGGCTTCATAACTGATTGCTTGTCCGGAGAACTTTAAGGTGAAACACTGCCCGCGAACGTGCCAGAAAATCAGAGGTTACCGTGATAAAAAGAACCGTGTTTTTCGTGTCCGACCAGACCGGCATCACTGCTGAAACGATGGGACACAGTCTGATGACACAGTTCGACGGATTTGAATTTCGTCAGGTGACTGTGCCATTTATCGCCACCGTTGACAAGGCAATCGAGGCCGTCCGCAAGATCGATCTGATCGGCAAGGAGGAGGGCATCCGGCCCATCGTTTTCAGCACCCTGGTGCAGGAGGACGTGCGCAACGTGGTTCGCGGAAGCACCGGTTTTTTCCTGGATTTCTTCGATCCTTTCCTAGCACCGCTCGAGACCGAACTCAAGGCGCAATCTTCGCATCTGATGGGAAGGACACACCGCATGGCCGACACCCATGCCTATGCGATGCGCATCGATGCGACGAATTATGCACTGGCGAACGACGACGGTTCGGTGCTCCGTGACTACGAGCGCGCCGACGTCATCCTGGTGGGCGTGTCGCGCTCGGGCAAGACGCCCACCTGCCTGTACCTTGCCATGCAGTATGGAATCTTCGCGGCGAATTACCCGCTGACGGAAGACGATCTCGAATCCCGCAAGCTGCCGCCCGCACTGGAGATGCATGCCCCGAAGCTGTTCGCACTGACCATCAAGCCGGACCGGCTGCAACAAATCCGCAACGAACGCCGTCCGGACAGCCGCTATTCATCACCCCGTCAGGTGGCCTTCGAGGTGCGCGCCGCCGAGTCGCTCTTCGATCGGAACGGCATCCCCGTCATCGACGCCACCGAGTGCTCCATCGAGGAGATTTCCACCCGCATCCTGGACCGCACGGGGATCGAGCGTCGCTTGCGGCCCTGACATTCGTCGCGTGCATGGTATAGTCGAAATCATGATTGCGGACCAATGGGTTGAAACATCATGGAGAGCGCAGCCTGGCAGTTTTGTCAGCCTGATGACTTTGTACGAGAGCAACTTCGTGCGCCTCGGCTGGTTGGTGAAGGACCTGCGATCCATCACCGGCAGCCTGGTATCTTCGGTGTCATCGGACTGTGACCTGCATCTCACGCCGCTGGAGTTGTCTCGCTACACGAGCGTGTTCCGGCTCACCTATGAGTTCGGGGACGTCTCCACGCCCGTCCGGGATCCCGATCTGGAGGTGTGCGTGTATCACGACGCCCGCCTCGCCGAAGTGCGCAGTTTTCGCGGTTTCCAGCGCCATCTCCAGCTCGCGAATTTGCATCGCCGGCTCAAGCGTGAACTGGATCAGCGCTGGACGCGCAACATGATGTTAAACAAGTGGCTGGAATATTGTGCGGAGCGCGGCCATCATTTCTGACGGGTAGGATGCCTGCAGACCCCCCGCTCTTCGACCCACGAGCGGGGATGGAAATTGATCGACAAGCTGAGTTTTTTGAAGACGGCCGCCGACGGCGGCGGCACCAGTCCCGACGAGGAACGGCTGTTGCAGCTCTTCCAGAATCGTGCGGGGCTGAAGAAGGCCCATGCCGATCTGAAGGACGAGTTTCATCTGCTGCGCGACCGGCTGAAACAGCAGGAAGGCGCGACCCTTCGTGTCCAGGAACAGCTCGATGCGCTCGGCGATCTGCTGGCGAACCCGGATACTGGATTCGGTGCGCTGGTGTTCTATCAACTGCGTGGCTTGTGGAAGCTCTGTAATCAGCAGCTGACCGAATTCGCGGCAGAGCTCACCCGTACTCAGGAAGCACGCGAAGTTGCCAAACACGGGGCCGACTGCGCCGCCTTAAAGCTCGCGCGGCTCGCGGAGGTCGACCGTCGGCTGCACGCGGCCGCCGTTGAGGCCGAGCGGGAGCGGGCCGCGCTGCAGGATGCGCAAAACGAATTGAAACGCCTCACCGCCTTCTGGCATTACTTCGAGAGGCGCCGTCGTCATAGAAGTCTGGGCGCTTTTCGGCAGCGCGTGGCGGTGGCGGATGCGGCCGTCGGCGAACTGCACGCGGAGCGCAGCGCGACGGGCCAGCAGCCGTACGCCGAATTCCCCGGCATCTCGCTCGGCGCGCGCCGCAACATCAACCTGGCCATCATCAGCTACGCCGAGCTGCTGTGCGAGAGCGTCGACTCCTTTGGTCTCGCGGGACGCGCGAAGGAGGCGGTGGCGCGGCGGGTGCACGAGATGATGTTCGGCAGCAGATCCGATTGCGAGGGCTACATGCTGCGGGTTCAGAAAGCACTGTCGGCGGTGGCGCAGCAGAAGCAGATCACCGCCGCCGTAAAATTAAAACTGGAGCGGCTGCGCGCCCGGTGCGCATATCGCAACGCCACCGATACCGTACCGACGGCAGACTCTCTCGCTCCCCCGCCGCAGCCGGACGCCGCCCGCGGCGCACGCACGATGGGGGCCGCGTGGAACGTGCTCGCGGAGGATTACTGGGACCTCTACACGGTACTGCTGCGGTGACGGGCGGCCGTTCCCGCCGCCCGTCACCGCCCGGCCCGTCCTCGACTAGCGGGGGGTGTCCCCGCGCCGCGCCTGCGTGGTGATCGTCTTGTCCTTGTGAGCCGTGGTGGCGACCGCAAGATCAGCGGCGATCTGCGCGGTCTCGTCGAGCAGTATGCCGGCCGCCGCGTCGTCCTTGATGTCCTCGAGTGACTTGGCCGGCTCCATCTTGCGCGCGCTCCGCCAGGCGTTCTCCCGCTCCAACCGCTCGTTTTCCTGGCGTTTGCGTTCCGCTTCGCGCGTCTGCAGATTCAACGACAGATTCTTCTGGCTGCGCATGGCATCGAGGGCGGCAATGTCGTCGTGCAGATATTTGAAGTCCGGGCTGTCCGCGGTGCGCTCATCGTGCAGTTTCTGCAACGCCGCCGTCACCGGCTTCAGGTCACCTTCGGTTTTGAAGCTGGCCGCTTCGATGTGATCCCAGGGCAGAGCGCGATCGCGGGTGCTCTCGCCCACCTCGTTGGCGTCGATCAACGAGGGCAGGGCGATATCGGGCGTCACACCCCGGTCCTGCGTGCTCTCGCCCGTGATGCGATAGTACTTGCCTATGGTGACGTTGAGCTGCCCAAGTTCAGGCTTGCGACCGAATATGGTGTAGTTCAACGGGTGGGCGTTCTGCACGGTGCCCTTGCCGTAGGTCTGCTGGCCGACGATGAGTGCGCGGCCGTAGTCTTGGATCGCACCGGCGAAGATCTCAGATGCCGAGGCACTGAAGCGGTCGACCAGCACGATCATGGGACCGGCGTAGAAGATGGCGGGGTCGGGGTCGTCGTCCACCTCGATACGCCCGGTGGTGTCACGCAACTGCACCACCGGTCCGCGGTCGATGAACAATCCGGTGAGTGACTCCGCCTCCGGCAGATAGCCGCCGCCGTTGGCGCGCAGATCCATGATGATCGCATCGGCGCCGTCCTTGCGCAGTTCGCCGATCAGGCGCTGCACGTCGCGGGTCGTGCTGCGGTAATCCTTGGCGCCGGCGCGGCTCGCGTCGTAATCCTGGTAGAAACTCGGCACGGTGATGACGCCGACCTTGATGTCGCGGCCGTTACGCGTGACGGTGCGCATCGCCTTGTGGGAGGCCTGTGCCTCGAGCGAAACGCGGTTGCGGGTGAACTCGACCACCTTCTGCACGGACCCGGGCGCCGCGCCGGCAGGCAGCAGCTGCAGGCGCACCAGCGTGCCGCCGGGGCCGCGGATCTTCTGCACCACGTCGTCGAGACGCCATCCGATCACATCCGCCAGCTCACCGGTCTTTCCCTCGCCGACCGCCGTGATGCGGTCGTTCGCGGCGAGTTTGCCGCTGGTCGCCGCCGGACCTCCGGCGATGACATCGATGACGGTGACGTAATCGTCGGTGAGCTGCAGCGAGGCGCCGATGCCCTCGTAGCTCAGACTCATCTGTATGTTGTATTCCTCGGAATTGCGCGCCGAGAAATAATTCGAATGCGGATCGAGCGACAGCACGAAGGCGTTCATGAACGCCTCGAACACGTCCTCCGGTTTGCTCTGGTCCATGCGCTTGGCGACGTGCTCGTAACGCTTGCGCAGGATGTCGGCCGCCTCCGGCCACTGCTTGCCCGCCGTGATCAAGGACAGCGCGTCGTTCTTCACGCGCTTGCGCCACAGCTCGTTCATCTCTGCGGCATTCGCCGGCCAGGGTTCTTTCTCCCGGTCGAAATTGAAGGATTCGTCCACGTTGAAATCCGGCTTTTTCGCCAGCAGTTCGATGGCATAGTTGATGCGCTCGCGGCTGCGCTGTTGATAGCGGCGGAACATGACGAACGCCGGCGCCACGTCGCCAGCTTTTATGGCGTCGTCGAGCTCGTAACGGTATTTTTCGAACTCTGCGATATCGCTTGCATAAAAGTAGCTTCTGCCGCCGTCGATGGCGTCGAGATAGCGGTCCAGTATCAAGCTGGACAGATGGTCGTCCAAGGGTGCGCGACGATAATGTTCGCGGGCGACGATGTCGCTGACACGGCGCGCCACGTAGTTTTCCTGCTCCGTCGGCGCGAGCACCGTCCCGGCCGCGGGCGTTGCGACGGGCGGGGTCATCGCCGCTCCCAACAGGGCCGCGAGTCCGACGGCGCCCGCGCACACTGCGACGCCGCTGATCCAGCGCGAACGTTTGGCCGAAGGCCTGTAAGTCATCACCGTACCCGTTCTCCTGTAGACTGCCGCTCTGCTAATCGGCCTGGAATCACTTCAAACGCGCGCCGATCATCAAGTGTATATGAGTCCGGAGTGTATGCGCCCGTTCACGGTTTTGATCGGTATCATCATGGGATCCGCCGCTTCCATCACATTCGGCCTGGGGTCGGTATTGGTCGTTTTCTGTTTCCTGATGGGCCGCCACCCGGACCTGGCACACGAATTCCCGCAACTGCTGATGAGCCTCGCTGCCTTCGCGGTGTTGACCGCGGCCAGCGCGGGTAGTTTCGTCGGGCAGGCCAACGCGCGGTCGTGGCGCGGCTGGGCGCACATCGGCACGGCGGCGGCGCTGACGTTGGTCGTGTTCCTGTACTGGCCACGGCGCGGTTGACAGTGCGGCTCGACCGGCGGTTCGGCTGGATGGCGCTCGCCACGATGTTCAGCGGGTGTGCGCTTCACACGGCACCCGCGCCTTCCACGGATATCGACGAAACCGGATTTCGGGACGCGATCCAACTGCTGGTCTCGAACGATTTCCAGGGACGCCGGCCCGGCACTCCCGCCGAAGATAAGACGGTCGCTTATCTGGTCGACCGGTTCAAGAAACTCGGTTTGAAACCGGGCAACGGCGACAGCTATCTGCAGGCGGTTCCACTGGTCGAGATAACGGCTGCTGCGGGTGCGAGCCTGTCGATTGCCGGTCGCGCCGGTGGCCGGACCGCGACGAACGCGGCGTCGCTCATTTACGGTCGCGACATGGTGGTCTGGAGCCCCCGCGAAACGCCCGACTCGGTCCTCGTGGGCAGTGAGCTCGTGTTCGTGGGCTACGGCGTGGTCGCACCGGAATATTCCTGGAACGATTACGCCCAGGCGGACGTACGCGGCAAGACGGTGCTGGTCCTGTCAGGCGATCCGGGCCACGGCGCGAAGGATCCGGGGGTCTTCAAAGGCGGCGCGATGACCCGGTTCGGGACCGCCGAATACAAGTTCGAGGAGGCGGCGCGCCACGGGGCTGCGGGCGTGCTGTTGATCCATGACGAGGAGGCGTCCGGCATGAGTTGGAACGCCATCGTGAACAGCAGGACCGGGCCGCAATTCGAGACGCCTGCCGCCGACGCCCGGGGCGGGCGCGCCGCCATCGAGGGCTGGGTCACCGCGGCGGCGGGGCGCGACCTACTGGCACGGGCCGGCGGGGTCGCAGGAAGCGCCGGCGGCGATGCCTTGAAGGCGTCAGCCGCCCGGCCCGGCTTCAAAGCTGCCGCGCTCGGGCTCGAAGTCGATGCCGCAGTCCACAGCACCCTGCGTCGTTTCACGTCCTCGAACGTCATGGGTGTGCTTCCGGGCGGCCGGCTCAAGCACGAATACGTGATCTTCGCGTCGCATTGGGATGCTCTGGGGCGTGCTGCTGCGGCAGCCGGCGGTGACATGTTGAGCGGCGCCGTCGACGATGCCTCCGGCGTGGCCGGCATGTTGATGGAGGCGCAGGCTCTGGTGCGTACGCGGCCCTCGCTGGACCGCTCGGTGCTGTTCGTCGCGTTCACCGCGGCGGAGGGGGGCTGGCTCGGGTCCCGCTTCTACGTGGAGAATCCGCCGGTCCCGCTCGGACAAATTGCCGCCGTGCTCAGTCTGGACACGTTGCGGCTGGGCGGTCCCACGCGCGACGTGATGCTGTGGGGTGACGGCAACTCGGAGCTGGAGGATTATCTGCGGCAAGCCGCTCTTCTGCAGGGGCGCATCGTCACGCCCGACCCCGAACCGGGCCGGGGGGCTTTTCTGCGGGCCGATCATTTCAATTTCGTCCGAAACGGCGTGCCGGCGCTGGCAGCCAGGTTCGGCACCGACGACACCGCGCGCGGCCCCGCCTGGGGACGGATGGAGCTCGACGACTACTGGGCCCACCGATATCGTCAAGCCGCGGACACCTATGCCGCCGATCGGGACGTGCGCGGCACGCTCGATGATCTGCGGTTGTATTACGAAGTGGCGGTGCGCCTCGGCGAGACGCGGAGTTTTCCGCGCTGGTACCCGAACAGCGACTATCGGAGCGGCTACGCGGACAAACGCGAATCCGGCCAGTGATTCCCGGTCAGGCGAGGTGCGCGCTGGCGCGCCACCAGGCGCGAAGGCCGGCCGCCAGCAGGTACAAACCGTACGGTCCCAAGACCACCGCCCAGGAGGCGAAGGAACCTGTTCCCAGGCCCGAATAGACGGCATCGTAGAGCCGGTTGATGCTGCCGCCTTCGTAGCGGCCGAGCAGCAGGGCGCCGGCGAAATAAATGACCACCGGCATGATCGCGAAGCCCAACATCAAGGCGATCGCCGCAAGTCCCAATTCTCGGACCCACGCACCCGTCAGGCCTGATCTTGCGAAAAATCCCGACGGGTTCATGAGCTGGAGTGTAAACGAAATGCCTGGCGCGCCGCAGCTCACGGTAGACTTCCACCATGCGCTCTTGGACTCCGCAGACTCTCTACGAGGTCAAGCCCTGGATCTTCATCGTTTCCGGGGGACTGCTGGGAGCGGGTTGTCTCGTCTGGTCGCTATGGGCGGGCGTTTGGACGGTGTGGCGGGGCGCCGGCTGTTTCGCCGGGGCGGCGCTCCTCATCGTCGGTGGCGCAACATTGCAACTGCGGCAGGACTATCGGGCCCGCAGCAAGTGGCGTCGCGAGAAGCGGTCGTGATGCGCACGGCGGTGGTGGGAGTCGGTTATCTCGGCCGTTTCCACGCGCAGAAATATGCCGCGCTGCCGAATTCGCGTCTGGTCGGGATCGCCGATCCCTCGGCGGCTGCGCGCGACGCCGTCGCCGCCGAGTTGGGGGTCGCCGCCCACGCCGATCATCGCGATCTGCTCGGGCGCGTCGACGCCGTGAGCATCGTCACGCCCACGCCCCTGCACCACGCCGTCGCCAAGGCGTTTCTCGAGGCGGGTGCCCACGTCCTGGTCGAGAAGCCGTTGACGGTGACCGTCGAGGAGGGCATTGACCTCGTCGACACCGCCCGGCGCACGGGACGGATCCTGCAGGTGGGTCATCTCGAACGTTTCAACGCCGCCGTGCACGCGATGCAGCCCGTGTTGACGGTGCCGCGCTTCGTCGAATCCGCACGGCTGGCGCCGTTCAAGGTGCGCGGCACCGAGGTGGACGTCGTGCTCGACCTGATGATCCACGACATCGACCTGATCTTGAGCATCGTACGGTCGCCCGTCGTGTCGGTGGACGCCATCGGCAGCAGCGTGTTTTCCAAGGAGATCGACATCGCCAACGCGAGGCTGAGGTTCGCGAACGGGTGCGTCGCCAACGCGACCGCCAGTCGCATCAGCATGAAAACCGAACGCCGGCTGCGGGTGTTCCAGGACGATGCCTACGTGTCGGTGGATCTGCAGCAGAAGGTACTCACCGTGATACGCAAAGGCGTCGGGGTGGGCGCCGACGGCATGCCGCAGGTGGCCATCGAGGAGACCAGCTACGAGCAGGGCGATGCGCTGAGAGCCGAGATCGAGGCGTTTTTGCATGCCGCCGAGACGGGGGGGGCGCCCCCGGTCACCGGCGAGGACGGCCTGCTGGCTTTGCGTACTGCCGTGGCGATCACCGAGCAGGTAACCACATCGCGGGGCAGGTTTACTTAGGAATCGGCGGGGCGGACGTGGCGGGAACGCCGGGCGTGGCGGGCTCATCGTCGGTGACGGACACGTGGTCGACGAAATAGCGGGTCTCGGCAAAACACGCCGAGGGAATCCCGGGGTGCTCGGTGTAGTGCAGCTGGACGCGATGCCCGACGGCTTTACTCAAAGCATCGCCCACGGTCTTGTCGCGCACGCTGAAATCCCAAAGCTGTGGCGACGTCCCCGCGCCCATGTACTGGCCCCCGCCATAGTACAAGGCTATTTCGCCCTCGGACGTCTTGCACAGCCAGCCGCGGCGCACGAAGCGCTGCAGCACCCCCGCCCGTTCGCCTTCGGCATACGACCAGGAGAGCGTCAGCCAGGTCCACAGCCCCGCGCCGACGACGACCAAGGAGACCAGGAAAAACATCCACCCCGGCAGCCGGTTGCCCGACCTGCGCCGTCCCTGCGAATTGGGAACTTCGATCCTCGTCATGTAATTTAAGAACCTTGGCGCGTGGTTGACGCTGCATTGTAGCGTGCGCGCCGCGGACCCGCCCGGGGTGGGGCGGGCGGCCGGGGAGGGCTCGGGGGACTGGAGCCGCCAGGGGCATCGACGGTAGCCGCAGGCAGCGAAACGTCCCAGGCCCTTGCAAATGCCTCCGTCGGAACCATCACAGCATTTACGGCAACATTTTCATCACGCTGGCGCGGGGGGACAACATGGCGACGGGCTGGGCGGCGGAAGGTGCGGTGCAGGAACAGATAGATGCCACGGTCAAGGATGGCATCAGGCGTGCGCAAAGCTTGCTGGGCGAAGGACCCGGCCTCTCGCACTGTGCAGAGTGTGGTGCGGAGATCC
Source organism: uncultured Steroidobacteraceae bacterium (assembly GCA_964657625.1). GTDB lineage: Bacteria > Pseudomonadota > Gammaproteobacteria > Steroidobacterales > Steroidobacteraceae > Bog-1198. The sequence continues at coordinate 53,073 of CAZZVN010000009.1, forward strand.
CCGAAGCACGCCGGGCCGCAATCCAGGGTGTGCGCCTGTGTTTGACGTGCCAGGACGAGCAGGACCGGGACGCGGCGCGGTTCAGCGGTTACAACCGGCGTGGCAGCAAGGATAGTCAGCTGCGTTGAGCCTGATCATCCGCTCAAATTGGTGGAGCCGGGGGGAATCGAACCCCCGTCCATAAGTCCTACATTTCAAGATCTACGTACGTAGCCACGTCTATTGTTCTCACCGCATGCTACCCGACGGACAGGGAAAGCTTGCAGCCAGCCCGGTAGCGATTCGCGAATTACACCCCAGGCACGTGTATCCCGCTAGCTGATGAGCGCTACCCCTGACCGTTCGCATCAGCACAGGCCGGTCAGGGTTCAGCAGCCTAAGCCGCTAGAGCGTAGTTGTCTTCGTTGGCAACTATAAGTTTGCAAGTTGGTTTTACGAGGGAACCTGCACCTCGGTACGCACCTGAAGTTTCGCAACCCATGTCGAAACCGGTCGGCCCCAAGTCATCAAGTGTACGCGCTCGGCGCCCGGGAACCAAATGCCACCCGGCGCAGGGCGCTCAGCGCGGGCGCAGGCCCTCGGCGAAAGCCTTCAGCGCAGACCCGCCTTCATGATGCGGCCTTTGTCGCGCTGCCAGTCGCGATCCTTTTCGCTGTTGCGCTTGTCGTGTTGCTTCTTGCCCTTGGCAAGCCCGATCTCGAGCTTGGCGCGGCCCTCCTTCCAATACAATTCGAGCGGCACGATGGTCATGCCACGTCGCTCGACCGAGCCGACCAGATGATCGAGCTGCCGCCGATTCAGCAAGAGTTTGCGGGTGCGGGTGGGGTCGGTATCGACGTGTGTGGACGCAGAGTTGAGCGGGTTCAAGTGCGCCCCGAACAGGAAGGCCTCGCCGTTCTTCACGTATACATACGCCTCTGCGATCTGCGCCTTGCCGGCGCGCATGCTCTTGACCTCCCACCCCATGAGGGAAATACCCGCCTCGAAGCGCTCCTCGATGAAGTAGTCGAAGCGAGCCTTGCGGTTGAGGGCGATGGGCGGCAATTTGGCGGGTGGTTTCACAGCCGTCGAAGTCTACCGACTCACCGATGGCAGCGCCTGCAGTTTTCCCGGACAATGTGAGGCTTGGCGCCGAGTGCGGTGCGCCGCCGAGTGGACAAGGAGAAGGGTGTGCAGGTCGTCGAACGCAGCGCTCTCGTGACTTTCACGGCGGCGCAGATGTATGGACTGGTCAACGACGTGGCGCGTTACCCGGAATTTTTGCCCTGGTGCACCGGGGCCCAAGTCGAGGAGATCTCCGCCATCGAGCGGCTGGCGTCGGTACAGGTGTCACGTGGCGTCTTGAAAACCGAGTTCGCCACCCGCAACACCCTCGAGAAGGATGCGCGGATCCTGATGCAGCTCGCCAAGGGTCCGTTTCGGAGTCTGACGGGCGAATGGCGGTTCGAACCGATCGGTGAACACGGCTCCCGGGTTCTTTTCCGCATCGAGTTCGAATTCAAGAGCAGCCTGACCGCCATGGCCTTCGGCTCGGCGTTCGAAACCCTGTGTGCGTCCATCGTCGACGCGTTCGCGCAGCGGGCACGCGCCATCTATCCGTGAGCGGGCCGCTTCCCGACCAGGGTATTCGCATCGAAGTGGTGTACGCAGAGGCGCAAGGCGTCCTCGCCAAGGTATACCGGCTGAAGCCGGGGGCCACCGTCGCCGACGCACTGCGGCTTGCCGCAGCCGACCCCGAATTTGCATCGATGGACGTGTCGACCCGACCGGTGGGGGTGTTTGGCCGGCTGGCGTCGCCGCTGCTGCCGCTGGCCGACGGCGACCGGGTGGAACTGTATCGGGCCCTGCCCAACGACCCGAAGCTGGCACGCCGGGCCCGGGTGAGGCAGGCTCGCCTAAAGAACTGACCGGCCACGAGACGGCGCGTGGCGTTCGGACGGGACAGATTCAGTACGTTCGGCCGCGCTTGAGTTTGGCCGCCGAGGCATCCTGGGCGGCCGCTTCCTCCGCCGTGGGTTTGTCCAGCCGGGCCACCTTCTCGTCCTGGAAGTACACGGTCACGCGGCGTGAGTCCACGTGTTTGGTGCGACCCTTCTTCAAATAGTAAATATAATCCCAACGTTCCTTGTTGAAGCTGTCGGCCACCATGGGCGTCCCCAGCAGATAACGCACCTGACTGCGCGTCATGCCGGCCTTCACCTGTTCGACCTCGGACTGCTTCAGGAAATTTCCCTGTTGGATGTTGATCCGGTAGACGCAGGCCGACGCGGCGAGACCTGCTACTACGCACAGCAACAAACGCGAATAGAGTCTGATCAAAGTGGTGAACAACCGTCGAATGATTGATAATCGCAACAATACATCATACCGGACGCGCCTGCATGCCGCAGCGTTTGAAACCTACACCGACCTCGGAGAGCAACGACCTGCGCAACGCGGGACTCAAGGTCACGCTGCCCCGGTTGAAGATTCTGGACATGCTCGCGGACGCTTCCGCGCGGCACATGAGTGCTGAAGACATCTATAAAAAACTCCTGGAGCACAACGAGGACATCGGGCTCGCGACGGTGTACCGCGTCCTGACCCAGTTCGAAGCCGCCGGCCTCGTGACCCGCCATCATTTCGAGGGCGGCATGGCGGTGTTCGAGTTGAATCAGGGCGCTCATCACGATCACATCGTGTGTGTGGACTGCGGCCGGGTCGAAGAGTTCATGGACGGGGGCATCGAGGAGCGACAGCACGCGGTGGCGACGCGTTTGGGGTTCGAGATCAGCGATCATGCCTTGATCCTGTACGGGCACTGTCGCAAACCCGATTGTCCGTACCAGAAACGACTCAAGTAGCCGACCCGCCGCCCGCACGGCAGGCCCCGGTCAGGCGCGGCGACGCTTTTTCTTGGGAGGGACCGCGCTCGTGGCCAGCATCTCGCTCGCATGGGCGCGGGCCTGCTCGGTCACGTTCACGCCGCCCAGCATCCGCGCAATCTCCTCCACACGCTCCGCCGGGTTCAGGGTGCGTACCGCAGTACGCGTCACCGTGCCATCGGTAACTTTCACCACCTGGTATTGACCATGCGCCTGAGCGGCCACCTGCGGCAAATGGGTGACACAGAGCACCTGGGACCGCTCACCCAAGCCTCGCAGCTGCCGTCCGACGATTTCGGCGATCGCGCCGCCGATCCCTGAGTCCACCTCGTCGAACACCATCGCCACCGCAGCGGATTTGGCCGCCGCCGCTACCTGGACCGCCAGGCTGATCCGGGACAGTTCGCCGCCGGAGGCCACCTTGGCGAGCGGTTTGGCCGCCTGCCCCGGATTGGCGCTCACCTGAAATTCGATTTCGTCCATGCCGTGAGGGCCGAATTCCCGGTCCGTGACCGGCAGGACCGTCACGGCGAAGCGCCCGCCCGCCATGCCGAGGGACTGCATGAGCGCCGTGATCTGGGCCGAGAGGTCGTCCGCCGCGCCCCGGCGGGCGTGGGTCAGAGCATCGGCCGCCGCGCGGTAATCGGTGGCGAGCCCGGCGAGCTGACGTTCGAGCTGCGCGAGGCCGTGTTCTGCGTTCTCGAGTGCCGCCAATTCCGCCTGCATGCTGGTCACGAGCGCGGGCAGCTCGAGCACGCCCGTCCGGTGCTTGCGGGCCAGGCCTTCGAGTGCCGCCGCCTGACGCTCGATCTCTTCCTGGCGTGCGGGGTCCATGTCGAGGGCATCCAGATAGTGTCGTAGCAGCCCGGCAGCTTCGTTGGTGAGGATGATCGCCTCGCCCAGCAATGCCGCGGCCTGGGCGAGGTCGGGGTCGGCCTCTGCGACGGCGCGCAGAGCCCCCTGTCCCCGCGCCAGCAGATCGTGTGCGCTGGCGCCGTCGGCGTCGTAGGCGGCCAACAAGGCCGCTCGTGCCGCCGAGCCGAGACGACCACGGCCGGAAATGCGCTTCTGTTCGACGAATACACCCTCGATCACCGCCAAGGTGGTCACGTCGGCCTGCAATTCCGTGAGCTGGTAGCGCAGCAGGTCCAGCCGCGCATCCCGGTTCTCGGCAGCCGCCTTCAATCCGTCGTAGTCACGCCGGCATGCGCGGTAGCGACCGTATACGTCCGCCAACGCACCCGTCAGCCCCGCATCGACGTGCTCGTCGAGCAGCTCCCGTTGGGCGCTGCGTTTCACCAGGTGTTGAAACTCCTGCTGACCGTGTATCTCGATGAGGAATTCGCCCAGATCGCGCAGGTTTTGCAACGCAACCAGCTGGCCGTTGATATACGCCCGCGAGCGCCCGTCCGCGCCGATGACGCGACGCAGCATGACCTCGTCGTCGTGGTCGATGGACTGCTCGGCAAGCCAACGCTGCGCACCCGGCGGCAGCCCCACGAAATTTGCCGCCACCTCGGCACGGTCCGCACCCTGGCGGACGATGTCGCTGGCGGCACGTCCGCCGGCGATCAACAACAAGGCATCGACCACGATGGATTTTCCCGCGCCCGTCTCGCCGGTCAGCGCCGACATGCCCGCGCCGAACTCGAGTTCCGCCCGGTCGACGATGACGAGGTCGCGCAGTTGCAGGTGGGTGAGCACGACGTTATTCGCCGGCGCCGTAGCCGCCGCGGCCCCAATGCAGTTTCGAACGCAGCAAGCGGTAATAATCGTAGCCGGGCGGGTGCAGCAAGGTAATCTGCGCGTCGGCGCTCTCGATGTGCAGATCGTCACCATGTTCCAGATCGCCGATGGTCGTGCCATCGCAGGTCACCTGCCCGCGCGACTCCCAGCGATCGGCGATGCGCAGCCGGATCCTGCTCCCGGCGCGCACGACGATGGGCCGATCGCTCAACGTATGCGGGCAGATGGGGGCCAGCACCCAGACGTCGAGGTCGGGTTCGACGATGGGACCGCCGCACGACATGGCATAGGCGGTGGACCCCGTCGCAGTCGCGACCACCATCCCGTCGCCGCTGTGGGTATTCACGAAGCGTCCGTTGATGGACGTCTCGAAATCCATCGTGCGGCCGGTTTCCCACTTGTTGACCACCACGTCGTTGAGCGCGAGCGCCCGCACCGCCTCGGCGCCGCGCCGCTCCAGACGCGCCGCGAGCAAGGAGCGCCGGTCCTCGGTATAACGGCCTGACAGCACCGTATCGAGGTCTTCCAGCATGGTATTCGGACTGACGTCGGTCAGAAAGCCGAGCCGCCCGCGATTGATTCCGATCAGCGGCACCGCGTTCCCCGCCACCAACCGCGCTGCGTACAGCAAGGTGCCGTCGCCGCCGACGGCGACGATGAGCTGCGCCCGGGTGGCAAAGGAGTTCTCGGGGCACGGCACCACGCTGCCGGGCGGAAACGCCAGGTGCACCCCCGGATCCACCAGCGCACGTACGCCCTTGGCGTACAAATGGCCGGCGAGGCTCAGCATGCACTCGGCCACGCGCGAGTCTTTGCTGTTGCCCACCAACGCGATGGAAGTGAACGTATGGGACATAGGGGGGAGTCCTTGTAGCATGACGGCGGCCGGACGGTCACTCACCATAAGACGGACGTGGGCGCGAATTGGCGCGACTTGTTTCGCATCCACACGCCCTGCAGCTTGAAACATGGTATATGAACCTACTATGACAGACGGTATCGAAGAGGGCCTCAACGAGCGCGCTCAGCTGCTGCTCAAGGCCTTGATCGAGAATTACATTCGCGACGGGCAACCGGTGGGGTCGCGAACGTTGTCGCGTGATTCGGGACTCAGCCTGTCTTCGGCCACCATCCGCAACGTGCTGGCGGATCTCGAGGACCTGGGCTTCGTTGCCTCGCCTCACACCTCGGCGGGACGGGTGCCCACCGACAAGGGCTATCGTTTTTTCGTCGATACGCTGCTGAAACTTGAGCCGTTGCACCATGGCGAGGTCGAGGAAATCGAGCGTCGTCTGGCCGACGGCTCGAACGGGCGTTCGCTGGTGCAGACCGTCTCGCAGATGCTGTCGAGCGTGACCCGCATGGCCGGGCTGGTCACCCTGCCGAACCCGAAATACGTCGCGCTGTCCCACATCGAGTTCGTCGCGCTGTCCGAGAACCGTGCGCTCGCCATCATGGTGATGGACAATCATGAGGTGCAGAACCGGGTGGTGCAGCTCGAACGCTACTACCCCCCGGAGGAATTGCGGCGGGCCGCCAATTATCTGAACGAATCGTTCCGCGGGCGATCCCTGCCCGACGTACGCGCGCAGCTCCTCACCCAGCTCCAGGAAACCCGTCAGCACATGAACCAGCTCATGCTGGACGCCATCCAGGTGGCGCAAAAAGTGTTCGACAAGAAGTCCGAGGACCGCATGGAATACGTGATCGCCGGTGAGACCAATTTGATGGGCTTCGCCGAGCTGTCCAACGTCGATCGTTTGCGCAGGCTGTTCGAGGCCTTCAGCGAGAAACACGATCTGCTGCGGCTGCTCGACGGCTGCCTGCGGGCCGAGGGCATCCAGATCTTCATCGGTCAGGAATCCGGTTACCGGATCCTGGACGACATCAGCGTCGTCACCGCCCCCTACATGCTGGACAACAAGGTGGTCGGCGTCCTCGGGATCATCGGGCCCACACGCATGGCGTATGAACGGGTCATCCCCATCGTCGACGTCACCGCAAAACTGCTCGGCTCGGCCTTGAACGCCCGGAAATAGCCCCCAAGGTTCTCCGACCCAGCGGCATGCAGCCGCCTTTATGTCGAGGCCAATCAAAGTGAATGACATCAATCAGCCCGCTGTAGACGGCGTGGCAGAAGCGGGCGTAGCGACGGCGGACCCCGCGCTCGCGGCCGCTGAGGCCAAGGCTCAGGAGAATTGGAACAGCTATCTGCGGGCGGTGGCCGAGATGGAAAACTACCGCAAACGCACCGAGCGCGAAATCGACAATGCGCGCAAGTTCGCGGTGGAGCGGTTCGCTCAGGAGCTGGTGACGGTGGGCGACGCGTTGGAGGCGGGCATCAACGCCGGCGCCGCCAACCCCGGTCCGGCTCTGCTCGAGGGGGCCCAGGCAACGCTGCGCCAGCTGCACAGGGCATTCGACAAGGCGGGAATCAAGATCATCGATCCGGTCGGGCAGCCCTTCGATCCGGCCTGGCATGAGGCCATGGTGGCGCAGGAGAGCCGCGATCAGCCGGCCGACTCCGTATTGAGCGTCATCCAAAAGGGGTACTCGCTGAACGGCAGATTGCTGCGCCCGGCGCGCGTGATCGTCAGCAAAACGCCTGCGGACGGCAATTGAAAAACGCGGGGCCTGCCCCACTTAGCGTTCAGTGGCTTACGAATTTAGAGGGTTTTGATTATGGGTAAAATGATTGGCATCGATCTTGGTACGACCAACTCCTGCGTCGCCATCATGGAGGGCGGCAAGCCCAAGGTGATCGAGAACAGCGAGGGTGATCGCACCACGCCCTCGATAGTCGCCTTCACGAAAGACGGCGAAGTGCTCGTGGGGCAGTCCGCCAAGCGTCAGGCCGTCACCAACCCCGGCAATACGCTGGGCGCCGTCAAGCGTCTGATCGGCCGCAAATTCAGCGATGAGGTTGTGAAAAAAGACGTCAGCATGGTCTCCTACAAGGTGGTCAAGGCGGACAACGGCGATGCCTGGGTCGAAGTGCAGGGCAAGAAGATGGCGCCTCCGGAAGTGTCGGCGCGCGTGCTCATGAAGATGAAAAAGACCGCCGAGGACTATCTGGGCGAACCGGTCACCGAGGCGGTGATCACGGTACCGGCCTATTTCAACGATTCGCAGCGTCAGGCGACCAAGGACGCGGGGCGCATCGCCGGCCTCAACGTCAAGCGCATCATCAACGAGCCCACCGCGGCGGCGTTGGCCTATGGCCTCGACAAGGACGGCGGCGACCGCAAGATTGCGGTGTACGACCTCGGTGGCGGCACGTTCGACGTGTCGGTGATCGAAATCGCCGAGGTCGATGGCGAGCGCCAGTTCGAGGTGTTGTCGACCAACGGGGACACCTTCCTCGGGGGCGAGGATTTCGACCTGCGCGTCATCAATTACCTTGCCGACGAGTTCAAGAAGGAAAGCGGCATCGATGTGCGCAAGGATCCGCTGGCCATGCAGCGTCTGAAGGAGGCGGCCGAGAAGGCGAAGATCGAACTTTCCTCCAGCCAGCAGACCGACGTCAACCTGCCGTACATCACCGCGGATGCGGCCGGTCCCAAGCATCTGAACATGAAATTGACGCGCGCGAAGCTCGAGTCACTGGTCGAGGACCTGGTGCAGAAAACGCTCGGGCCGTGCCGCACTGCGCTCAAGGATGCGGGTTTGTCCATGAACGACGTCGGCGAAGTCATTCTGGTGGGCGGGCAGACCCGCATGCCGCTGGTACAGCAGGCCGTCAAGGATCTGTTCGGCAAGGAACCTCGCAAGGACGTCAATCCCGATGAAGCCGTGGCCGTCGGTGCCGCCATCCAAGGCGGGGTGTTGTCCGGCGATGTGAAGGACGTGCTGTTGCTCGACGTCACCCCGCTCTCGCTCGGAATCGAGACCCTGGGCGGCATCATGACCAAGGTGATCGACAAGAACACGACGATTCCGACCAAGGCTGCGCAGACCTTCTCCACGGCCGACGACAACCAATCTGGCGTCACCATTCACGTGCTGCAGGGCGAGCGTGACCGGGCCACCGACAACAAGTCGCTGGGGCGGTTCGATCTGACCGATATACCGCCTGCCCCGCGCGGCATGCCGCAGATCGAGGTCGCCTTCGACATCGATGCCAACGGCATTCTGAACGTGTCAGCCAAGGATGTGAAAACCGGCAAGGAACAGCGCATCGTCATCAAGGCGTCGAGCGGACTGTCCGAAGCCGACATCAAGCGCATGGTGGGTGATGCGGAGGCCAACGCCGAGGAAGACCGGAAGTTTCGTGAACTGGTGACGGCGCGCAACAAGGCGGACGCTGCAGTGCACACGGTCGAAAAGGCGTTGAAGGACGTCGGTGACAAGGTGTCGGACGACGAAAAGAAGGCGGCCACCGACAAGATAGCCGAGGTCAAGGCGGCCATGGGCGGCGACGATCAGGCCGACATCGAGAGCAAGACCCAGGCCCTCGAGCAGGCATCGACGGCTCTGTTGCAGAAGATGTACGAGCAGTCGGCGGGCAATGCCCAGGCACAAGGCGCTGCGTCGCCTGGCGCCGACGCGAAGCAGGACGATGTCCTGGACGCGGAGTTCGAAGAGGTGAAGGAAAGCGACCGCAAAAAGGCCTGAGCGCGCGCCGGTATCGACTTAGTGTGGGACGAGCCGCCGGTACGTAGGGACGTGCCGGCGGTTCGTTTTTAGGGATTGGGTTGGGGTGTGCGATGGCGAAGCAGGATTACTACAAGCTCCTCGAGTTACCGAAAACCGCGACCGAAGCGGAGATCAAGAAGGCGTATCGCCGCCTGGCCATGAAGTTTCACCCCGACCGCAATCCCGACGATCCGATGGCAGAGGGGCGTTTCAAGGAGGCCAAGGAGGCTTACGAGGTACTCTGCGATCCGCAGAAGCGGGCGGTCTACGATCAATTCGGGCATGCGGGCCTCGAACGCGGCGGCGGCGGTGGGGGATTCAGCGCCGGCGAAGCCTTCGGCGACATCTTCGGGGAGATGTTCGGCGATATCTTCTCGGGTGGCCAGCGCAACCGCTCGCAGGTGTTTCGCGGCGCGGATCTTCGCTACGAACTTGAGCTGGATCTGGAGCAGGCCGTCTTCGGCACCGAAACCGAAATACAGATCCCCTCGCTGGCCGAGTGCCAGACCTGCAAGGGCTCCGGTGCCGCGAAGGGCTCGACACCCAAGACCTGCGACACGTGCAACGGCCAGGGACAGGTACGGGTCCAACAATCCATCTTCACGATCCAGCAGCCCTGTCCGCGTTGCAAGGGCCGTGGAAAAATCATCAGCAACCCCTGCGATTCCTGCTTCGGCCAGGGCCGCGTCCGCCAGGAAAAGACGCTGCCCGTCTCCGTTCCGGCGGGTGTCGACACCGGTGATCGGATCCGCGTGAACGGCGAAGGCGAAGCGGGGCGCAATGGCGGGCCGGCGGGCGATCTCTACGTCGAGATCCGAGTCAAGGAACACCCGATATTCGAACGTGAGGGCAGCCATCTGTCCTGCGAGGTGCCGATCAGTTTCACCACCGCCGCGCTCGGCGGGGCGGTCGAAGTACCCACTCTGAACGGCGAGGTGGTGCTGAAGATTCCTACCGAGACGCAGTCAGGCCGAGTGTTTCGGGTGCGCGAAAAGGGCGTGAAGCCGGTGCGTGGCGGCGCCGCCGGAGACCTGTTCTGCCGGGTGGTCATCGAAACGCCGGTGGGATTGAGCCACGAGCAAAAAGAGCTGTTGAAGAGCTTCGAAGCGTCCATGCAGGATGGCAGCCACAAGCCGCGCGAGCAGTCCTTCTTCGCCGGCGTGAAAAAATTCTTCACCGGTGCGGTCGACTAGGTGCGGGGATGAGTGAGGGGCGTGACGGGCTGGCGTTGTTCGGCTGCACCGGACGCATGGGCCAGTGTCTGGTGCGTGCCCTGCGCGAAGAGGCGTTCGCCGACCTTCACTTGAGCGGTGCGCTGGCGTCGCCGTCGAGTTCGCGGCTCGGGTTCGACGCCGCGGTGGAAGGCGCGCCGACGGGGGTGGCGGTGACCTCGCTCGCCGCGCAGGGCCTGGTCGGGGCCACGGTGGCGGTGGATTTCAGCAGCGCGGGGAGTGTTGCGGACAATGCCCGCGCCTGTGCGGAGGCGGGCGTTGCGTTGCTGGTGGGCACGACCGGGCTGGATGCAGCGGCGCGCTCCGCGCTCGCCGCGGCGGCCGTTCGCATCCCCATTCTGGTGGCGCCCAACACCAGCGTCGGCGCCAATGTGTTGCTGAGCCTGGTCAGGCGGGCCACCGAGGCCCTCGGCCCGGATTTCGACATCGAAATCAGCGAGGCGCATCACCGTTTGAAGCGCGATGCGCCGTCGGGCACCGCACTTGCGCTGGGCGAGGCGGCCGCGGACGCTCGCGGTCGGACGCTCGCGGATGTCGCCGTCTACGACCGGCACGGAACTCATGCGTCGCGTGACCTCGGCAGCATCGGTTTCTCGGTGCAGCGGGGCGGCGATGTGGTCGGGGAGCATACCGTGACCTTCGCCGCCGCCGGCGAACGGCTCGAACTCACGCATCGCGCAACCGACCGGATGACCTTCGCCCGCGGGGCATTGCGGGCGGTCCGCTGGCTGCGAGGGCGGCCGGCGGGTCTGTATGACATGCGCGCCCTGTTTGGCGTAGACAGCACTCGCCATGATCGTTAATATTCGCGCCCGGTAACGAGGTTGGCGGACGGGCAGGCCCGGCGTCGACCACCACATGAAGCGGGAGGATGTTCTTGAACGGGCGCCTCCCGTTTGCGCATCTGCGTAACGCGCGTAGCGCAAAGCGAGGAACCGGAGTGTCGACACCTGCAGTGCTAGCTCTCGAAGATGGCACCGTGTTCCATGGCGTCTCGGCGGGCGCGAAAGGCAACACCACCGGTGAAGTAGTTTTCAACACCTCGATGACCGGCTATCAGGAGATCCTGACCGACCCTTCGTATTGTCGCCAGATCGTCACGCTCACCTATCCTCACATTGGCAATACCGGTGCCACGCCCGAGGATTTGGAATCGGGTGCGGTGTGTGCCGCCGGGCTGGTCATTCGCGATTTGCCGCTGCTGCATTCGAACTGGCGCTCCACGGAGTCCCTGGGCAGCTTCCTGATACGCACCAAGACGGTCGCCATTGCCGACATCGACACGCGCAAGCTGACGCGGCTGTTGCGCGAGAAAGGTGCGCAGGCCGGCTGCATCATGACGGGCGACGACATCGACGAACTGGCGGCGGTGCACGCGGCCAAGAGGTTTCCCGGCCTCAAAGGCATGGACCTCGCCAGGACCGCCTCGACCAAGAAATCCTATCAGTGGAACGACGGCTCGATCTGGAGGACTCAGGCGAAGCCGCCCCGCCCGCAGAATCGTCTGCACGTGGTGGCCTACGATTTCGGCATCAAGCGCAACATCCTGCGCATCCTGGCCGATCACGGCTGTCGCATGACGGTGGTCCCCGCGCAAACCTCCGCCGATGAGGTGCTCGCTCTGCACCCCGATGGTGTTTTTTTGAGCAACGGTCCCGGCGACCCGGAGCCTTGCGACTACGCCATCGAGGCCATCGCCCGGCTCTTGGAGACCGACGTGCCGATCTTCGGCATCTGCCTCGGACATCAACTGCTCGCGCTGGCGAGTGGTGCGGCGACCGTGAAGATGAAGAACGGGCATCATGGCGCGAATCATCCGGTGCTCGAACTCGAATCGGGCAGGGTGCTGATTTCGAGTCAGAACCATGGCTTCGCAGTCGATGAGGCGACGCTGCCGGCGATGCTGCGCGCCACCCATCGTTCGCTGTTCGACGGCAGCAACCAAGGTCTCGCGCGCACGGACCGGCCCGCCTTCAGTTTCCAGGGGCATCCGGAGGCGAGTCCCGGCCCGCATGATCTCGGGCAGCTGTTCGAGCACTTCCTGCACCTCATGGTCAAGCGTGTCCAGGCCGGCCAGCGCGCAGGCACGGTCGTCAAACACACCTCGGCCGAGGGGTAGCTCGTGCCAAAACGCACCGACATCGGAACCATCCTCATCATCGGCGCCGGGCCCATCATCATCGGCCAGGCCTGTGAGTTCGATTATTCCGGCGCTCAAGCCTGCAAGGCCCTCAAGGAGGAGGGATACCGGGTGGTCCTGGTTAACTCGAACCCCGCCACCATCATGACCGACCCGGAGACCGCCGACTCGATCTACATCGAGCCCATCAACTGGCGCACCATCGAACGCATCATCGAGAAGGAGCGGCCCGATGCGCTGCTGCCCACCATGGGCGGGCAGACGGCGCTCAACACCGCCCTCGACCTGGTGCGCGAGGGCGTGCTCGAGAAGCATGGCGTCGAGATGATCGGCGCCTCGCGGCGCGCCATCGACATGGCAGAGGACCGCGAACAGTTCCGTCACGCCATGGCGGACATCGGTCTGGAGACCGCCCGCGCCCGCATCGCGCACAGCATGGACGAGGCCCTGGCGGTGCAGTCGGAGATCGGCTATCCGACCGTCATCCGTCCGTCGTTCACACTCGGCGGCAGCGGCGGCGGCATCGCCTACAACCGCGAGGAATTCGAAGCGATCGTGGCGCGCGGGCTCGACGCCTCTCCCACCAACGAAGTGCTGCTGGAAGAATCGGTGCTCGGCTGGAAGGAGTACGAGATGGAAGTGGTCCGCGATCGCGCCGACAACTGCATCATCGTGTGTTCCATCGAAAATTTCGACCCCATGGGCGTGCATACCGGGGACTCGATCACGGTGGCGCCGGCGCAGACCCTGACCGACCGTGAATACCAACGCCTGCGGGACGCCTCCATCGCGGTGCTGCGCAAGATCGGCGTCGACACGGGCGGCTCCAACGTCCAGTTTGCCGTCAATCCCGACGACGGCAGGGTGCTGGTGATCGAGATGAACCCGCGCGTGTCGCGCTCCTCGGCGCTCGCCTCCAAGGCGACGGGCTTTCCGATCGCCAAGATCGCCGCCAAGCTCGCGGTGGGCTACACCCTGGATGAATTGAGGAACGAGATCACGGGCGGCGTCACGCCGGCGGCGTTCGAGCCCAGCATCGACTACGTGGTCACCAAGATACCGCGCTTCACGTTCGAGAAATTTCCCGGTTCGAACACCCGGCTCACCACCCAGATGAAGTCGGTGGGTGAGGCCATGTCGTTCGGCCGCACCTTCCAGGAATCCTTGCAGAAGGCGTTGCGCAGCCTGGAACTCGGTTATCACGGGTTCGACGAACAGTTGACGCTGCCGCTGAACGAAGCTGCGATGGAAAAGCTGGACTACGAACTGCGTTGGCCGGGCCCGGTGCGGATCCTATACGTGGCCGACGCCTTCCGGGCCGGATGGACCCGGTCGCAGGTGTTCGAGGCAACCAAGATCGATCCATGGTTCTTGTCGCAGATCGAAGATCTGCTGCACGAAGAATCGCGCGTGCGTGCCGAGGGCTTCGACGCGCTCGACCATGCCCGTCTGCGCACCTTGAAGCGTAAAGGCTTCGCGGACCTGCGCATCGCAGCACTGGTCGCCCGCGACGAGGCGGCCGTGCGCACGCGGCGCCGCAAGCTCGGACTGCACCCGGTGTACAAGCGGGTCGACACCTGCGCCGCGGAATTCCCGACCACCACCGCGTACCTGTACTCGACCTACGAGGAAGAATGCGAGGCGAGTCCGACGAACCGGCGCAAGATCATGATCCTGGGAGGCGGTCCGAACCGCATCGGCCAGGGCATCGAATTCGATTACTGCTGCGTGCACGCCTCCATGGCCCTGCGCCAGGACGGTTTCGAGACCATCATGGTGAACTGCAATCCGGAGACCGTCTCGACGGATTACGACACCTCGGACCGCCTGTACTTCGAGCCGCTGACGTTCGAGGACGTCATGGAGATCATCGACAAGGAGAAGCCGGAAGGCGTGATCGTGCAGTACGGCGGACAGACACCGCTCAAGCTGTCGCGGGCGCTGGCCGCGGCCGGCGCGCCCATCATCGGCACCACGCCCGACAGCATCGACGTGGCCGAGGATCGCGAGCGTTTCCAGAAGCTGGTCACGGCGTTGAAGCTCAAGCAGCCCGCCAATGCGTCGGCGCGGGCCGAGGATCAGGCGGTGCTGCTGGCACGCGAAGTGGGTTTCCCCCTGGTGGTGAGGCCGAGTTACGTGCTCGGCGGGCGCGCCATGGAAGTGGTGTTCAACGAGGATGATCTGCGCCAGTACATGATCGATGCGGTCAAGGTGTCGAACGACAGTCCCGTGCTGCTCGATCGTTTTCTCGACCTCGCCATCGAGGTCGACGTGGATGCGGTCAGCGACGGCGAGGACGTGCTGATCGGCGGCATCATGGAGCACATCGAACAGGCAGGGGTGCATTCGGGAGATTCCGGATGCTCACTGCCGCCGAACACGCTGCCACGCGAGATCCAGGAGGAGCTGCGAATACAGACCCGCAAGCTCGCCCGGGCGTTGAACGTGGTAGGTCTGATGAACATCCAGTTCGCGATCCAAAGCGGCGTGATCTACATCCTCGAGGTGAACCCGCGGGCCTCGCGCACGGTGCCGTTCGTGTCGAAGGCGACGGGCATACCGCTCGCCAAGGTGGCGGCACGGGTGATGACGGGCAGGACACTGGCGATGCAGGGCCAGACGGCGGAGCGCATTCCCCCGTACTTTTGCGTGAAGGAAGCGGTGTTCCCGTTCGCCAAGTTTCCGGAAGCCGACCCCATCCTGGGGCCCGAGATGAAGTCCACGGGCGAAGTGATGGGCACCGGGCACACCTTCGGCGAGGCCTATGCAAAAGCCCAGGCCGCATCCGGCGTGACGCTGCCCACGCGGGGGCTGTGCTTCATCAGCGTCCGCGATCGTGACAAGCCGGGCGCGGTCGTGCTGGCAGGGCTGTTCCTGGAACGGGGGTTCGAAATCGCCGCCACAGGGGGCACGGCCGGCGTGCTCGAAGAGGCCGGCATCGCGTGCCGCCGGGTGAACAAGGTACGAGAAGGTCGCCCCCACATCGTCGATATGATAAAAAATGACGAGGTGGCGTTGATCGTCAACACCACCGAGGGCAAGCAGGCGGTGCGCGAGTCGCGCTCCATCCGTCGCGAGGCGGTGGCGCGACGGATAACCTACTACACGACGGTGGCCGGGGCCCGCGCCACCTGCGATGCGCTCGATCACCTGGGTGACATCGAGGTCAATCGACTGCAGGATCTGCACAAGGAATTGTTGGCGTGAAGCGAACCCCCATGACCCTGCGCGGCGCAGAACGCCTGCGCGCAGAGCTCAAGCAGCTCAAAAGCGAAGCGCGGCCGAACGTGATCAAGGCCATCGCCGAGGCGCGTGCGCACGGCGATCTGTCCGAGAATGCGGAGTATCACGCGGCGCGGGACCAGCAGAGCTTCATCGAGGGGCGCATCAACGACATCGAAAGCCGGCTCTCCAATTGCGAGATCATCGATGTCACCAAGCTCAATGTCACGGGCCGGGTGGTGTTCGGCTCGACCGTCCTCTTGGACGACCAGGACAGTGGCAGCCAGGTGACCTATCAGCTGGTCGGTGACGACGAGGCCAACATCAAGGAGGGCTTGTTGTCGGTGTCCTCGCCGATCGCACGCGGGCTCATCGGCAAATCGGAAGGAGATGTGGTTGACGTGACGGTGCCCGGCGGGATCCGGACCTACGAGATCGTCTCGGTCCGTTACGTATGACGCCATGAGTCGTCTGTTCCGCGTGGTGTTCGTGCTGTGGGCGGGCAGCCTATGGTCCACGGCGCTGTGGGTGGCCCCGACGCTGTTCTATCTGCAAAGCGACCGCCATCTGGCGGGAGTGCTCGCCACGCGTCTGTTCAGCATCGAAACGTATCTCGGACTCGGTGTCGCGGCGGCGAGTCTGCTGGTACCGGCGCGGTCGCGATTTCGCCTGGGATATGGCGCGGTGGCGTTGCTCGCCGTCAACGAGTGGCTGCTCAAACGAGTTATGACTCTCGCCCAGTCGCACGGGTCGGTGGCCGGCCTCACGTTCGGCGCGTGGCACGGCGTATCCGCGTTCGTCTACGGCGCGGCGTGTCTGGTGGTGGTGGTGCTAGTCTGGAATGAGGATTTTCGGTAGGGCGCTGCGGCGCCGGTAGAACACGCCGACGTGGCCGACGCGCTGCACCAATTCGCTGGTGGTGCGCGCCGCGAGGGTCGCCAGGGCTTCGTTGCGAGCGTCCCGCTCACCCACCCGCGCGCTTACCTTGACCAATTCGTGGTCGTTCAGAGCCCGGTCGAGTTCGTTCACCACCCCGTCCGTGAGACCGGCATTGCCCAGCATGACGATGGGCGTCAGCGGGTGGGCCAGCCGTCGCAGATGTTTTTTCTGTTTTTCAGAGAGTTGCATGCGCGGCATTATAGTTGTTACGCAAGGATTCACACATGCCCAAACGTAGCAAGAGCAGCGCCCGCTGGCTCGCCGAGCACGCGAACGACGAGTTCGTGAAACGTGCGCAGCGCGAGGGATGGCGGTCGCGGGCGGTGTACAAGCTGCAGGAGATCCAAGAGGCGGAGCGTCTGCTGAGACCCGGGATGCGTTGCGTGGACCTGGGCGCGGCGCCCGGTGGATGGAGTCAATATGCGGCCCGCATCGTGGGGGGAACCAGTCGCATCGTGGCCACCGACATCCTGCCGATGGACGCGATCGTGGGGGTGGATTTCGTGCTGGGTGATTTTCGCGAGGAAAGCGTACTCGCGGAACTCCTGGGCGCGCTGGGTGCCGCCAAGGTCGACCTTGTTTTGTCGGATATGGCCCCCAACATGGCTGGCATAGACGCGATAGACCAACCCAGGTCGATGTATCTGGCAGAACTTGCCCTGGAGTTCGCCGACCGCGTGCTGGCACCCGGAGGCGATTTGCTAGTGAAATTGTTCCAAGGTGCCGGTTTTGAACAGATCATCAAAGAGGCGCGAAGCCGCTTTGGTCGGGTCGTGACGAAAAAGCCGAAGGCGTCACGAAAACGAAGTCCCGAAATCTATCTGTTGGCGCGACAGTTTGGGATGGTGTAAGTTCGGGAGACGATGTCCCGAGCCGGGCCACGGGGGTGCGCGTCAGGCAATGTGTCGTAATGTATGCGGCTGTAGGTGAAACTTGAACGATCTGACGAAACAAATTCTCTTGTGGGTCGCGTTGGCGGTCATTCTGCTCGCGATTTTCAGCCAATTCGGGATGCGCACCGGCCAGCCGGCGACCATCGACTACTCTCAATTCCTCTCCGAAGTCAAAAGCAATAGCGTGGACTCGGTCACCCTCAAGGGTGAGATCATCGAGGGCAAGCGTCGCGACGGCAATCAATTCGTCACCTACAACCCGGAGACGGAAAATGGTGCTTTGATCGGGCTGTTGCAGTCGCAGGGCGTGAAGTTCCGTGGCGAGCCGCCCAAACAACAGTCCGTGTTTCTGCAGCTGTTGATCTCGGCCTTCCCCATCCTCATCCTCATCGGGTTCTGGGCGTACTTCATGCGTCAGATGCAGGGTGCCTCGGGCGGCAGGGGGGCGATGTCGTTCGGCAAGAGCCGGGCGCGACTTCTGGGTGAAGATCAGGTGAACATCACGTTCGCAGATGTGGCGGGCGTCGAGGAAGCCAAACAGGAGGTCGTCGAAATCGTCGATTTCTTGAAAGATCCCGGCAAGTTCCAGAAACTTGGCGGCAAGATCCCGAAAGGCGTGTTGATGGTGGGATCGCCGGGCACGGGCAAGACGTTACTAGCCCGCGCCATTGCCGGCGAAGCGAAGGTGCCGTTCTTCACCATTTCGGGCTCTGATTTCGTGGAAATGTTCGTCGGCGTGGGTGCGTCACGAGTGCGCGACATGTTCGAACAGGCGAAGAAGCACGCCCCGTGCATCATCTTCATCGACGAGATCGATGCCGTGGGACGTCACCGCGGTGCCGGCCTGGGTGGCGGTCACGACGAGCGAGAACAGACGTTGAACCAGCTGCTCGTCGAGATGGACGGCTTCGAGGGCAACGAGGGCATCATCGTCATCGCCGCCACCAACCGTCCGGACGTGCTCGATCCCGCGCTGCTGCGGCCGGGCCGTTTCGATCGGCAGGTGGTCGTGCCCCTGCCCGACGTGCGGGGCCGGGAACAGATCCTGAAGGTGCACATGCGCAAGGTGCCGCTCGGCGACAACGTCAAGCCGTCGGTCATCGCGCGCGGCACCCCCGGCTTCTCCGGCGCCGATCTGGCCAATTTGGTCAATGAGGCTGCCTTGTTTGCCGCCCGCGGCAACAAGCGGTCGGTCACCATGGAAGAGTTCGAGCGCGCCAAGGACAAGATCATGATGGGCGCCGAGCGGCGATCCATGGTCATGACCGAGGAGGAGAAGCGCAACACGGCGTATCACGAGTCAGGTCATGCCATCGTGGGACTCAGCGTTCCGGAACACGATCCCGTCTACAAGGTGACGATCATTCCGCGCGGCCGTGCACTCGGTGTCACCATGTTCCTCCCGGAACAGGACCGTTACAGCACCAGCAAGCGCCAGTTGGAGAGCCGCATCGCCACCCTGTTCGGCGGCCGGGTCGCGGAGGAACTGGTGTTCGGGCCGGACGCCGTGACCACGGGAGCTTCGAACGACATCGAGCGGGCGACCGAACTGGCGCGCAACATGGTCACCCGGTGGGGTCTGTCGGACCGTCTCGGACCGCAGACGTACAGTGAAGAATCCGGCGAGGTGTTCCTGGGTCGCAGTGTCACGCAGCACAAGCAGGTGTCGGACGTCACCGCCCACGTCATCGACGAGGAGGTGCGGCGTGTCATCGACAGCAACTATCAGCGTGCCTACAAGATCATCCAGACCAACATGGACAAGCTGCAGTCCATGTCCGATGCGTTGATCAAGTACGAGACCATCGACGAGGAACAGATCAAGGACATCATGGAGGGCCGGGTGCCGCGTCCGCCGAAGGACTGGGAGGACACCACCGCCCAGTCGCCGCGTGGGCCCACCGCGGAGAAGCCGGCCAGCCCGCTGGCCAGCCCTGCCGGTCAACACTGAGCGGTCCGCTGGGGCGACCCCAGCGGAAAACTGAAACACGAGCCGATGGGACCTGTCCATCGGCTTTTTAGTCTGTCGCGGGTGTTCCTACGTTCCCATGCAGTGGCTTTGCCGACATCGCATCCTCGATCTGCGCAGCCCGGTCATCATGGGCATCTTGAACGTCACGCCGGATTCGTTCTCCGACGGCGGACGCTTCGTCGATCCGGACGCTGCTCTGGCGCGTGCGGCGGTCATGGTGGAGGAGGGCGCCGCCATCATCGACGTGGGTGGCGAGTCGACCCGACCGGGGGCGCCTGCCGTCGCCGAAGCGGTGGAACTGTCGCGTGTGGTGCCCGTCGTCGAACGGCTCGCCGGCGTATTGGACGTCGCCATCTCCATCGATACTCGCAAGCCCGCCGTCATGGCAGCGGCGGTGGCCGCCGGCGCCTGCATCGTCAACGACGTGAATGCGCTGCGCGCGCCCGGCGCGCCGGAGTGGGCCGCCGCCGCCAAGGTGGGGGTGTGTCTCATGCACATGCAGGGCGGGCCGGATACCCTGCAGGACGCCGTTCACTACGACGACGTGGTGGCGGAAGTCGGCGACTTTCTGGTGGCGCGACGCGAGGCCTGTCTCGCGGCCGGCGTGGGCCATGAGGCCATCGTCCTCGATCCCGGTGTGGGCTTCGGCAAAGGTATGCAGCACAACATGATCTTGCTCAAGGGACTGCCAAATCTCGCCGCGCTCGGCTCGCCGCTGCTGGTGGGTGTTTCGCGCAAGAGTTTCATCGGTCGCGTGCTCGGCGTGCCCCCCGGGGAACGGATGTACGGCGGTCTGGGGCTCGCGGCGCTCGCCGTGTGCCGGGGCGCCAGCATCATCCGCACCCATGACGTCGGGCCCACGCGTGATGCCTTGCGCATGGTCGGCGCCGTCCTGCAGGCTGCGTCGTGAACACCCGCTACTTCGGTACGGACGGCGTGCGCGGTCGCGTGGGCCGTGCCCCCATGACGGTCGATTTCGCGCTGCACCTCGCCAGCGCCGCCGCGCGGGTGCTCGCGCCGGAGGGGGGGCACGTGCTGATCGGCAAGGACACCCGCCTGTCAGGCTACCTGTTCGAGTCCGCGCTCGAGGCGGGATTCGTGGCCGCCGGTGTCGACGTGATGCTGATCGGCCCGCTGCCCACGCCGGGCATTGCCTACATGACGCAGCGCCTGGGCTGCCGCTTCGGCGTCGTCATCAGCGCCTCGCACAATTCCTACCAGGACAACGGCATCAAGTTCTTCGACGCAGCCGGCAGCAAGCTGTCCGACGAGACCGAGCGCCGGATCGAGGCGTTGCTCGACAGCGCCGTGGTGACGCAGGAGTCCGAGCACCTGGGCCGGGCCCTGCGCATCGATCGCAGCCGTACCCAGTATCAGGAGTTTTGCGCCTCCACCATTCCCGCGGGGATGGATCTGCGCGATTTCAAAATCGTCATCGACTGCGCCAACGGGGCGGGCTACAAGGTGGCGCCCCGTGTTCTGGCCGATCTCGGCGCCGATATCGTGCCGATAGGCTGTTCGCCGAACGGCCGAAACATCAACGATGGCTGCGGGTCGACCGCGCCGGAGTTGCTGCAGCTCACCGTGCCGGGGGTGCGGGCGCAGGTGGGGATTGCGCTCGACGGCGACGGCGACCGGGTGGTGATGGTGGACGAACTGGGGCGCTGCGTGGACGGCGACCAGCTCCTTTATGTCCTGGCGACGGCTCGTCACGACGCGGGTCAACGCTCGGGCCCGGTGGTCGGCACGGTCATGAGCAATCTGGGTCTCGAGCATGCCCTGGCCGAGCGGCGCATCGAGTTCCGGCGCGCCCCGGTGGGCGACCGGTACGTTTTGGGTCTGTTGAACGAGCTGGGCGGCGTGCTAGGCGGCGAGACCTCTGGACACATCCTGTGTCTGGACAAGACCACCACTGGTGATGGTCTGATCGCGGCGTTGCAGGTGCTCGCCATCATGAAGACCACCGGCGCTGGCCTCGCTGAGCTGTGCGCGCCCATGCGCAAGTACCCCCAGGTGTTGTTGAACGTACAGGTTGCCCGGCGCTTCGATCCGCTCACGGCGCCGGCGGTGGTGGCCGTGGTCGCCGCCGTCAACGACCGCTTCGAGGGCCGCGGGCGGATCGTGCTGCGCGCCTCGGGGACCGAGCCCGTGATTCGCGTGATGGTGGAGGGTGACGATGCCGGCCTCGTCAAGCAGGGCGCGCGCGAGATTGCCGGGGTGGTCGAGGCCGCCGCCGCCGGGCTTGCAGTTACCGGGCTTCGCGGCTAATCTTCGCCGCCTTTCCAGCGGGCTTTACGCCCTTCGGAGCCTGGTATGCGTCGTCCAGTGGTGGCCGGTAATTGGAAAATGCATGGATCGCGTTCGGCCAATAAGAGCCTGCTCGACGAACTCGAGCGCATCCTGAAGCCCGAGTGGCCCATCGACGTGATGGTGTTTCCTCCCTTCGTGTACCTGTCGGAGGCAGCGCGGCGGCTCGACCAGGGCGATATCGGGCTGGGTGCTCAGGATGTCTGCGCGGAACTCGGGGGTGCGTTCACCGGAGAGGTCTCGGCCGCGATGCTCAAGGACGTGGGCTGTGGCTTCGTGATCGTCGGCCATTCCGAGCGGCGTCGTCTCTATCACGAGGACGATGCGTTGGTGGCACGAAAATTCGCCGCGGTGGTGCGCGCCGGATTGGCGCCGGTGTTGTGCGTGGGCGAGACGCTCGAGGAGCACGAGGCGCACCATACGTACGACGTGGTGTCGCGCCAGCTCGAGGCGGTGCTCGGGCTCAACGGGGTGGCGGGCTTCGCCCATGCGTTGGTGGCCTACGAGCCGGTCTGGGCCATCGGCACCGGCCGCACGGCGACGCCCGCTCAGGCGCAGGACGTGCACGCGTACCTGCGCAGCCGATTGCATGCGCATGATGCTAATATGGCGTCCCGCTTGCGCATCCTGTACGGCGGCAGCGTCAAGGGTGGAAATGCCGCGGAGTTGTTCGCGATGCCCGACGTGGACGGTGGTTTGGTGGGCGGCGCCTCATTGAGCGCCGATGAGTTTCGACAGATTTGTGCTGCCGCGGCCCTTCGGGATGCCGCTCGCCACTGAGAGATTCGTTATGTTGCGTGGTTTCATTCTCGGGGTGCACATCGTGCTTGCACTGATGATCATCGCCCTGGTGTTGTTGCAGCGGGGAAAGGGGGCCGAAGCCGGCGCAGGTTTCGGTTCCGGTGCGTCGGGCACTGTGTTCGGCGCGCGCGGCACCAGCACCCTGTTCTCGAAGTTGACGGCCGTGTTCGCCGCATTTTTCTTCGTGACCAGCCTCACGCTGGCTTATCTCGGCACCCGTTCGGTGGGCGAACCTGCCAGTGTGCTCGAGCGCGCCGCCCAGGCGGCCACGCCCCCTGCGACGGCACCCATCACGACACCGGCTGCACCCGCGGCACCCACCACGGCGCCCCCGGCGCCCACGAATCCATGATCAAAGCCGACGTGGCGAAATTGGTAGACGCGCTAGTTTGAGGGGCTAGTGGAGCAATCTGTGCCGGTTCGAGTCCGGCCGTCGGCACCATCTTCTCCACATGAACGAGGACGTTCATGTGGTGCACGCGAGAATCCCACAGCAGGGAGACCAATCGCTCTCGTTATGATAATTTGCGTTAAGTAGAGCCAAAGATCTGATGATGTTGCGACAGTATCTGCCGATCTTGATTTTCATGGGCCTGGCAACGGTGTTGGGTCTGGCTTTGTTCACAATCGGTTGGATACTCGGGCCCCGACGGCCCGATGCGGAGAAGCTCTCTCCCTACGAATGCGGTTTCGAGGCGTTCGAAGACTCGCGCATGCGTTTCGACGTGCGTTATTACCTGGTCGCCATCATCTTCATCGTGTTCGATCTCGAGATTGCGTTCTTCTTCCCCTGGGCCGTGTCGCTCAAGGTGACCGGCACTTTCGGTCTGCTCGCCATGCTGATTTTTGCGGCTGTTTTGGTCGTCGCTCTGGTGTACGACTACAAGAAAGGGGCGCTGGAATGGGATTAGACGCAGTGGCTGCCGGCACGCCCGCCGTGCGCGGTTTCGAAGTCACCAGCATCGACAAGCTCATCAACTGGGCGCGCACCGGTTCGTTGTGGCCGATGACTTTCGGTCTCGCGTGCTGCGCCGTAGAAATGATGCACGCGGGCGCGGCCCGTTACGACCTGGACCGGTTCGGCGTGGTGTTTCGTCCCAGCCCACGGCAATCCGACGTGATGATCGTCGCCGGCACCCTGGTGAACAAAATGGCGCCGGCGCTGCGCAAGGTGTACGACCAGATGGCGGAGCCGCGCTGGGTGATCTCCATGGGGTCGTGTGCGAACGGCGGCGGGTATTACCATTATTCCTACGCAGTGGTGCGCGGCTGCGATCGGATCGTGCCGGTGGATGTGTACGTGCCGGGCTGTCCGCCGACCGCCGAGGCGCTGCTCTACGGCATCATCCAGCTGCAAAACAAGATCAAGCGCAACAAGGCCATCATCCGATGACCGACGCCGTCCCAGTCGCCCCACCCGCGCGGACCCCCCGTCTCGTGGCGCTGCACGACGCGGTGGGCGCGGCGTTCGCGGGCCTGGTGAGGGTGGGCGGCGACGCCAACGAGGCCACCTACGAGGTTCCCGTCGACCGGTTGATCGAGGTGGCCACGGCGCTGCGCGACCGGCCTGAATTCAAGTTCGAAATGTGCATGGACGTGTGTGGCGTCGACTACCTCGAGCACGGGCGTGCCGAATGGAAGACGGACGGCGCCACGTCGTCAGGATTCAGCCGAGGCGTGCGTCGGGGGGCTGCGGCCGCGGGCGACGGTGCGTCGGCCGGCAGTACCGGCAGCGGTGCTCCGGCCGGGTCGGGCCGCCGTTACGCGGTGGTCTATCACCTGCTGTCCATCACCCACAACCAGCGCCTGCGGCTGAAGGTGTTCTGTACGGACGATGCGCAGCCCATGGTCGATTCGGTGACCGAGATCTGGGCCGGGACGAACTGGTTCGAGCGTGAGACGTTCGATCTGTACGGCATCCTGTTCAGGGGTCACCCGGATCTACGCCGGCTGCTCACCGACTACGGTTTCATCGGCCACCCGTTTCGGAAGGATTTCCCCCTGTCGGGCAACGTCGAGGTGCGGTACGACCCGGAGAAGGGCCGCGTGGTGTACCAGCCGGTGAGCATCGAACCGCGCATCCTGGTGCCCAAGGTCATCCGGCACGATAATCGATACGATCCCGCACTCACCACGGCGCCGGTCGCAGCACCGCTCGGGGTCCCGGCCGGGATCGCGGGAACACCCGCCGGCACAACTCCGCGGGTCGGCAATGCCTGAGATCCGCAATTACACGATGAACTTCGGGCCGCAGCATCCGGCGGCGCATGGCGTGCTGCGCCTGGTGCTCGAGATGGACGGCGAAGTCATCCAAAAGGCCGATCCCCACATCGGGTTGCTGCATCGTGGTACCGAGAAGCTGGCGGAGAGCAAGCCGTTCAACCAGTCCATCGGCTACATGGACCGTTTGGACTACGTGTCGATGATGTGCAACGAGCACGCCTATGTCATGGCCATCGAGAAGCTGCTCGGCATCACGCCGCCGTTGCGCGCCCAGTACATCCGGGTGATGTTCGACGAGATCACGCGCATCCTCAACCACCTGATGTGGCTCGGCTCGCACGGTCTCGACATCGGTGCGATGACGGTGTTCCTCTACTGCTTCCGGGAGCGCGAGGATCTGATGGACTGTTACGAGGCGGTCTCCGGCACGCGCATGCACGCGACGTACTACCGGCCGGGCGGCGTCTATCGCGACCTGCCCGATTCCATGCCGAAGTACCAGGTATCGCAGTGGCGCGGCAAGAAGGACGTCGAGCGTTTGAACGAGCGACGGTCGGGCGGACTGCTCGACTTCGTCGCGGACTTCGCGCGGCGGTTTCCGGCATGCGTGGACGAATACGAAACGCTGCTCACCGACAATCGCATCTGGAAACAACGCACGGTGAACATCGGCGTGGTGACCCCGGAGCGTGCCATGCAGCTCGGGTTCTCCGGACCGATGCTGCGCGGATCCGGCATCGAGTGGGATCTGCGCAAAAAACAGCCCTACGACGTCTACGACCGCGTGGATTTCGACATCCCGGTCGGCGTGAACGGCGATTGCTACGACCGTTACCTCGTGCGCATCGAGGAACTGCGCCAGTCGACCCGCATCATCGAACAATGCGTGCAGTGGCTGCGCGCGAATCCGGGGCCGGTCATGATCGACGACCGCAAGATTCGACCGCCGCGCCGCGAGGAGATGAAGGGGGACATGGAGTCGTTGATACACCACTTCAAGCTGATGACCGAGGGCTACTGTGTGCCGGAAGGCGAAGCGTACGCCGCCGTCGAGGCGCCCAAGGGGGAACTCGGCGTCTACCTGGTGTCGGACGGTGCCAACAAGCCGTACCGGCTCAAGGTGCGGGCGCCCGGGTTCGCGCATCTGGCATCGCTCAACGAAATGGTGCAGGGCCACATGCTCGCCGACGTGGTCGCGGTGATCGGCACCCAGGACATCGTGTTCGGCGAGATCGACCGATGAGCGTGGAATTGTCGGCCCACGCGCGCGAGGAGATCGACGGGTGGGTGGCGAAATTCCCCCCGGATCGCAAACGTTCCGCCGTGATCTCGGCGCTGCACGTGGTGCAACACGAGAACCAGGGATTTCTGACAGCGCCGCTGATGGACGCGGTGGCGGCCTATCTCGCGCTGCCGCCCATCCTGGTGTACGAAGTCGCGACGTTCTATTCCATGTTCGAGACCAAGCCCTGCGGCCGGCATCACGTGTCGGTGTGCACGAATATTTCATGCATGCTGCGCGGCGCGCAGGACGTGGTCGAGCACGTGGAGAAAAAACTCGGCATCAAGACCGGCGAGAGCACGCCGGATGGACGGATATTCCTCAAGCGCGAGGAGGAATGTCTCGCCGCCTGCACCGGCGCGCCGATGATGATGATCGATCACATATTCCATGAAAATCTGACGCCCGAGACCATCGATCGACTGCTGGACGAATTAACATGAGTAAATTTGAACAGAACCTGTTGTTGTTCGAGGCGCTGCAGTACGAGCGGCCGTGGACCCTTGCGACCTACCGCCAGATGGGCGGATACCAGGCGTGGGAGAAGATCCTGCGCGAGGGCATCACGCGTGAGCAGGTCATCGACGAGGTCAAGGCGTCCGGCCTGCGTGGCCGTGGCGGCGCGGCGTTTCCCACGGGGCTCAAATGGAGCTTCATGCCGCGCTCCTCGCCCGTGCAGAAGTATGCCGTGTGCAATTCGGATGAATCCGAACCCGGCACCTGTCATGACCGCGACATCCTGCGCTACAACCCGCATGCCGTGATCGAAGGCATGGCCATCGGCGGCTACGCGATGACGGCCACCGTGGGTTACAACTACATCCGCGGGGAATTTCTGGGCGAACCCATACCGCGGTTCGAGGCTGCGCTGGCCGAAGCCTATGGCGCGGGCCTGCTCGGCAAGAACATCCTGGGGTCGGGCGTCGACTTCGATCTGCACACGTTCGTGGGCGCGGGTGCCTACATCTGCGGTGAGGAAACCGCGCTGCTTGAGTCGCTCGAGGGCAAACCGGGCAAACCGCGTTTCAAGCCGCCGTTCCCCGCCAACTTCGGCCTGTACGGCAAGCCGACCACCATCAACAACACGCAGAGCTATGCCTCCGTGCCGCACATCATGCGCAAGGGGGCCGCCTGGTTCGCAGGCCTGGGTCCGCCGAATTCCGGCGGCACCATGATCTTTTCCATGTCGGGACACGTCGGCAAGCCCGGCAACTACGAGCTTGCCATGGGCGTCCCGTTCACCGAACTGCTGCAGATCGCCGGGGGTGTGTGGAAAGGGCGCAAGCTGAAGGCCGTCATCCCCGGCGGCTCTTCGGTGCCGGTGGTACCGGCGGACGCCATGCTGGCGGCCACCATGGATTACGACTCGGTGAAGAAGGCCGGTTCGTCGCTCGGCACGGGTGCCGTCATCGTCATGGACGAGACCACCTGCATGGTGCGGGCACTCGAACGCCTGGCACGCTTCTATCGTTCCGAGTCGTGCGGGCAGTGCACGCCGTGCCGCGAGGGTACGGGCTGGCTCGACCGAATGTTGTTGCGCATCATCGCGGGCCAGGGGCGCAGCGAAGATCTGGGGTTGTTGCTCGACGTGGCCAACCGTATCGAAGGCCATACGATCTGTGCGCTGGGCGACGCGGCGGCGTGGCCGGTGCAGAGTTTCCTCAAGCATTTCCGTCCCGAGTTTCAATACATGATCGAGCACAAGGGCCGCTCGCTCGTCGACGGAGCACCTCCCGCCGGCGTCCCCGCGGCCGTGGCGGCGTAGGGGCACACCATGAGCGACGATTGGGTCAACATCGAAGTCAACGGCGTCCCGCTGAAGGCCCGCAAGGGCCAGATGATCATGCAGGTGACGGATCCGGCCGACATCTACATCCCGCGTTTTTGCTACCACGACAAGCTGACCGTGGCGGCCAACTGCCGCATGTGTCTGGTCGAGGTGGAAAAGGCGCCGAAGCCGCTGCCCGCGTGTGCGACGCCCGTCGCGGAGGGCATGAAGGTATTCACCAAATCGCCGAAGGCGGTGGGCGCACAGCGGGCGACGATGGAGTTCCTGCTCATCAATCATCCGCTCGACTGTCCGATCTGTGATCAGGGCGGGGAGTGCGAACTGCAGGACCTGGCGTTGGGCTATGGACGCGATATCTCGCGCTTCAGCGAGCGCAAACGCGTCGTCAAGGACAAGAATTTGGGCCCTCTGGTGTCCACCGACATGACCCGCTGCATCCAATGCACGCGCTGCGTGCGTTTCGGGGCGGAGATCCAGGGTTTTCCGCAGATGGGCACCACCGGTCGCGGCGAGAACATGGAAGTCGGTACGTACATCGAGCAGAGCGTGGATCACGAGCTGTCGGCCAACATCATCGACCTGTGTCCCGTGGGCGCGCTCAACAACAAGCCGTTTCGCTATCACGCACGCTCGTGGGAGATGCAGCAGCAGCCGCTGATCTCGCCCTTCGACGCGTTCGGCACGAATATTTATGCGCACACCCTGCGCGGCAAGGTGATGCGCGTGGTGCCGCGCGAGAACGAAGCCGTGAACGAGACCTGGATCGCCGACCGGGACCGGTTCGGCTACGAGGGCATGTACTCCGCGGACCGCGTCGCGCAGCCGATGGTGCGTATCGACGGCACGCTGCAGCCGGTGGACTGGGAGACCGCACTCAACGCCGCCGCCGAGGGCCTGCAAAAGGCGGTCGCCGCGCATGGCGCGGCCGCCACCGGTTTTCTCGCCAGCCCGAGCGCCACGCTCGAAGAGTTCCATCTGCTCGCACGGGTCGCGCGCGGACTCGGCAGCGCCAATCTCGATCATCGTCTGCGGCAGCTCGATTTCCGTGCGGCCGCGCAGGAGCCGGCGTTCCCCACCCTGGGACTGAAGATCGCCGACGTGGAACACCTCGAGGGCCTACTCGTGATCGGCTCGAACCTGCGCAACGAAATGCCGCTGCTGGCACACCGCGTGCGCAAGGCGGTCGTAAAGGGTGGCGCCAAGGTGGGGTTCTTGAATCCGCGTGCGTTCGAATATCTGTTCCCGGTGGCCGCCTACGGGCTCGCGGAAACGGACCTGGTGGGCGCCCTGTCGTCGGTGGTGTGCGCCGCCGCCGAAGCGGCGAACGTGCCGGTGCCGGCCGGTGTGCGCGCGGGGGTCGTTGCGGATGTCCATCGCGGCCTGGCGGCTGCCCTGCTGAATGGCACGCGGCGTGCCGTGATTCTCGGCACCTTGGCGCAGCGTCATCCGGCCTATTCGGAACTCAAAGCCTTGGCCGCGATCCTCGCGAGCGTATGCGGGGCCAGCAGCGGCGTCATCACCGAAGGGTCCAATGCGGCAGGGGCATACCTTGCCGGCGTGGTGCCGCATCGCGCTCCGGGCGGCGCGACGGTGGCGGGTGCGGCTGGCCGGGCCGGGGCCGACGTCGAGACCGACGGACTGACGGCCCGCGACATGTTGAGCGCCCGGCTGCATGCCTATGTGCTGTTCGGCGGCATCGATCCCGTCGAGGATTTGAATGGCGGCGCCGAGGCGCTGGCAGGCGCCGACTGCGTGATCGCGGCGACCACGCATCTGTCCGAGAGTCTGCGCAAGGTGGCTCATGTGGTGCTGCCGATCGGGTCGTTTGCCGAAACGTCGGGCACCTACGTGAACGTGGAGGGACGCTGGCAGAGCTGGGCGGGTGCCGCAAAGCTGGTGGGCGAGAGCCG
>CAZZVN010000009.1:83127-89101 GCA_964657625.1 uncultured Steroidobacteraceae bacterium
GTCATCGGCTGGATCCAGGCGCGCAAGGGACCGAACCGGGTGAATTTGTTCTGGATCCCCGGCGCCGGTCAGCCGTTCGCGGACGTGATCAAGTTGATGTTCAAGGAAATCCTCATCCCGGCGGATGCGAACGGGTTCTTGTTCCGTCTCGCGCCATTTCTCGCCCTGATCCCGGCGCTTGCCATCTGGGCGGTGATCCCGCTGTCGCCCGAACACGCCTTTGCGAACATCGATGCCGGTCTGCTGTACGTGCTCGCGCTGACCTCGATGGGTGTCTACGGCATCATCCTCGCCGGCTGGGCCGCCAATTCGAAGTACGCGTTCCTGGGCGCGATGCGTTCCGCGGCCCAGATCGTCGCCTACGAAATCGCCATGGGTTTCGCCATGGTCGGCGTGTTGATGGCGGCGGGCAGCCTGAACATCGGTGACATCATCCATTCGCAATCGGGCGGCCCGTTGAGCTGGAACTGGTTCTGGCTGTTTCCCCTGCTGGCGGTGTATTTCATCGCGGGCGTCGCCGAGACGAACCGCGCCCCCTTCGACGTCGCCGAGGGCGAGTCGGAAATCGTGGCCGGTTTTCATGTCGATTATTCGGGAATGGCGTTCGCGCTGTTCTTCATCGCCGAATACGTGAACATGATCCTCATCTCGGCGCTGACGGTGGTGTTTTTCTTCGGTGGCTGGCTGTCCCCGTTCGAAGGGTATCTGCCCGCCGATCAGTGGCTCGCCGCCCCGAGCTTCTTCTGGTTCGGTCTCAAGACCCTGGTGCCGATGTTCAGTTTTCTGTGGTTGCGCGCAACGTTTCCGCGCTACCGGTACGACCAGATCATGCGGCTCGGCTGGAAGGCCTTGATCCCCGTCACCCTGGTCTGGTTGTTGGTCGAGGGCTTCATGGTGTATTTCCATGTGGGCCCGTGGAAGGGGCATCCGTAATGCAAGGTATACGCAGTTTCTTGAAGACGTTCCTCCTGTGGGAGTTGTTGCAGGGCCTGTGGGTGACCTGGAAGGGCATGTTCCAGCGCAAGGTGACGATCAACTATCCGGAGGAGAAGACGCCGCAGAGTTCGCGTTTCCGCGGGCTGCACGCGCTCAGGCGTTACCCGAACGGCGAGGAGCGCTGCATCGCGTGCAAGCTCTGCGAGGCGGTCTGCCCCGCGCTCGCGATCACCATCGAGTCGGGCGTGAGCGCCGACGGCACCCGTCGCACCACCCGCTACGACATCGATCTGTTCAAGTGCATCTATTGCGGATTTTGCGAGGAGGCCTGTCCGGTGGATGCCATCGTCGAGACGCGGCTGCACGAGTACCACATGGAGAACCGCGGCGAGAACATCATGAGCAAGGACAAGCTGCTCGGCGTCGGCGAGCGCTACGAAGCCATGATCGCCGCCGACCGGGCCGCCGACGCGCGGTATCGTTGATGTTCCCGACGATTCTGTTCTTCATCTTTGCCGCGGTGTTGGTGTGTTCTGCGCTCGGTGTGATCCTGGCGCGCAATCCGGTTTTCTCTGCGCTGCTGCTGGTGCTGTGCTTCTTCACGAGCGCAGTGATCTGGCTGCTGCTCGATGCGGAGTTCCTGGGGATCGTGCTGGTGCTGGTCTACGTGGGTGCGGTGATGGTCCTGTTCCTGTTCGTGGTGATGATGCTCGACGTCAACGTCGAGGACCTGCGCAAGGGTCTCGCGAGCTACTGGCCCCTGTCGGTGGCGGTTGCGGGTTTCATCGTGTTCGCGGTGCTCAACGTGATCGTGGTCAAACATCTCGGCGGCGTGGCGCTGAAAACGGCGCCGGCGCTGCCCGCCGGGTACTCGAACACCCGCGCGCTCGGCACGGTGTTGTTCACGCGCTATGCGTACCCGGCGCAACTCGCCGCCTGCATTTTGCTGGTCGCGAGCGTCGCCGCCATCGTGCTGACCCTGCGGCGGCGCACCGGCGGCAAGCCCCAGGACATCGCCAAACAGGTGGCGGTGCGGGCGAAGGACCGGGTACGGATCGTGAAAATGACCGCCGAGAAACGCTCGTGATCACCCTCACCGAGGTGCTGACCCTGTCCGGAATCCTGTTTTCCATCGCCGTGGCGGGTGTGTTCCTGAACCGCAAGAACATCATCGTTCTGCTGATGTGCATCGAGCTCATGCTGCTCGCCGTCAATTTCAATTTCGTCGCCTTTTCGCGTTTTCTCGGCGACGTCAGCGGCCAGGTGTTCGTGTTCTTCATATTGACGGTGGCGGCGGCGGAAGCTGCGATCGGACTCGCCATCCTGGTCGTGCTGTTCCGCGAGCGGCGCAGCATCGACGTCGAAGATCTCGATACGCTCCAGGGTTGAGGGGTAAGCAGCAAACATGCAGTCGATCTATCTGACCATCGCGCTGGCGCCGCTGGCTGCCGCGATCATCGCCGGCCTGTTCGGGCGGTCCATCGGCAGGGCCGGCGCGCACAGCATCACCATCGGCGGTGTCGGGCTGTCGTGCGCATTGTCGCTGTACGTGTTGTCACGATTCGTCTTCGATCACCTGGCGCCCTTCAACGCCCCGGTCTACACCTGGCTGGTGAGCGACGGCCTGACCCTGCAGGTGGGGTTTCTCATCGATCATCTGTCGGCCATGATGATGGTGGTGGTGACCTTCGTGTCGTTGATGGTCCATGTCTACACCATCGGCTACATGCACGAGGACCCGGGCTACCAGCGCTTCTTCGCCTATATTTCGCTGTTCACCTTTGCGATGCTCATGCTGGTCATGTCGAACAACTTCATGCAGTTGTTCTTCGGCTGGGAGGCGGTGGGCCTGGTGTCCTACCTGCTGATCGGGTTCTGGTACACCAAGCCGTCGGCGGTGTTCGCGAACCTCAAGGCATTCCTGGTGAATCGGGTCGGCGATTTCGGCTTCGTGCTCGGCATCGCCGCGGTCCTCAAGTTCACGGGTTCGCTGGATTACGCCACCGTATTCGCACACAGCGGCGGTTTCGCCGGCGCGCAGATCCACGTCACGAACACCGTCGCGTGGCCCGCCATCACGTTTACCTGCATCTGTCTTTTCATCGGCGCCATGGGCAAATCCGCCCAGGTGCCGCTGCACGTGTGGCTGCCGGACTCGATGGAAGGCCCGACGCCGATCTCGGCGCTGATCCATGCGGCGACCATGGTCACCGCGGGCATCTTCATGGTGGCGCGCATGTCGCCCCTGTTCGAGCTGTCGGAGACGGCGCTGTCCTTCGTGCTCATCATCGGTTCGACCACGGCGTTCTTCATGGGACTGCTCGGCATCGTCAACAACGACATCAAGCGGGTGGTGGCGTACTCGACGCTGTCGCAGCTCGGTTACATGACCGTGGCGCTCGGCGTGTCTGCGTATGGCGCAGGCATGTTCCATCTGATGACGCATGCGTTCTTCAAGGCGCTGTTGTTCCTGGCGGCGGGCTCCGTGATCATGGCCATGCATCATGAACAGGACATGCGCAAGATGGGCGGTCTGCGCAAGTATCTGCCGGTGACGTATTGGACCTGTCTCGTGGGATCGCTGGCACTGATCGGCTTTCCCGGCACGTCGGGGTTCTTCTCCAAGGACTCGCTGATCGATGCCGTCGCGGCCTCTCATCGCTTCGGTTCGGGTTATGCCTATTTTTGCGTGCTGACCGGGGTGTTCATCACCGCGCTTTACACGTTCCGCATGTTTTTCATGACGTTCCACGGCAAGGAGCGCATGGATCATCACACGCAGGAACATCTGCACGAGAGCCCGCTGGTGGTGACCGTGCCGCTGATACTCCTGGCCATTCCGTCGGCGCTCATCGGCTGGTTCACGGTCAAGCCGCTGCTGTTCGGCGACTGGTTCACCGGCGTGATCCAGGTTCTGCCGGCCAACAACGTGCTGGAACACATGGCCGAGGAGTTCCACGGCTCCGGAGCGTTCGTCTGGACCTCGCTCACCGCGCTGCCGTTCCTGTTCGCCCTGTTGGGCGTGGCCACGGCGTACGTGTTTTTCCTGTGGAAGCCGTCGCTCGCGGATTCGGCGGCGCGTTCCTTCAAATGGCTGCAGACGATATTGATCGATAAATATGGCTTCGACTGGTTCAATCAAAACGTGCTGGTGGCCGGGGCGAGGGCGCTCGGCGGAGGGCTGTGGCGCTTCGGCGACCAGGCCGTCATCGACAACGGCATAGTCAACGGCAGCGCCCGTCTGGTCGGCTGGTTCAGTTCCGTGATGCGGTATGCCCAATCTGGCTACCTGTATCACTATGCCTTCGCCATGATCTTAGGATTGGCGTCGCTCCTGTTGTGGCTTTGGCGTCCGTGATGCTGAACGACCACCTGCTCGCCATCCTCATATGGCTGCCCATCGTCGGCGGGTTCGCAGTGCTCTGGCTGGGGCACAACGATGCCGCCGCACGCTGGGCGGCCCTCGGTATTTCGGGCGCCACCTTCCTGTTCAGCCTCCCCCTGTGGGCGGGCTTCAAAACCGGCACCGCCGTCATGCAGTTCGTCGAACGCACGCACTGGATCTCAGCCATCCATGCGGATTTCCACATCGGCGTCGACGGCATATCGATGCCGCTGATCTTGCTGACCACCTTCACCACGGTGCTGATCGTGATTTCCGGGTGGCAGAACGTCGAGAAGCGGGTGGCGCAGTATTTTGCGGCCTTCCTGATCCTGGAAGGTTTGATGATCGGTGTGTTCGCCGCGCTCGACGGCGTGCTGTTCTACGTGTTCTGGGAGGCCATGTTGATTCCGATGTTCATCATCATCGGCATCTGGGGCGGACCTCGGCGCGTCTATGCGACCATCAAATTCTTCCTGTACACCTTCATCGGCTCGTTGCTGATGCTGGTCGCGCTCATTTACATGTATCTCAAGGCGGGTAGTTACGACATTGCCGCGTTCCAGGGTCTGCCGCTGACCTTGAACGAACAGCTGTTCATTTTCCTGGCCTTCTTCGCCGCGTTCGCGGTCAAGGTGCCGATGTGGCCGGTGCACACCTGGCTGCCCGATGCGCACGTGGAAGCGCCCACCGGCGGCTCCGTGGTGCTGGCCGCCATCATGCTCAAGATGGGGGGCTACGGCTTCCTGCGTTTTTCGCTGCCCATCGCGCCCGACGCCAGCCGCAAGCTCGACTGGCTGATCATCGCGCTCTCCCTGGTGGCCGTGGTGTACATCGGCTTCGTGGCCCTTGCGCAGCGCGACATGAAGAAGCTGATCGCGTATTCCTCGATTGCCCACATGGGCTTCGTCACGCTGGGTGCCTTCATCGGCTATCAAATCGTGGCGAACACCGGCGGCACCTCGGGCATCGCCATGGGTTTGGACGGCGCCGTGGTGCAGATGCTGTCGCACGGTCTGGTCTCCGGTGCGATGTTCCTGTGCGTGGGCGTCATGTACGACCGCGTTCACAGCCGTGAGATCAGCGCCTACGGCGGGGTGGTGAACACCATGCCGCGATTCGCCGCCTTCATGGTGCTGTTCGCGATGGCGAATTCCGGGCTGCCCGGCACGTCGGGTTTTGTCGGCGAGTTCCTGGTCATCCTCGCCTCCTTCAAGGCCAACGCATGGTTCGCCTTTCTGGCGGCGACCACCCTGATACTGGGCGCGGCGTACACCCTCTGGCTGGTCAAGCGGGTCATCTTCGGCGAGGTGGGCAACGCCAAGGTGGCCGCGCTTCAGGACTTGAGCTCGCGCGAGTTCGGCATCCTGAGCGTTTTGGCGGTGGCGGTATTGCTGGTGGGCGTGTGGCCCGCACCGTTGCTCGACGTCATGCGCGCCTCGACCCAGCACCTGGCCCAGCAGCTGCTGGTCTCGAAAATCGTTCCTTGAGGTGCCCATGAACGCGTTCAACGTCGCCGATTTCGATGCCGGACTCGTTTACGCACGACCGGAAATTTTCCTGGGTCTCGCGTCCTGCGCCATCTTGCTGGTCGACCTGGTGCTCAAGCCGGCGCAGCGACATTGGACCGGCGTGTGGGCGGTGGTGGCGCTGTTC
>CAZZVN010000010.1:0-22976 GCA_964657625.1 uncultured Steroidobacteraceae bacterium
TACGTACGCGGTGCATTGAGCCGCTCCAAGGTGCTCAGGGTGCTGGTCTGCAGAAATTCGGCGACCTGGGCATTGGTGAGATTGCGGCCCCAGAGCCGCAGCGTGAAATGCTCGGCGGGTGCGGTGTAGAGCACCGAGGCGCTCAGCAGACTGTAGGCCGATTGGCGGAGGCGGTTGTCGGGTTCGGTGAAGTAGCCGGCGTTGTACGAGTAGGTGCTGGCGAGGTCGAAGCGGCCGAGTGTGGTGGGCACGCTGTACCCGGGCGTGAACGACGCGGAGAAATCCGGTGCCTGGGGCAGATGGTTGCCGGTGGCGCTGCCTGCGGTCTGGGAATAGCCGCCCATCGGCAACGCTGCGGACAACACCGCATTCGGGAACGGGCCGAACACCGCGTGCAGCCATTCGGCGCCTGCGTTCAACGAGAACCGCTCGGTGACCTTGAGGTCTGCGTCGGCATCGACGCCGTTCACCCTGGCGCTGGGTCCGTTGTAGAGCACGTTGAAGGTGCCGGCGATCTGGCTGACCTGGATGTTCTGGTAGTCGTAGTGGAACACCTCGCCGTTCAGGCGCAGGCGGCGGTCGAGCAGCGTGCTCTTCACGCCGGCTTCGTAGGCGGTGAGGGTTTCGGGTTTGAACGCCGGGTTGGTGAAGGAACTCAGGTTGAAACCACCGCTCTTGAAGCCGCGGCTGGCGGAGACGTAGCCGAGCACGGACTGCGACAGCTTCTGATCGAGCGCGGCGCGCCAGGTGACGACATTGTTCTCGGTGCTGATCTCGCGCGGCGCGGTGGCGGGGCTCAACTGCGCGCCGGTGATGTCGGTGCCGTCCAAGAGGGTGAAGGACTGTTCCTGACGCAGGCTGCGGCGCTCGCGTGTGTAGCGGCCGCCGAGCGTCGCGCGGGTGGCGTCGGTGAACGCGTAGCTGCCCTGGGCGTAGGCCGAGTACGAGTCGGTCTGCTGTTGGGCGAGGGCGCTCTGGCCGTGAAATCCCGTGACGGGCTGCAGAATCGGCCCGTAGCTTTCGACCAGGTTGAGGGCGTCCTGGGCACGGTAGTAATACAGTCCGCCGGTCCATTCGACGGCGCCGCCGGTGGGCGAGGCGAGCTGCAGCTCCTCACTCACCTGCCAGTTGGTCGGGTCGTAGACCACGGTGATCAGCGTCAGCGGGGTGCCATCGGCATCGAGCGCGGGATTGGTGGACGAGGCGTTGCGGTAGCCGGTGAGGCTGGTGAGGGTGGCGAATCCCAGGCCCTGTTCCAAGCGGGCGGTGAGGCCGTAGGCGCGCGAGGTCTCGGTGGGCAGCGCGTCCTCGTTGATGTCCCAACCGGCGGGGCTGGGCGTGATGGGGCCGAACAGGCTGCCTTCGCCCGTCACCGGACGCGTGGTGGTGAGGCCCACGGTGCGATTGCGTTCGTAGTCGGCGATGAGCTGCAGCGTGGTCGATTCGGCGAGGCGCAGCACCCACCTGCTGCGCAGCGAGAGGTCGAGGTCGTCCTGCGCGGTGTCGCGGCCGTCGTACAAATTTCGCCCCCAGCCTTCGCCCTGGTGGGCGCTCTGCAGCGCAAAATCGGCGCTCACGCGTTCGCTCAGCGGGCCGCCGACGTACAGGGACCCGGACACGGTGCGGTAGTTGGCGTAGCCGGCCTCAGCCTCGGCTTCGAGGTGATCGCCGGGGCTGCGGGTGGTGATGGAGACGAGGCCGCCGGTGGAGTTGCGGCCGAACAAGGTGCCCTGCGGGCCCTTGAGTACTTCGATCTGCGCGATGTCGTTGAGATCGATGAGCGCGCGGTTGAGGGTCGAGATATAAATCCCGTCGATATAGTACGCCACGGCACTTTCGTTGCCGGGGCTCAGGGTCTGGCTGCCGATGCCACGGATGTGCGGCGGCGAATTGCCGGCATCGCCGGGGCCTTGATAACCGGGGACCAGGGCCTTGATGTTCTCGAGGTTCGACGCCCCGGCGGCCCGCAGCGCGGCGCCGTCGAGGACGGCGATGCTCATGGGAACGTCCTGAAGGTTCTCGCTGCGCTTCTGCGCGGTGACCAGGATCTCTTCGAGTTGAGCACCCGATGCGGTGTCGGCGGGGGCTCCGCCCGGAGTCTGCGCGACCGCGGGGTCCACGGACAGGACGGCACAGCCGGCAAAGGCAAGCATGGAAGCACGGGCGACGGAAGCACTGGCGATACGCATGAATTTTCCCCCGGACAAAACTTATAGTTGTGGTGACGTCGGGCTGCGGGAGCCCGGCACCGTCGGCCAATAAATTACGCCTAAAAGCCGCAGACGGGGTAGGGGCGGTTATGCGCTTACCAGCCGGGGTTATGCGGCCCCTGACTGGGGCGCGACGAAGTGTAGGCGGTGGCCGTCGGGATCTTCGAGCACGCGCTCGGCGCATGCCGAATCGGTGATGAACACGATGCGCGTCGCGGCAGTGTCGTTCGCGCTCAACCGCCGCTGCGGGCGGGGCGCCGTGGCGCGGTAGCCGAGCAGTTCCACGTGCGGCGTGGCCTGCGGTGGTGAGAGCGTGACCACGTCGACGTGCGGGTCGCGGATGCCGTCCAGAAGGTGCTGCTCCCGGCCCTGGTTGAGATTTCGCGCGGTAACCTCGAGGCCGAGGCGTCGATAGAACGCGATGCTGGCGGCGGGGTCGTGCACGCTCACGGCGGAATGGTCGATGCCGAGGAACAGCGGTTGGTCGGGCGCGGCCTCGGCCGCGGGACGGGGCGCGGGCGGCGGTGCGGGTGCAAGTGCGCTGCCGTTGGCGGCCCGCAGCGCTGGGCTCGCGTCCTGGCGGGGCTGCGAACGGGCGGCGCGCCACGCGCGGGGGATGGCGCCTTCGGGAAACTCCAGGAATTCGAGGGGGTGGCCGTCGGGGTCGCGAAACTTGAAGGCGGTGACACCGCCGGCGCTCGCCGGCAGGCGCTGCGGACCTTCGAGCGAGATAGGAGTCCAGCCGTCGAGTCGGGCGAGCCTTTGCATGGCGCGGGTCATGTCGCGCACGACGATGGCGAAGTGCTGGAAAATATTGTCGAAGGGTGAGAGGTCGGGCGGATACGCGCGGCCCGGGTCGGCAAATTGCAGGAGTTCGAGGGTGTGGGCGCCGCCGACGTGCCACGGCGGCGCATCGACGGGGTAGGGGCCGGGGG
The DNA here is from genome assembly GCA_964657625.1 of uncultured Steroidobacteraceae bacterium. Taxonomy (GTDB): domain Bacteria; phylum Pseudomonadota; class Gammaproteobacteria; order Steroidobacterales; family Steroidobacteraceae; genus Bog-1198. The sequence continues at coordinate 3,146 of CAZZVN010000010.1, forward strand.
GTTGCGGGCTGAGCGTGAGGAGAAGTTCGCGGGCACCGCCTGGCACCCGCATGAGAGCGTCGAACTCTGCGCCGTGCAGGTGCCGGTTCGACACCACCCGGCAATCGAAGGCGCGCTCATAGAACTCGGCGAGGCGGTCGGCGTCGGGCGTGGTGAGTCCGAAGCGCTGGATGGCGGTGACGCGAGGCGGGGGAGCGGGCGGTGGATGTCGAGCGTTCATGGCAGGCTGCCTTGGGACGGCCTTACAACAACTGACTCAGCAAAGTGCGTGCCGGCACGACCGTGGCGTCGGTGGGCGCGAAACAGTCGGCCTGAACGTGCGGCAGATCGAACACCGCCTGTAGCGCATGCCTTGCTTTTGTCGACGTCTGGAAACGGCGCAGGGAATCCGACAGTCGCGTATCGCTGGTCTTGACCTCCACGAGCAGCCAAGGTTTACGATCACGAACCACCAGGAAATCCACTTCGCGTTTGAGCTTGTCGCGCAGGTACCGCAATTCGAACGTCCCCAGGCCAAGGTCTGTCCAACCTTCCACCGCCTTTAGCAGATGGCAGGCCATCAAGGTCTCGGCGCGCTGCCCCGTATTCTCGATACCCGACCAGTCGCGCAGAAACCACTTGGGTTCCTTGCGCAGCGCCTTGGTGACGTTTGCAAACCAAGGGCGCACGACGAAACCAAAATGCAGCCGTTCCAACAGATCGATCCAGCGCTTCACCGTATCGACCGCGATGCCGACTTCGTTGGCGAGATTGGAGTAGATCAGCTGCTGCCCCGAGCGTTCGGCAAGAATGTCGGTCAATGTCTCCAGCAAGCCGAGAGTTTCGATTTGCGCGACATCGCGTACGTCCTCGTGTGTCAACTGATCGTGCCGCAGGGAGCGCCATCGGCGGGTGAAGCGTAGATCGCGGCGCAGGAAGGGTTCCGGGAAACCGCCGTGTTCCCACAACGCCTGCCATTCAGCGTCGAGCACCGGGGCTGGCGGATGAATGAGGTCCGTGGGGAGATCGGTGCGTAAGGTTTCGGCCACGCTGAATGGATGCATGCGATACAGGAAGTACCGCCCCATCAGGCTGTCGCCGCCGCGACGATAAATATCCAGCCGCGAACTGCCGGTCACGATGATTCGTGTCTGTTCGCCGTAGACGTCAAAAAAGCCCTTGAGGAACGCTTTCCATTTTTTGTCCTTGTGCAATTCGTCGAATACGACGATGGGCTGGGTCGCACGCAACTGCTCGAGTTGAATGCGCATGGCCACAGCGGCCGGTCCGCGCAGGAAGAGGCGACGGTCGTCCGCATTGTCCCAATTGAGGTAGTCGGTGCCTTCACTGCGGCAAGTCGTCGTCTTCCCCACCTGGCGTGGGCCGGTCACCCAAGCCATCTGCCGATGGCGGACGAAGTGATCCTGCAATATGCGGTCGTAGAGGCGAAGGCGGGCGGTCATTTGGCATTCTCTGGCACACGGACCATTTTAGCCACAATCGTAAAATGGTACAGACTATTTTACGATAAATCGTTGAATGGTCCAGGCAGCCTAGTCAACCGCCGCCGCCGCTGCGGCGACTGAGCAGCGTGGTGCGTCGGCGTACGTCAGCGCGTATTTTCTGCAGGGTTCCCGGATGGCGAACTTCGAGTTCGTTAGTCGCCGTTGTGAATTCGTCGGCGGCCTCGAGGACGTCATCGACGATACGGGCGGCGCGTGCGACGCCCCATTCATCCGCCAGTGCGATCATGTCCGTGCCGGTCGGGCAGGCAAAGTCTTGATGAAAGGACAAGGTGTGTTCGCCTCGACCGCGGATGTCCGGCACCAAATCGAACGCGGGTGCCAGGCGAAGTCCGCCGGGACGCGCCAGCATCCAGAAATTCTTCAGGTGATCATCGACATTGCCGATGGCCGCATTGAACACCATATACCGGTACAGCGCCGCCAAATCATCGGCGGGAGAAGCGGAATGTTTAAGCAACACCTGAGCGAGCGCCGAATAGCTGTGCACATAGATGCCGGGACGCTCCTTGCACAGCGTGCGCAGGCTCACCATGTGGTACCGACCGCCCTCCGCAGTGACGTCGAAGCGCTTGACCATGAGCACGCGCCGCGCACCGATCATCTGCAACCGCGACTCCGGGACATCGACTCCCGCCCGCCGAGCCAGCATGAGACAGCTGGCTTCGAGGCCGACGACGTCATACCCCCCATCGCGCGCGCGACTGGGAAATTTAGCGAGCCACTCTCCGGACTCATCGTGGACGAGCGCCTTGGGTCTCGCGCCGCCGGCGCGGCTGCTGCCCTCCAAGAGGCGGCGAAACTCATCGCTCGGTGGCAGCGTCCCCGCCTCGAATCGCGCGGCCGCCGTCAGGAGCGTTGAGAGTGCGGTGCTGGGCACACTTTGATCGGCACGAGGGACGGTACCGGTCGCCGTAAAAATGAGTGCCCCGGTCCCGCCGCCGCGCATGCGCAGCAGCATCTGGGTTACCGTCGGCGTGCCGCCATCGGCGGTGATCGCCGCGGCCAGCAGGCGCCGACCCCAATCGTCGGGGAGCGCATCGTCGAACACGGCCAGAGGTGAGTACAGCATCTCGGCGTTAAACCGTCGCGCCGCATCCAAAGGGAGAGAAACCGGATCGAGAGCGAAGGCGCCAGTTTCGCCCACCCAGGTACCCGTGTATTCGAACTCGGCTTCGAAACGCCCGCTGTTACGATCCGGAGCCGTGGTGGCCAGTTCCCCGACCAGGCGGATCGTCCCCTCCGGACGTCGCACCCAGACGAATATATGTTCGATCAAGCTCGTCTCGACGCGCGCTGTTTGATACGAGTACGCGACGCGCGCGCCTGTTCGAGGAGGCTTGCCTTTCCGGCCAACACCCCATTCAGGTCATCGAGGTGGTCGAGAACCCACAAGGCCTTGACCCAGGCGCCGATCTGAACCGTGCCCGCACCATGCTCCATCGCACGGATCGTTCCTGCACTGACTCCGAGGCGCTGCGCGAACACGGCCATGGTGTCGTCACGTGCAAGACGCAAAGTCTTCAGGCGGTTCCCGAGTTCCAGCAGGTGTCGATGCTGTTCCTTAAAGTCCATAGTACTGCACATAAAGCGTCTAAGACGCCAGTAATATGCACTATAGCAGAGATTAGGGTTGGTTTCCGGCCGGCGCGGTCCCTCCCCGCCGCCTAGAACTTCGCGCTCACCGTCACGAAAAACATGCGTGGCGCGATGGGATACGCCGGATAACCGCCTGAATTGCTCGTCACGACGGCGGTCGGCACACTGCGTTTGTCGGTCACGTTGGTGATGTTGGCGGCCAGATACCCGTCGCCGAGGATTACACGGTCTTATTTGCCTGCCAAGTGCAGGCAATCGCGATAACGGTCAGCAGCAGAGAAACTAGGCTTCCGCCGAGGCCGGGGACACCTCTCGCACGATGCGCTTGGCATTGCTAATTTCCGCGATGCGCAAATCATAGGCGGTTTGCAGATTGAGCCAGGAACGCGCATCGCCTCCGAAATAACGGGCCAGACGCATGGCCGTGTCCGCACTCACGCCGCGCCGCCTGCGCACGACTTCATTGATACGGGGTGTCGGTACACACAATGCTTTCGCCAGAGCGTTGACGCTCATCCCAAGCGGTTTCAGAAAGTCCTCCTGCAGCACCTCGCCGGGATGTACAGGTCGCATACCGTTTTCGAACATAGCTCAATATCCTTCAGTGGTAGTCCACTATCTCGACGTCAGTGGGGCCTTCGGCCGTCCAGCGAAAACAAAGACGAAATTGATCGTTGACTCGAATGCTGTATACGCCCTTTCGGTCCCCCGCCAACGCCTCCAGTCTGTTACCAGGCGGCGAGCGCAAGAACTCCAAAGTACTTGCTGCGTCCAACTGAGCCAACTTGCGCGTTGCGACCTTCGTCACGTTAGAGAAGCGCTTGTTCCTGCCGGTTTCAAACAATGCCTGTGTATCCACGCATCGGAAACCTTTTATCATGAGGCCATCATATAACGCGTAACGTTAAGCGTCAAGACTGAAGCGACACACTCGAGGGGTGCCCGGGAGGGTGTAATGCTGCGTGGCCGGCAATTTTTGCCCGTGGCCGCTACCCGCATTGCGGACGCGTTGTGGGCGAGGCGCCGCCCCCCGCCAGGCCTGCGCTAGAACTTCGCGCTCACCGTCACGAAAAACATGCGTGGCGCGATCGGGTACGCCTGATAACCGCCTGAATTGCTCGTCACGACAGCCGTCGACACACCGCGTTTGTCGGTCACGTTGGTGATGTTGGCGGCAAGCTTTATGTCTTTCAGCAGGTCTCCGGCGAAGGGGTGCACGAAATCGTAGCTGGCCTCGAGGCCGGTCAGGAACGTGCCGCCCACCGACAGGTCGTTGAGGTACGTGACGTAGCGCCTGCCCACGTAATCACCGTTGATCTGGGCCTCGAACGGGCCCGCAGACGTGCTCAAGATGTACTTGTAGAGCCATTCAGGCGTCAGGGGAACCTGCTTTCCTTCGATATGGACCGCGGTGGCGACGCCACCGGTCACGGTGGAGTAGTCGGAGTCGTAGCGCGATTTGTTGTACGAGATGCCGTTGTAGAAGCGCAGGTGCTCGCCGAAGTGCAGGGTGGCGGCAAGATCGGCGCCATCGGTGGTGACGCCGCCCACGTTCACGAGCACCGAGGGGTTCGGGTTGATGAAGCTGTAGGTGGCGACGTTCAGCAGCCGGTTGGAGAAGGCGACGTGGTAGTAGTTGATCTGTCCTTCGATCGCGCTGAGTCCGTGGCCATCGAAGGTTTGCTTGTCCCGCAGACCGACCTCGGTGGTCCAGGAGGTTTCAGGTTTGGCCGTGGCCTTGAACGTGTCGAACGCGGCCTGGCTGCCGAGACTCCAGGGCGAGGTGCCGTAATAGTTGCTGCCGGCACCGTACGGGATGAACTGGCGCAGGTTCTTCTGTACGTTCACGAACACCTGGGTGCCGTTGGCCACGTCCCAGAGTGCACCCAACTGCGGCAGAAAGCCGTTGTTGGACGTGATCGAGCCCACCGGATAATTGACCGGCGGATTGGTGGTGGCCAGGTTTCGCTGCTGCACCGCCAGCGTGTCGCCGGCGGTCTGCAGGCTGGCCTTCCACCCCGCCTGCAGCAACAGGTCGGGCCGGATCTGCCATTGATCCTGCAGATGCAGCTGCAGGTCCTTCGTGGTGAAACGGAAGTCGTACTGCGTGAAGGCAGAGTGCTCGGGAATGTCGTAGGGCGTCAGATCGTCGTTGGCGGCCGCGAACGGATACCAGCGCCGCGCCTGCGCCGAGTCATTGTGCTCGTACCAGAGGCCAGCCTCGATCTGGTGCCGGTCGAGCCGCCAGTTCAAGGTGGAACGTTCGCCGGCACGGTGTATCTCGTATTCGGTGGTACGCACCTCGTACCCAGTACCGCCGAACGTTTGCACCAGGTTCTGTCCCGGAAAGTAGATGGCGAACAGGCCGGGGAGCCCGGCCTGGTTCACGGGCCCTGCGACGATGCCGCGGCTCGAATCGTTGTGGTAGTACACCTGATTGGACCAGGTAATGTTCTCGCTCACGTGCCAGTCGTAGTTCAGGTACGCAAGCCCGTCCTCGCGCTGTGCCGCACTGAAATAGTTGGAGAAGTTATTACCGTACGCCGCCGGCGGTGCACCCGACGCGCTCAGGTACGAAAGTCCCGTCGCGTAATTCGGATAGAGGAACGGCCGCGTGTAGGGGAAGTAGGTCGAGGTGGCGGTCTGCTGGTTGCCGTAGTTCGTGGCATCCTCGTTGGGCTCGACCTTGTGCTGCCAGTCCGCGAAGAACGTGAGTTTGCCGATCGGGTCGTCATGCACGAATTTGAAATTGACCTGATCCCCGCGTTGGTGGCCGTCGAAGTCCCAGGCTTTGGCGTCTTGATGCACGTACGACAGGTAGGCGGCATTGCCGTCGCCAAAGCTCCCGGTGTCGAGGCGCAGGAACGTGCGCGTGGTGTCGTAGCTGCCCGCGGTCTCGCGCACGTCGGCGCCCGGCGTCGCGGCAGGATCGCTCGAATAAGTCTCGATCGCGCCACCCAGGTTGCTCGTCGACGCCACCCCCAACGAGCCCGCGCCCGAGCCCAGTTCCACGCGTGCGACGTTTTCGCTGCTGACCGCACGCGAGGTGCTTAGGCCGTTGTAGTTGCCGTATTGCTGGTCGCCGAGCGGGACGCCGTCCAGGGTGAACCCCAGCTGCTGCGTGGTGAAGCCATGGATGACCAGCGATTCATTCTGCTCGTTGTTGCCCCAGGGGTCGGCCGTTTCATACACGACGCCGGGCAGCGTTTCGATGGCCTTGAGGGGGCTGATGCCGGGCAGCAGCTTTTGCGCCTCCACGCCGCCCAGCTCCACCGACGAGCGCGTGGTCTTGCTCGCGGTGACGACGATGGTCTGCAGATCATCGTCATCCCGAGGAACGGTCGCGTCGTCGGCGACGGCGAGGCGGACCGAGAACACACAAGAGAGCGCCGCCAGGGCAGCGGTGAATCGCCGGGACATGGGTTGCATCGCCATCCTTCGCCGAAAGACGCGAGTATGTGAATGCAACGTTACGGCGATGTGTCAGCCGGCGACACGCGGCGCTCCGGGGCTTTCGCCTCGGCGCCGGGCGGGCGCGCCCGCGCGCGCCTCAGGGCGTGAGGGCGAGCGGCGGCGAGGTGGCCGCGGGCAGGGCGACGCCCAGCACCCGCGCCGCGGTGGGCGCGATCTGCCGCATGTCGATGACTCCGAGATCGCGATGTCGTGCGACACCCGTTCCGGTTGCAAAGAAGGAGGCACGCATCGCCGGTTGATCGGGTGAGAAGCCGTGGCTGCCGTGGTTGCCGACGACGTCGGTGACCAGGTCGCCCGACGTTTTCGCGCCGGCGTAGTAGCCGGCCTTGAACACGACCACGAACTCCGCGTCCGGAAAGCCGCCACGCTGTTGCATGGCCGCGCGATCGAGGACGGCATCGATGCCGTTGCGCGGTTCGGCGGCGAGCGTGCGCAGGAGCTGACCGACCGCCTCACGGGCGGCCGAATCCTGCGGATCGTGCAGCATGATGGCGGCCATTCCGCCGGCGAGCCACGGTTCCGCGCGCCAGGAAGCCACCTTCACCGCATGCGTGCCCGCGTCCTCGGCGAGGGTCATGAGGCCCGCGTCGATGAACGGCGCGTACAGATTGACCTCGTGCAGTATCGGCATGAAACCATGATCGGACACCACCATCACGACCGCCGACGGATCTGCGGCGCGGGCGGCCGTGGCCAGTCGTGACAGCATTGCATCGAGGGTCTCCACGGTGTGATTCGCCTCGCTGCTGAAGACACCATGGCCATGTTCGGCATCGTCGAGCGAACTCAAGTGCAGCGTCACGAATGCCGGTTTGAAACGCCGAATCAGCTCGATCGTGTAGCGGGTCTTGATCTCGTCGCCCTCCGGCGTGGTGTCGTTGCCCGCCATGTAGTCGCCCGCCGTCGGCCGCAACAACGGGAGCAGTCCCTCCGGGCGTGCCAGCGCTGCGAGCAGTTCGCGGTCGGCCGGATCGAGTTCGGTGGTCCGGCCCGCGATGCGCCAATACTCGGGGATGAGATAGTCGATGCCGGCGGCGCCCACCGTGACCGGCCAGCCCACGCTGGCGGTGCGCAAGCCCTGGGCATGCGCAGCCTGCCACAGGGTCGGCACCTTGATCCGCGACCCGTACCAGTACCATGCGTCCTTGAAGTGACGTTCCGGATCGAATTCGAGATTGGCCTGGATGCCGTGTGCCGCCGGCGTGACGCCGGTGACCAAGGTGGTGTGGCTCGGGTAGGTGATGGTCGGCCACACCCCCACCACGCCGTCCGCATAAGTGCCTTCGTCCACCATGCCGCGCAGACAGGGCAGTTTCAAACCGTGCGCGGCCGCCTCGAGCACGTATTCCGGTTTCAGGCCGTCCACCGAAATCAACAGCAGCGCCGCGGCGTGCACCGCCGTCGACGAGCCGAAACACAGCAACCCCGCCGCCACCATCCACGCTTTCATGCCCATGCCTTGTTTGATCGAAGGCCTACACGATAACGCGACTCGTGTGTCGAGGTGATGACTAAAGCCCGGTCGCGTAGGGTCGCGACGACGCGAAGGGATGCTCGAGAAAGGCGTTCGCGTGTACGGCATCGGTGCCGAGTCCGAGCAGCAGAAACCCGCCCGCCAGGCTCAGGTTCTTGAGGAAGTCCCAGAAGAGGTCGCGGCCGTGGCTCGTGCCGCGAAGGGCGAAGTCGGCGGTCTTCCAGAATGGCTTCCACAGCACCGCCGTCGCGAGGCAGTAGACGGCGAGCACGCAGGCCGCGAGACGGTCGGCCACGCCGGTGAGAACGGCGGCGGACATGACCACCTCGGTGCCGAAGCCCGCCACGATGAGCGCCACGGCAAGCCCGCGGCGCGGTACGGCCTCGGCCGCCTGAGCGACGGCCTGCGGAAAATTGAGCAGCTTGTCGAGCGCGCTGAAAGGCAGGAACAGCATCACCAGCAAACAGCGCATCATGAGTTGGAGGCACACGCCCAGCACGACCTTACTCCTTCGATGGGCGCATGCCGCCCGCCGCCACCTTAGCAGCAAGCCTGTGCGGCGACGATGGGCACCGGCGACGGGTCACGCGGATGTCACACTTGCGCCGAACGGCTATGCGACACTCCGGGCATCCTCGACCGCCTTGGAGCACATCGTGAGCGACCCTTCGAAAGACCCCGACGCACCCGCCGCGCCGCACACCCGCACGTTGCCCAAGGTCGACTATCCCGTGACGCTGCTCGGCCAGCCCGCGCTGGTCACGGGCGCGAACTCCGGCATCGGCAGGGCGGTGGCGCTCGGACTCGCGCGTGCGGGCGCGGACGTGGTGGTCAACTACGTGAGCGACCCACAGGCGGCCGAGGACGTGGCGCACGACATCGAGACGCTCGGCCGGCGGGCACTGGTGGTCAAGGCGGACGTCAGCAAGGAAGACGAGGTGGTGGCGATGTTCGCCCAGGCCGTGCAGCACTTCGGCACGTTGCACGTGGTGGTGAGCAACGCCGGCCTGCAGCGCGATTCTCCCTACGACACCATGACGCTCGAGCAGTGGAACACCGTCATCAACGTCAATCTCACCGGGCAGTTCCTGTGCACGCGCGAGGCGACACGCGAGTTCAAGCGCCGCGGCGTCGACGAATCGGTGTCGGTGGCGGCGGGAAAAATCTTGTGCATGAGCTCCGTGCATCAGGAGATCCCGTGGGCCGGGCATGCAAACTATGCGGCCTCCAAGGGCGGCATCATGATGTTGATGCGCAGCATCGCGCAGGAACTCGCGCCGCATCGCATCCGCGTCAACAGTCTGGCCCCCGGTGCCATCCGCACGCCCATCAACACCGAGGCGTGGAGCACCACCGCGGCCTACCAGGATCTCATGACCCTGATTCCGTACAAACGCATCGGCGAGCCCGACGACATCGCGCGCGCAGCGGCGTGGCTCGCCTCGGACGCCGCCGACTACATCACCGGTGCGACGCTGTTCATCGACGGTGGCATGACGCTCTATCCGGGGTTCGCGACCGGTGGCTGATGCGGCCACGCGCTACGACGTCATCATCGTGGGCTCGGGGCCCGGCGGCGGCACGGTCGCCTGGCGCCTCGCGAAGACCGGGAAGAAGGTGCTGCTGCTCGAGCGCGGCGACTATCTGCCGCGCGAGCAGGACAACTGGAACAGCGAGGCGGTATTCATCGACGCCAAGTACCAGGCCAAGGAGACCTGGGTGGGCGGCGACGGCAGGACCTTCCACCCCGGCCTGCATTATTTCGTCGGCGGCAACAGCAAGGTGTACGGCGCCGTGCTGCTGCGCCTGCGCGAGCGCGACTTCGGCGAAATCCACCATCCCGACGGACTGTCGCCGGGCTGGCCCGTCCGCTACGACGTGTTCGAGCCGTATTATCAGCAGGCGGAGGAGCTGTACCACGTGCATGGGCTGCGCGGCGAAGATCCCACCGAACCTCCCGCCGCGAAGCCCTACGCCTATCCACCGCTCGCGCACGAGCCCCGCATACAGCAGCTGTTCGACGGACTGAAGCGCGAGGGCCATCATCCGTTTCATCTGCCGGTGGGGATATTGCTCGACGAGCAGGACGGCAAGGCGCTGCCGCACTCGGCATGCATCCGCTGCGAGGCCTTCGACGGTTATCCCTGTCTCACCAACGGCAAGGCCGACTCGCAGGTCATCTGTGTCGACCCGGCGCTGCGTGAGCATCCGAACCTTACCCTGCTCACCAACGCCTACGTCGAGCGGTTGGCCACGGATACGGGCGGGAAGCGGATCAGCGGCGTCGAAGTGGTGCATGGCGCGCAGCGCACCACCTACCGGGCGGACCTCGTCGTGGTGGCGTGCGGGGCGTTGTCCTCCGCATTGTTGATGCTCCGCTCGGCCAACGACGATCATCCGGCGGGGCTCGCAAATTCTTCCGGACTGGTGGGCCGCAATTACATGCGCCACAACAATTCCGTGCTGCTGGCGGTGTCGCGCACACCGAATCCCACGAAATTCCAGAAGACGCTCGGTCTCAATGATTTCTACTTCGGTGCGGACGATTGCGATTATCCGCTCGGTCACATACAGATGGTGGGCAAGTCCGATGCCGTGCAGATCCGCGGCGACGGCCTGCCTGGATTCCTGCAATGGTTTCCTGAAAAACCCTTCGAGTGGATCGCCAGGCATTCCCTCGACTTCTGGCTGACCTCGGAGGATCTGCCCCGGTACGACAACCGGATCTCCTACCAGGGCGATCAGGTGAAGCTCGAACTGACCGAAACCAACCTCGAAGCGCATGCGCGCCTGAAGCAGAAACTGCGCGACCTCAGTTCACGTCTCGATGTCCATCCGGAGCTCTTCGATCGCCCGCTGTACCTGGGGCAGAACATCCCCATCGGCGGGACGGCGCATCAGGCCGGTACGCTGGTGTTCGGTACGGATCCGGCACGCTCGGTGCTCGACGTGAACTGCAAGGCGCACGGGATCGACAATCTGTACGTCACCGATGCGAGCTTCTTTCCGTCGATCGGTGCGGTGAATCCAACCCTGACCCTCATCGCCAACGCGTTGCGCGTGGCGGACGTCATCGCGCAGCGGCTGGGCTAGGGCGAGCCGACGTCGCCGGTGGCGGCCATCACGCGTTGCCCGGTGTCGAACGGCGAGCGCGAGTCGGCACGCGTGGCGCGGTAGATGGCGGGCAGGGCCGTGGGCTGGGTTTCATCCAGGCGGGCAAAGAACAGCTCGCGGCCGTCGGCGGAAATGCTCGGCGCGTATTCACGCGCGCGGGTGTTGATCGAACGCATGATCCCCCAGCTGTCCTTGCGCAGCACGAAGCCCCGTCCCACGCGCTCGGCGATGACGATGTCGACGTCGTCGGGCCGGCCTTTCGCGTAGTGGCTGACGGCAAGCCAGAGCGTGTTCCCGTCGCCACTGATTTCCGCGTCGAGCGGCACGCGTTCCGATACGTCGTGCACGGCGGTGAGCGAGACGGTCTGGATGGCGCCGTCGCGCAGCTGACCGCGATAGAGTGACGAGCGCCCGCGCTCAGCGCTGGTCGACAGAAAGTAGAACACGCCCGCCGCGTCGACACTCGGAACGGCATCTAGGGCGTCGGTATAGACGCCGCGTACCGGACCGCGAAAGGCGAACGTCACCGCATCACGCCGCGACGGCATGCCGGCGCCGCGCGACGCTTCGCGGCGCGGCGGTCCGTCGCGCCGCGGTGGCGCATCGCGGCGATAACCAGGGGATCAAGGGCATCGCCTGAGTCTACCGGCTTTTCCGGGTAGTGCCGCGACCGGGGGTCGGCGCGCATGCGCCGGGCGCCTGGCGCGCGGGCGCGGCGTCGTCTCACACCAGGCTGCGTCGATCCATGACAGCATCGCCGGGCAGAACTGCGTAGGCTCCCCGGAGTCGCATCAACGCGATGGGTCACCCGGGATGCTCATGCAAATCTATCTGTACGCGAACGCCGCGCTCTATCTGGTCTTCGCGCTGTGGTGCACGGTCGCCGCGTCGACGACGGCCCCCAATTTGGGCTACATCGGTCTGTCGAACGGCGGCCGCTCTGAATATCTCGTCGTCTACGGCGGGCTGCAGCTCGGTCTGGCGGTCATCTTCTGGTTGCTGGCCCGTGACGCGGCCTATTGGCGGCTGGGCGTGTTGATCGGCATCGCGCTGTATGCGCCCCTGGTGCTGTACCGCATACCCACCGTGGCGAAGTATTGGCCGGTGGGCGGGTTGACCTTGGGTACCGGCGTGCTGGAGGCGTCGATGCTGATGGTGGCGCTGTGGTTGTATTTCGCGAGGCACTGACGACACCTCGGCATTGACGAAACTCGGGTGTTCCGCTCAGCGACCGAAGCCGAGTTCATCCAGACCCCGGTGCAGCGTCGCGGGGTCGGCATACACGCGCATCGCCCCGGCGTTGTACAGTTCCTGCTCGCCGGTGCCGCCGCACAGCAGACCCACCGCGAGGATGCCGGCGCGACGCGCGGCGTGCACGTCCCAGACCGAGTCGCCGACGACGAGGCACTGTGCAGGCGCCACCCCCAGTCGACGCTGACATTCCGTGAACAGGTCGGGCTCGGGCTTCGCGCGCTCCACGGCCCCCGCGTCGACGACGGGGGCAGCCTCGTTCAAACCGAGCAGCTTCAACGACGATTCGATATCCCGACGTTTCCCGGTGGTCGCGATGCCATGCGCGATTTTCTGCTCCTGCAGGAAAGCGATCAGCTCGCGGGCACCCGGCAGCAGCGGAATGGAGGGCGCGATCTGCCGAAACAGCGCGGCCTGGCGGGCATCCAAGTCGTCGATGTGAGCATCGCTCACCGGGCGACCGTGCTGGCGTGAAATGCCCTTGACGAGCTGACGACCGCTCATGCCGATGCGCCGATGCGTCTCCCAAACCGGGACATCGATTCCGAACTCGACCAGCGCGCGCTGCCAGGCGAGCGCGTGGGTGTAGGCAGAATCGATCAGCGTCCCGTCCATGTCGAAGATGAGGGCCTTCATGGGCGTCAGGCCTCGTCCGGCGCGGCGCCGCGGAACGGATCGAGACCGGCGACCGGCGCGAGCTTCACCGCGGCGCCGGTGCGCGCGGATTCGTACAGGGCGGCCATCAATACCTGGTCCTGCAGTCCTTCCTCGCCGGGGGTGCGGGGCTGCAGGTCGTGCCGCACGCAGCGGGCCATGTGGTCGAGTTCGAGACTGAACTGGTTCGCGCCGGGGAAGGACAGTTCAGCGGTCGACTCCGCCCTGCCGTCGCGGCGGGAGATCCGCAGCTTCTGGCCCGCGTAGGAGAAGGCGTTCAAGAGCTCCGCGCTGCCCCTCGCGCCCATGACGCGCAGGTTGCGATGTTCGTGCGCGCTGTAGCTCGATACACAGTTGGCGATCACGCCGGACGGAAAACGCAGCGTGAAGCTCACCGTCGATTCGACCTCCTTGAAACGCGGATCGTCGGGCGGACTGTGGATGGAGGCGCGCAGTTCAACGGGCTCCTCACCGAGCAACGCCCGGGTGGTGTTGAGGCAGTACAGCCCCACATCGGGTAGCGAGCCGCCGCCCGCCAGCGCCTGCACCTGGCGCCATTGCAGCGGGTCGCCCTGGTTCTGCGTGTTGACGGCGTCGATGAACTGGATCTGCCCAAACTCGCCGGCGCGTGCCCGGCGCGTCAGCTCGCGGTTATAAGTTTCGTACTGGCAACGGTAGGCGATCATGAGCTTGCGTGCGGCCTGGCGGCAGGCCGCGACCATGTCGCGTGCCTCTTCGGGGTTGGTCGCCATCGGCTTTTCGCACAGCACGTGCTTGCCGGCGTGTGCCACCTGCACCACGGCATCGCGGTGCAGGGCGTTGGGCAGCACCACGTAAACCACCTCGATGGCGCGGTTGCCACGCAGTTTCGCGAGGTCGCCATAGCCGTAGCATGCTTCCTTCGCGATGCCGTACTGCGCGGCGACGGCGGCCATCTTGACGGGATCGCCGCTGATGAGCGCGACGGGCATTGCGTGTTTGCACTGGGCGAAGGCCGGCAGAATGTTCTCGAGGGCAAGACGGCCGAGTCCCATCACCGCAAAACCCACCCGCGCCGACGGCGCATCCGGGTTCGGTGGCGGCCCGCCGGGGCGTTCGGTGTCCGCATCGATGGGCGGGAACTCGACGCCGGTGCCTGCGACGCTGCCTTCGTCGACGGGCTTCGGGCCCGGAAACCCCGCACCCGTGGCCCGCGCCGCACCGGTGGCGCTCGTCGCCAGCAGCGCCCCGCCCAACGAAGCGCCGCCCAGCATGATCAAACTGCGCCGCAGTTCATCGGCACCCTGCTCGTCGTTCATGTACAACTCCCTCGTCGTGGCGCGAACTTCTTTTTAACGCGGGCAGCGGGACGCGCGAGTCGGCCCTTCGCTCGAGCCGGTGTCGGCGGCAGTCGCGAACACGGGGGAAGGCGTGGAGTTCGCAGGGTGGGATGTGTATCGTCCGCAAACGGATGCAAGCTGCAAGGGGTAGGTCGTGAAACTAGTGATCGGTTCGCTCGTCGTGATGGGATTTCTGGCCGGCTGCGTCACCGGCAGCAACGAGCCGCATGCGGACAGTCCGGGGGCCACCAAACAGGATGCCGGCCCGGCCCTGTGCCGCGACGGCACGGTACCGCCCTGCAACGATCGCGGCGCCCCGTAGCGCCGCCGGGGCGTTCAGTCGCCCGCGTTGCCCGGCGACCCGCCGCTGTCTGTCGCGTCAGTCCGCCGCGATGGCGGGATCGGTCCGCGACGGCTTGCCCGTCTCCAGGTGTCCCGCAAACTGCTGCCGGAACCCGACGTCCTCGGCGACTGTCACGATCAGGTCGTACCAGCCGTGCGACTGCGCCACCGCGAAGGATTGATGAAAAGTGCCGCCCGGCGCCAGTTTCTGGATGACGGATTCGTCGGAATAGCGATCCGCGACGGTGACTTCACAGGCCTTGCTGCCCTCGTTGAGAACCCTGAGCGTGACGGCGCCGTGTGCCACGTCGTACGCTAGCGTGCCGCGCACATTCGCGGAAATGGTTTCGAGCAAGCCGCCCTTGTAGGCGCGATGGAACCCGTTCGGGCCGTATACGCTGAGGTCGTACGTGTCGAGGCCGGCCAGCGCCGAATTCCAGGTGCCGCTCAGCTGGGTGCCGGCCTTCACGGTGTACGTGCGGGGCGGCTGCAGCACACTGTTGGAACGCACCTGGAACACGGCCGTGTTGCGTCCGCTGTTCGTCATCTGCAACGTGACTTCCCCGGCAGCGAGGTTCGCGGTGGCGTCGACGTTCAACGTGTAGGGGACGGCACGCGCAGGGCGCGTTCCCGGCTCCTGCATCGGCAAAGACTGCAACACGGGCGGGAGCGGCACGTAGCTTACGTGCCGTTCGGCGTCGGGCGGCCTATAGGCGGTGGTGGCAGGCAACGTCGGCTCGGCGGAGTTGGGGTTGGCGAAATCGAACGCCGACGTCAGATCACCCGAGACGGCGCTGCGCCAGGCGGTGATGTTCGGATCGCTCAACGGGGCTTTCGCCGTGCCGAAGCGTTTGGCGACGAAACGGATCAGCGAGGTGTGGTCGAACACCTCGGAGCTGACCCAGCCGCCCTTGCTCCACGGTGAGACCACGAGCAGAGGGACGCGGGCGCCGAGTCCGTACGGTCCGCTCGGATTGCCGGTCGAGCCCGCGTACAGCTCGTTGGTGGTGTCGACGTTCGACGCGCCGGCCGCCGCGGACTGCGGCGGGGTGGGTGGCACCATGTGATCGAAGAAGCCGTCGTTCTCGTCGTACATGATGAGGAAAACGGTCTTGCTCCAGACCGCGGGGTTCGCCGTCAGGGCGTCGAGAATTTGCGACACGTAATAGGCGCCGTAATTGGCAGGCCAGTTGGGGTGCTCCGAATACGCCTCGGGCGCGACGACCCAGGACACCTGCGGCAGGGTGCCGGCGCTCACGTCACTGCGGAAGTGGTCGAACAGGGTGCCGCTGACGGCCACGTTGGTGCCGGTCACCGCCTTGTCATACAACGCGCTGCCGGGCAGCGCGTTGCGGTACTGATTGAAGTACAGCAGCGAATTGTCGCCGTAATTGCCGATATAGGCGTCAGTGGTGCTGCCCCAGGAGCCCGCTGCGTTGAGGCCGGTGCCGATGTCCTGATACACCTTCCACGACACGCCCGCCGCTTCGAGCTGCTCGGGAAACGTGGACCAGCCGTAGCCTGCCTCGGTGTTGTCGATCACCGGCCCGCCCCCCTTGCCGTCGTTGCCCACCCAGCCGGAGAACATGTGGTAGCGGTTCGGGTCGGTGGGGCCGAGCAGCGAGGCGTGGTAGGCGTCGCACACGGTGAACGCGTCGGCGAGCGCGTAATGGTACGGGATGTCGGCGCGTTGCAGATGCGCCATGGTGAGGTAGGTCTTCGCCGTCACCCATTGATCGTACTGCCCTTGGTTCCAGGCGAGATGGGTGGTGGTCCAGTCGTGCGGCAGGTCCTCGAGAAACTGCAACCCGAGGTTCGCGGCCGTCGGATGGAACGGCAGGATGGTGGCGCCCGCGCCGTCGGGCTGATGGAACACCGATTGTCCGGAGGACAGTTTGACGGCGCGCGGATCACCGAAGCCGCGCACGCCGCGCAGGGTCCCGAAGTAGTGATCGAAGGAGCGGTTCTCCTGCATCATGAACACGATGTGTTCGACGTCCGCGAGCGTGCCGGTGGCGTTGTTGGCCGGTATCGCGAGCGCGCGCTGGATGCTCTCGGGTAGGGCGGCGGCAAACGCGCCGCTGCCGAGCAGCTGCAGGAAGGAACGGCGGTCGAGGGCCATGTGGAGCTCCGTGGCGGCGACAGAAAGCAAGGGCGATCCCGGTTGTTATGCGTCGATCATAGAGGATGTTTGTTGCGGGGTGATGACCCGTTGTGCGGGGCGCTAGGCCACACCCTTGCTCGGGTTGATCAGGTATTTGCGGCCGGTGGCACGGGCGGCGTAGGCGGCGACGATCTCGGGCTGCAGCGCCTCGAGCACGGAGATCTCTTGCGCATAGCCGCTGGCGAAGACGGTCTTGATGTCGGCGGCAACGCGTTGTTTGAGCGCGGCAACTTCGGACTCGTTCAATTTCTTCAAGAACGGCATCACCAGCCAGCCGCCGATGCCCCAGGCCATGCCGAAGTTGCGCTGAAATTCGACCGGGCGCGGATCGAGTCCGCCATAGAGGTACACCTGCTTGTGGGTGGTGGACCCGTAGCGGCTGTAGACGGTGGCGTTGCGGTTCAACGCGGCTTCCATGGCGCTCAGGATCTGCCCGGCGAGCGGGCCGCCGCCGGTGGCATCGAAGGCGAGGGTGGCGCCGGTGTCGGCCAGCGCGGCGGTGAGGTCGTACAGGAAGTTGCTGGAATCGCAGCGGCACACGTGCGCGGCGCCGGCGGCGTGCAGCAGGGACTGCTGGGCGTCGCTGCGCACGATGTTGACCAGGCCGATGCCCTCCTTGAGACACAGGCGGTTCAGCATCTGACCGAGATTGGATGCCGCGGCGGTGTGCACCAGGGCGGTGTGACCTTCGCGGCGCAGGGTCTCGACCATCCCGAGCGCGGTGAGCGGATTGATGAACGACGAGGCGCCTTCGGCGGCGGTGATGCCGTCGGGCAGGCGCAGCGTCTGTTCCACCGCCACGCAGCAGTACTGGGCATACGTGGCGCCGCCCATCACGGCCACGGTCCGACCGAGCAACGCCTGCGCGGCGTCCGCGGCGCCGGCGGCGATGACCACGCCGGCGCCTTCGTTGCCCACCGGCATCGACACGTCGAGCCTGCCGGCGAGGGCGTTCGACCGCGGCGGCAGCGGTGCGGACCACACGGTGTCGACGCCCGATCCCGCGCACGTGGCCGCGGTCCAGTCGGCATCGCCCAGCAGCAGGCCGAGATCGGACGGATTGATGGGCGCGGCTTCGATGCGTATCAGGACCTCGTCGGCGCGCGGCTGTGGCACCGGCACGCTCACCAGCGACAGGCGCAGCTCGCCGCTGCCGGTGGCGAGCGAGCGCAGCTGCAGGCCGGCGCGGGGCGGGGCCGCGGGGGGCGGGGCTGCAAGCGGGTGCTTGGCGTTCATGGTGCTCCAGGGGCGGGGTCGACGACGATGTGGACTTCGTTGGTGCGCCAGAACCACGGGGTCCAGGGCGGATCGTAGAAGGCATAGATCGGTGCGGAGCGTGCGTGCAGCCGGCGCTGCGCGAGGAAACGCTGCAGGTCCTCGGCGTGTGCGCGGAAATTCGCGTCGGTCCATAAGCCTGAGAACGCGACGGCGGCCAGGCGCTGCGCGGGGACGGCGCGGAAGCGGATGCGTGCGTCGTCGGCGACGGGCAGAGTCTCGAGCGCGTAGCCGGCGGGCATGATGAATGCCACTTCCCAGCCGGTGCCGGCAGCGTCCGCGGTGACGGTCGCGTCCGCAGGCGGCAACCGGGGAGCGGCGCCCGGGTTGCGTGACGCCGGGGCCGGCTCCGGCGTCTGCAATACCGGTGCGGTCATGGCGATCTTCGCGCGGCTGCGGTTGCCGCCGAAGATGTATTTGGCGAGCAGGCGGAATCCCGCATTGACGGCCTGTTCGCGCGAGCCCGAGACCTGCACCAGGGCTTCCACGCGGGCCGGATAGTCGCGCACCTGGAAGGGCTTCGCATCGACCTCGACGTTGTAGGTTGATCGTTCGGTGGCGATGGACTCGGCTCCGGTGAAACACAGTATCAGCGCTGCAAACGCGGACGCGACTGTCGTGTATGAGGCTCTTTTGTTCATGAAACTCTCCAGCCGGCATGGTGGGGCAGTGCGGCATGCCGCGCAATCGGCGGCCGGGCCGATGGGCGTGTAGGCGCGGCCCCGCGAGCCGCCTTCGGTCAGACCACGCGGGGCCGCCATAGTCCCCTGCTAGGTACGGCGGCGTCTGGATTTCTTCGCGGCTGCCGCTTCGTTGAGTTGGCGGCGATGATCCCAGGCGGTACGCAGCGCCGCGGTGAGTGAAAGCTCGTCGGCGTCGGCGAGGCGGATGTGGGTGGCGCCCATGCGTCCCCAGCCGCCGTGGACCGGCAGAAAGAGGTGCCGAGCTTGCGCGATGAGGGCGCTTTGCAGCTCCGGGGTGAGCATGAGGTTGCCGTAGCCGAGCGCTTCTGCGGCGAGGGTGGCGAAGATGCGGTTGCCGACGCGGAAGTCCGGCGCCCCCATGTGGGAGGACTCCTCCGCACCGGGAAACGCGAGGGCGATGCGGCGGAAGTCGTCGGCAGTCATGGCGGTGCCTGATAGAGGATGCGCCCGCCACGCAGGGTCAGTCGGACGTCGGCGAAATTGGGGGCGCTGCTCGCGGGATCGGAGCCGAGGATGACCAGGTCGGCGAACTGGCCCGGTGCTACCCGACCCTTGTCGGCCTGGACGTGGAAACGCGCGGCCGGCGCGGTGGTGAGCATGCGCAGCATGTCCTGCCAGGTGAGGCCGGAGCGGGCGAGGGCGGCGAACTCGTCCTGGGTGGTGTAGTCGGTCATGTAGCCGACGTCGGTGCCGAAGAGGAGCTCGCCGCCCAAGGAGTGGAACTCATGGATCTCGGCGTAGATAGGGTCCAGATAGGAGGTTTTCCGTGTGACGGTGGTGGCGAACATCTTGAGGGTGGGGACGATGGACATGTGGTGGTCGATGAGGGACTGCAGCACCTGCGGGGTGACTCCGTCCGTGTCGTCGGCGGCGTGAGCGAGGATGTCGACGCCCGAGTCGCGGGCGACGAGGACGCCGGCCAGACTGGACGGGTGGGCGAAGGCCAGTTGACCGTGAGC